>JAXLUE010000020.1:0-52488 GCA_046329695.1 Ferruginibacter sp.
CCGGGCAAATGATTTGGGCAATGCACCTGTTTACGGTATTTTTGCTCCCTTCCGGCCGGGCAATAGCAACTGGTTGAAGTGCCCTAACTGCCATCCGGCAGAAAGGCGTTCTGGAGCCGGACATGATGCTTCAGCCGGGAACATTACATATGAACAACCCAAGCAGATACCTGATCACTTCGGCCCTTCCTTATGCCAATGGGCCCAAACATATCGGACACCTGGCAGGTGCTTACCTGCCTGCCGACATTTATGCCCGGTTCCTCAGGGCACAGCAAAAAGATGTGGTATTCGTATGCGGCAGCGACGAACATGGCGCCGCCATCACCATACAGGCCATGAAGGAAAATACAACCCCCCGGGCCATTGTAGACAAATACCATGAGTTGCTGAAACACAACATGGCCGACCTGGGTATTTCCTTTGACATCTATCACCGTACGTCGGATCCGCTGCACCATGAGACCGCCAGGGAGTTTTTTAGCTCGCTGAACGATCGGGGGCTGCTGGAGAAAAAGGAAACGGAACAATATTTTGATGAATCGGCCCAAACTTTCCTGGCCGACCGGTATATCAAAGGAACCTGCCCCGTTTGCGGGTATGACAATGCCTACGGCGACCAGTGCGAAAAATGCGGCACTTCACTCAGTCCTGAACAGCTCATCAACCCCAGGAGCACATTAAGCGGGTTGCCGCCTGTTAAAAAATCGACCACCCACTGGTTCCTGCCCCTGGATAAACACGAAGGCTTCCTGCGACAATGGATACTCGAAGATCACCGGGAAGACTGGAAAACAAACGTACTTGGTCAATGCAAGAGCTGGCTGGATGCCGGCCTTCATCCGCGCGCCGTCACACGCGACCTAGACTGGGGCGTTAGTTTACCGGAGAATATCCCAGGCAGTGAAGGAAAAGTGCTGTATGTATGGTTTGACGCCCCGATCGGATATATCAGCGCCACCAAACAATGGGCCATTGATAACGGCAAAGATTGGACGCCATACTGGAACAGCCCAGACACCAAACTGGTCCATTTCATTGGTAAAGACAATATCGTGTTCCACTGCATCATCTTCCCGGTGATGCTGAAGCTGAAGGGATATATCCTGCCCGACAATGTACCCAGCAATGAGTTCATGAACCTGGAGGGCGATAAAATGAGCACCAGCCGCGGCTGGAGCATTGAAATGGAAGATTATATCCAGGACTTTGTGAAAAAAGAAAACGGCGGAGGCATGATGGTGGACGCGCTGCGTTATTACCTGACAGCGATCGCCCCGGAAACCAAGGACAGCGAATTCACCTGGAAAGGATTCCAGGACGCGCTGAACAGCGAACTGGTGGCGATATTCGGAAACTTTGTCAACCGCACTTTCGTTCTGATGCACAAGTTGTGCAACGGCAAAGTTCCGCCTCTTCATACCGATATGCTGGATGAAGCAGACAAAAACATACTGGCCGCCGCAAAAATCTACCAAAGAACTGATCGAACAACATATCGAACAATACCGTTTTCGTGACGCCCTTTTGAACTGATCGATCTGGCACGTAAGGGTAACCGTTATATGCAGGAAAAAGAACCCTGGATCCTGGCCAAAACACTGGATAAGCCCGAGGCAACCGAAGAAGAAAAAACGCTGGCCCGCAAAAAAATCGACAATAGCCTGCATGCCTGCCTGCAACTGACAGCCAACCTGGCCATCCTCGCCAATCCATTCCTGCCCAATACGGCGCTTACCCTTTGCCGTATGATGAAGGTGGTGGATAAGATCCTTGACTGGGAAAATGCAGGCAAAACCAAACTTTTAAGCGTAGGCTATTCCCTTCGGGCGCCTGAACTGCTGTTCCGTAAAATGGAAGACAGCGAAGTAGCCGAACAGGTAGATAAATTAAAAAAGAAAAGCGAAGCATTATCGCAGCAAAAAAATATGGAAACAACCGGGCAAATGGAAAAAAATACGGCACCAGCCGTAAAAGCGGAGATCGTTTACGATGATTTCGCCAAAATAGATCTTAAGACGGCCACGATCCTCTCTGCCGAAAAAGTGGAAAAAGCCGATAAGCTGCTGAAACTGGAAGTTGACCTTGGTTTTGAAAAGAGGACGATCGTCAGCGGCATCGCCCTGCATTTTGACCCGGCCGCCATCATTGGCAAAAAAGTGGTGGTGGTGACCAATCTTGCTCCGCGAAAAATGCGCGGTATCGAAAGCAACGGCATGATCCTGATGGCTGAAGACAGCAGCGGCAAACTGCATTTTGTCAGCCCGGATGAAGCAGCCGGCAATGGAAGTTCGGTCAGTTAATCAGCTGTTCAGCGTTTCCAGTTGGGATCGGTGTATTGTGCCGATACCCTTTGAAGGAAAGCCTGAATATTTTTTTCCAGCCTGTTCTTGTCTGACATTGCCACCGATACCAGGTTGTTGACACGCCCGGGATCTTGCCGGATATCATATAAAAATTCCGCCTTTCCGTTGACCGGGTTGAATCCCAACACAAAATGCCGGTCGAATGCCTGGTAGAGATTGGCATTTTCACGGCTGATGATCACCCGGTTCTGCAACCTCGCCGTGTCCAGCAGGTTCTCTCCATAAGAAATATAGGTGGCCCGGTCCCCGGCAATGGCCAAGACGGTGTTGAGCATATCAAGTTGGCTCACAGGTTCCCGAATCACTGCGCCTGCCTGCTTTTCCGGATCATACAGCATAATGGGAATCCGGAAACTCTGAACCACATCGGAGACAGGCGACTTCGTATCGGGGAACATCCAGTGGTCTGAACAAAAAAGAAATACCGTATGGCGAAACCAGGGTTGCAGGGCAGCATTGCTGAAAAATTCTTCCAAACACCGATTGTAATAAGACATGCTCTTCATCTGGTCCGACCGGTTTTCTTTCGGGTACACTTCCCTGTAAGTAGCCGGCAGGTCGTTCGGATAATGAGTAGACGTATTATAATGTACAGCGAAGAATGGGCCTTGCTGACGGTTCAACTCACCCAACATGAACCTGAGCACATACTCATCATGCAAACCCATGGTATGGGAAGCCATTCCCCTGAAGCCCGGAATATCCTCTTTACTGTAATAGCGGTCGAATCCCATCCAGTGTGTACATTTTGCAAACCCGAAATCGTCGTAATCGTCACCGATAAAGAACATCGACCTGTAACCCGAATCAGCCAACCGGCTGCCGATGGCGGTCATTGGAAGACCGGTGTATGTGGAATGGTATAATGGTATTTCCGTCAGGGTAGGCATCCCGCCCAAGATGGCCACGATCCCCTTATTGGAATTATGCGAATAACTGTACGCCCTGTCGAAGTAAAGGCTGTGCGATTTCAGGGAATCAAGGAAGGGCATGGCCACTTTATATGAACCCTGTTCGTCAAAAAAATCCTGGGGAATGCTTTCCATGATGAACAACACGATGTTCTTTTTAGGATGGGAATCATAAACCAGGTTGTTTCTTTTTTCGGCCGCTGCCATCATTTTAGCTTCGGTTTCAGGCATATACCTGAACCGTTTCACCATACCATCATGATTGCGGTAAACGGAATAGAGGAAGCTGTGGAAAGAATTCTGCACATACATCAGTTGGTTACTGCTGAGGCCGACAAGCGGGTAAGTAGGCATCTGCCTGCCGGGTGAAATGAACAGTACACATGAAAGCAGGAAAGCCAGGAAAAGCGCGGGTAACCAGGGCCTCCAGCCCTTATCATACTGTTGTTTCAGGCCCCTGTAAAAACGGTAAATAATAAAGAGCAGAGCGGTGGCCAGTATAAGACAAAGCAAGGTCCACCAGGGATGATGTACCAGTGTTTTATGAAATGGGTGTTGCGTTACATAAAGCAGGTCGGCATTGGCACGCTGGCGTTGAAAATGAACATAAAAGACATCCACAACATTCAGGAGAAGCGCCACAAAATGCACCAGTATGAATATCCAGGAAACTATGGCCGTTAACCATCCTGACCTGAAAAAACCTGTGATGGTCCATACCATGAACCAGGCCAGCTGAATCAAACAAATAACGAGGAGATCGTTGGTGATCGCCCAGTAGATCAGTTTACCGGTGATGGATACCGTCATCCATTCGCCGGTACCGGAAACGGGAAAATTGACCGAAAAAAAAAGCAATTTGAGCAGGAAATGTAAAATGAGTAGCTTTAATATGAATAGGGCCGGCGCGCTGAGCGATTGCTGAATGTATCTGTACGGGTTCTTCATTCAATCGGACCTTACTTATTAACTCCCGGAATGAACTTACCAGGTTTCATAAAAAACAAATATACTGTTTCGGCTTTAATACTGCTGGGATTACTGGGCACTGATATCATACTGCACAAAGGGATGAGCCGTGTCATACTACCCGAACCATTTACCGATAAAGTAAAACCTTCAATGGTGAAACCCCTCTCCCTGGCGCTAAACGTTGGTGAAAAAAGCTGGACGCGGGGGGTCAACCAACCGGAATGGTTGGATAAAGTCCCTGAAAAGAGGGGCGGTATCGAATTTGACGCGTACTTCGATCGGGCATCCGGAAAATTCCTGGTGTATCATGACTCCGGTCGTATGTCTACCCTGCGGGCTGATTCATTACTGACCGAAAAAAATAAAAGAGCTGCGGGCGGCGCTGTCTGGATGGACTTTAAGAACCTTGATAGCGGCAACCTTGCTCCCGCACTGGAGGAAGCCCTCAAACTCAGGGAGGGATTTTCCCTTGATGGCAAATTCATCATAGAGTCATCGAGGCCCGCATTGCTGAAAGCCTTTAGCGACCGGGGATTTTATACCAGCTATTACGTTCCCTTTTTCAACCCTTATGTGATCAGTGAAGACAGTTTAGTCAATATGCTCGGCAGTATCCGGCAAGACCTTGAGCAACATCCCGTTTGTTCATTATCGGGATATTACTTTCAATACCCTGTGCTCAGAAAATTCTTTCCTTTATATCCAGTACTCACATGGGCCGATGAATCCAGCTTAAGCCTGGTTGGGTATTATTTCAAAAAGACCCTTCAGCATGATGAGATGGTAAAAGTCATCTTATATCCCTTGGAGGATTAATTGACCGGATCTTGACTCACTCAAACTATTGTTGTTGATCAAGCATGGCGGAAAGTCCTTCCACCGGAAAATGAATGTCGAGTGTACAACCCTTACCCGGTGTGGTGATGATTTCCATGGTTCCGTTATATGCATTGACCCGATTGGAGATATTGATGAGCCCGATCCCTTTGACATGAGATTGCTGTTCGATGCTGATACCCTTCCCGTTATCGGATATCTGAAGATTGACCATATCGCCTTCATGTTTCAGGCGGATAACGGCCGAATCGGCTTCAGCATGTTTGAGGATATTGGACGTCTGTTCCTGCACGATACGGAATATCATCAGCTGGTGATGAGATGATAGTTTTTTGGAAAGATTTTCATCGATATCCAAACTGATATCCATGTCACGGTGCTTTTTCATGTTATTGCTGATCTCCAGTATGCTCTCTTTCAGGCCCACGATGCCCACCACCTTGGAATTCATTCTCCTGGAGAGGGCCCTTATTTCATCCACGGCCATCAGCAGGTAATTGGTGGCTTTCTCCAGCAGCTCATCCTGTTGATCCGGTGTATTGCGTGCAATGCCGATAAACAGGCGCGAACTGATGAGCAGTTGATTGACATTATCATGCAGTTCTGCGCTGATCATATTACGTTCATGCTCCTGTGCCTGGATCGTTGCCTGGCTGACCTGCTTCTGTATTTGAACCTGTTCTTTCAGCAGTTCGTTCTCGAGCCTTTTCTTTTCCGTAATATCAATGGCCTGCCCGCCGATCATCATACCGTATTTACCGGGGACCAGGAACCAATTGGCCAGGAAATGAATCTCACGCCCTTCGATATGGAGGGTGTCTTCTGTTATCACCGGCTGACCGGTTGCCATGACTTCACTATTGCGTGACTGAATCCTGTCTGCCACCTGCTTTTCAGAAAACTCATAGATATTCTTGCCAAAATCAGCTTCAGTGATGCCAATGTAATTCATGAATAACGTATTCGCATACACGAGATTTCCCTTTTCATCGTATACCCATGCCAGCGAAGGACTGTTGGTCATAAAACTCCGGAACATCAGTTCGCTGAACTGAACTTTTTTCCATGCAAGCCTTTCGGATGTGATGTCTTTAAAAGAAGCCACCACGGCTTCCGGTGTGGTGGAACGATCGCGGAAGATGGGCCGGCTGTTGATGGATATCCACACTTCTTCTCCCGTCGGCCTGATCAGTCCCATGATCACATCATTGAGTTCCTGGCCGGAGCGCATCGATACGATCGCCGGGAACTCCTCTACCGGAAATTCCGATCCGTCTTTCCGGCGGGCATTCCAGGCTGCACTATTCACTTTACGACCCCTGAGATGTTCGGTTGAAGTACCCAGTATCTCTGCGGCCTTGGCGTTACACGCTTCAATCGTCAGGTCGGGCTTCAAAAGAATGACGCCTTCAGACAAAGATTCAACAACAGTCCTGTACTTGATCTCCGCATGGCTTAATACGCCCTGGCTGCGGTTGGCAATCCTGGTATCCTGAAACACCATGACCAAAGACTGAACGGCGCCACCGGAATCAAAAACACAGTTTATTCTCGCCTGAAAACGCAGCATACCAATGATATCGTTATCGATCATGATATCCCCCTGCCAGACAGACTTCAGGTTTAATTCATGAATCACATGGTCCCAGTTTGTGTCAATAAAGGTCAGCCTGATGGCCTCCTGGATGATTTGACCGCTAACGGCCGCAGCCTTAAGTCCAAAAAAATCCTCTGCCCGGAAATTCCAAGTTTTGATCCGGAGATCAGGCGTGGTGATCAGCACGATATCGGGAAGTGACAGAAAAATGGAATCCAGGTCTGGCTGAGCCGGCGCCTTATAGCTTACCTTCAGGCCAGGATTATTGGAATAATCTGCAGGAATTTGCTGGTTCTTCATCGGTTAATTTTCTTACAGTTGTGCACCCGGGCATTTTTATAATATTATAAATACATAATATTTAAAATGCCGGTAGCCGGACACATTACCCCTCTTAACGCTTATTGGCCGCATAAAGTATGTAAATCATCTGTTGGGCCTTGGATTTTCAGTCAGAAAAACTAACTTCGATTAAAATAGTTGTTTAACTAACTAATTTATTATGGCCAATCGAGTCATCAAAAAAGTTGCCGTATTGGGCAGCGGGGTTATGGGAAGCCGTATTGCGGCTCATTTTGCAGGCACGGGCGTTCAGGTTTTGTTACTGGACATACAGCCAAAAGACCTGGCGGCAGACAGCAAGATGTCGGACAGAAATAAAATAGTCAATGATGCGCTGGCCTTTGCCCTGAAATCGAGCCCATCGCCGGTTTATCACAAGGATGTGGCAAAAAAGATCCAAACGGGCAATTTCACCGACCATATGAAAGACATATCCGGGGCCGACTGGATCATTGAAGTGGTTGTTGAAAGGCTGGACATCAAACAAAGCATTTTTACGGAGGTGGAGAAATACAGGAAACCCGGAACACTGGTGACATCCAACACTTCTGGCATCCCCATTCACCTGATGACCGAAGGGCGCAGTGATGATTTCAGAAAACACTTCTGCGGCACCCATTTCTTCAACCCGCCCCGTTACCTGCGTTTGCTGGAGATCATACCAACACCTGATACAGACCCCGGCGTGGTGGAATTCCTGATGCATTATGGCGATCTTTTTCTGGGTAAGAAGACCGTCTTATGCAAAGACACGCCAGCCTTTATTGCCAACCGGATCGGCGTATTCGGCATGATGGCCATCATGAACGGCATGGATAAATTACAGTTAAGCATAGACGAGATAGACGCGCTTACCGGACCGGTGATCGGGAGGCCAAAATCTGCCACCTTCCGCACCGCCGATGTTGTAGGCATAGACACCCTGGTAAAAGTGGCCAAAGGGGTGTATGACAATTGTCCGAACGACGAAGCCCGCACCCTCTTCCAGATTCCGGAATGGCTGGAGAAAATGATCGCCAACAACTGGATCGGCGATAAGAGCGGACAAGGCTTTTTCAAAAAGACCAGATCAGCCGAAGGAGCAAAAGACATACAGGTATTAAATCTGCAGACATTAACATACGGCCCCAGGCAAAAGCCCAGGTTTGCCACCCTGGAAGCCGCCAAACAGGTAGAAGACCTGGCATCCCGGTTGAAAGTGCTGGCATCCGGGCAGGACAAGGCCGGTGAATTTTACCGTCACTTTCATTACGCGCTCTTTTCCTATATCTCCAACAGGGTACCCGAGATCAGTGATGAGATCTACCGGGTGGATGATGCCATGATGGCCGGATTCGGCTGGGAGATCGGCGCATTTGAAAGTTGGGATGCATTGGGTGTGGCCGCATCCGTTAAAGCCATGAAAACCGGGGGGTATCAGGTGGCCCCGTGGGTGGAAAAGATGCTGGCATCCGGTTGTAACTCTTTTTATAAGGTTGAGAATGGAAAGAGATTATACTACGACGTTAGTACATCAGCATATAAGGCCTTGCCCGGCGGCGACGCCTTCATTGTGATGAAGAATTACGAAAATCAAACCGTCTGGAAGAACAGCGCCTGCAGAACTTACCACCTGGGAGACGATGTGCTCGGGCTGGAATGGTACACCAAGATGGGAAGCATCGGCGGAGAAGTACTGGAAGGGATACAGAAGTCCATTTCACTGGCGGAAGAAAAATATAAAGGCCTGGTCATTGCCAACCCTGGGCAGAATTTCAGCGCAGGCGCCAATGTGGCTATGATCTTCATGTTAGCCATCGAACAGGATTATGATGAGATCGATATGGCGATCAGGATGTTCCAGAACACGATGATGCGGGTACGCTATTCCTCCATTCCGTTGTGGTGGCTCCCCACGGGCTGGCACTGGGAGGCGGCTGCGAACTCAGCCTGCATGCCGATAAGGTCATCCCGGCCGCGGAAACATATACCGGACTGGTGGAAGTGGGTATCGGAGTGATACCGGGCGGCGGAGGTACCAAGGAATTCGTGCTGAGGGCTGCCGATGAAATACACCAGGGCGAACCGGAAACCATTACCCTGCAGAACCGCTTCCTGACCATTGCCACGGCTAAAGTGGGCACATCGGCTCATGAAGCTTTCGACCTGGGAATCTATCGTAAAGGAATAGACGAAATATCCATCAATATCGAGAGGAGGATCTCCGAAGCCAAAAAATCAGTGATCGAATTGTTTGATGCAGGATATGTTATGCCGGTACAGCGCAATGATATCCGTGTGGCGGGCCGATCAGGACTTGGCGCATTGTACGCAGGCATTAATGGTATGTGGCGGGCGCAATACGCAACCGATCACGATGTGACCGTAGCAAAAAAGCTGGCTTACGTCATGTGCGGTGGCGATCTCAGCGAACCCACCACCGTATCTGAACAATACCTGCTTAACCTGGAAAGGGAAGCCTTCCTCAGCCTGACCGGTGAAAAGAAAACACTGGAAAGGATACAAAGCGTATTGAAAACAGGCAAACCACTCAGAAACTAAGCATGTCCAAACTGATCATACCCCCCTATTTGAAAAAGGGCGACACCATCGGCATCACCTGCCCCGCCGGTTTTATGCCCGCGGAGCATGCGGACGTATGCATCCGTACCCTGCAACAGTGGGGATTCCAGGTTATGGTTGGAAAAACACTGGGAAGCCATTCACCCAATTATTTCAGTGGCACCGATGAAGAAAGACTTGAAGAATTACAGGCCATGCTGGATATGCCCGAGATCAATGCCATTCTTTTTGGACGCGGAGGTTATGGTGTCAGCCGAATCATCGACAGGATCGATTTTAAAAAATTCAGAAAAAATCCCAAATGGCTGATCGGATTCAGCGATATCACCGTGATACACACGCATGTTCTCGGCCGTTATCAGATCAGCACCCTGCACGCTCCTATGGCTGCCGCTTTCCGCGAAGGAAACGGAACCAACAACAATGTGTTGTCGTTAAAAAGGGCCATCACCGGAAAAAAACTTCACTATACCTGCGCCCATCACGCTTATAACAGAAAAGGCAAAACCACCGGGGAGCTGGTCGGCGGCAACCTGGCATTGCTGGCCCACGTCACCGGAACCAGGTCGGATATCAAAACCGATGGAAAGATCCTTTTCATTGAAGACGTGGGTGAATATACCTACCAGGTCGACCGTATGTTGCTGCAATTAAAACGGAGCGGAAAACTAGACAAACTTGCGGGTATGATCGTTGGCGGATTTACCGAAATGAAAGACACGACCAGGCCCTTTGGGCAAAGTGTGGAAGAAGCCATCAGGGACATACTCTCTCCATATTCCTACCCGCTTTGTTTTGGATTCCCGGTAAGCCATGGTGCTGAAAATATGGCATTGAAGACCGGGGTACGTTACCAACTGCACGTTGGATCACAGCAATCAAGTTTGCGCGAAACCCGTTAAATCTCCTATCGCAACAGGGAATCCATCACATGCAGATACTGTGGAAAACCCGCCAGGTTATGGTGAGTACCTCCTTCGATGCTGATAAACCTGTCTCCCGCCTTCAACAATTCCCGTAACCTGCCAGCCTGCCTGTATGGTATCACCCCGTCATCGGTTCCATGAAATATGGTTACCGGTGCTTCCACGTCCCGGAGGTATTGAAACAACGGGATCTGGTAATGAGACATTCTGCCGGCAGGATATATAAAGGCATAATGGCCAAATAAAGCAGGGATACTGTAATACGGCGTTTCCAATATCAACTCCCGGCAATGGTTACCCGAAGCGATATAGGCTGCCAACCCGGTGCCGAACGACTTCCCATATAAGATGATACTGTCGGAATGATATGCCGAATTCACGAGCCGGTAAACCTGCCATGCCTGGCTGTATAATTTCTTTTCATTCCGCTCACCCCTGCTTTTGCCAAACCCGGGATAATCGGGCATCCAGACTTCATAGCCCTTCCGGGTAAACAGGGAAACGAACCTGGCATATCGTTCTACATTCTCTTTATTCCCATGATAATAGATCACCGCTCCTTTCGCTCGTCCGGTATCGGGTAAAAACCTGACCAGGCTGATCGTATCGGTTTTACTGACAGGTATACTCATTTCAGTAAACCGCCCGGGAAAATGAAATACATGGCCGGTGGACAGTTCTACCGGGTGAAAAAGAAAACGGTCCTGAATATAATACAATGCAATACCTATGAATGCATAAACAATGAGCAATATCTTGATCCAGTTAAATATCCTTCTTCGAGTCATACAGACTTTAATTGCGTTGTTGTAAAATTAGCTGATGAGACTGAAATAAAGTAGTTCTGGGGAAATCTGAGATTACAAAAGATATTGCTCACAGATTGAATAGATGGGGGGGATTTCTCACAGATTACACAGATCACACAGATGGAGGGAATTTCTCTCAGATTACACAGATCACACAGATGAAGGGAATTTCTCTCAGATCACACAGATCACACAGATGAAGGGAATTTCACAGATTACACAGATCACACAGATGAAGGAAATTTCTCTCAGATTATACAAGATCACACAGATGAAGGGAATTTCTCACAGATTACACAAATCACACAGATGAAGGGAATTTCTCACAGATCACACAGATCACACAGATTGATGGATATAACACATTAACCCATTATTAGATTAACTCATTATCACATTAACTCATTATCACATTAACCCATTATCACATTAACTCATTATCACATTAACTCATTATCACATTAACCCATTATTAGATTAACTCATTATCACATTAAACCTTCAATATATCCCTCAGAAAATTATGGTATTCCGGAAAGGATGGCAGGTTATTATGTCCGCCGCCGTGAATCCTGATCAGGGTGATTTTGCGCGGGTTGATCGCCTGCAATTTTTCGCTGTGGCTGATCGGAAGAAGCCAATCCCTGGTGCCGTGGATGATGTAGGTATGACAATTCACCATCCTGATCCAGTTATCCGTGCGCAGGTGGTAACGTAACAATATTTTGGTGGGCAGTATGGGCAAATAACGTTTTACCGCTTTTCTGAAACTGAAATAGGGAGCATCCAGTATCAGGTAGCGCGGGCGGTTGTCGCTGGCCACTTTGGCCGCAAACCCGCTGCCCAGGCTCCTTCCGTAAACAATGATATGCTGTTCGCTGTACTGCACGGCCAATGTATCATATACAAACTGCATGTCATTCAGCATCATTTCTTCCGAACGCTTACCTGTGCTTTTTCCAAAACCCCTGTAATCAACCAGCACCACATCATAATTATACCGGGTAAAATCTTTGGCATATTTGGCCCAACCCTTGATGCTCCTGGAGTTGCCATGAAAATACAGTACCAGGCCATTCGGCTTATCCACCATAAAATGGAGGCCATTGATCCTTACTCCCGGTTCAATATCAAAGAACAGTTCTTTGAACGGGGCGTCGTACCGGTAAATGAAATCCTGCTTCAGTTTTTCGGGCTTAAAAATGAAACGTTCCTGCACCAGGTACACAACCGGCAAAAGCAGTAAATAACCGAGTATGATATACAATACCGTCGGGTTCATGTAAGGGTAAGATAGTGCATCAGTGGCAACCAGTATTACAAATCAAGCATTTCTTTTCGCCAGGCGTACATACCGCCGGAAAGATTGACGAGGCGGAGGGTTGGAAATTTTTGTTGCAGGCGCTGTATGGCGATCACACTGCGGATACCTTTTTCACAATAGACAACCACTGTTTTGTCAGCATCCAGTTCGCCGGCATGCTCCATCAGCTGGCCCAGTGGCATGAGTTTGCCCCCAATATTATAATGCTCATGTTCGAAGGGTTCCCGCACATCAATGAGCTGTACGTCTTCGCCGCGGGCAATCATATCCCTAAGTTCAATGGCTGATACTGATCGCATGAAAGTGTTTCTTAAAATTCCTCCTCATCCTGGCTGTATACGCGCTGCAGTTTGAGTTTGCTGACAGGCGCCACAACCAGCGGAAATTTTTCGGTGATCACATTACTCTGCTCCAATCCAACTCCCTTTTCCTCGCTGATGCTATATTCCTTGAGATGGAAATAGAGTTTCATGATGATGGTTTCAAAGAATGGCAGTTCATTATCCTGGCTGAGGAATTTTTCCATCACTATGAACTGGAAGTCGCCTACCTGGTTGTTGCGCTGCTGGCTATCGTACCGGCTGGTGATATTCACCTCCCTGTTGGCCACCAGGTCTTCCACCACTTTTTTAAACATCAGGTTTATGCGGGGTGCAACCCGGAATCCGAGGCGGAATTCGACACGAATGATATCATTGGGAATGATGTGTTCCACCTTATATTCACAGGTATAGGGATCATCGAGCGTGTCGACATGTACAAACCAATATATATCGGCGCGTTTAGGTTTGCCCCGCAGGATACTGTAAATGATCTTATGTTCGATTTCCTTGGGGTTATTGGCACTTGTCAGGTAAACCAGGTGTGTGGCGTATTTGGGCACGCTGGTATCATTACTGAGTTCTTCCAGTTTGGAGATATACTCTTCGATACGTACAAATTCAACATACCGGTTTTTAATTTTCCGGGCACGATACCAAACATACATCACAGTAAACAATGCACCTCCCACCACGAGGGTTACATAACCACCATGAGGAAATTTTTCCAGGTTGGCTATCAGGAATCCGATCTCGATGGAGAGGTACACGCCCAGGAACAGATAGATGAGCAGGAAATGTACCCTTTGATACCAGATAATTGAAAAAGGATGGATGTTGCCAACATACACAAAGTGATGGCAAGACCATACGCAGCTTCCATGGCGGAGGAAGAACGGAAGTATATAACAAATTGCGCAACAACCCACAAACAACAGGGTATTTATTCCCGGAACATACAATTGGCCTTTTGCTTCTGTTGGGTAATTGATCTTCATTTTAGGCCAGAGGTTCAGCCGGATGGCTTCACTGATCAGTGTAAATGAACCGCTGATCAATGCCTGGCTGGCGATAATAGCTGCTGCTGTTGCTATGATGATCCCCCACAAAATGAACCATTGGGGCATGACGCCATAAAATGGATTTTGAATCGGAATCGCGCCCGGATTGGCCAGCATAAAAGCTTTATTATTGAGCAGATCTGTACTGGCGAATACAGTACCCCGGTGGTTAAGCAACCAGGCACCCTGGCCGAGATAATTGATGATCAGGCAAAACTTTACGAATATCCAGGAGATTCGGATATTCTTACGTCCGCAGTGCCCCAGGTCACTATACAGGGCTTCGGCACCCGTTGTACAAAGGAAGACGGCTCCCAAAATCCAGAAACCCTTAGGATAAACTGTCAGCAGTTTTATGGCATAATAAGGATTGAAAGCATGAAGCACTGTCCATTCATCACTAATATGAAAGATGCCCAGTATGGCGAGCATGGAGAACCAGACCAACATGATCGGTCCGAAGATCCCTCCAATGGATGCAGTTCCGAATTGCTGCAGAAAAAATAAAACCGTCAGGATGCCCAACACAATATAGATGATGGTCATATCCTCAATGGCACTAAGTGCCGGAATATTCTTCAATCCTTCAACAGCCGAAGTTACTGAGATGGGCGGGGTGATCATGCCATCAGCTATCAGTGCCGCACCTCCGATCATTGCAGGTATAATGAGCCATTTTTTCTGTCGCCTGACCAACGTATACAATGAGAATATACCTCCTTCACCTTTATTGTCTGCCTGGAGGGTCAATAAGACATACTTAACCGTTGTTTGAAGGGTGAGCGTCCAGATAATGCAGGACAATCCGCCGACGATCAGCAGGTCTTCAATTTCTTTTCCGTTGATGATAGCGCTGAATACGTATAAAGGAGAGGTTCCAATGTCACCATATATGATACCCAGCGCAACCAATAACCCTGCTGCGCTTAATTTATTAATATGCTTTCCCACGGAATACTTTTTTCGGTAAGGATTTTAGTTGTAGCAGATTAGCCCTACAAATGTATACGGATTTCAAATATCCGGCTTAAATATTATATCCCCAGAAGAAAAACCCCCTTTCCGGATGAAAAGGGGGTTACAAACAGTAATTACAAACACAACTGTAAACTGTGGAACTATAAAACAGCGTTTAATCGGGTTTTTTCCCATCCAGGAAGGTGTTGATGGTACTTATTTCGGCCTGGTTATTTTCGTCGGACTTGACGGTGTAGTTGCTATAGAAATTCTCCACATCGGCGATCTGGTTATGCAGATCCATATTGCGGCGAAGGTAAGCTGGTACCGTCTCAAACTCATTGTTTGGATCGGATGCGTTGATATTGAACGATAAGTTCCTCAATTTGGCTATCCTTTCCGCAGCCCGGCGCCTGAGCTCTTCCGTTTCGTCCTGCAGCGCAGGTTCCTCAACCGAAGGCATCATGATAGGCTGAGTTTGTTGCACAACTGGCTTTTCCTCCGCCGCATTCTGGGAATCTTTAACTACCAGCTGCAAGTCGGCAACAGGTTCGTCGGCCTGTGCCGGTATCTGCAATGGCAGTGGTTCTTCCGGCGTCTTGGATTCTGAATTCACTGGCGCTTCCTCTACATAGATCTGTACAGGTTTTGCCAGGTAACCCCCCGACGAAAGGGAGTTGCTGTTGCTAGCCTCTTTATGCTCACTCACCGTGGGCTTTTCTGCCTTTGGCTCGGATGGATGGGCGGCTTTGGGTTCAGGTAACGGGATATGAACGTCAAATTCAATCACCGGTGCCTGATCTGCGGCCGAAGATATTTCAAAAAAGACCGGGGCTTCCTCTGTTTTATCCCCAGTAGTTTTACCAGGTACTTCTACGACAGCCGGAGTTACCGGTGTTTCCTGTACCAGGGTGGGCTTGTATGGATCGGCGGAGAGTTCCAGTACGATCTTTTCGTCTGCCACCACCGGTATTTCCTCGATCGGTGCGGTCAGTACGGGGCTTTCAATGGCCGCTTCTTCCTGCTTGGTTTCTTCCTGCTTCGGCGTTTCGGGCACTTCCACTTTTGCCACCGGGGCGGGTACGGGCGGTTTGGGCATGTCTAGTTGCATAACGATCTTATCACTGGCGGGATCCGCTTCTTTTTTGCCGTCTTTAGCAAACGGATCTTTATGTTCAAATCCCGTAGCAATGAGCGTAATGCCGATCTTTTCTCCCAAAGTATTGTCGTAGCCCAGGCCAAGGATCACATCGGTATCCGGACCGGCCTGGCTGAGCAGGTAATTTTGAATGATCTCCACTTCATCCATCGTAAATTCATAATCGCCTTCGGTGGAGTTGATATTGATGAGGATCCATTTGGCTCCGCGGATATCATTGTCGTTAAGTAACGGTGATGCCAGTGCATTTTCGATGGCTTCCTGCGCCCTGTTTTCTCCTTCCGCCGTAGCGCTGCCGAGGATGGCAACACCACCATTTTTCATCACGGTGCACACATCGGCAAAGTCAACGTTGATCTGACCTGTACTGTTGATCACATCGGTGATACATTTGGCAGCGGTTGCCAGTACATTGTCGGCACGGCCAAACGCTTCCTTCATTTTCAGGTTGCCGAACTGGTGGCGCAGTTTATCGTTACTGATGACCAGCAGGGTATCTACATGGTCTTTCAGGAGGCGGATGCCGTCTTCTGCCTGTGCAATGCGTTTTTTCCCTTCGTAAGAGAAAGGAGTTGTTACAATGCCAACAGTCAGAATACCCAGGTCTTTACAAATTTTAGCCAGGATGGGTGCGCCGCCGGTTCCTGTTCCGCCACCCATGCCCGCGGTTATGAAAGCCATTTTGGTATTGACTTCCAGGATGCGCCTGATCTCTTCCAGGCTTTCTTCTGTTGCCTGGCGGCCGATCTCAGGGTTTGCGCCTGCACCCAGGCCCTGTGTCAGGTGTGGCCCGAGCTGGATCTTGTTCGGTACTTTACTCTGAGCGATCGCCTGGGCATCCGTATTGCATATGATGAAATTCACTCCGTCGATGCGTTGCGAAAACATGTGGTTGACCGCATTGCTTCCGCCGCCTCCCACACCAATGACCTTGATGATGGAAGACTGTTCTTTGGGTAAATCAAAATGAATCATGTTAATTGAATTTGTTGGTTAGTATGTTAGTTTTCGAAACCGGGTAATGGTTATAAATGCGTATCGTCTTCTTCCTTGAACATCTCAATCAGGTTGGTCTTGATGGAATCCATGAAATTCTTCAATGTTTTCCTGCTCTTGATCTTTTCCGGTTCGTTTTCTGTTTCTGGCTTGAGCAGCGTTTCATCTACCACGAGCGGCCCTTGCAGGATACCTCCACCCAGGTCGATCTTCGCAAATTTCTCTTCAAAAGCACGGCTCTTGTTTTCGTAATCATTATATCCTTTCATGATCAGCCCGATACAAGTGCTGTACATTGGTTTGGCCAGCTCTTCGAGATGTCCGCCGGAGAGGTGTTCGTTCGGGTAACCGATGCGGGCATTCAAACCTGTTACATATTCAGTAAGCTGGATCAGGTGTTTCAATTGAGAACCACCGCCGGTCAGGATGATGCCGCCGTTCAATACCTTGTTATCGAGGCCAACCTGTTTGAGGTGATAGGTCACAAAGTCCATGATCTCGCTCATACGCGCCTGAATGATATTGGCCAGGGTTTTTACTGAAACTTCTTTGGGAGCCATGCCGCGCAGACCAGGTATGGTGATGAATGCATTGCTTTTCGCTTCATCGCTCAGTGCGGAACCGAACTGTATCTTCATTTGTTCAGCCTGTGTTTTCAGCACGCCAAGGCCGGTTTTGATGTCATTGGTGATATTTTCACCACCAAAGGGTATGACCGCCGTATGTTTCAGGATACCTTCATAAAATACCGCGAGGTCGGTGGTGCCGCCGCCGATATCCACAATGGCCACACCGGCTTCGAGGTCCTGCTCGCACATAACGGCTGCGGCTGATGCCAGCGGTTGCAGTACGAGGTCTTCCGTTTTCAGACCGGCTTTTTCCACGCTGCGGTTGATATTACGGATGGCATTTTTATCACCGGTGATGATGTGGAAATTAGCCCCGACTTTTACACCATTGTACCCGATTGGATTAGGGATGTTTTGAAAGTTATCTACGGTAAACTCCTGTGGGATGACATCGATGATCTGATCGCCTGCGGGGATATATGTCTTGTATTGATCCGCCACCAGTTTATCGATCTCATCCTGCGTGATCTCGTCTTCATTGTTCTGGCGTACAATATCACCGCGGGTTTGCAGGCTCTTGATGTGGTGACCGGCGATACCAACGTATACCTCTTTGATTTCGAGATTGGGGTTCGATGCCCTGCAATTTTCGAGCGCCGTTTGAATGGCTTTAATGGTTTGGTCGATATTCAGCACCATACCGTGCTGAACACCGTTACTGTTTGCGCGGCCGAAGCCCAGGATCTCGAGCTTGCCAAATTCATTTTTGCGGCCGGCAATCGCAGCGATCTTGGTTGTTCCTATATCCAAGCCTACGATAATGGGTTGTTCCTGGTTCATAGTTGTATTGTTTTTGTGTTTGTACTAATGGTTTATGATTGGGTTTAGATATTAGTTTCGCTTGCCTGGCCCCGGTTTCGGCCTGCCGTTATTTACCCGCGACGGTGCAACGGGCTGTATAACGGGTGCCTCCGGTTTGGGTGCCATGTTTTCAAAATATAATGTTGGCTCACTTGCTTCTTCACGCTGAATGGATTGCAGGATCATGGTGCTGTCTGCCGTATTCCTTTCATTATCCTGCATGATCGTTTGTATGGAGTCACTGGCCAGTCGTTCGGCCGTGGCGGCAATGGTCTGCATCATCTGAACGGTGCGCAGGGAATCCGCTGAGATATCGTCCCTCCCTGCCAGTTTGGCCACCACCTGGCCCTTGTACTGCAAGTTGATGATACTATACCTGTTCCATCCAAAGCGGGTCATAATTTTTTTGTAAAAAAGCGCCAGGCGGTGGAACTTAGAATCCAGGTCGCGCGCATCTCCCAGAACAATGACCTGCTCACCGATATAGGGCACCATCTCAAAGGTCCTGGCCGGGGTGATATCCACCTGCTGGATCAATGCATTCATCAACGAATCCTGCTGGATCTGCAGGCTGATGGCTTTGATGTCCATGAGCAGGTTACTGTCGGCCTTTGTCAAAACCATGGCTTCAGAAGGGAACCCGGTAAACACCGGCACCCTGGCAGAAAATTTTTCACTAAGGGGGAGCATGCTCCGGGTACTGTCGATATAAAAAGATCTGGTGCCTGTGGTGAACACGCGGGCAATTGGTTCGCGTTCTTCCACTTCGGCCTGCAAAACGTCTTTGCTGTCGAAATAGATCTCGGCATTCTTCACCCATACGTCCTTTTCCAGTTCTGTTTCCATCCCCACCAGGTCGAACGATTCTATTGATTGACCGATGGCATCACGGCCGGCAAAACGGTTGATCACTTCCATGACATCCGATTTGTCGATGAAGAAATGATTATGCGTGCCGCTGATATTGATTTCGATCCCTTCACAGTGATGCCCGTTCTTCCTTTTAACCGCCGATGCAAGCAGGAACAGGCAACCCGCACCCAGGATGACCCACCCTGAGGTTACAAGAATCTTCTTGACCGGATATTTAGTTGACCAATTCATGCTATGATCATTCATTTAATTGTTGAGTGCGTCCGCAACCGGCTGCACGAGTGTATCAATGTCTCCCGCTCCTGCCATGATGAGCAATGAAGGACGGTGTGATCGGAGATCGTGCACCAATTCATTCATGTCAACCATGCGTATTTTTGTTCCCTTCATCCTGTCGGCTATCATCCGGCTCGTTACTCCGGGCATGGGCAATTCCCGTGCCGGATAGATCGGCAACAACAACAGTTCATCAGCCAGCCCGAGCGCATCGGCAAAACCATCTGCCAGATCATTCGTCCGGCTGAATAGATGCGGCTGAAACACCACCGTACATGGCATTCCGGGATATAATTCTTTCGCCCCGCTGATCAACGCCCTCAATTCCTCGGGATGATGGGCATAGTCATCGATCATCACCAGGTTTTCCCTTCTAATGATATATTCAAAGCGCCTCTTGACTCCGTTGAAATCCGCTACAGCCGCCTTGATCTTGTCGTCGCTGATCCCCAGCCTGCCCGCAATCGCCATGGCCGCCACGGCATTTTCGATGTTATGCATACCACCCATATTCAGTTCCACACGATGGATGGTATGGGTGGGCAGTGTCACATCAAACAAATAGAGTCCGCCCGTGATCTCAATGCGGCTGGCATAAATGGCGGCATTGGGGTTATCCAGACTGTAACTAACGATGTTACCTGCACGAAATTCATCCGACCGCGGCAATCCGTATTTGTACACCAGGTAACCGCCTTCTTTCAACCTGTTGGCGAATTGAACGAAAGCGTCCTGAAGGTTTTCCGCGGTGCCGTAGATATCCAGGTGGTCGGGATCCATGGAAGTGATCACGGCCATATCCGGACTGAGTTGCAGGAAACTGCGGTCATACTCATCGGCTTCAGCCACGCTGACTGCTTTCTCATGGCTCCAGAAATTGGTGCCGTAATTGGCGGTGATCCCGCCAAGAAATGCGTTGCAGCCATAGCCGCTGTGCCTCAGAATATGTGCGATCAAAGAACTCGTTGTTGTTTTACCATGCGTACCTGCCACACAGATGCTGAATGTTTCTCCTGTGATCATACCCAGCACCTCGCTCCTTTCTTCACAGGGTAGCCGTTATTTTTGAAAAAATTCAGTTCACTGTGATCTTGCGGAACAGCCGGTGTAACAATGACCAACTCCGCTTCCCGGTCGATCTTTTCCAGGTTATCGTCGTAATGAACGGTCATACCTTCTGCCACCAGTTGTTTGGTCAGCACCGTTTCCGTTTTATCATACCCGCTTACCCGTATACCTCTGCTTTTGAAATACCTGGCGAGCGCGCTCATGCCGATGCCCCCGATTCCGAGAAAATAGACGGACGATATGTCTGATAATTTCTTCACTTTAATTTGCTCAAGGTTTCTAACATGTCTTTCGCCACCACTTCATCTGCATCCTGTATCGCCAGCCTCGATATGTGACCGGCCAGGTAACGCCTTCTGTCTGCATCAGCCGCCAGCGATATGGCAGCGGGCACCAGGTTTTCCCTGGCCGCGGAATCTTTCACGATCATGGCCGCCTGTTCATTCACCAGGTTCATGGCATTAACCGTCTGGTGGTCTTCCGCCGCGTGCGGAAAAGGCACGAATATGACCGGCTTTTTCACAATGCACAATTCAGCCACGGCCATCGCTCCGCTCCGGCTGATCACCAGATCTGCAGCAGCGTAAGCGTTTTCCATATCCGTGATAAAATCGCTCACAAACACGCCGGGCCTGTTGGCAGCAGCGAGTTTCGCACGGTCCAGGAAAGGTTTGCCTGTCTGCCAGATCAGTTGTAACCCGTTTTTGTCAAACAAACTGATATCCTTTTCCACAGCCTCGTTGATATTTTTGGCCCCCAGACTGCCACCGACAACCAATACCGTTGGCATTCCCGGTTTTAATCCAAACCTATCCAGTGCCGCATCCTGCCTGATCGACCCGGCGGTGCCGAGATCGATTGGCGTACAGGGTTACCCGTTACCATCAGCCGGTCTGATGGAAAGAACTTCTCCATGCCCCTGGTTCCGGTATATATCTTCGACGCTTTTTTCCCAGCATGATATTACTCTTGCCGGCAAATGAATTGGCTTCGTGGATGAATGTCGGGATCCCTTTAGCCTGGGCGTAACGCAGTACCGGGTATGTGGAGTAACCACCCACACCGAGTACCGCGTCGGGCCTGAACCCCTTCATGATGGATGCCACTTCAAAAAAACTCTTCACCAGCTTGTATGGCAACGAGATATTTTTGATCAAAGAACTTCTGTTGAATCCCGAAATGGTCAAACCCCTGATGGCAAAACCTGCCTGGGGCACTTTTTCCATTTCCATTTTTCCTTTGGCACCGATGAACAGGAACTCTGATCCCGGGGCCATTTTTTTTAACGCATGGGCAATTGCCACTGCAGGAAAAATATGTCCGCCTGTTCCGCCGCCCGCTATGATGAACCGGTATGGCTTATATGTTGGGTTCGGTTGTTCCATCATCAGGCTGTTTCCCCATCTGTTTTACTTTCCGTTTCAGCCGGCGCTTCCGCCTCAACCATGGCCTGCTTACCTTCCAGTTGTTCCACGTTGCGCGCCACACTCAGTATGATTCCGATCGACATGCAGGTAAAAAGAAAACTGCTTCCACCCATACTCACAAGAGGCAGGGTCACGCCCGTATTCGGGAAGAGGTTCACATTCACCGCCATATTGGCCATTGCCTGGATCACGAGCATGAAACTCAATGCCAGGGCAAGGAATGCCCCGAATGCGAACGGGCATTTCCGGTATAGCCGGATACAGCGGTACAGGAAGAGCAGATATATAAATACCATAAAGCCGCCTCCGATCAATCCATACTCTTCAATAATGATCGCATATATAAAATCGCTGTAGCTATGCGGAAGAAAATTCCTTTGCTCGCTGTTTCCCGGTCCTTTCCCCAGCCAGCCACCCTTTGCAATGGCGATCTTGGCCTGGTTGATCTGGTACATTTTTTCACTGTCTGCGTCTTTGCTGCCGTACACGAATGTTTGAATACGGCTTATCCAGGTTGGTATTCTTCCGCTTGAAAGAAAAGCGGGCAATTTTTTCGACTCATGCGTTTTACTATCGTACGTAGCCACTGCCAGGGTGATGAGCAGCACGATCGGGATCAGGGCAATGCCAATGGTGGCCAGGATGTGTTTGGTGCTGACCCGTCCGATGAACATCAGCATCATACTGGTGCCCCCGATCAACACGGCGGTTGACAGGTTTGCCGGTGCAATGAGCAGGCAAATGATGGCCACCGGGGTGATGATCGGAAGAAAGCCTTTTTTGAAATCCTTGATGACCCGTTGCTTCCGGCTAAGCATGCGGCTCAGGTACATGAACAGGGCCAGTTTGGCCAGGTCGGATGTCTGAAAGGTCATATTGATCACCGGCAATTTGATCCAACGGCTTCCCGCATTGAGCTGCACACCAAACAACAGGGTATAGAGCAACAACGGAATGGAGATCAGGAATAAAACCAGTGCCACCCTTGAATAGATCGTGTAGTTGATGCGGTGGGCAAAATAAATGATGATCAACCCGAGCATGATAAAGGCGAACTGTTTGAACAGGTAGCTTTCCGTACTCTTGCTCAGGCGGTATGCGAGCGAACCGGTGCTGCTGTACACCAGCAGAAGGCTTGCCAGTGTCAGGATGATGACGATGGCCCAGATAGACTTATCGCCCCGGGTCTTGCTCACCAGGTTATCGCCCATATTACTGAGCGATGGGTTAAATATGTTTTTTATGTTGAGGTTTTCAGCCATGCTGAATCAATTGCTTGCTTGATTATAAATTTTTTACCGCTTGCTTGAACTGGTTACCCCTGTCTTCATAATTTTTGAACAGGTCGAAACTGGCGCAGGCAGGGCTGAGCAACACCACTTCTCCTTTATTGGCGTATTGGAATGCTTCCTGAACGGCTTCCTGTGCGCTGGCCGTATCAACGATCAGTGGAACGATGTCGGAAAATGCCGCGTGGATCTTACTGTTGTCGGTTCCCATACACACGATCACCTTAACTTTTTCCGTAACCAGGTCGCGGATGAGGCCGTAGTCATTTCCCTTATCCACACCGCCCAGTATCAGGATCACGGGCTTGGTCATGCTTTCCAGGGCAAACCAGGTGCTGTTGACGTTGGTGGCTTTGCTGTCGTTGATGAATTCCACGCCGCGCACGGTACTCACCGGTTCCATACGATGCTCAAGGCTCTGGAAAGTCTGGAGCGCTTCGCGTATCTTATCTTTTCGTATATCCAATGCCGTTGCCGCCATGCTGGCTGCCATACTGTTGTACTGGTTGTGTTTTCCTTTGATGGCAAAGTCGGTGATACTCATCTGCATCTCTTCATTCTTCCATTTCAGGTGCATCTTCGCGTTAGTCAGATAAGCGCCCTGGGGCAGTTCTTTACTCATAGTGATAGGAGCTTGGGTTGATTTGATGGGATATTTTCCAATATTTTTCATAGTGACTTCATCATCCAGGTTGAAGATGAAAATATCATCTGCTTCCTGGTTTTCAGCAATGCGGAACTTGCTGTTAACATAGTTCTGCATTTTGTAATCATAGCGATCGAGATGATCTTCCGTGATATTTGTCAGTACGGCCACATGCGGCCTGAACGTACTGATATCATCAAGCTGGAAAGAGCTGATCTCGGCGATGTACAGTGGTTTTGGGTCCAGGGCCACCTGCCTTGCGAATGAGTACCCGATATTACCCACCAGGGCACAGTCTTCATTGGCATGGCGGCAGATGTGATAGGTCAGCGCGGTGGTGGTGGTTTTACCGTTACTGCCGGTAATGGCTACCACCCGGCTGTTGCCGATATACCGGTAAGCAAACTCGATCTCGCTGATCACGGGTATCCCTTTTGCCCTGATCTGTTTCATGACGTCTGCCTTTTCCGGTATGCCCGGGCTCTTCATGATCTCATCTGCCCCCAGGACCTTTTCCATCGTGTGCGTTCCCTCTTCGAAAGGAATGCCATGCTCGGATAGTTCCTTACGGTAAGTGTCTTTCACCGGCGTACTGTCGCTTACGAATATGTCGTAGCCCATCTTTGCGGCAAGCAAAGCTGTGCCAACGCCACTTTCACCAGCTCCCAATATGACCAGTTTCTTTTTCACCCCGTGTTTCAACAGTTACAAAAAATTGGTTTTTCAACAGTATTGACTTTTACAGGCAGTTGCTCCCGTGGTCAATAAAAAAGTGGTTCTTCAACGGTATTGATTTTTACAGGACAACTATGTCAATTCGGTACACGGATATAAAAACGGCCGGGTATACTTAACCGTTACACCGCCCGGGCGGATGTTGGTTAGTTAAAAAGTTGGTTCTTCAACGGTATTGATTTTTACAGGACAACGTCTTGTCTGAAAATCATTCCATTACTAAATCAAAACGGTTTTTCATCAGTATAGAATTTAACGGGTCAGCTTGATTCATAAGGTCTGGATCCGTTTGGTCTGGATACTGATTTCAACCGGCGTTCCTCCAGGTTTTCAGTTTTCAACAGGTTTATCTTAGTTTGAGCGTCACGATGGCCATCGCCACACTCAGGATTGTCACGATCCAGAACCGCACAGCTATCTTACTTTCATGGTACCCCAGTTTCTGGTAATGATGGTGCAGCGGGCTCATCAGGAAAACCCTTCGTCCCTCACCATATTTCCGTTTGGTGTATTTGAAGTATGATACCTGTATCACCACACTGAGGTTCTCCACGAGAAAAACCATGCAGAAGATGGGGATCAGCAGTTCTTTGCGTACGATAATGGCCAGGGCAGCGATGATGCCACCCAATGCCAGGCTTCCCGTATCGCCCATAAATACCTGGGCGGGGTATGAATTATACCAGAGGAAACCGATACAGGCGCCCACAAAGGCGGCGATGAAAATCGACAACTCGCCCAGGTTGGGTATGTACATGATATTAAGGTATTCGGCAAACTTGATATTGCCGCTGACATAGGCGAATATGCCCAGGCAAATGCCAATGATGGCACTTACGCCGGTGGCCAGGCCATCCAGCCCGTCGGTGATATTGGCGCCATTGGAAACGGCCGTTACAATAAAGATGACAATGAGGATATATAATATGTATGAGTAATCGCGCCAATTATGGGGCAACAGGCGTGCATAATTGAATTCATGGTTCTTAACGAACGGGATGGTGGTGATGACAGATTTGGCATCCACGAAAACCCTTGTCTTACCATCTACAATGACGGTATCCAGTTTTTCTTTTGTATTGCGAATATCACTGATGCCAGAAATATGATTGTTGATCACTTCGCGTTTCACCACCACGCTTTGGTTGAAATAAAGTGTGGCGCCCACGATGATGCCCAGCATGACCTGTCCGAATATCTTAAACCTACCCGCCAGTCCGTCGGCATCCGATTTTTTATACTCAATGCCTTTTTCCTTGGCAATGCGTTTGGCGCGGATCTTCAGGTAATCGTCGATGAAACCGATGGCGCCCATCCAAACGGTGCAGAGCAGCATCAATCTGATATAAACCTTATCGAGGTTAGCCAGTAACAGTGTGGGAATGATGATGGCCAGGATCAGGATGATGCCTCCCATGGTAGGTGTGCCCTTCTTTTGCTGTTCTCCTGCAAGGCCAAGGTCTCTAACGGTTTCGCCCAACTGCTTTTTCTGCAGGAGTGCGATGATCTTTTTACCGTACACGGTTGTGATCACCAGGGAGAGGATGAGGGCGAGCATCACCCGGAAGGTGATGAACTGGAAGAGCCCGCTACCGGGAAAACGCATATTTTCCCTGGTCAACCAATCGAACAAGTGATACAACATAAAGTCTTCTTTGGGCAGCCCGGTTCAAAAAACCGGCCCGCATTGGGTTATTCTTTCTTATTTCTCCAGCAGTCCGAACATATCGGCCAACACTTTTTTATCATCAAAAGCGTGTTTGACGCCATTGATTTCCTGGTATTTCTCATGGCCCTTGCCGGCCACCAGGATGATATCTTCATTTCCGCTCAGGCTGACGGCCGTTTTAATGGCCTCTTTCCTGTCGGCGATCGTAATACATTTTTTTTTTGCCGCTGCGTTAACACCAGCCTCCATCTCTTTCAATATTTCCAGCGGATCTTCAAACCGGGGGTTATCCGATGTCAAGATCACTTTGTCGCTATACTGGCAGGCCACTTCGGCCATCACGGGCCTTTTCGTTTTATCCCTGTTTCCGCCACAGCCCACCACGGTAATGACCTGTTCAACGCCCTTGCGCAATTTTTTGATCGTGGCCAGTACATTCAGCAATGCATCCGGCGTATGCGCATAATCTACGATGCCGACAACCTTATCGTGTTCGCTCACGATGTAATCGAATCGTCCTTCGGCCCCGGTCAGGTTACTCAGCTGCAGCAGCACTTCCTGCTTGTCTTTTCCCAGTGCCACGGCTACCCCATATACGGCCAGCAGGTTATATGCATTGAATTCACCGATGAGTTTCAGGTACACTTCCCTGTCGTTCACCGTCATATGTAAACCCGACAAGCTGTTTTCCAGGATCTTGCCCTTTATATCCGCCAGTGTTTTCAAGCTGTAAAAGATCTTTTTGGCAGCGGTGTTTTGCAACATCACATGGCCCCTTTTATCATCAGCGTTGCTGAGCGCAAAAGCTGTGGCGGGCAGTCCATCGAACCAGGATTTTTTAACTCGGATATATTCATCAAATGTTTTATGGTAATCGAGGTGGTCGTGTGTGATATTACTGAAAACAGCGCCGGTAAAGTACAGGCCAGCGATGCGGTGCTGGTGAATGGCATGGCTGCTGCATTCCATGAACACATAAGCGCATCCCTTATCGGCCATACTGCGCAATAACCGGTTCAGGCTGATGGCATCCGGCGTGGTATGAGTGGCATCAATCACCTCTTCCCCAATCCTGTTTTGCACCGTACTGATCAGTCCGCAGGTATGCCCCATCGCGCTGAATAACTTCCAGAGTATCGTCGCGATGGTCGTTTTACCGTTGGTACCGGTAACGCCTACCAGCTTCATTGAAAGGCTTGGCTCTCCATAGAACAGGTGGGCCATCAATCCAGCGGCCTCGCTGCTTTCCGCTACCTGCACATAGGTCACCCCGTTGCTCATCTCCGCCGGGATTTGTTCACATACGATCGCGGCTGCGCCTTTTTCTTCCGCCATGCGGATATACTCATGCCCGTCTGATTGCTGACCCCTGATGGCAATAAAGCAGCTTCCCTTCCCAACCTCGCGGGAATCGATCTGAAGGTCTGTCACTTCCACCTGCGTAGAACCGGAAACAGACCTGATCGCCACTTTGTATAGTATATCCTTTAATAACATGATATCTGCCCTAATTGAGCATCAACAGTATTTTATCTCCTTTTTTAAATATTGAACCGGCAGCCAGGCTTTGGCTCACTACCCGTCCACGGCCGGTGGCAATGGTTTTCATTCCCTTATTTTCCAGCAGGTAAACAGCATCCTTGAGCCCCATACCCTTTACATCCGGCACTACCGAAGGCGCGGTGGACAGGCTGGATGGTACGGCCAGTCCGGCTGTGTTGTTTTTCAAATTCATGGTTCTCCACAAACCATTAACTGCCGAATCGGTGTAGGGCATGTTCAGCAACTGAAATACGGTAGCGAGTTCACTTTTCATTCCCAGGTACCTGTATTGCAGCGTATCCGGTGTCAGTGGCTTATCTATGGAGTTCTTACTGATATAATGGTAATAAATGCGGTCGCTGATTTCCTTGAATACCCGGCCCGACACATCGGCGCCGTAGATCAGCCTGGATTCATTACTGTTCTGAATCACCACGGCCATGGTGTATTTGGGCGCCTCTGCAGGAAAGTACCCAATGAAGGAGGCCTGGTAAATTTTGTTACCCTTGTTATATCCTTTGTTGTTCAGGGCCGTAACCGCCGTGCCTGTTTTACCGGCGATGCTGTATACTGAATCTTTCAGCACTTTGCGTCCGGTACCATGCTGGCTGTCGACAACCGCCCGTAAACATTCCTGTACCTGTGCCAGGGTACTATCTGAACAAATCTTTTCAACCACAACTTCAGGTTCGATCTTTTTCACGGTCACACCATAATCCTGAACGGCGCTGACGAGGTAAGGGCGCATCATTTTCCCTTTGTTCGCAACCGCGTTATAGACCATCAGCATATGCAGCGGTGTAACCAGTTCGCTGTAACCATGCGCCATATAGGGGATGGCCGTGGGGTGCCAGAACTTACTGCTGGGTTTGATGATGATAGGTCGGCCGGAAGAAGCGGTGATGTCCACCCCAGTCAGGGTATCCAGCCTGAGTTTGCGCAGATGGCCGATCCACTTGTCTGGCTGATTACGGTAATACATATCCGCTAGTTTGGCAAAAGCCACATTACTGCTCCGGAGGAAAGCCTCCTTCACGGTGATGGCTCCGGCTCCCAAATGCGAATCCTTGATACGCAGGCCATAGAAATACTTGGATCCTCCTTCGCAGTCTACGATGCTGTTTTGGGTAACATATTTGTCCTCCAGCAAACTGATGAGTGTCACCAACTTAAAGATCGATCCCGGTTCGGTACGTTTTCCCACACCATAGTTCAGGTCTTCCGTATAGGTTCCGTCCGGTTGTTTTCCCAGGTTGGCAAGCGCCTTGATCTTTCCTGTTGAGGTTTCCATGACAATCACCGTACCATGCAGGGAATTATTGCCCACCATCATTTTCATGAGGGCATTTTCCGCCACATCCTGCATGTAGGTATCGAGGGTGGTGATGATGTCTTTTCCGTTGATGGGGTCAAGCTCCGCTCCTTCCACCGGCATGTAAGCCCCCGCGGCGTAACGCATGAGGCGCTGCCCGGTTACGCCACGGAGAAGGCTGTCATATGTCCGTTCCAGTCCGACATTCTTGCTGGAATCAAGCCTGGACAAACCGATGGTCCGGTTGGCCAGGAGCACATAGGGATTAATGCGTTTATCGCGTAGTTCAACAATAAATCCGCTCTTGTTTTTTCCCTGCCTCACCAGCGGGAATTCACGGAGGGCTTTATATTGATCGAAGGAAATTTTTCTTTTGAGCAGGTAATACCTTTCCTTATTTTGATAGGCCAGTTGCATCTCCCGTTTGTATTCTGCTGCAGAACGGTCTTTGAACAGATTGGCCAGGCTCAGGCTGAGTGAATCAATATGGTCTTTAAAGCGTTTACCCTGTTTTTCCCTGAGGCCTTCAGCGGCGAAATCGACATATATATCAAAAATGGGCACTGATGTGCTGAGTATGTTTCCGTCTTCACTGTAAATGGTTCCCCTTTCCGCGTTGATGGGCTGGTACTTCAGGTGCAGGCTATCGCCCAGCCCGCGCCAGTAGCTGCCCTGCGCCATCTGGATGTAAGCCGCCCTTCCCAACACCATCAGCCCGAGGATGATGATGACGAGGAAACACAGATGTACCCGCCACAATATGTCTTTCTTGATATCCAAAACAGAATGGTATGATTAGATCCCTTGAATTCAGTTGTTATTCGGTTGAGCCTGCACAGAGTCTTTCAGTAAAACCGGCGGGCCCTTCAGTTCTTTCAATCCCAAAGGCTCTACGGCCTTTGCCAGTTCACTGGCCTTGCTCCTGAAAATCACCTCGCTTTTGATCGACTTGTACTCGTATTCCAGCTCTTTGATGTTTCTTTCGCTGTCTGCGATCTTCCTTACCAATTTGTCTGCATGATGCCCATTGTAGATGTACAATACAGCGAGGGCAGACAAAAACAAAAAGAAAGGGATGTTACTAACGATGGAACGGTAGTTGAAAAATTTCTTCCAATCTGCTTTGATGTTGGTCGCCTGTGTTTCTTTCCGGTTTTCGGCACTCATGTTGACTGAGGTTGTTTTTTCTGGGCAATGCGCAATTTGGCACTCCTGGAACGGGGATTGGATCTCAGTTCGCTTTCAAGGGGTATGACAGGTTTTTTGGTGATGACCTGTAATTGGGATTGGGGACGGTTTCCGTACATATCGCCTTCCGCCGGCTCTTCGCTGCTGCCGTACCGGAAGAAATTTTTCACCAGCCTGTCTTCTATGGAATGAAAGGTGATGACGGCGATTCTTCCTCCGGGTTTTAAAACCTGTACCGATTGTTGCAACATATCTGCCAGCGCACCTGTTTCATCGTTCACTTCCATGCGCAACGCCTGGAAAACCTGGGCAAAGTATTTATTAGGGTTTCCTTTGACTTCATTTTTCACCGCTTCCCTGAACTGGCTGATGGTGTCAATCTGCCTGACATTGCGCTGAGCAACGATCGACCTGGCCAGTGTTTTGGCATTGGTCACTTCGCCATAGCGCTCAAACAGTTTATGCAGTTCGGCCTCGCTGTATGTGCGGATGATATCCGCCGCTTTGAGGCTTTGCCGGGCATCCATGCGCGTGTCGAGCGGCGCATCGAAACGGATCGAAAACCCGCGTGAGGCCTCATCGAACTGGTGGCTCGAAACGCCCAGATCTGCCGGGATCCCGTCTACACCCTCCACATCATGCAACCGGAGAAAACGCTGCAGATGCCGGAATGTTGTGCGGAACGAAAACGACCCGTTTGTCGTCTGGTAAATTTCGCCTTGCATCCTCATCCTGGTCGAACACAAATAAGCGGCCTGCCCCTCCGAGCCTGGCGAGGATGGCCTTTGAATGGCCGCCTCCGCCGAATGTGCAGTCTACGTAAGTGCCGTCAGGCTTAATCTCCAGGCCTTCCAGCACCTCGTTCAGCAGAACAGGTACATGGTAAGTCTGTGCCTCACCGTTAGTATCCTGTATGCTGCGCTGGTCGCCCATAACGCTTCGTTTACGAGTTACCGTTGGCTGAAGGCCTTTTCATGACCTCATTGGCCAGGGCGCTGAAGCTTTCCGGTGAAAATGAATCAAAGAACTTACTGTATGTATCTTTATCCCAGATCTCAATTTTGTTGATGGCCGATACCAGAACGATATCCTTATCCAGCGAAGCATGCTTCATCAGGTTTTTGGGTATCAGTATCCTTCCCGCGCTGTCCGGCTCCACCAGGGTGGCCCCGTTCATGAACTGGCGGCGAAACTCCCTGACCCTGGGGTCAAAATCGTTCAGCTCGCTGATCTGTGTGAACAGGGGATCCCAGCTTTGGGTGGGATACAGGGTAAGGCAGGCTTCAAAACCGCGGTTGATCACAAAAGTGGGTGTCTCGTTCTCAGGCATCTGTTTTTTGAAGCCCGATGGCAGAAGAAACCGCCCTTTTGCATCAATCGTAGACTCATATTCGCCTATGAACTTGATCATGAAGGAGATTTGAAGTTGGTTTTGAGCAATTAATGACACAAAATAACATTTTTTCCTACTTTCTGACACAAAAAAAACGGAAAATCTTTATCCACAAATGGAAAAGCCCTGCCAGCATGGCATTGAGGTTGATTTGCGATGAAATTTGGTGGATTGACTGTGGAAAAGCGTGAAATGCGGTGGAAAAACCCCGGAATTATCCGGCCAGTGGGATACTGATCAGGAATGTACTGCCTTTACCGGGCGAACTATCGGGCTTGATGCTCCCTTTGTGGGCGTCAACCATGGTCTTGACATAACTCAGCCCCAGGCCAAAACCTTTTACATTATGGATATTCCCGGTATGGGCGCGATAGAACTTTTCAAAAATACGGGAAAGGGTTTCTTTATTCATCCCGATCCCATTATCTTCTATCTTGATTCTCAATTGATTACCATGAACTGAGGTGCTTAATTTGATCAGCAGGTCTTCGCGGGAATATTTGACAGCATTGTCGAGCAGGTTATTGATGATATTGGTAAAATGGACCTCATCAGCCATGATCTTGTCTTTTGTGGCATCCAGGTGCACTTCGATCCTTCCGTTTTTCTCCTGCAGGGGCAAGGTAATATTGTTCAGGGCGCTCCTGATCATCTGGTGGGCCGACAAAAGCTTCAAATTAAGTTGCACTTCCTGCTTATCCAGCAGGGCAGCCTGCAAAATCGTCTCCACCTGCTTGTTCATCCGCCGGTTTTCCTCCTTGATGATACCGGTAAAATAATTCATCTTTTCCTTGTCGCCACTGACCTTATCGTTCTTCAACGCATCCACCGCCAGGGAGATCGTGGCAAGGGGCGTTTTGAACTCATGCGTCATATTGTTGATGAAGTCCGACTTGATCTCACTCAGTTTCTTTTGCTTCAGGAGGGTTCGTATCGTAATGAAAAATGCCGTGGTGATGATGATCGTAAATAATATAGCGCCCACTATGAACCAGGTCAGTTCCTTGAGTACGATGGTACGCTGGTGCGGCACAATAACAACCAGGAATTCCTCGAGGCTCAGGCTTTCGCGGCTGCTCCCGCTGCCCGGAACCAGTTGTATCACATGTTGCGTGTTATGCAGGGAATCCACATAATACTTATAGAAATTATCCGACTGCACTTCGTCGCCCATCAATGTATTTTGCGTGATGGCAAATTCAAACGGGATCTCTTTGAGGTAATATTTATTGAGCGATTTCCGGATGATATCGGCGATCTCCTCTTTGGTAAAACGCTGGATAACGGAGGATCGGAGGAACTCCAGTTTGATCTTGTCGTTTGGGAAAAGCATATCCGATTTCCTGGGAAAGTTGATGACCGATTTGTCGATCATGAGTTTTTCGGCGGCATCACTGGTGGCTTTGTTGATATTATCGAGCAGTTGCTGTTCCTTGACTTCTTTGGCGCTTTTCAACCACAGGAACTGAAAAAAGATCAGGCCCAGCAGGGATAGCAGGATCAGGATGGTAATGATGGGGAAAATTTTCTTCATACAGTCAACCGGATGCCAGGCAATAACGCCATATTCCGGCAAATGTAGCACAGAATGCCCTTTACAAAAAAGAATGCCCCCAAGTACACAAAACTTTAACGTATCCCGGGCCAAAAAACCGGGGGCCGGCATAATTGAATTATGCATAATTTTAAGTTATGGTTGAACCCGGACAAGACATATTGCTCATTGCCGATCCCTTTTTGAAAGACCCGAATTTCATGCGGACCGTGGTGTACATATGCCGTCATTCGGATGAAGGAAGTTTTGGGTTTGTGTTGAACAAGAGGTTCGAACAGGACCTGGGCGAACTCATCAGCGGATTTGAAGGATTCAGTATCCCGGTTTTCCTGGGCGGCCCTGTGCAACCAGATATGGTGCATTATATTCATCAATTTCCCGACCTCATCCCCGGCAGCTTCCGTATTTCGGATGAAATCCATTGGGGCGGCGATTTCGACACCGTAAAAAGATTGATCCGCTCTCACAGCATCGACATGAACAAGATCAAGTTCTTCATCGGTTACAGCGGATGGGAGTCCGGGCAACTCGACAGCGAACTGCAGGAGAACAGTTGGCTAACGGCAAACGCTACACGCAAAATAGTTTTTGATGTTCCCGTGGAAGACATATGGAAAGAAAGCATCGAACACCTGGGAGGCAAATACAAGATCATGGTCAACTTCCCTATCGACCCACAATTGAATTAACTGAATCATTACCGCACGTTGCTGTACAACATTCTGAAAATACCCGCCCGGATCGCACTGGTCATTTATTGCCGCGATCTGAAGATCAATGACCGAAGGGCGCTGGCCGCCAAAGGCCCGTTGCTGATTGCAGCTAACCACCCTAACTCCTTCCTCGATGCGATCATTATCGCCACCTTATTCGATCAGCCCGTTTATTCACTGGCGCGTGGCGATGCATTTACCAACCGGTTCACCATCAGCCTGCTGAAATCGCTGAACATCCTGCCCGTTTACCGGCTCAGTGAAGGGGCTGAAAACCTCGGCCATAATTACAGCACGTTTGAACAGTGCAGGGATATATTTAAAAAAAACGGGATCGTGCTCATATTCAGTGAAGGCAGGTGCATCAATGAATGGAAGCTCCGCCCGCTGATGAAAGGCACCGCAAGGCTCGCCATCAGCAGCTGGGAGGAAGGCATCAACCTGACCATCCTGCCCGCAGGGATCAATTACCATTCATTTACCCGGTTCGGAAAACACATTCATCTTCATTTCGGAAAACCTTTCACCAAAGAAGATATCGCAACGGGTAACGGATACGGTAAAACGATACAGGATTTCAATACCCGGTTAACAGGCGAACTTCAGGATCTTGTACTGGATATCGAAGAGGAAGACCATGCAAGCCGCAGGCAACTGTTCGGAAAAAAAACCGGAACGCCCGCCTTTCTATGGCTGGCATTACCGGCCATGACCGGATGGCTTTTACATGCCCCGCTGTATTATCCCATCCGCTGGATTACACACCGGAAAGCAGCCGGCACCGGGCATTATGACTCCATCATGGTTGGATTGCTTTTCCTGCTCTATCCCGTCTATCTCCTGTTCGCCGCACTGTTATGCTGGAAAGTCCTTGACGGGTATTGGTGGCCGCTGGTTTTTGTTGTGATGCCTTTTACCGCCTGGAGCTTCGTGCAATGGAAAGAACGGTTTTGACAATAGAATATTCTTTTTGTTTTTGCATGCTCCGCTGAATTTTACGCTCATGGTTCGCATGGATAACCGATATCAGCCACTGGCATCCTGATCGCTAACTAAAGAAAAAGACCCGGTTTTATCCGGGCCTTTGTCAAATCGATATGTCTGTTTCTTTATTTTTCTTTGGCACCCTCCACCAAAACGGTCGTCTTATTATTGAGCACTTCCACAAAACCAGCCTGTATGCTGTAAGAAACCGTATTGTTCTTATCCTTCAGGATCTTCAGGCTTCCGGCTTTCAGGGCGCTGACCAACGGCGCGTGCTTGTCGAGCACTTCAAACAATCCGCTGATGCCCGGCAATTGTACGCCATACACTTCACCGCTGAAGATCTTTTGTTCGGGAGTGAGTATTTCTAAAGTCATGTTATTGATTTGGAGATTTGAACATTTGGATATTTGAATTAACGGAAAAGGTTATTCGCCATTTTCACATTGTCAAATCATCACATTTCCAAATTGAATTATGCCTGCGCTGCAGCCATCAGTTTCTTACCTTTTTCGATCGCATCTTCCAGCGTACCTACGAGGTTGAAGGCGGCTTCCGGGTATTCATCCACTTCACCATCCATGATGGCGTTGAATCCGCGGATGGTATCTTCGATCGGAACGAGTACGCCTTTCAAACCGGTGAACTGTTCGGCAACGAAGAATGGCTGGCTGAGGAAACGTTGTACTTTACGGGCACGTGATACAACCAGTTTATCGTCGTCGCTCAATTCATCCAGACCAAGGATGGCGATGATATCCTGTAATTCTTTATAACGCTGCAGGATCATCTTAACCCTTTGGGCGCAGTTATAATGTTCTTCGCCAACGATCGCCGGTGTCAGGATCCTCGATGCTGAATCCAGCGGGTCAACCGCAGGATAGATACCGGCGTTCATGATCTTACGGCTCAATACGGTTGTTGCATCAAGGTGAGAGAGAAGGTTTTATGGTTAAGCCAAGATCGGTCGTGTCATCCGCAGGTACGTAAACGGCCTGTACGGAAGTGATTGAACGCTTTTGGTTGACGGGATCCTTCTGCATCAGACCCATTTCCGTGGCCAGCGTAGGCCGATATCCCACGGCTGATGGCAATACGGCCCAACAAGGCCGAGACTTCGAACTCCGCCTGGGTGAAACGGAAATATTATCTACGGAAGAAGAGGATATTATTCCCCCTGACATCCCGCCAATGCTGTCGCGGAAATACTGGCAATGGTCAGACCACTCAGGGCCACACGGGCGCGGGCTCCGGGGTTTCGTTCATTTGACCGAATACGAAGGTGGCCTTTGATTCTTCGGTCCTTCCAGGCTTACGGAACTAAGGTCCCATCCGCCTTCTTCCATACTGCGCTTGAATCGGCGTTTCGCCATAGTTCATGATTCCGGCTTCGATCATCTCACGCATGAGGTCATTACCTTCACGGGTCCTTTCACCCACACCGGCAAATACAGACAGACCGGAATATGCTTTGGCGATATTGTTGATCACCCTGGATCAATACGGTTTTTCCCACACCGGCATCATCTTCACAAACAGACCGATCTTACCACCTTTGCATATGGTTCGATCAGGTCGATCACCTTGATACCCGTGAATAATACTTCTGAAGCTGTACTCAGGTCTTCAAAAATGGGAGGCTTGGCGTGGATGGGGCGTCCATTTTCTTTGCTCACGGCAGGCAGACCGTCGATCGGGTCTCCGGTTACATTGAAAAGACGTCCTTTGATACCCTCGCCGGTAGGCATGGCAATGGGTTTCCCGGTATCCACTACAACCATTCCGCGAACCAGGCCTTCGGTACCGTCCATGGCAATGGTACGAACGCTGTCTTCCCCGAGGTGCTGTTGCACTTCAAGAACCAGCTTATCGCCGTTGTCACGGGTCAGTTCCAGGGCGTTTAAAATTTCGGGAAGTTTGGAGTCATTGTCGAACTGAACGTCGATAACCGCTCCGATGATGGATTTGATCTTACCGGTATTGGCCATAACAAATATTTAATTGAATACAATTAGTTTTTCGAGCCGCAAAGGTAAGCGTTGGCTGCCGAAATGTAAAATTTGAAGTTTTTTATTTTTGGCTTTACCCGGCCGGGTTTCCCGATACTTTCGGAATAGCCTATTTTTACCCGTCAATTTTACCATGTATGGCCAGGATCCTGTTCTTGATCGTTCTGCTGGCAGCCTGCCAGGGACAAGAAAAAAAAGGCCGGGAGGAATTTCCGGCTGGGAATATGTCGTTCGTATCAATTTCCGATATGAATGACGCCCATTTTGAACTCAGGAAAGATGGCAGTTTTGAATATTACAGGCTCTTGTTCGATAGCCTGAAGAACAGCACCATCAGCGGTACCTGGAAAAAACAGGCCGATACCATCCTCCTTATCTACAACGATACCGCATATGAAAAGATCCTGGGACCCAAAGCGATGATCAACCAGCAAAAGCACGAAATATCCTTCTTTGATAGCGGGCCGGGAAATTCACTGATTATGGTTGAAAAATAAGGACATGTAAATGAATATTGGCAGTCGGTGACCGTATGCTGCCACGTTGCCCCGAACCTGTTCATTTCTTCCGGTTGGCCACATATACCCCGGCCAAAATCACCAGGAGGCTGACCACCTGTTTCCACCCCACCTGCTCCTTATACAATATCCCCCAAAAAATGGCCACAAATGGGATACCATAGGTTACCATCGAAGAAAAAACGGCGCCCGCCCTTTTGATGAGCATATAAAAAATGATGGAGGCAACCGCCGTACCAAAAATACCCAGTACCGCCGAAAACCCGGTGGACACCAATACGGCATGGCTGGCAAGGTCCTGATGAAAATATCCTGTACCGATGAGAACGGCCAGTGCCGGTACCGCATTCAAAGAAAGCGCCAGAGCGGCAATATGCAGGGAAGGAATGTTTTGCAACTGGCGATGTACCATGTTCACATTCAGGCCATAGAAAAACGTGGCCAGCACCACCATGGCCACATTAAGCCAGTTACTGTTTTGCGAAAATCCGGGCTGGCTTAAGAACAGCAGCACCGTTCCGCCAAAGGCCAGGAGAATGCCTGATACCTTAGCCAGACTGGTTTTCATACCAAAAAACAAGGCCCCGATGATGATCACAAAAATGGGTGTGAGTGAATTGAGCACGCCGGCCAGGGAACTATCGATCCCTTCTTCCGCCAAACAGAAAAGATAGGCTGGGAGGAGGCTTCCCAATACGCCGGAAAGAAAGATATAAATGATCTTATTGAGAGGTATCTGCCTGAGTACCCTGATGGCCGTAGGCAGAAGGACCAACCCGGAAGAAATGATCCTGATCGAGGCAACCTGGTAAGCCGTCAGGTGCATAAGCCCCTCCTTCATCAGAATGAAACTGCTGCCCCAGATAAAAGACAGCGCAATAAAAATGACCCAGTTTATGAATTTCTGACTCAACCGATTCTGTTTTAAGCAAATTTGAGTGAATATTTCTTATTTGCCGGGAAATCATTTTTTTATAATATTTGTAATTCAAATATTCCTCACTAATAAACCATAAGTCTATGGGTTTCATTAAAGAATTCAAGGATTTTGCCATGAAAGGCAACCTTGTCGATATCGCTGTCGCCTTTGTCATGGGAGGCGCTTTCGGTAAAGTGGTCACTTCCTTTACAGAAGGATTGGTTGCTCCGCTGATCGGCATGATCGGGGGCGCCGACCTGTCAAAAAATGTATATACGCTGAAAGAGGCCGTCGTGGACGCCGGGGGAAAGGTGACCCAGGAGGCGGTAACCCTGAAATACGGCGACTTCCTTACCGCCATCATTAATTTCATCCTGGTGGCATTTGTCATGTTCCTGGTGATCAAAGCCATTAACAGCATGAAGAAGAAAGAGGAAGCCGCACCGGCCGGGCCTTCTTCCACCGACCAGTTACTGATGGAGATCAGGGACCAGCTGAAAAAAGGATGATCATAAACATATCGTTTCATTATTCTGGTAAGGCTCATGAAATCATGGGCCTTATTATTTTTGCCTTACATAAGATTCAAACAATCATGAAAAAATTACTCGTAACCATCGTCCTGATGGCTTTTTGCATTTGGGCCCAAGCACAGGATGCCACCGTAACGGAATTGAAAAAAGCCAGTTCGGCAACCATAAAGAAGGATGAGAAAGATACCAGCCAGCATGTTTGGAAAACCGGCGGCCTCTTCAACCTGAATATCAACCAGGGTTCATTGAGCAACTGGTCGGCCGGGGGAGATAAGTTTTCCTTCTCCCTGAACGCTTACCTGAACCTGTACGCCTTTTATAAGAAAGGTAAAAACTCCTGGGATAACAGCCTTGATCTGGCTTATGGCATCGTCAACACCACATCGCTGGGTAACCGAAAAGCCAGTGACCGTATCGACCTCCTGTCAAAATACGGCTATGCCATTGGAAAAAAATGGAATGCATCCGCCCTCTTCAATCTGAGGACCCAGTTTGCCAATGGTTATGCATACACCAAGACCGCGGCCGGTAAAGACACGGCATCCCTTACTTCCAAGGCATTTGCTCCCGCATACATCCTGACCTCACTGGGTTTCGATTACAAGCCGAACAATGACCTGTCATTCTTCATTTCTCCGATCACAGCCCGCTGGATCGTGGTCGGCGATAAATTGCTGGCACCCGCCTATGGTATCGAACCCGGCAAAACGTCGCGCAACGAAATTGGCGCCTTTGCCTCTACTTCCTATACTAAGAAATTTAACGACAAATTCAGTTTTAAATCCAGGCTGGACCTGTTTTCCAACTACCGAAAAGACCCGCAAAACATCGACATATTCTGGACCAATGTACTCAGCGCCAAGATCACCAAATACATCAATTTTTCTCTTAATGTGGACATGATCTACGACGATAATACCGCCAATGTAAACCCCCTCAAAGGCCCTGCGCCACAATGGCTTCAGCTAATGGGGATCGGCTTTGCCTACTCATTTAAGAAAAAATAATCGCCCCACGCGGAAGATGGGGATATCTGGACCATAACTTTTGTCCCGGAGTGTGTAACTTCGGGACTTTCTTTATCAGCTATAACCATTGTTGTGAGCCAAAATACAGAAACATACCAGATCAAATTAGACCAGTTCGAAGGCCCGTTCGACCTGCTTCTTTTCTTCATTGAAAGGGACGAGCTGGACATATATAATATCCCCATTACCAAGATCACCAATGATTTTCTGGAACACATACACCATTCCGAAAAACTGAATATTGAACTCAGCAGCGAATTCATCCTCTTCATCAGTACCCTGATGCGGATCAAGGCCAAGATGTTACTGCCACGCAAAGAACTCGATGCACAGGGCAATGAGATCGACCCGAGGATGGAACTGGTTGACAAGATCCTGGAATACAAAAAATTCAAAGAAGCTTCCGCACGCATGGCTGAACTGGAAGCCGAGCGTATGCTGATGGTTAAACGGGGTAACCTGCAAAAGGAACTGGTTCAGATCGGGGAAGAAGCGGGAGAAGGAACAGAAATCCAAACGGTCACGATGTTCAAGTTGATGAAAGCTTTTGAAAAAGTGATCCAGCGTTTACAGGAAAAACAAAACAGGCCCGTACACACGGTCATCCGGTATAACTATACCATGGAAGGCTGCCGCGACTACATGCTCGACCTGTGCAGCCGCGAAAAAACACTCTCCTTCGAAAAAATATTCGACGTCTGTGAAAACCGCATTCATGCCATATTCCTTTTCCTGAATATGCTCGAACTCGTACAGCAGAAATTCCTGCACATCATTGTCGGGGAAGGAAGGAACAATTTTATCCTGGAATACAATGAAGAAAGACCCGAAGACCCATTGCCCGGTTCAACGCCGGACGATGACTATGCCTTCGGACATCCCAACTAAGCACCGGGCGGATTACATCATACGAATTCCATAGCTCCCCTGGCCGAACCCGGTCAAGACGGCATAAGCCATCAAGCACTTATTGGCTCTCTCCAACGGGTTAATCCTTGTCAACCTTTGAAACGGTATACTGTTAAATTGTCAGTTTACTGAACAGGCACCATGTTTGATGTTTAAACATCAATTAAAAACATTATTATGAAAACAATACTCCATAAAGCTTCAGACAGGGGCTCGGCCGATTACGGCTGGTTGAAACCCAATTATTATTTCAGTTTCAGCCAGTACCACGATCCCGAAAAAGTTCATTTTGGATTACTGAGGGTGCTGAATGATGATTTCATCGCGGGTGGCGGTGCGTTCCCCACCCATCCGCACGACAATATGGAGATCGTGACGATCCCTTTTACCGGTGGCGTGCATCATAAAGACAGTATGGGTGGTGAAGGCATCATCAGGGCCGGGGATGTTCAGATCATGAGTGCTGGCAGCGGGGTCAGGCATTCCGAAGCGAATGTTTCCGCCACAGAACCGTTGACACTTTTCCAAATTTGGATTTTCCCTAAAGTCAGAAATATAGAACCCAGATACGATCAGCGTAGTTTCGACGTGGCTGAACGAATTAATCAATGGCAGATCGTTGTTTCACCGAGAGAGGAAGACAAGGCCCTCTGGATAAACCAGGATGCGCGTTTCGCCTGACCAAACTCGAGGCCGGGCGGACGATCAACTATAACGCATTTCCCGGCAACGGTGTGTACCTGGTCAATATCAGCGGAAAAGTGCAGGTGAATGACACGGCTTTGCATAAAAGGGATGCAATGGGCATTACCGAATCCGACCAGTTTACCATCGTGGCTGAAGAAGATTCAGAATTGCTGGTCATCGAAGTACCGATGCGGTAAAGATTGCCGATCAGTTTACTGTGGCCGGGCTCCGAAAGGGCCCGGCTTTTTACTGATCATATATCCATAGCAACACGGGTTGATCCCGCTGATCAATGATGCCCTGCAGCCGGGTTAGAAAGGCAGGAGATACGGTAGGGCAACCTAAACTCAGGCAAATCGTCTGCGGATACACTTCCCCGTCAGGTACGCACCCGTGCCCGTGCAATACCACAAATCGTTGCAATGCCATGCTGTTGCCGGCATCCAGGCCGTGTAATTTATATGCCAGTCCGAATTTACCCATGTAGGATTGCCCAATCTTATACCTGCCAGAGAAGTGCAATGGCTGTTGGGCCTGTTCGAATAAGTTTTGGCTCCGTGGTCTGGTTATCCGATCCGCTGCCATGTGTAACCAGTCCGGAATATTCGATGGAGTCGCGATCAAGCCTATATACAAAAAACCTGTTTTTACCGGAATGTATGCTCATGTCAACCAGGAAACAGTATTGGCTGTCGTATCCATTGGATACCGCAAATGACCTTATGGCCTGAGCTTTTCGTTTTGCCTTTTCCCAGGATGACGTTGAATAGGCCCTTGCAGGTGCGGTACTGGCCTGTTCAGCAAAACGAAGGGGCAAAGGGATCACATCTACATAACAAAACAGGAGAAACAGGCTGGCCAGCAGCAAGGAAGATAAAAGAATTTGCGCATACGTTTGGAATGGAAGGCACATCAGATGTGCCCTTCCTGTTTTCCATAATCCGGCACTGTTAAAATAATGAAAACAACGGGGAGATAAAGCCATGGGAAAGTGCATCCATTAAAAAACCGGGCGCTGGGCACCCGGTTGATTTATGAAAATAATATTCAGTTTCCTTATCGGCTAACCATGACGGGTACACTGGCCATTTGCCTGATCGCCTGTGCGATGGCGTTAGCATCCAGTCCTATCTCATCGTACAATTGCTTGGGTGTACCGTGTTCGATCAAGTGATCGGGTATGCCCATAATCTTCACGTCTGCTTTGTAGCCGTGTTCATTCATGAACTCCAATATGGCCGAACCGAACCCGCCAACTATGGTACCGTCTTCTATCGTGATCACTTTACCAAATTTGCCAAAAACCTCATGCAGCATTTCTTCATCCAGCGGTTTGGCAAAACGCATATCGTAATGAGCCGGGTTGATACCTTCCCCTCTAACGTCGCGGATGGCCGATGCGGCAAAATTACCCGGATGGCCGAAACTCAATATGGCGATATCTTCCCCGTCCTTCAACTTCCTTCCTTTGCCAATGGGTATTTCCTGCATGGGCCTGCGCCAGTCAGGCATGACGCCTTCCCCCCTGGGATAACGGATCACCATGGGAAGTTCGTTGCTGTCTAACTGTGCCGTGTACATGAGGTTTCTCAATTCTTCCTCATTCATTGGTGCACTTACCACCATATTCGGGATACAGCGCATGTAGGCAATATCATAACATCCGTGGTGCGTGGGCCCGTCTTCCCCTACCAGTCCGGCCCTGTCGAGGCAGAAAATGACCGGCAGTTTCTGAATGGCCACATCGTGGATCACCATATCATAGGCCCGTTGCATGAATGAGGAGTAAATATTACAGAATACCTTCATTCCCTGGGTGGCCATACCGGCGCTCAACGTAACGGCATGCTGTTCGCAGATACCCACGTCAAAGGCACGGTCGGGCATTTGCTCCATCATGTATTTCAATGAACATCCGCTGGGCATGGCCGGCGTGATGCCGATGATCTTCTCGTTTTTCTCCGCCAGCTCAATGATCGTATGCCCGAAAACATCCTGGTATTTGGGTGGTTGTGGGATATCATAAGTTTTCTTGATGATCTCGCCCGTAACCTTATCAAAGAGGCCCGGCGCATGCCATTTGGTCTGATCTTTCTCTGCCAGTTCATACCCCTTCCCTTTAACGGTTTTGATGTGGAGGATCTTTGGTCCGGGTATGTCGCGAAGGTCATTCAGGGTATCGATCAACTTGACTACGTTATGCCCGTCGATGGGGCCAAAGTAACGCAGTTTCAAGGCTTCAAAGAGGTTGCTGCTGTTGGAAACGATCCCTTTCAGGCTGGCTTCCAGCTTGCTGGCCATCTGTCGGCTGAAATGTTTGCCCACGGGCAGTTTGCCCAGCGCTTTCCATACATTATCTCTCAGTTCATTGTATGTATGCGACGTAGTGATATCAGTGAGGTATTCTTTCAGTGCGCCGACGTTCGGGTCGATGCTCATGCAATTATCATTCAGGATGATCAGCACATTGCTTTTGGCAATACCGGCATGATTCATGGCTTCAAATGCCAGGCCCGCAGTCATGGCCCCGTCGCCGATTACAGCTACATGCTGCCGGTCGGTTTCCCCTTTATAATGAGAAGCCATGGCCATTCCCAGCGCGGCAGAAATGGAAGTAGATGAGTGGCCAACCCCAAATGTATCATATTCACTTTCGCTTCTCTTGGGGAACCCGCTCAAGCCTTTGTATTTCCGGTTGGTGGGAAAATTATCCTTACGGCCTGTCAGGATCTTGTGGCCGTATGCCTGGTGGCCTACGTCCCAAACGAGTTGATCGTAAGGCGTATTGAATACGTAATGCAGGGCTACCGTCAGTTCCACCACACCCAGGCTGGCACCGAAATGCCCGCCGTGCACGCTCACCACATCAATGATGTATTGGCGGAGTTCCTCGCACACCTGCAGCATCTGGTCTTTGCTCAGTTTCTTCAGGTCAGCGGGGTTATTGATGGTCTGGAGTAATGGTCCGGGTTTGATTTCCATTATTGGCTGTTAAGAAAAATTTGATGGTAAAATTAGCGTTTCTTGCTGATTACAGCAGGATATAACACCGGGAATCGCCCACAGGTTGTGGATTATTAACGGTTTTTTTTAATGAAAGGGGAAAAACAGCGCCGGATCGGGGGAATTGGAGAGATATCGGCCCGCTTCACTAGGTTTACAGACGCCCGGATAATCCCCGTCGTGTACCCCGATATCAATGATGAGTTGGAAATGGAGATGCGGGGGCCAGTGCCCGTTATCCTCCGCCCTGCCAAAATGGGCAAATGCCTCTCCGCGGCTGATGAAATGTCCTTCCCTGACCATGGCCAGGTCCTCGCGCGACAAATGGCCGAATAAACTATAAAACCCGAACCCATCAAGTTGATGGCCCAGGATAATGGTTGCACCATAATCGCCCATCCTGTCGTTGAATGCCATACTGTGCACCACCCCGCCCAATGGGGCATACACGGGAGTGCCTGCTTCACCCCATACATCCATACCCAGGTGCAGGCTGCGTGTTTCTTCCTGCCTGGGGCCTTGTTCAAACAGGTTCTTATCAAACAGTTCGCTCCTCCGGTACATACGCCTGTTCTCTGCATATCCTCCAAAGAGGTACCTGGCCCTCTCTCGCAAGCGGAGGCCATCGATGAATGACGTGAACGTATCCAGGTGCTGGTAGATCTCGTCTGTAAATGAGGTATTATGCGTGGTCAGGTCGAGCGGAACCGCCTTTTCAGTAGCCGCATCAAATGGCACCACCGGATGAAACCCGTGATGGTGTTTGGCCAGAATGCTTAATAATTGTTCCGGTGCTGATAACATGACTGAATTTTATTGGTTCATATCACCACGTTGATCATTTTGTTTTTCACATAAATGACCTTTTTGGGCGGTTTTCCTTCCAGCCATTTCTGAACCACTTCATTCTGAAGAACGATCGCTTCCACATCGGCTTGCGATGCCTCCAGGGAAAGCAGCATATTGGTACGCAGTTTACCATTCACCGATACAGGATAATCTTTGGTTGTTTCGACCAGGTAGCTGTCATCCGCAACCGGGTATGATGCATCCAGGATACTGCCCGGCTGGCCAATTTTATGCCAGAGATCTTCGCAGATAAACGGCGCATAAGGCGTCAGTAATATCAGCAAGGATTGCAGGATATCCTTTTTATGGCATTTCAATTCAGTCAATTCATTCACACATACCATGAAGGCGCTTACCGCTGTGTTAAAAGAAAAATTCTCCGTATCCGATTCGATCTTTTTGATGGTCTTATGCAATACTTTGTATTCCGCATCCGTGGGTTGCTGTTCGTTCCATATCTGCCCTTTTACCTCATCATAAAAAAGCCGCCAGAGTTTGCGAAGGAACCGGTGTACGCCTTCGATGCCCTTGGTATCCCAGGGTTTGCTGGCTTCGATCGGCCCGAGGAACATCTCATACATACGGAATGTGTCGGCGCCAAATTGTTTTACCAGGTCATCGGGGTTTACCGTATTGTATTTCGACTTCGACATTTTTTCAACCTCCGATCCGCAGATATATTTTCCCTCTTCCAAAACAAACTCCGCAGCGGACAGTTCCGGTTTCCATCTTTTAAATGCATCCGTATCCAGCTCATATCCATCAACGATATTCACATCCACATGGATCGCATCGGTTTCATACTGATCGATCAAACCGGCAGATATATAGGTATGGCTTCCTTTTTTCCGATACACAAACCGGCTGCTGCCCTGGATCATCCCCTGGTTCACGAGCCTTTTGAAAGGTTCATCAAAACCGAACCAGCCGCGGTCGAACAAAAATTTCGTCCACATACGGCTATATAAGAGGTGGCCCACTGCATGCTCCGTACCTCCCACATACACATCCACCTGGCCCCAGTAATCGCTCACTTTCCTGTTACAGAATTCCGCGTCATTGGCCGGATCCATATACCGGAGGAAATACCAGGAAGAACCTGCATAACCCGGCATCGTGGATGTTTCCCTCTTGGCCGCCACCCAATCAGGCAAATTGGCCAGTGGGCCCTCGCCTTCCGGTCCGGGTCCGTATTTTTCCACGTAAGGCAATGCAAGGGGAAGGTCCGTATCATTCAGCGGCTGTGCGATACCGTTATCCCACACGATCGGGAATGGCTCGCCCCAGTATCGCTGGCGGCTGAACCCGGCATCACGCATCCGGTAGGTCACTTTTCTGCGCCCGATACCGAGTTCCACCAACTTGCTGATCGCCGCACCAATCGCATCTTTCATCAGCATGCCGTCCAGGAATCCGGAATTCTCTAAAACGGCTTCCTTGGTGGGGTTCGCTTCCTCTCCATTATAACAGGCGCCAATGATATTCGTAATGGGGATATTGAAATGACGGGCAAAATTAAAATCGCGCTGGTCGCCGCAGGGAACCGCCATGATGGCGCCCGTTCCGTAACCGGCCAGCACATACTCGGCTATCCAGACTGGCACTTTTCTGCCATTAAACGGATTCAGGGCATAGGCCCCGGTGAAACACCCGGTTATTTGCTTTACTTCGGACATGCGTTCACGTTCGCTCCTGCTTTTAACATAGGTGAGATATTCCCCGACCGATGCACTTTGCTCCTGCGTGGTGATCTTACTAACCAGCGCATGTTCCGGGGCCAGCACCAGGAAGTCGACACCGAAAATAGTATCGGGCCTGGTCGTATACACCAGTACTGTTTCCTCATGTCCATCCAGTGCAAAACTCATTTCCGCCCCTTCGCTTTTACCGATCCAGTTGCGCTGCATGTCTTTCATCGCGTCGGAAAATTCCACCTTGTCCAATCCTTCCAGCAGCCTGTCGGCATATTCCGTGATCCGCAGATACCATTGGCGCATTTTCTTCTTGATCACCGGATGTCCGCCTCGTTCACTGACGCCGTTCACCACTTCATCATTGGCCAAAACGGTTCCCAGTGCTTCGCACCAGTTGACCTCGCCATAAGCCGAATAGGCCAGGCGATAGTCCATGAGTATTTCCTGTTTCGTCTTGTCATCAAAAGCAGCCCAGTCGGTTGCAGAAAAATGACCGGAATGCTGTGGTTTGCGCGAAAGGTTCACCGATCCTTCCTTGTCCAGTAAGGCAACGAGCGTTTCAATTGGCTCGGCCCGTTGGGTATTGCCATTGTACCAACTGTGAAATAGTTGCAGGAAGATCCATTGCGTCCAGCGGTAATAAGCGGGATCACTGGTTTGCACTTCCCTCGACCAGTCGTAGCAAAAGCCGATCTTATCCAGTTGTGCCTTAAAATTTTCGATATTCCTGCGGGTTGTTTCCGCCGGGTGCTGACCGGTTTCGATGGCATACTGTTCGGCCGGAAGGCCAAAACTGTCGAAACCCATCGGGTGGAGTACATTAAATCCTTTCAGCCTTTTATAGCGGCTGTAAATGTCGCTTGCTATGTAACCCAATGGGTGTCCCACGTGCAGACCTGCTCCGCTTGGGTATGGGAACATATCCAGTACATAACATTTAGGCCGGTCAGATCCGTTAACGACACGGTATGCGTTATCCTTTTTCCATTGTTCACGCCAATGCGGTTCTATTTGTCTGAAATCATATTCCATACAGGCTCCTTTACTATTGCTGTTTTCTTGTTATGTCGCCGCCGGGGAAAAACTGATAGGTGTACCCTGACTGCAACGGGTAGGCGACGGGCTTTTTAACAAATCATAAGCCCCTCTTTCCCACATTAAAAATATATTTGGCAGGCAATCAATCGGCAGAAGACAAAAGTAAAACAAACGATGTAAAATCCTGTATTTTTGTCGCTTCTGATCACTTACTATCCATTATCATTGATATAAACGTGACCCCATGGCCCAATTCGGAAAATTTTCGAGTAAAAAAAGCAAACCAACCTATGGATACGCCATTGTAGGCGTGGCGCTGGTTCTGTTCCTGTTCGGCATTGTCGGCTGGTTTTTCCTGAACCTTCGCAAAACCGGAGATTATTTCAAAGAGAACATCCAGGTACATACTTATCTGAGCCGTACAGCTGGCAAGAAAGATGTAGACAGCCTGGTCAATTACATTTCATCTATCCCTTACGCCAACCGTGTTGAATATATCAGTAAGGAAAAGGCCATACAAAAATGGAATGCGGAAAATGACACATCCTGGAAACAGTTTCTGACCAATAACCCCCTTCCGGAAAGTGTGGATTTCTATGTGAAGGCCAACTATGTGGATAAAGACAGTTTGAATGTCCTTTCAACCGAACTGCAATCCCGGTTCCCGGGGATCATCACGGAATTCCAGTTTCCGTCAGAAACCGTGTCCAAGGTCAGCAAGTATGTCAAAACAACCGCCATTATCTTCCTGGTTGCGGCCATCCTGCTTACGATCCTGGTGGTATTCTCCATTGATAACACGATCAGGCTGGCCATGTACAGCAACCGGTTCCTGATCAAAACCATGCAAATGGTGGGGGCCACGCGATGGTTCATAGCCAAACCCATCGACCAGCGTGCCATCATCAACGGGCTGATCGCTTCGGGCATCGCTATTGTGGCCATTTGGGGCGCCATCATGCTGATCGAAAACCTCTATCCCGCATTCAAACTCCTGCACGATACCAGGGGCATGATCATGCTGTTCTGTATCATCATCGTACTGGGCATCGTCATTTCCCTGGCCAGTACGCACCGGTCGGTCATCAAATACCTCAGGATGAAACTGGACGACCTGTATTAAGACATTGGTGAATTTCAATTAAATTGCAGACTCAAAACCTGTTTCATGACCAAAGACAAAAACAATACAGCCGGCAACAACAGCTTATTTGGCAAGCAAAATTACCTGTTGATGTTGGCAGGACTGGCAGTTCTGGCACTGGGATTCTTTCTGATGGCAGGCGGTAAAAGCAGCGACCCCAACCAGTTCAATGCGAACGAGGTGTACAGCGCAACCCGGATCACCATTGCCCCGATCCTGATCATGGCTGGTTTTGTCATCGAGATCATTGCCATTATGCGCAAGCCCAAGCAAGACTGAAACATTATATTTTCCCTATAATCTATGGAACGCTGTTTTAAGACAGCGTTTTTTATATTGAACAAACCGAACGGCCAACAATTGACATGGACTTAATGCAAACCATCATCGTCGCCATCGTAGAAGGACTGACCGAGTATATCCCCGTCTCCTCCACCGGCCACATGATCATTACCGAAAAACTGCTGGGCATCCCCGATAACGATTACACTAAAATGTTTACCGTGGCGATTCAGCTCGGTGCCATCCTGGCCGTTGTGGTATTGTACTGGAAAAAATTCATGAATTTCACCAATATCCAGTTTTATCTGAAGCTGATGACAGGAGTTATCCCCGCAGTGATCCTGGGGCTCCTGTTCTCAAAAAAAATCGACCTGCTGCTGGAAAGCTCCCTCACCGTGGCGATTTCATTGCTCGTTGGGGGTATCGTACTGTTATTTGTAGACAACCTGTTTAACAAGCCGTATGTAGAGAGCGAAAAAGAGGTCAGCTTTTTTCAGTCGTTTTCCATAGGCATCTGGCAGTGCCTGGCCATGATCCCCGGCGTGAGCAGGAGTGCGGCTTCCATTATTGGCGGCATGCAGCAAAACCTGACCCGAAGCGCCGCAGCCGAATTCTCCTTTTTCCTGGCCGTTCCCACCATGCTGGCCGCCACCGGGTATAAACTCTTTAAACATTACAGGGAATCGGGCGGGTTTACCGGCGAGGAGATCAGGTTACTGGCCATCGGCAACCTCGTGGCTTTTGTTGTGGCCATACTTGCGATCCGTTTTTTTATTGGTTTTCTCAAAAAACACGGTTTCCGCCTGTGGGGCATATACCGGATCGTCATCGGGCTCATCCTGCTGGCAGGAATCCTTACCGGCAAGATCAGCCGCTGATCCCTGCCACCACTTACCTGATTCAGCCTGAAATGTAGTATTTTACCAACTGAATCTACCAACCATGCCAACTGCTCCCAAAAAAGTGATACAGGGATGGGCCATGTACGACTGGGCCAATTCCGTATATAACCTGGTGATCACCACCACTTTTTTCCCGGCTTATTATGCGGCTGTGACAAGCCTCAAGAATTTTCCGGATGGCATCAGCTTCCTGGGGAGGCGTTTCGTAAATACCGAACTGAAAGATTATGTACTGGCATTTGGTTTCCTCATCATTGCCCTGATATCCCCTATCCTCTCATCCATTGCCGATTACAAAGGGAACAAAAAGAACTTCATGCGTTTCTTTTGCTATTTGGGCGCTACCAGTTGCTCCCTGATGTTCCTGTTCGACAGTGACCATATCACCCTGGGGCTGATGTGTTTCATGTTCGCCGGTATCGGGTTTTATGGAAGCCAGGTCTTTTACAATTCGTACCTCCCGGATATTGCTGCGGAAGAAGATATGGACAGGATCAGCGCCCGCGGATATACGATGGGCTATATTGGCAGCGTGCTCATGCAAATGGTGGGTTTTGCCCTGGTGATGTTCATGGAAGACAAACAAATGGCCCTCAAGATCACCTTTCTCCTTGTTGGTATCTGGTGGGTCGGTTTTGCCCAGTTTACTTTCAGCCGCCTGCCCAGCATCCCGAAAAAGGAAAGACAGGCACGCCGGCATGTGCTGGTGAACGGTTTCCATGAACTGACCCTTGTTTTCCGGCAGGTTCGTACAATGCCGGTATTGAAAAGGTTCCTGGGCGCCTTCTTTTTTTACAACATGGGGGTACAAACGGTGATGCTGGTGGCCATCGATTTCGGTATCAAGGAACTTAAACTACCGGATGACAGGCTGATCATCGTAGCGGTCATGATCCAGCTGGTGGCCATTGCCGGTGCGTTGCTCATATCGAAATTATCCTCCGTTTATGGGAACCTGCGGGTATTGCTTTTCACCGTATTGCTTTGGATCGGGGTGTGCATCACCGGCTATTATGTGCAGTCAGAAACGCATTTCTATATCCTGGGCGGCCTGGTTGGCCTGGTCATGGGGGGCATCCAGTCACTCAGCAGGTCGACCTATTCCAAACTGATGCCCGAAACCAGGGACACCGCTTCCTTCTTCAGCTTTTATGACGTTACCGAAAAACTGGCAATCGTGATCGGCCTCTTCACCTTCGGCTTCATAGAAGGCATCAGCAGCATACGCAACTCGATTTTGTCATTAATCATTTTCTTTGTCATCGGTTTCATCATCCTGATGCTGACCGAACATAAACAACGGTCTGAAAAAAATAAAAGCATATAACCATCATGAACGCATATACGATAAATACCGGCCTTTTTAAACTCGACGGGGGCGCCATGTTTGGCGTGGTTCCCAAGAGCATCTGGAACAAACTCAATCCAGCCGATGAAAATAACATGTGCACCTGGGCATTGAGGTGCCTGCTGATCGAAGACGGCAACCGGCTGATCCTGATCGACAACGGGATCGGCAACAAACAGGACGCAAAATTTTTCAACCATTATTATTTGCACGGAAACGACACGCTCGACGGATCATTGGCAGCACACGGGTTCAGCCGGAACGACATCACCGATGTCATACTCACCCACCTGCATTTCGACCATTGCGGCGGAAGTATCGTCCGCGAAGGGGATAAACTGGTCCCGGCCTTTAAGCAGGCAACTTATTGGAGCAATCAACGGCAC
>JAXLUE010000021.1:0-47403 GCA_046329695.1 Ferruginibacter sp.
CAAAGTACCGGGAACAAACCGGTGTGTGGATTTCATCCATCAGGGTGATGACACCATCGATATGACCGAACTCATATTTGGTATCGGCCAGAATGAGGTTTTGCCTGCTGGCGATCGAACGGCCACGTTCGAATAAGCGCAGGGCATATGCCGAGAGCTGTTCCCATTGTTCTTTCGTTACCAGGCCGCGCCGGATGATCTCTTCCTGGCTGATGTCTTCATCATGGCCCTGTTCTGCCTTGGTAGTGGGAGTAATGATGGGTGCCGGAAAAAAGTCGTTTTCGTTCATGCCTTCCGGTAAGTGTACGCCGCATAATTCCCTTTTGCCCGATGAATAGGTTCGCCAGGCATGACCGGTCAGGTTGCCGCGGATCACCATTTCTATTTTAAACGGGCTGCATTTTCGCCCGATACTGACGTGGGGTGCCGGCACATCCAATAACCAGTTCGGGCAAATGTCTTTACAGGCATCCAGCATAAAGGCCGCCAATTGATTAAGAACCTGGCCTTTGAATGGGATAGGATGGGGGAGCACTACGTCAAACGCTGAGATCCGGTCGCTGGCAACCATCACCAGCAAACGGTCCCCGATCGTGTACACATCCCTCACTTTCCCCCTGTAGAATGCCGTCTGCCTGTTGAATTGAAACATTGCCATACGCTAAAATAATCATGCCGGCCTGCTTACTCAAATCCCGGTGGTTTTAAATGTCAACAGCTGTTGGAAATAAAATTTTATGTCAAACAGAACAATCCTTATTTTGCTATATATTCTAAACCTAAACAACCAGATATGAGAAAAATTACAAGCTATTTGGTCACTTGCCTGCTGGTAAGCCTTAGCTGGCTATCGGCATCAGCGCAAAACGTGACCATCAGCGGTAATGTCAGAAACAGCAGTTCCAGGGAAAATGCCTCTGCCGTGTCAGTCACCGTGAAAGGAACCGATTTAGGAACATTCACAGACGATAAGGGTAATTTTTCCATGACTGTCAAAAGCCTGCCTGTAACCTTGATATTCTCCTCCATAGGATATGAATTACAGGAGGTAACCGTTTCTTCCGCCAGCCAAAAGCTGGATATTGCCTTTAAGCCATCCAGCGCCCTGGGCCAGGAGATCGTGGTATCTGCCTCCCGCGTGCCTGAACGGATACTGGAGTCCCCGGTTTCCATTGAAAGGGTCAGTGCAGCCACGATCCGCAATGCGCCCGTAGCCAATTTTTATGATGTGGTTACCAACCTGAAAGGTGTGGACGTCACCACTTCATCACTTACATTTAAGACACCCACAACCCGTGGTTTCAACTCCAGCGGTAATACACGCTTCAATCAGCTTGTAGACGGTATGGATAACCAGGCTCCCGGTTTGAACTTTTCGGTGGGCGCCATCATTGGCCTCAGCGAACTGGACGTTGATAATCTCGAGTTACTGTCGGGCGCCTCTTCCGCCTTGTACGGTCCGGGTGGTATGAACGGAACCCTGCTCATGACCAGTAAAAACCCCTTCAAATACCAGGGCGTGTCATTCCTGGTGAAAGAGGGCATCATGCATACAGATGGACGTCAGCGCGCTGCTTCCCCTTATCATAACTGGAACCTGCGCTGGGGTAAAAAAATATCCAACAAATTTGCATTCAAGGTTAACCTGGAACTGATCCAGGCCAAAGACTGGCAGGGTACCGATCAACGCAATTACCGCCGTGCCGCAACCGGTGGTGAAGTGATTGCAGGTAACAGGCAGTCTGATCCCAATTACGACGGCGTGAACGTCTATGGCGATGAAACCACCATCGATATCCGTTCTGCCGTATTAGTTCCCATCGGTGCAACGGCCGCTCCATTCCTGAAGAATTTCATTGACACCCTTAATGGCGGAAAAGCCATCAACGTATCACGTACCGGTTATACGGAAAAGGAAGTGATCGACCCGACTACGCTGAACTTCAAAATGGCCGGTTCCTTGCATTACAAGATCACAGAGAATACGGAAGCCACCCTTGCCGCTTACTGGGGTACCGGTAACACCATTTACACCGGCAGCGAACGTTACAGCATCAAGGACTTTCGCATGGGCCAGTATAAGTTTGAGTTGAATAACAAAAAATGGAATTTCCGCGCTTATACCACACAGGAAAATGCAGGCCAGTCGTATAACCTGACCGTTGCCACCAGGCTTTTCAACGAAAGCTGGAAGCCTAGCGGGGGATCAACCGGATGGTATGCACAATATGCGCAAACCTACCTGGGCGCCCGCCTCAATGGACTTACGGATTCGGCTGCCCATGCCATTGCACGATCAACATCAGATGTAGGCCGTCCGTTGGCAAACAGCGCACAGTTCCGCAAATCTTACGATTCAGTGCGCTTAAAACCCATCTCCCAGGGGGGTGCATTGCTGCTGGATAAATCTGACCTCTACAGTGTGGAAGGAAACTATAACCTGTCTGAATACACGTCCAAGATCGCTGATATCATCGTAGGCGCTAACTACCGCCGCTTTGTTTTGAATTCCGAAGGAACGCTGTTTGCGGATAAAAAAGACAGCGCGATCAATATCAATGAATATGGGGTGTACATGCAGGCAACCCGTAAAGTTTTCGACCGATTGAAACTGACGCTTTCTGGCCGTTATGATAAGAACGAAAATTTCGACGGGCGTTTCACTCCCCGTGCCACCGCACTCTTTAAAGTGGCTGAAAATAATAATATCCGCCTGTCATACCAGACGGCTTATCGCTTCCCGTCTACACAACAGCAGTTCATTAACCTGGATATTGGCAGTAATGTTAAGCTGATCGGCGGTAATGATTATTTCTGGGATCTCTACAATTTCAGGTCAAATACCCTGTATGATTTTGAAAAACTCCGTAAAGGAGAAATCGCCGTGTTCGACCTGAAGCGTTTGAAACCGGAATCTATTTCTTCTTTTGAAGCAGGATATAAAGGGGTATTGATCAAAGACAAACTCCTGGTGGATGTGTATGGTTATTTCGGACAGTACCAGGATTTCCTGGGAAGGCAGGTGACCGTTCAAAATAAAGACGGTAACCCGATCAGCCTGGCGGATACCGCTTCGGGATTGCGTTTCTCCATTCCTGTCAATTCCAGCGATAAGGTCAAGACCTACGGTTTCGGTGCCAGCTTCGATTACCGCTTACCGAAGAATTTCTCCGTAACGGCCAACTTTGCTTCCGATGTTTTGAAAGATGTGCCGGTGAATTTTGTCGCTTATTTCAATGCGCCGAAATATAAAGTGAATGCCAGTTTTGGAAACAGCGGTTTTGGTCCATCCAACCGCCTTGGCTTCAATATCATGTATCGTTGGCAACAGTCCCTGTTCTACCAGGGTGATTTCGCCAGCGGAAATATCCCCGATGTACATACCGTGGATGCGCAGTTTAGTTTTAAACTGCCCAAAACCAAATCCATGCTGAAGATCGGGGCCAACAACCTGCTGAACCAATATTATTATAATGCCATTGGTAACTCACAGGTTGGCGGATTGTACTATGTCAGCTTTGGTTATAATGTATATTGATCGATTGAAAACATTCACCGTTTAGAAAAAATAAAAAATAGTATATGAATCATATATCCAGATTATTGAAAAAGGGACTGCTGCCGGGTATTTCAGCCCTGTTGCTGTTTTCCGCCTGTAACAAGGACCTGGAAACCTTTGACGTACCGGCCAATCCCCAGCCAACGGGATTAAGCCTGGGGGAGGCAATTGCGCCTGTCAATAATACCGACAGCCTGTATTACCACATGGTGGTCAGGGCCGGTTATTGCCAACACTCAGCAACCCGTACGGCCTTTTACACGATGTTCGTTCCAACGAACAACGCGGTCAAGCTGCTGGTCAACGCGGCTTCAGGCGGACTGGTTCCTTTGAATGCGCCTGATCCCGTGTTTGTGAATTTCATTCAGACAAACCTTCCGGTGGCTTCAGCCAATGCCATTGTGAGTTATAATACCAACCCGCAGGTCATCAGTCCTGCTAACATTCCATCCACATTCCTAATTTTCAATACCCCAGCATCTTTAATCCGGCGCCATCGGTCAGCGCATTGCTGAGCGCAGCCAACTTTTCCCTCAACAGGAAACGGTGCCTGGTTGAACAATATTCCCATTGTTTCTGTAAACCAGGATGCAGCCAATGGCGTGATCCACAAGACGGCATTTGTGATGACGCCACCCAGTCGTTATCTCTGGACAGGATCAATGCGGATCCCGATATGACCTACCTGAAAGCTGCCATCCAACGTGCTGACAGCGGCGTAGCGGCCAGCAGTTCCATACAAGGTATCTTCAAAATATTGGTGCAAACTTCACGGTATTTGCGCCAACGAATGCCGCATTCCAAACAACGCTGACAGGCGCCATTTACCAGGCACTTGTAAGTTTGGGTGTACCACCAGCCACCGCATTGGCACAAGCACAGGCACTGGCTTCCACTCCGGCTGTATTTAGTAACCCCCTGTTGTATGGCGCCCTCACGGCTCAAACAGTTAAAGGGATCGTGGTATATCACGTGCTGGGAACAAGGGCGTTCACCAATAACCTGCCAACCACGCAGACCTTTGTGCCCACATTGTTGAACAGCGCCGTTCCGGCTCATCCGGGTGTCGGTCTCCAGGCTACTTTCGGAGTGCCTTTTGTAACGTCAGCAACCGTTAAAGGTGTTGGAAATGCCACAGCGGCCAACATCATCATTAACGCTTCTCCGCTGACGCCGGATCCGGCAGGAACCAGCGACCAGCATTTTTTAAATGGAACCATCCATAAGATCGACCAGGTATTGCTTCCGCAATAATTGATCATCAATAACGAGATATGACAGGCTGCCTAAACAGGCAGCCTGTTTGTTAAAATACCTCCCGCAGGGTATCCCACTCCTTTGTCGAACACGTATATTTAACAAACACAAATAAGATATGAAGAGCACCTGCAGAAACATTTTCATTACAGGAACCATCCTGATCTGGCTGATCAAATTTGGCCTTCGTTCCTGGCTGTACCTTCCGCCTTATTCTGCCGGTTGTTTCCTGATGGGAATTGCGCCAAACCTGCTGGGTTCATTCCTCATCCCGTTTGCAGCTTACTGTTTATTTGAAAACAGGCAGCATTTCCTGGCCAGGCTATTCAGCATCCGGTCGGAGTTGGAATTAAGTTTCGTTTGTGCCCTGGGTTTTGTGCTGGTGGTCATCAATGAATACCTGCAGTTATATCCGTTGTTTGGAAGGACCTTTGATTTTTATGACATCCTTTTTTCATCGGTAGGGGCTTTGTCTTCGTTCTTTATATTCCGTCATATGGCCAGGTTCGGTATCAGCGAATATCCTTCACCGAGAAAAAAGTTCATGCCCACCATTCGTTAATGCCTGCATACAGTATAAAAAAAGCCCGGATCAACCGGGCTTTTTTTTATCACATCTGTGTTTTCAATCTCTTGATCGTGCATCCCACACTGCGGCTTTCTTTCATGCTGATCTCTTTCCCCGCGAGCATTTCATTGATGGCTTCTTTCAGGTGCCGGCGTGTTACGGCATCTTCGTCGGAAGGGTTATCGTCTATGGCTCCGTGGTAGATCAATGTCAGGGATTTATCAAACAGGAATGATTCAGGCGTGCGGTTTGCACCAAAGGCATCCGCCACCTGGTGGTTATTGTCAACCACATAATTCCATTGATATTTTTGTTCAGCGGCATATTTTTTCATTTCATCATAACTGTCTTCCCCCGACCGGTAAGCTTCATTGCTGTTCAGCAGGATCACGCCGATCTTATGTTGCCTGGCATAGGTGCAAATCTCATGGATCCTCTTTTCATTCTTGATCACATACGGGCAGGTATTGCACGAGAACATCACCAGCAAACCGTTTTCCCCGGCAGCTTCGGCCATGGAAATTTCCTTGCCGCCGATGTCTTTCATCTTACGGCCCGATTCGGGTAAAGCGCTTCCAATGGGGAGTACCGTTAAAGGTCCCAGGCTGGCTGATGTCAGGATCAGCAGAGCTGCTGCGATGGATATCCATTTTTTCATTTTTCCAAAAATTGATGGTTAACTGAATGTGGGTCGATAAAGATAAGCCAGGTTCCGCTGCCAGACCAAACCGTTCATCACGCTTGTTTTTTGGCTGTCGACTTTTCCTCTTCCAGTCTTTTGATGACCGATTTTTTCAGGGAATTGATGCTCAGGTTCATTTCAAAACCGATCAGCAGTGCCAATGAATTGATATAGATGACAGCCATGACCACCATGATGGTGCCTATAGAGCCATACAGCACATTGTAACGTCCGAAATTATTGACGAAAATATAAAAACCAAGGGTAGATAAAATACTTAGCGACGTGGCGATGATCGTTCCGGGCGATTTCATCTTCCATTTTTTCTCCACGGCCGGCGCATATTTGTAAATGAAGCCAAAAGCCAGGAAAACCAGTGCAATGATCCAGCCCCAGCGTGTGTAAGTGATGGCATCCCGAACGTAAGTATTGCAGATGAAGAGTTTCAGCAGGGCGCCCTGGGAAATAAGCAGGATGAAATAACCCAGCACCAGTGAAAAGATCATGATGGTGAGTTTAATGGCCATCCAGCGGTTATGTATGCCCATTCTTTTTTCAAAGCCCCTGTGCTGCTTATTAAAGGCCCTTATCAGGCCCATCATGCCGTTTGATGCGAAGAACAGGGATATGAATAAACTGAATGAGATCAGCCCGACCTTGTTCCCGAATAACAGGGAGTCGGCAAAACTCAGGAGCTCTTTGTTATACACTTTGGAAGGGATGACATCCCGGATGAATGTATGCAGTTGAACCTGGATGCTTTTCCTGGAAATGAATGGCAGGTTGGGGATCAGTGTGAACAGGAACAGCAGGGAAGGGGGGATCGCCATGATGAAATTGTACGATATGGCGGAAGCCCTTTCCGTGAGCCCGTGCGTTTTGATCTGTTTATAAAAGAAGCCAATTACATCATACAGCGGAATACCCTCGAACCCGGGTAAGATCAGGTGTTTGCTCTTCCTGACAAAAAAAGCCAGTGGCGTTTTGGTGAGCAATAATCGTTCAAATTTGGTCACGCGCTGTTGGGTTAAGGTTGTGCTTCTGCTTTTTTCCGAATCAGTTCATCCAGCGCCTTGCGGTATGCCTGTGCATTGACCAGGTGTTCACTGTACGTGGATGCAAAATTATGATAGCCGTTGAATTCGGGTTTGGCAGCAAAAAAAAGATAATTGGTTTCCGGCATGTTCAGCACGGCATCTATGGTTTTGATGGAAGGCGTGCAGATCCGATTTCAGCGGGAAGACCATTCCGGTACGTGTTGTAGGGCGATTCGAATTGAAGGTGTCCCTGCAGTATCCGTTTTAAAGCAAAATCCTTCAGGGCAAATTTGACCGTGGGATCTGCCTTCCAACCGCATGCCTTTTTTATACCGGTTGTAATACACGCTGGCCACATTACCCTTTTCATCATCTTTATTTGTTTATTCTTCAACTATGCTGGCGATCACCATGACCTGCAGGGGAGTGAGGCCAAGTTTTTCGGCCTGCATACTGCGCCGGCCTTCCCAAAACAAGGCCTGTTGTTTTTGCAGGCGGCCGAATAATTTACCAAATGGACCGTTCCACCAAACCAGGTATGAATTCGGTATGAATGCAGACATAACCGTGTTGCTGTCCAGTTGATAGCCAGCCAATGAATCCGGGCTGTTGAGAAAACGGATGATCTCCAGTGAATCGGCTTCAAACTGGCGGCCCAGCTTGCCGGCGAAATCTTCTTTTGTTCGGATCTTGTTGATGACAAGCCTGACAGGCGTTTGTCTGCCGGATTTTAACATGCGCAAAAGACTGATCAGGCTTGATCGATCCCTGATCTCATATTTACCGGGCCTGACCTTGTTTGTGTACCCGATCCTTGCAGATAATTGTTGGAAGATAAAACCGGTATTCACGATATGCTGTTCCCGTAACTGACTTTTTACGTCTTCAAAGCTGGCGCCAGTCCGGATGTAAAAGTATTTTCCTTCGGGGCTGTTCACCGTTGGACCGAATATTTGCCAGGCAGACCACATAAGCAGGAGCAAGACGGCGCCGGCAAAGAGGAAAAGGGGTTTAATAAAGGAACGTTGTTTCCGCATGACAGGGGCAAAGTAAAATAAAAAACCCTGCCTTATCCGGACAGGGTTCTATAAATTTTATAAAAGGATTATTTTCCTGAATCCTGTGTACTTGGGGTAGCCTGCGTTCCCGGCATTGGCGCCGCGTTTGACGGGGCGGCGGCTTTAGGAGCCGGAGCCGAAGTGGGCAGATTCTTCAGGATATCGTCGCCCTTGGTGGCCCCTTCCTTCGGGATGAAGGCAGGAGATACCAGGCAAAGGATTCCTACGATAGCAGCAAAAAGCCAGGTCCCTTTTTCCATGATATCGGTGGATTGTTTCACACCAATGATCTGGTTGCTGAAACCACCCAAAGAACCGGTCAATCCGCCACCTTTGGGGTTCTGAACCAATACGATAAGGCCCAGTATTATAGATGCAATGATAATCAGTACGCCGAATAAAACTAACATGTCAGGAGTCTTTTAAAGAGTCAATTTTGGCTGCAAAGTAAGCGCTTTTGGAAGGATTATGCAAAAGTAATTTTTGGTAGACCTCGATCGCCCTTTTTTTCTTTCCCTGGCCGATCAATACTTCTGCCATGGTTTCCGTGATGACATCTTCTTCCTTATTGCTTTTTTCCGCCATATGTTCAACGGCTGGATCAATCGGTACGGATTGCTCGCCGGGCGCTTTTTGCGTATTCACTTTCTTCATGGTTTTCAGCCATTCTGTAAAACTCTTCAGTTGTTTGCCCAGTTTATCGCCTGTTTGAGCCTCTTCGCTCAGTTTAATGCCCTGTGAGGCAAAATAATCCGTGGTGTGCAAAGGTTCGAAAAGGAGGGGTTCAGTGGCGGCGGGTTCCAAAACGGGTTCAGGCTCTGTTGCCGTGCCGTTCCCTTCGTCGGCAGCGTCCACTTTCCTGGCGATCTCCTCGGTCATTTTGCTAATGAGCATTTCGCCATGGCTGATGGAAGTGGTCATTTCTTTTGCCGGCGTTTCTTGCCTGGTTTTTTCCTGGAAAACCGTCGTATGGTCTTTTTTCATCAGGAGGTAACGCAGCAGAAAAGGGTTTTGTACATGCAGGGCCGTCATGGCGGCGATGGACGGATAGGAGGGGTCGCGGTGAACTGTTTCCTTCAACAGGAAGAGGTGCGCGAGGCTGAAATAGGGATATTCAGTAACGGTATTCTCCATCCGTTCGGCTTCGCCGGGTTCGCCGGGTTGTCCGCGGAACAACTGTTTGTACAGGGTTGATGAAGGCATGTGTCAAAGCTATGGCATTATCCGGTTTTACGGAACTTACCAGTTGGCAAATATTTTGTTGAAGATCTCGTCTACAATATTGCTGATGATCTCATCATTGAGTTGCGATTCGGCCTGGCTGAGCGATAGGTTGCCCGAGAAATCAAAAGAACGGGAGATGTCTGCTTCAAAATTCTTTTTTTCATCCAGGGTATTCCTGAAAACCAGGTGAAAGCCAACGGTCAGCCTGTTGCCGCTGGCATTATTGCCGGAGATACTGATGGTGGAGGTCATGTATTGCGATACATACCCACTGATATCATAATGAGCGTCATCATTGTTTGTCTGCCTCAGGCGCGTGGTGTTGATGATCTTCTGCTTCAGTTTTTCCGTTAACTGCGGGCTGAGCTGGGTATTCACATACTGGGCCTTGTTCTCCAGGTAATTCACCCGAAAGGTTTTTACCTCTGTGGGAATGGGAGCCGCGTCTTTAAACGAATATTTGCAGGTGGCGAAGCTGAAAAGCGAGATCAGCATCAATGATACTGCGTAGAGGAACCAGTTTTTCGTGTAAGGCAGACCGTTTGATATCATGTGTTGCATGGCTTAGAGGTTCTCGATGTCGTATTCCTTCAGTTTCCGGTAGAGGGTTCGTTCGCTGATCCCGAGGTCGAGAGCCGCGTCTTTTCTTTTACCCCGGTGTTTTTTGAGGGCTTTGATGATCAGCTCTTTTTCCTTATCGATGATGCTCAGGGATTCTTCCACGTCTTCATGTTGCTGTATGCCATCGTTGCGGAGCAACACGGGGGCAGCACTGCCGTAAGGAGCGGGGATGGCCGCTGGAGTACCAAAATCATTGATGGTGGATACGGGCGCGGAATCGGGATGGTATACGGGAGCATGTTGTGCCAGGGATGGGTTCTGCAGGATGTCGAAGAACATTTTTTTAAGTTCCGTGACATCTTTCTTCATATCAAAGAATAATTTGTACAGGATATCCCGTTCATTAGCGAATTCGGATGAGGAAAGGTGGCCGCCCGATCCGGCCACAACTGGTAATCGGGCGTACTGTTGCTCCGGCAGGTAAGCCCTGAGCTGGTCGGCATTGATGGTTTTTTCCCTGCTCAGAACCGAGATCTGTTCTGCGATGTTTTTGAGTTCGCGGACATTTCCATACCAGGGGTATTGGATGAGTAAGTGCCTGGCATCGTCGGTGAGTTGAACGGGCGTTGTTTTATAGCGTTCGGCAAAGTCGATGGCGAATTTGCGGAACAGGAGCAGGATGTCTTCCTGCCTGTCGCGCAGCGCCGGAACCCTGATGGGAACGGTGTTCAGCCGGTAATAAAGGTCTTCCCTGAATTTGCCGTTTTGCGTATATTCTAGTAACTCCTTGTTGGTGGCGGCAATGACACGCACATCCGTCTTTTGCACTTTACTGCTTCCCACACGAATGTATTCGCCCGTTTCAAGTACCCTGAGCAGCCGGGCCTGGGTACCCAGGGGCATTTCCCCGATCTCATCCAGGAAAATCGTTCCGCCGTTGACCGTTTCAAAATAACCTTTCCGGCTCTCTACCGCACCTGTGAAAGATCCTTTTTCATGTCCGAAGAGTTCGGAATCGATCGTGCCTTCCGGGATGGCCCCGCAGTTAACCGCGATAAAAGGATTGTGTTTGCGGGCCGACAGGGAATGGATGATCTGGGAAAAGACTTCCTTTCCTACGCCGCTTTCCCCGTTGATGAGCACGCTCAGGTCGGTATTCGCCACCTGGATGGCCACATTCAGCGCATGGTTGAGGGCTGGCGAGTTGCCAATGATGCCGAAGCGGTTTTTTATCGATTGAAGTTCCATATGTTCAGTTTAAGAAACGGCCTTCCCGATCAGGGTGCCGGTTGTGCAGTCATGTACATGCACCATCACATAATCGCCGATCTTGTATTCCTCTTTGGGAAATACGATGACTTTGTTTTGGTCATTCCGTCCGAAGTAATCCTTGTCACTTTTTTTAGAAATGCCTTCAATGAGTACGTTGAATGTCTTTCCTACATCTTTTTTCATACTATCGTGCGACAGGTCGCGGTAGAGATCCACCAACTCCTGCAGGCGCCGTTTTTTGACCTCCAGCGGGATGTCATCGGCAAACCTTCTGGCAGCCAGCGTTCCGGGCCTTTCCGAATAAAAATACAGGTAGGCCAGGTCGTAACCGCAGTATTTCATCAGGCTGAGAGATTCCTGGTGATCTTCCTCTGTTTCGGTGCAGAACCCGGCGATCATATCGGTCGACAGGCCGCAACCGGGTAATATTTCCCTGATCCTGTTGACTTTGGCAATATACCATTCCCGGCTGTATGTGCAGTTCATGAGTTGCAGAACCCGTGTGCTGCCGCTTTGCTAAACGGTGATATATTTTTACAAAATATTATCGTACTTCTTCATGGTAAAGAGTACGTCATCCGTGATGTCTTTAGGATGGGAGGTAGAGAAACGGACCCTCAGCAGCGAAATGAGTGCTACCATTTCCAGGAGCTGTGCAAAAGTGATCGTTTGGCCAGTCTGGTTGTCTGTCCAGTAATAGCTGTCAACGTTTTGGCCCAGGAGGGTCACTTCTTTATAACCGCCGTGAAAAAGGGCTTCACATTCTTTTACAATGCTGTGGGCATCGCGGCTGCGTTCCCGGCCCCGGGTGAATGGCACCACACAGAAGGAACACATATTGTTACAACCCCGCATGATGCTCACAAAGGCCGTTACGCCGTTACTGTTGAGGCGGATGGGCGATATGTCGGCATAGGTTTCCTCGCGGCTCAGCAACACATTGACGGCTTTCTGACCGCCATTGGCTTCTTCGATCAGGGAAGGGAGGCTGCGGTAAGCGTCGGGGCCCACCACCATGTCTACCAGTTTTTCTTCTTCCAGCAGGTTTGTTTTCAGCCTTTCGGCCATACAACCGAGTACGCCGATCAGCAAACCGGGGTTCTTTTGTTTGATCTGGCGGAAAACCTGCAGCCTGTTCCTTACGGTTTGTTCCGCCTTTTCGCGTATCGAGCAGGTATTCACGAGGATCAGGTCGGCCTTTTCGGCCACATGCGTAGCGCCGTATCCCTCTGATTGCAGGATCGAGGCGATAACCTCCGTATCGGAGAAGTTCATGGCACAACCGTAACTCTCAATATAAAACGACTTGTTATGGGTATCCGCGGCAGGTTGATCGGGCATATACGCTTCGCCCTGGCGGGTTTCATCATGAGTTTTGTCAACCATCAGGTCCAGCATGGTCAATTCTTGATTTAGTCAGCAAAGATAGATGAAAAAGAAATCCCGTGTGTCAGGATGGCAGATGGCGGGTAAACGTTACTTGTAAAAAGTAAAACAATGAGAGCGTAATATTTATTTTTGTATTTGGTTGATAGATAATTTGATATAAAGTTTACCTTATATTAAAAAGAAGGCAGGATTTAAAGGCCAACACATGATCGATCTGTTAAAAATCAGCCAGACAGAATTTTTTTCAGGTCTGCGGAACGAGGTATCGGCTAAGCCAGGATTGTTTTAGTGGGGTGATCCAGCGGGATAACAGCTCTTCTTTATTGCTAACCGTATTGTCGAAATAAAGGGTTTCTTCCGTGATAAATCCCCTTTGCAGGGCATAGGGTAATTGTGAAAGAGGGATGACCTCGATTTTATCTTTAACGATAAAGGCCAGCATCTGGCGGTCAAACATATCTACTTTGTATTTGGATTCGATGGCTTTGACCAGCCTGACAGAGCTGTCGGTACTGCAGCCACCTACCTGAACGCGGCTTTCATCGGCCATGATGATGATGAAACGGCCGAAAAAAAGGTTGGCATAACCCTTCACCGGGCTTCCATGGCTGTTCCATGATTGTACAAATGCCTGCAGCATGGGTTCCATGTCCAGCGCTTCCGACATAAAAAAAGTACGGCTGGCCTGGTAGATCCAGATCCGGGAGCCCCCTGAAAAATCTTCGGGGATATGTTCTGAGATATCGGTTATCATAACGGAAGTCGATTTGTCATTATACCATCGACGCGGCCACCATTTCGGCAATATCAAGCACTTTTACCTCTTCCTCTTTTTCGCGGTTTTTTACGCCGTCGGTAAACATGGTATTGCAAAAAGGGCAGGCTGCGGCAATCACCCTTGCGCCGGTTGCCAGCGCTTCGTCAGTTCTTTCAATATTGATCCTGCTATCTCCTTTTTCTTCTTCCTTGAACATCTGTGCGCCGCCGGCACCACAGCAAAGGCCATTGCTCTTGCATCGTTTCATTTCCACGAGTTCGGCATCCAGGGCTTCCAGTACATGCCTGGGGGCTTCGTAAATATCATTGGCGCGTCCCAGGTAACAACTGTCGTGATAGGTGATTTTCCGGCCTTTGAATACGCCGCCTTCAGCCATTTTAATTTTCCCCTCATCTATGAGTTGCTGAATAAAGCTGGCATGATGGATTACTTCATAATTGCCGCCCAAAACGGGGTATTCGTTTTTGAAGATATTGAAACAATGCGGACAGGCGGTCACTATCTTCTTAATGCCATATCCGTTCAATACCTGGATATTCTGGTAAGCCATCATCTGGAACATGAATTCATTACCGGCCCTTCGGGCAGGGTCGCCGGTACACATTTCTTCTTTTCCAAGAATGGCATATTTGATACCCACCTTATCAAGGATCGTTATAAACGCCCTGGTGATTTTTTGTGCACGCTGGTCAAAACTGCCGGCACATCCCACCCAAAACAATACTTCCGGCTGTTCGCCGCTCGCCATAAATTCTGCCATGGTAGGTACATGCATATTCCTTGATATATTTGTAACAACAAAGTAAACAACAAATTGCCATTGTCGTTTAACCGGCGACCTATTATTTTATAAATTCAAGGCCATTGAGAAACATCATACGTACCATTACTCATTGGGAGGCCTGGCCCTTCAAACTGATCTATGCCCCGCTGACACCGGTATGGCTTTCCTATATCATCAGGTCTGGCTCCGTCTGGTTTTTTACGCCCAGCAACCCAAAACTCACTTTTGGCGGGATGGAAGGGGAGCCTAAAAAAGAAATGTACGACCTGCTGCCCCGGGAACTTTACCCGGCTACCTTTAACGTGCTGCCTTCCGACCCCATGCGGGAAGTGCTCGACAGGATCTGCGCGGAGGGCATCGGTTTTCCGCTGATCGTTAAACCGGAAGTGGGGGGGCAGGGCATATTGTTCAGGAAGATTGATTCAGCGGCCGAACTGGAACAGTATCACAACCGGGTTCCGGTGGAATACATCATACAAAAAATGGTGACCTACCCGATGGAAGTCAGCGTTTTTTATATCCGCCACCCGCTCGAAAAAAAGGGAAGGGTCACCGGCTTTCTCCATAAAATACCCTTGCAGGTGACAGGTGACGGCCGCCATACCCTGGAAGAGCTCATCCTGCAGCATCCCAAAGCCTCCAAAAGGATCGGGGAACTGCATAGCAAGCATAAAGAACAATGGAACCAGGTTTTGGAAGATGGCCAGCGTTATATGCTGAGTTATGCGGCTAACCATAACCGTGGGGCGCATTTTGTAGACCTGAAAGAACATATCGATGACCAGCTGGTATCTATTTTTGATAATATCAGTCATTCCATCAACGATTTTTTCTATTGGCCGGTACGATATCATGTGCCAGGATATCGAATCGCTCAAACAGGGCCGTAATTTCAGTATCCTGGAGTATAATGGCTGCGGGGCAGAGCCCAATCACTTTTATGATACAGGATATACATTGTTTGGCGCTTACCGGGAGATACTCATGCATTGGAAACACCTCTATCGCATCAGCAGTCATAATGCCCGTGCAGGTATCGCCGTGGCCATTTAAAAAGGCATGCGTTTCCTGCAGGAAGCCAAAGAGCTTCAAAAGATGATGAAAGAAGCGGATCTGAAGATGGGATGAGGAATTGATGAATGAAGTGGTGTTGAAGGGTGGAATGATTGTGATGTGTGTTAAGTGATGTGTGTTAAGTTTAGATTACTTCATTCACTTTCTCATGATCACATGATCGCACTTGATCACATTGTCGCATTGTCACAATACCGCATTATCACATTACTACATTACTACATTATCGCATTTCCACATTACCAAATTGGCCTACCTTTAAACCATGCCTAAAATCATCCGGATATTTTTCTGGGGGTTGATCATCAGCTTCCTGGGTTCGCTGCCGCTGGGTACGTTGAATGTGGCTGCCATGCAAATAGGCATTCAGGAAAGCATTCGCGATGCCATGTATTTTTCGCTGGGTTCTTTGCTGGTGGAAATGATCTATGTGCGTGTATCCCTGGTGGGGATCGATTGGGTGCGTAAGCAGCAAAAGCTCATGAAGGCCATGGAATGGATCACCCTGGGTATTGTGCTGGCGCTTGCCGTGGGCAGTTTTGTTGCGGCATTGAAAGATGGCGGCGAAACAAAAAATGTCATGCTGCAGAATAATATGCACCGTTTCCTGCTCGGCATGTTCATGTGTGCCATCAACCCGGTCCAGATCCCGTTCTGGTTTGGCTGGAGCACCGTACTATTTTCTAAAAACATATTCTGGAACCCAACCGGGCTCAATACAATTCATACATCATCGGTATCGGCCTGGGCACGCTGGCGGGGAACTGTGTGTTCATATTCGGGGGGCAATGGATGGTGCAGAAAATATCTAACAGTGAGAAATACCTGAACTGGGTGATTGGCGGCATTTTCCTGTTGACGGCCATCATTCAGCTGATCAAGATCCTGCGGCATAAAGACGCCGTGGATAAATTGCAGCATATCAGGGATGAAGATGTGATCCCTTCGCCAGACCAAAGATCGCAGGGACGGTCTGATTAACCCTCCCGTTCCATTTCTCTGGCCCATTCATCTCGTTCATCCGGACTGAATTTCCAGGGCGCAAAATTATTTTCAATATTGCTGAACATGGCGTTCCATTCCTGTGGCGCATTACTGTCTTCCATGATGAGGCTGCGGCGCAGTTCCAGGATGATCGATAATGGGCTGATGCTCACGGGACATTCCTGAACGCAGGCATTGCAGGTGGTACAGGCACGGAGTTCTTCCACGCTGATGTAATTATTCAGAAGGGTTTTACCGTCATCTTTAAATGTTCCGTTGGCCTTGATGTTACGGCCCACTTCTTCCAGCCGGTCGCGGGTATCCATCATGATCTTACGAGGACTGAGGAGTTTTCCTGTAGCATTCGCCGGGCAGGCAGCCGAGCATCGACCGCATTCAGTACAACTATAGGCATCCAGCAGGCTTTTCCAGCTCAGGTCCATTACATCCTTTGCTCCGAATTTCATCGGAGCCGCATCCGTAGCGGTCGGAGCCAGTTCCGGTTGCATCATATATTTCACTTCATTCTGCACATGTTCCATATTGCTCATCTGGCCGGCAGGTGTCAGCCGGGCATAATACGCATTCGGGAAGGCGAGCAGGATATGCAGGTGTTTGCTGTAAGGCAGGTAGTTGAGGAACGCAAAAATACCACCGATATGTACCCACCATGCCGTTCTTTCGATGGCCTCTAACTGCGCGCTGGTAAATGTTTGCAGGGTGGGGGCGATAAGACCGGAGATGGCAAAGGAACCGGTATCCCGGTAATGTTCGATGCCCTGCAGTTGAAGGGCCCTGTCTGCTGCGTTCATCAGAAGGAACAGGCTCATCAGTATGATCTCCGAGATGAGGATAAAATTGGCATCGCTGCGGGGCCATCCATCCAGGTCGTGGCTGATGAACCTTTTCAGTTTGAGGATATTCCTGCGGGCCAGGAAAACAACACATACGGCGATCACGCCAAGTGCAAGCCATTCGAAACAGTTGATGACAAATGTGTACAGTCCGCCCAGGGGGCCAAAGAAAAGGCGGTGGGTGCCCAGTAAACCATCGAGCACGATCTCCAGCACTTCAATATTGATGATCACAAATCCTACATAGATCACCAGGTGCATGACCGCCACCAACGGATTACGGAACATCTTTTTGCCCGAATGCCAGCAGCAGGGTGTTTTTCCACCGAACCGAAGCTTGGTCGTTCAGGTTTTCCTCCCTGCCTAATAAGATATTCTTCCTGATCTGCCCGATGTTGCGGGTAAAAAGCCAGATGGCGAACCCAGCCAGAAGTAAAAAAGCGGCCTGTGATACATACTGCATAATATCCGTTTCTGCGGCTAAGGTAAAGCATTTAATAGTTAATATTGCGTAAGGCAAGGCAGTTAAGCATTGAAATGGCCCGCCCCTTAAACAGTTACATAAAATATTTCCCATCTACCATGATAATGAACAGGGATACCGCTGACAGAAAACTACGAAGGCTGGCGATGGAAATTGCTGAACGGCATGAAGGCACAGGTGAGATCATTTTTATCGGCATCCGGGAAAACGGTATCCATATTGCCCGCAAGATCGCCGGGTTCCTGCGCACCGTGTTTAAAGGGGAGGTGGAGGTGATAGACCTGTGGCTCGATAAAAAGAATCCCCGGGAAATAGTGCTGAGCAGCAGTCCGGATTTTTCCGGTAAATCGATCCTGCTGATCGATGATGTGGCCAACAGCGGCAGAACCATGCTGTACTCACTGAAACCCCTGCTCGAACATTATCCGGCCCGCGTGGAAACCCTTGTTCTGGTGGAACGCACCCATAAAATGTTTCCCATAGCGGTAGATTATGTAGGGCTCTCCATTGCCACTGCCCGGGATGAAAATATTATCGTGGGAGTGGAAAACGGCGAAGTGACCGGCGCCTGGTTGGAAGCGTGACATTCATGTGTACTGATTGCTGCGGAAAGTAAAATCTAACATGGAACGGAATATCTCCTCCTGCGAATGTACAGCACCACTGTATATCTCATCCTAAATCATAATCATGCGACAAATACCAATCTTATCAGTCATCTTTTTCTTTTTAACCGGCATGTTTCTCTCTTCCTGCGCGGATACCAGGAATAACGAGATGATCATCGGGCATTGGTCGGGTGTTCAGTGGACAGTGGCAGGCTCCTCTGCCAGCCGTGATGCCAGCCGAACCTTCTTTTCATTTGATCAAAAGGGCCAGTATAGTTTTGAATATAACGGCCGCATGGAAAAGGGTTCCTATTCCGTGGAGAATGATATGCTTTTCACCAGGCCCGAAGGTGAGCAGGAAATGATGGTGAAGATCCTTTCCCTGACGAAAGACAGCCTCGTATTTGGCATGAACCGTGGCGGAGATGCCGAAACCCTGGTACTCTTACGTCGATAGATCAGAATAAGACCCAGTGCCACCTGAGTTTACCCTGACTGTATTCAATTGCGGGGGCCGGGCATTTGATAACGTTCAGCATATTCAATAACAGGCGCACAGCTTTTTTTCTCGTTTTTATTTTCGAGAGGTCGATATCCGGAGCCAGGTACCATTGGCGGTATCGCTTGATCTGCCGCAGATCGTATATTACCTGGTCCTGGTCATCCAGTTTAATATTGTCACGGGCACCGAACATGCCATCAGCGCCCGTTCCCACGGAAACCTGCAGCCATGCAGGCAGTTTTGATTGGGGAAAAATGGTTTTCAGTCCGGTACTGAGCCAGTACGTCTGCCCATTGTAATCTTTCAATATCCTTTCGGGAAGACTTTTGCCGAATTGATCATCGCTGCGTTTGTTCAGCCAATCATCGCCGTAAATTTTCCGATGTGCAGAAAATTTCATTTGTACTTTTTGTTCGTCCCAGGCCAGTTCCTGCCCAATAAGCAGGCCACTACCCAGTACATTGGCCCCGAAATCGCCCCAACTCCAACCCCAGTTTGCACTGAAGCCATCGAGCGTTTCGATGATCGTTTGGTAGGCCACCCCGCTAAGGCCGCCTATCCATATCCGTTTCTTACGGTCGATCCCCGTCCAGCGCCACATTTCCATGCAAACTTTTCCCGCCGTGTAGGCGCTGTACACATGCCCGATCTTGTCGATCTGCTGCCATTCTTCCAGGTCGCTGATGGTATGAAAGCCCGACTGTGGATAATTGCTGTACCAGGCCGCGTACAAACCGGTGGTGAGGGCTCCGTATGCTATGATGTTGGCTGCCGTAACCTGCCTGACCTTTTTTTTGCTGAAAGCAAAATCCAGGTCAGCTTTCGGAAATGCAGACCGGGAAGAGGAGACCATAATTCTGGCGCTGTCGGCTATGTTTTTTTGCTGGATCAGGGAATCCTGTCCGTTTACAGAAATGCTGATCAGGCATATGCAAAAAATGCTGAGCCACCTTGTTGCCGTACAAGTGAGTGACACAACCGGGGATGAGGAGCGTGCTGAAGCCGGAACCATAAAACAAAAATAACGGATAACATGGTCAATCATCCTGAATCCTATATTTTTGGCGGTATTAAAATATGACGATATGGATAAAGCAATTCAGGATAAAGTAGACCAGTGGCTGAATGGCCCGTTTGATGAAGAAACCAAAGCCGGCATCAGGAGTATGCAGCAAAGCAAGCCGGATGAACTGGCCGATGCATTTTATAAAAACCTGGAATTTGGTACCGGCGGACTTCGCGGGATCATGGGTATCGGCACCAACAGGATGAACAAATATACCGTGGGTATGGCCACGCAGGGCTATGCCAACTACCTCAAGCAATGTTTTGGCAACGACGTGAAAGTGGCTATAGCACACGACAGCAGGAATAACAGCCGCGCTTTTGCCGAGATCACTGCCCACGTGTTTGCGGCCAATGGCGTTAAAGTGTACCTGTTTGAATCGCTGAGGCCTACGCCGGAACTGAGTTTCACCATACGTCACCTGGGTTGCCAGGGTGGGGTGGTTTGTACGGCCAGTCATAACCCGAAGGAATACAACGGGTATAAGGCATACTGGAACGATGGCGCTCAACTGGTGCCGCCGCACGACAAGAACGTTATTGCCGAAGTGGAGAAGATCGCGTCGGTGGATGATGTGAAATGGTCGGGCGGGGAAGCGAATATCACCCTGGTGGGCAAAGAGCTGGATGATGCTTACCTGGACATGGTGAAAAGCCTGAGCGTTTACCCGGAAGTCTGCGAAGCGCAACACAACCTGAAGATCGTTTACACCCCGATACATGGTACGGGCATCATGATGGTGCCTCCCGCCCTGAAGAAATATGGTTTTACAAATGTGCATGTGGTGGAAGAACAAAGCAAGCCGGACGGTAATTTTCCCACGGTCGTTTATCCGAATCCCGAAGAAAGGGAAACCATGAGCATCGGGCTTAAAAAGGCACAGGAACTGGACGCTGATATACTGCTGGGTACTGATCCGGATGCGGATCGTGTAGGCATTGGCGTTAAAAATCATAAAGGGGAATGGATACTGATGAATGGGAACCAAACGGCATTACTGGCATTCAATTATATGATCGAGGCCCGCAGGGCCAAAGGGATCGCCAAGCCGAATGATATGGTGATCAAAACCATCGTCACCACCGACATGATCGATGTGATCGCCAAAGCCAACGATGTGGCTTGTTATAATGTGCTGACCGGTTTCAAGTGGATCTCATCAATGATCCGGGAGAAGGAAGCGAAGGAAAATTACATCATCGGCGGTGAAGAGAGTTTTGGTTTGATGATCGGTAACCAGATCCGCGATAAGGATGGTGTGAGCGCCGTAACCATCTTATGCGAAATGGCCGCCTATGAAAAGAACAAAGGCCGCAGTTTGTTCGATAAGCTGGTCGACCTCTATGTGCAGTATGGTTTTTATAAAGAGAACCTGGTGAGCATCACCAAAAAGGGAATGAACGGTGCAGCCGAGATAGCCGCTATGATGGAAGGATACCGCAAGAACCCGCCCGCTACCATCGATGGCATGCCGGTCATGCAACTCCTCGATTATGAGAAGCAGGTTGGAAAGAATTTATCAACCGGGGATAGCTGGACGATCAATCTGCCGAAGAGTAATGTGCTGCAATTCGTATTGGCCGACGGGTCGAAGATATCAGCCCGTCCAAGCGGTACGGAGCCTAAAATAAAATTCTATTTCAGCGTGAATACAAAGCTTGATTCGGCGGGCGATTTTGAAGCTACAGAAAAACAACTGGACGACCGTATCGACAGGATCATTGCCGAGATGGGGTTGAAGTGATTTTCACAATGCCCGATGATATACAATTGCCCGGCTGGCATGCGCCAACGGGCGCAACAAGGTTTTCTTTATCTTGCAACCAACTATGCGAACATTTGAGGATACCTACCGGCACAAAGGATTAAGAAAACAACTGATCGATTCACTGAGGGAAAAAGGCATAACCGACGAACTTGTACTCGCTGCCATGAACAATATACCCAGGCATTTTTTCCTGGATACGGCGCTGGACAGGATCGCTTATGAAGACAGGGCATTTCCTATCGCCGAAGGGCAGACGATCTCCCAGCCTTATACTGTTGCTTACCAAACACAGTTACTCCAGGTAAAACCCTCCGATAAAATACTGGAGATCGGCACCGGGAGTGCATACCAGGCCACCGTGCTGGCTGAAATGGGCGCCAAGGTGTTTACCATAGAAAGGCAGAAAAAACTGTTTGATCAAAACAAACAATTTGTCTTCCGGAAAAAATACCCCCAGATCAAATTTTTTTATGGGGATGGTTTTGAAGGACTGCCAACTTTCGCCCCTTTCGATAAGATCATCATTACAGCAGCCGCGCCGGTTGTTCCCCCAAAATTGCTGGAACAATTGAAGCCGGGTGGGATCATGGTCATCCCGCTGGATGAAGGCGAACAACAGCGCATGCGCCGCATCACCAAACGTGAAGACGGAACGCTGCAGGACGAAGCTTTTACTGAATTCTCTTTTGTGCCGATGCTGACGGGGAAGAATAGTTGATTTGGAGATTTGAAGATTTGGAGATTTGAAGATTTGGAAATTTGGAGATTTGAAGATTTGAAGATTTGAAGATTTGGAGATTTGGAGATTTGGGAATGTGCCTGCAATTAGGTAAGAGTAATATCCTTCATAAATCATACATCACACATCACATAACACACATCACATAACACACATCACATAACAAACATCACATAACACACATCACAAATCACACAACACATAATACAAATCACTTAACAATATTCATTTGCGCATTTTCTCCCGCATAACATTCATCTGTAACATCTGTTTCATAGCGGCGGTGATCCTGCGTGCCATTGAATTATCCAAAAGATCCGCCGGCAATTTGAACGGCGCCATTTCTTTTCAGCCATTGGAATCCACCATAATCATTCTCGGTTATGGAGCGATCCTGTTGAATTTTGTTTTCGTCCTTATCGCTTTGACCATATTCCTCTTCAAAAAGCCGAACACAATGCCCCGCTGGATTGTTTGGTTCAATGTGATCCTCTTACCACTCCAGGTATATTTTCATTTTTTTTATCAATAACTTCAGGGCATGATCAGCAATATTCTCCGTGATAAGCCTACCAGGCTGTTTGTCATTTTTGCCGCTTTTTTTGTGGCCAACGCGTTGATAGCGGAATGTATCGGTACCAAGATATTCTCCCTGGAGAAGCTCTTTGGTGCGGAGCCCTTTCATTTCAGTTTGCTGGGTGAATCCGGGCTGGCATTAAGCCTCACCTGCGGTGTGCTGTTATGGCCGCTGGAGTTTGTCATGACCGATATCATCAATGAATATTATGGGCCCAAAGCGGTCAGGCGCATATCCTATATCGCTGTGTTCCTGATATCGTATGCTTTCCTTATGTTTTATATGGCCATGTCGGTACCGCCGGCCGACTTCTGGTATGGAACCGGCGTGCAGGATGGGGTGCCCGATATGTCGAAGGCATTTAACAGCATATTCGGTCAGGGGATGTGGATCATCATTGGGAGCCTGACAGCCTTCCTGGTGAGCCAGGTAGTGGACGTAACGGTATTCCACCAGATCAAGAAACGCACGGGCGACCGTAAAATGTGGCTTCGCGCAACCGGCTCAACGCTGGTATCGCAAATGGTGGACAGTTTTATCGTACTCTATATAGCCTTCCATATTGGCAAAGACTGGAGTTTTCAAAAAGTGCTGGCAATCGGCATGGTCAATTATGCCTATAAATTCACAGTGGCCATTTTACTTACGCCGCTGATCTACCTCATCCACCGGTTTATCGAATCGTATCTCGGAAAAGAAACGGCCGAAAAAATGAAATATGCCGCCATGAACCCCGATTCAGAATAGTGGTGTTATTATGACCTGTAAAACGGGCAAATAAATATCTTTGGGAACTTGCAAACTGAAAAGCCCCCATGCTAAAAATCACCTGTTCCCTCTTGCTCATCGTTCTTTTACCATTCATGGCATCCGCTCAGCGGGATGCCAGTAACGACCGCGATACTTTTTTCCCTGTCAAAGAAAAAGGGTTGCTGGGTAAACTGGGCCGTAGCATCACCCGGAATAATTACCCGGACGAACAACCGGCTAAAGTGTCACTCCCTTATGAAAATTACCGGGGCATGGTCATTCATGCGATCGAAGTGATGCCATTGGGTTTTGAAAGGACCGTATTTGATACCAACCGTATTAAGAAAAACTTCGGGGTAAAAGTGGCCAATTTCTTCCACAAGAACACCAGGGAAAGCCTCGTCCGGCGAAACCTGTCATTCAAAGAAGGAGATGTGTTCTACCCATTGCTTGTTTCCGATAACGAACGATTCCTCCGCGACCTGTCGTATTTGCAGGATGCCCTCATTGTTGTTTTGGAATCAACGGTAGCGCCAGGGCAGGTAGATGTGATCGTACTGACCAAGGATGTGTTCTCCCTGGGTGGCAGCGCATCGGCCTCCAGTGCCAATAGTATACGCGGCGAGATCAGCGAGGATAATTTTGCCGGCAGCGGCTCCAGGGTAGCACTGCTGGGCTTATATGAAAAAGACAGGAAGCCGGGCGCCGGTTACGGCTTCGAATATGTGAAACGCGGTATCCGTAAGGCCAGGGGATTGTTTAACTGGACGACCGGTTTCACCACTTTCAACCCGGCCATCGTCAACGGAAGGAGAGAAGAGAATAAGTTGTATACCAGTATCGATAAACTTTTCATTACCCGTTATACGCGGTGGACGGGCGCCCTTTCCGCCGCATATCACATGACGAGCAATGCCTATCAGCCCGATTCCCTCTATCGCCGCTTTTCCAAATACAGTTATTTTGATGCCGATTTCTGGATGGGATATACCATGGGAACCGGAAACAGGAAAAAGAACGACACGGAAAACAGGATCAGGCATTTTATATCTCTCCGCACATTCTACACCGATTTTGGAAAGATCCCCGATCAGTACAAGACAGTATATAACTTTAATTATGCCAATATCAATGGCGTACTGATGCAATACAACCTGTATCGCCAGAACTTCTATAAAACCAAATTCATCTACGGTTTTGGCAGGAATGAAGACGTTCCGGTAGGGTTTCATGCAGGCTTCACCAACGGTTGGACAAACAAGCAGGGAGCGAAGCGTTGGTATTACGGACTGGAATTCGAAGGGAGTACGTATTCCAAAAAGGGGTTTTACAGCCTGTATACGTTCCGGTTAGGAGGTTTCAAGCCAAGGGGCGCGGGTATTGAAGATGTCAGTCTCCTCCTGGGTGTCGATCATTTTACCCGGTTACGCTGGATCAGCAGCTCCTGGTTGAACAGGAATTTTGTCAACCTGTCATATTCCAGGCAATTCAATCCCATACTGAATTCACCGCTCGAATTAAGGAGCGTTTTCGGTTTGCCTTACGTCAGAAATTTGACAGGCCCCGCCGAAGAACGTACCACCCTCAAACTCGAATCTGTTTTCTTCAATACAAATAAATTACTTGGATTTCGATTTGCCCCCTTCGTGTTCACGGATTTTTCCTTTTTGCGACCGTTGGGTGCTTCATTCAGTAAAACAACCGGCTACAGCGCACTGGGCGGAGGCGTCCGCACCAGGAATGAGAACCTTGTTTTCGGAACGCTGGAACTTCGGGGATATTATTTCCCACGGGTTGAACCGGGATTTGACAACTGGAAAGTGGAATTCAGTACCAATATCCGCTTTAAGTACAACAGCAATTTTATACGCCGGCCGGATTTTGTCATTTTCAATTGATCGACCATGTACTCAAAAAAAGAATGGGTCGAAAAACAGCGTGCATTCTGGACTGCCTTCGGTTTATACATGAAGCCGGTGCCGGCATCGGGTTGGGAAAAGGTCAACTGGGTCAATTATAAAACCGGACTAAAAAACCTGCATTTCAGGCTGGATGCCGGACGAACAAACGCAACCGTATCGGTAGAAATGAGCGGCGCCGATACGGAAACACGGATGCGGTTACTCAACACCTTTATTTTGTTACGGGAGGATTTTGAGGAGATCGTTGGATTAGACTGGGCCTGGGAACAGGAAGCCAAAGATGAATTCGGTAACCCGGTGACCCGTCTCGTTAGATACCTGGATGACGTAGATCTGATGAAAGAATCAGACTGGCCCGCCATGATCGGCTTTTTCAAGGAAACCATGACCAGGCTAGATGCATTCTGGTTTTCCAATAAGGATATTTTTGTGGCTGCCGTGAACTCCCTTTGAGTAACTTTGTTTACCATTGCTGTCGTTTAAACCATATACTTCTACTTTAAAAAATCTGGTATGAAAAAAATAAATTGCTTGACAATAGCAGGTATTGCTTCGGTTATGATACTGTTGTCTTGTAACCAGGGATCAGACAAAAAAGAACCGGGAGCTGATGATGTAAAAAAGCCGGTCATCAAGGAAGAAACTGTTTCTTACCAGGCCGATACGGTCAATATGAATGGCTTTATCGCATTGGATGAAGCCAGTGATGCCAAAAGGCCCGTTGTGCTGATCGTTCCTGAATGGTGGGGGCTTAATGATTACGCCCGTAAACGCGCCCGCATGCTGGCAGAATTGGGATATGTTGCCATGGCAGTAGATTTTTACGGCAATGGCAGGCAGGCAGATAATCCGGAGCTGGCAGGAAGCCTGGCGATGCCCTTTTATATGAACCCCGCCATGGCCAAACAACGATTTGACGCGGCTCTGGCAAAAGTGAAAACGATCCCGCAGGCGGATACCAACCAGATCGCGGCCATCGGCTATTGCTTCGGTGGCGCACAGGTGATCAATATGGCCAAGTTGGGGGAGAACCTCAAAGGAGTGGTCAGCTTTCATGGTAACCTGACGGTGATACCACCCGATAAAAACCTCTTAAAGGCGCCTATCCTCGTATGTCATGGCGGCGCAGATCCTTTTGTGCCAGAAACGGAAGTGGCACTGTTTAAAAAACAAATGGATTCGGTTGGGGCTACCTATACATTTAAAACCTATCCGGGTGCCACCCATGCATTCACCAACCCGGATGCAACAGAAAAAGGTAAGAAATTCAATATACCCATTGCTTACCAGGCAGCGGCAGACAGCAGTTCATGGGAAGACATGAAAGCTTTCTTTGGAACGATATTCAAAAAATAAATGACTTTGTGAGAGATTCAAGGCTGTTCACAGGGGCAGCCTTTTTTTATGTTTGCATGCCGCTCAGAGGCATTGATGAGCTACCAGTTGACCTTGACCAATGTGACCCTTGCTGGGTAATCCTCCTTTCTTATGGTCAGGTTTTTTTCCGTACTGGCCGTGCCCCGGTCTTTCATGACTGGTACTACGGCTTCGACTTTTTTGATGAATAAACGACGCTGTTTGACCGTCAGCTCTTTCAAGGTGAATGCCAGGTAATATTCTCCTTCCTTACCCATCGGCCCGATTTTATCTGCATGGATCTTCCTCGTTTTGTACTTTTTTCGAAATGACCTGATGGCTTTCTGGAGTGGGGCATCATCCGGTACGCCGCAACAAATACTGTGGAATTGTACGACCAGGGCATATTTTTTTTCCCTTGGCAAACTGTCCTGCGCCTGTATGGCAGGCACTGAGGCAAACAGGAAGGCTATACATACGATCAGTCGGAGTCGCATAGGGGAGCATTTATACAGGGAAGATAAACCATATTCAATGTGTAGAAGCAAAAAGGATGTGAAAATCAACAGTTCATGAACTCCGGCGGCAGCCACAACCTTATTCAAATTCGATTGTTTATTTGCATTATTACCTCACCAGGAAAACGATAACAAATATTTATGCAAATCAATGTTACAACATCATATATTTGTATTTCCTGGCAACGGGTTCATTCAACGACAATCAGATGACAAAGAATACGAAAAGGCCCTGGCTTAAAAAAGTACTCTGGGCGATATCATTATTGATATTGGCAGGGGCTGGTATTATTTGGTACCTGTTTACACTCACTTTTGACGATACGAAGTCGTTGAAGCCTGCTTATACGGTGGAAGCAGATGCATTGATCAGTGAGTTTATGAAGAATGACAGCATCGCCAATCAGAAATACTCGGAAAAGATCATCACGGTCAATGGGATCGTTTCAGACATTGAGCAACCTGCGGATACTTCCGTTAATATTAAAATGACCGATACGGTATCAGGATCATATATCATATTTGCATTCCAGGCAAAAGATATGGCCGCTGCCAGAAAACTTAAAGCGGGGGATAAAGCATCGATCAAAGGTTCCTGCAGCGGGGGTACTCTACAGTAAAATTCTGAATCAGAATCGATCACCTTCAAACGATGTGTGGTCAACCAATAACGTTTATTGATAAATCAAAATAACAAACATGAAAAACAATGCTCCTGGCTGTGCTGGCCATTTCACTCGGACAGGTTTCTGCCCAGAAAACCACTACCTCAGCTGTCATTAATTTTGACGCAACAACTGAAATCGATGCTTCGCCAAAAGCGGAGAACAAAACCGTTATTGCTGCCATTGACACCAAGAAAGGAACTGTTGCATTTGAAGCCAGCATCAAGAGTTTCTCCTTCAGTAACCCCAAGATCCAGGAACATTTTAATGGAGCGGGTTTGGATGAATTCAGATCAGCTCCCAACTGCCACTTTTAATGGAAACATCAGCACCATGCTGAGATCGATTTTGGAAAAGAAGGCACCTATAAGGCCAATGTCGAAGGCGAACTGACCATGCATGGTGTCGCTCAAAAGTTAAGACAACAGCCGTATCGTGAGCCATAAACGATCAATGCCACGGCTCAATTCAGCGTTAAACTCGCCGACTTTGATATCAAAGGCGGTGCCATCGCAGCAGGTAAAGTGGCAAAAGGAACCTGTGATTACCGTATCAGCCGAGTTTAAATAAATCATTACACACCGTGTTACCATAAAAAAATCTCGGCATGCCGGGGATTTTTTATGGTTGTAGTTGCTTATAATGTTTTACTGTAGATGGTTTGTCCATTTATTTTTGTCTTGCAAATCCCATGACCATCAGGAAGTCGAGGTGTTTTTTATTATGGACATGTTCGTAGGTCACTTCCCGACACCTTTTGACAACAGGAATTTTTTCTCCCGGTCAAATATGTAACGTCCGACTTTATAATCCCGGTATTTGGGAACGGTATAATTCAGGGTTACGGTTGCCCTGCCGTCTGCCCCCCAGTTTGGCCACGAACATGTTGGCAATGACCAGGTCTCTCAAAACAACAAACCGCAGATAGCCGGGTTTTTCATCCGTTTTAAAATCGGGAAAATAAGCTTGATATCATTCTGGTGAAACGACAGGAATTTATGCGTATTCAGGCTTTCCGTTCCGCTGAATTCGGGATCAGGTCAAAAATTTCAACTGCACGCGATCTTGATCAGGTAAACCACATTGATCACAGAAGCAGGCTATTGGTCAGTATTAATGGCATGCCTGGATGAAAATTCCGTACAGGATAAACTCAGGCAAACCAAATGTATTAAGCCAGCGAAATTTCAGGTCATTGACCAATACCGGTGAAATGGCCAGTAAAATGGATGCCAGGCAATCTTCAAGAGCCGTGATTAATGATATGTAGCATAGCGTAACATAATTTAAAAATCTACGCAAAAATAAACCAATCAGGTAATAAAAAACTCCCCGCTGATCAGGCGGGAGTTTTTTATGTATGCCAGTAAAAACTGGTATGTGTGTTAGTTCTGTATCATCTCTTCCGCTGGCCAGTCTTACACCGGAAGCATCGCGGAGTTCTACGAAGTAAGTGCCTGCACTGGCCGGGGTCATGACACCTTGATCAGTTCAGGTTTGAGCTGCAGTCAGTTTGCGGCTATTAAACCCTTGCGCCTTTTGCATCAAACACGGTAAGTACGCGTTGAGCGATCAGCGCCTGGGGAGGCAGGTTGTCGTAACGTACACCACCTGGTTGTGGAAAGCAATGGTGAATTGTCCATTGTTCGGGTTCGGATAGATGAACAGGGTTGTGCTGGCCGAATCCTGATAGCGATTGCATTGGAAACGTTGGCACAAGTTGCACCTACCACGTTGGCGGTTACGGTATATTCTCCCATATCGGCTACGCTCTACACGCAGATCGTCGGTTGAATTGGCGATGATCACGCCGTTTTTCCTCCAGGTGTATTCATAGTTGGCAGCCGGGGTTACTGGAAGCTGTCAGTAATACTGCATGCCGGGATGCACCCTTGTTTGAGGGGATTGGCTGTGAGTGTTACCACAGGCAGAGGTTCTGCAGTAACGGTTACCTGAGAGGTGTTCACGCAACCGTTGCCATCTGTACCGGTAACGGTGTAAGTGATGTCCAGCGGCGTGCCTGGGTTGTTGGGGTTAACAGTAGGTGTCACTGTTACCGGTGAACCTGTTAAACCTCCCGGGTTCCAGGTAGGTTGTGGCTCCTGTTGCAGTGAGTACCATTGCCGCCTGTACAAACGCTGTTGTCGTCGGCAGCCTGGATGTTACGTTCGGCAGTGCGTTGACAGTGAGTGTGGCGGCATTGGATACAGATGGTGTTGTACAAGTTGCGTTCGACATCAGTACCTGATACTGGTTGCCATTTTCTGCCAGGTAGCGCCATTGATATTCAAGGTAGCTGTAGTGGCTCCGGCGATATTGGTGAAACCACTGCCGGTGTTTACCTGCCATTGATACAATACGCCTGTGCCGGATCCTGCTGCTGTGAAGCTGGTATTGCTTCCGAAGCAAACGGCAGCATTGGCCGGTTGAGCGGTTACGGTAACCGGACTGACAACAGTCAGGGTTACATTATTGGAGATAGCGGCAGGTGAACAAGTTCCGCTGATCACTAAATGGTATTGGTTATTGTTCAGGCTTGCTGGAACATGTTCAGGTTCAGGCTTGGGTTTGTTTCATCGGCGAGGTCAGTGAAGGTAGTACCGCCGTCGGAGTTAACTCGCTAATTGATAACTGATACCGGTTCCTGTTCCCGCAGCAGTGAATGAATGGTTGCTTCCGGAGCAAAGGGTAACGCTGGAAGGCTGTGTTGTAACTGCCGGCAGTGAATTAACCGTCAGGCTTACGCTGGATGAAAGCGTAGGTGTGGCGCAGGTAGCATTGGTCAGAATAGCCTGGCATGGTATCCGCTTTGTGCTTCTGTAACACCGGTCATGCGGAGGGTAGAGTGTGATGCCACCAGAAATGTTGGTCCAGGTTGCACACCATTGGTGCTTACCTGCCACTGGTAGTTAACGCCAGTTCCGGTACCGGTTACTGTGAAATCGGCATTGGAGCCGCTGACCAATGACCTGGCTGACAGGTTGTGCGGAAATACCAACCGCTGTGGTCACACTCAGTGTGGCAGCGGATGAAGTTACGGCTGAAGGACATGCCGTTGATGATCACACGGTATTTGTTTCCGTTCTCTGCGATGGTTACACCAGTAATGGTATATGTTGCAGCGATGGCGCCACCGATATTGTTCCAGGTATTGCCACCATCTGTGCTGAGTTGCCATTGGTAAGAAAGGCCAGCACCCGTTGCACCAACACTGAACGTGATGTCATTATTGGTACATACCGCTGCATCAGCCGGTTGTTGGCTGATGGCGGGAGCTGCATTAACCGTCAGTGCAACCGCATTGGATGTTGTGCTTGCACAAAGTGTAGAGATGATCACCCGATAGCGGTAATCATTCTGGCTGGCAGTAACGCTGGCTATATTGTACGTAGCTGAAATGGCGCCGACAATAATTCGTCCAGGCTTGCCGGCATCCGTGCTTACCTGCCATTGGTAAGTAAGATCGCCGCCTGATGCATTCACCGTGAAACTGGCCGCACTTCCTTCGCAGGCAGTAGCTGCAGCAGGTTGTGTGCCGATAGCAGGAGCTGTTCCGGGTTGAACAACAAATACTACGTCAACAGATTGTGTAACGGCTCCGGCAACACCCGTGATGGTTACAGGATAGCTTCCAGGTACCAGGGTATTGACGTTATTCAGAGTAACCGTAGTACTGTTACCCGGAGTCAGCGGGTTGGGAGAGAATGTCACCGTAGTGCCTGCAGGGTTGCCTGCAGCAGTCAGGTTGATCGGAGTAGAGAATCCACCGCTGGCAGTAGTGCCCAGTGCAACGTTAGCGCTGGGAGCAGTACCGCAAGCTACGTTGGTGGCAGCAGGAGAACTGAAAGTAAATCCTGTTGGTGGAGTCGTGATGGTCAGGTTTGCATTGTTGATATCAAAGAAGATATTTCCAACTGATTCAACCATGATACGACCGGTAGTTGTAATGTTATTAGGAACAACGATACTTTCGGTTCCGTCGTTGGCTGTATTGGCAGCCAGGGTGATCGGGAAAGTCTGACCACCATCTGTTGATAATTTGATATTGACAAAAGAACAGTTGATGGGAGCTCCGGTTGTGCCGGCAACATCCCAGGTGATCGTTTGCGTGCTGGTAGCCTGCCATGAAGTAGCTGTATTGGCTGTGGTTACCTGGAATGGACCAGTTGAAGCATCAACTGTAACGGTCAAATCCTGGAAGGCAGTCTGACCTACGGACAAGGGAGCCGTAGAACTGTACACGGCATTATCCCTGACCGTCAGGCGGAACTTCAAGTTTCTTCCTACTGAACTCAGTGCCTCAATATTGGCAATGGCATCACCACCGGGAAGTGTAGGTGTTACATACAATCCGGCGAGGATGGTGGAAAGCCTGGGGCATATACGTGTAGGTGAAGTGGTTGGGCTGAATGAAAGCCAGTTGGGCCCAGTAGCTTTGGTCTGGCTGGCCACACTGGCATTACCGGAAGTGGTTGAGTTATCATCCTGTTCCCAGCAATAAGTCAGCACGTCACCCGCATTGGCGTCAGTGGCAGAGCCGGTGAGCCTGAATGGGGTGGTTTTTGGAATAGTCCAGTTGGATAATGCGGCTACTACCGGAGTAGCATTAGTGCCGGAAATATTTGTAGTAACGGGGCATGATTTAGTGGCCATATTAGCCTGGATCTGTGCAATAGAGGCCTCATGGAAAATGTCGATGGAGTGAGGTGCAACGTCCTGGTTGGTGATGCCCGCATAACCCATGATGGTGATACCGGAACCAACTTCTTTATTCACACCTGTTCCTTCCAACTGGAAAGAGAAAGTATGGTTACCACCCAACTGGTGGCCCACTTCATGAGCTACGTAATCAATATCGAAGTTATCGCCCTGGGGAATACCGTCGGCAGGTGAAGTGATACCGCTTCCTTTTGAACCATTCACACAAACACAACCGATACAGCCTGCATTACCACCACCACCTGATGCGCCGAACATATGACCAATGTCGTAGTTGGCTTCACCAATGACCGAAGTCAGGGTAGATTGCAATTGTCCGTTCCAGGCACCTAAGTTGGTGTATGGGTCGGTGCCGGGATTATAATAGATCACATCCGTTGTGTTGGCAATAAGGTTCAGGTGGATGGCCAGGTCTTTCTCGTAACAACCGTTGCAACGAGTAAGAGTAGCATTAAAAGCGGCCAGTACCAGGTTTACCTGTGCTGCGCTGGTAGCTCCAAAATAGTTGGAATATTCACCATTGCATGATTGCGCCAGCCTCATGGTCTTTAATTCGCCGGTGTTGGAATTTGCCGGCATGGGCGGCCTGGCATTGAGGCTCTGCGTGATTTCCTGTTCCTGCGGAGTGCTGCAGGTCCAGTTCAGCGTACCCGGCTGCCTGTATGATTCAAATACGGCATAAATCGTATGATCGGAAGAATAAGCTTCAATGAACTCATTTTTCTTTTCTGTACGGAACACCATCGTTTGAATACCCTGTGGAGAGTAACTCAATTTCAAAATGGCGGTCCTGTCTGTAATACCACGGCCTGAAAAAGCCCTGATCTCAGGAAAACGAGCCTGTAATGCCGGCTCAAAGTTAGACGCTTCAACTACTTCAAAGTCTTCCAGCTGGCCGCTCACGTTAGGGATCGTGATGACGGTTTTGTGCCGAAGCCTGTTGTCGGTAATCGTAAATAATTCGTTCCTCAGTTCTTCAATGTTCAGTGCGAACAATTTGAATTCCTTCGGAAAGCTAAGCCTGGCAACAGCTTTGTCGGTTTTGATGTCACCGGGGCTTTTTTTGTTTTCAGACCAGTACTTGCCTGTCTGGGCGAAACCCAGCGTGGCAAGACATCCTAAAAACAGCGTTAGGAGTACATGTCTTTTCATGTGTTGAAATTATGGGTGGTTGATAGTGAAAAAACAAATTCATGACCCTCACCAGAGGGTGTGGAAGTACGATTAAAAGGAGGATTTCTGTAGTATAGTGGATTAAGAAGTACCAAATGTAAAAATAAAACCAACACGTGCCTCAAAACTTCACATGAATCTCAGAAAATGACATAATTATATGATATTTTAATTTAATGCGAATAATGTTTGCCAGGAGAATAATTTGATCAGTTAAACAGTTCACGAACAAGCGTATACTATGGGCAGAGGAAAATTGGTGGGTATTACCATCCTGCAGCAAAGGCTCAGTTGACAGCATTGCTGTGGTGCGGGTAATGCAGTTTGAGGCGTTTATCGGGTGTGCCGTCCTTGTTCCTGGGAACCCAGGTGGGGATGGCTGATCGTTTTCCCGGATCGGTAGGAACGGAATGGATATCTGCCTTATTCCCCGGTATCCTGACTTGTTTGTCTGGTACTGTTGTATGTGCTCGAGCTTGATGGTAGTTATTATTCTGGGCAAATCCGCATACGGTAAACCCCAGACAAATGAGCAGCAGAAACAGGAATTGTTTTGTATGAAGGTGGACGCGCCGTTGCATAGGGTACAAATGTAAAGTCTATGCAGACAGGCATTTCATGCATAACATTGGATTAACGATGCTTAATCAATTGTTGTGAAATCCTGTTTTGGACATTTGCATCCTTAACTTTACGCCAACGGGTGTTATTCATCCGGGTTTGCCGGCGAGTCAAAAATTGTCATATGCGTACGAGTACCTTGCGATGGATCATCATTTCTTTCATCACACTTGTGGTGTTGCTCGTATGTGCCCAGTTATTCTGGTTGAATAAGATCTTCCAGTATGAAGTGAAAGTATTCAGGACCAACGTGATGAAAGCGCTGAAGCTGACGAACAAAGAGCTGGAACTGAATGCGGATAAAAATGTGCTGATTCAGACGTTGACGGAACAGCCGGACCCCAACAGCTTCCTGTTCCGCATTGATTCCTTTCCCGATCAGGACGTATTACGCACAAGCCTGTATGCGAGCCTGGATAATTACGGCATTTTGTCTGACTGTAAAGTGGCTTTGTACGATAATATCTCCAACCGTTTTCTGTATGAAATGCGCTTGTCCACCATGATCTCGGGGAACCCACATTACACTCCGTATAAATTATCCGTCTATGAAAGGAAATTCCCCTACATCATCCTTCATTTTCCCAACAGGATCAAGTTCATCCTCCAGTCAATATCCTGGTGGATCGTTTCCAGCACCGTCATACTGCTATTCCTGATTGCCCTGTGTATCAGTATCGTGTACCTGTACCGGCAAAAATCACTCAATGCCGTACAGAACGATTTTATCCGGAACGTCACCCATGAATTCCAAACCCCGCTGACAACACTGACGGTAGGGCTTGATGCATTAAACAAACCTGGTATTTTGTCGCAACCCGAAAAACTGGAACGTTATGTAAAAATGATGCAGGGGCAGACGGCTTACCTGAACCATCATATCAGAAACCTGGTGACGGTCATTAAAACGGAAAGGGGAAAGGTGGAGATGCACAAGGAAATGATCTCTCCGGAACAGATCATCAGCCAGGTTGTTGCCCAGATGGAAGTTATGATCGAAGAAAGAAAAGCAAAAGTTGACACGGTTTTTGGCGCCAGTGATGTGAAGATCATGGCCGACCCATCAGGGTTATATATGGTGCTGCTCAACCTGCTCTCCAATGCGCTGAAATATGCTTCAAGCCCTGAAATACGCATTGAGACAGGCATACGCAAGCATAAATACATCATAACGGTAAGCGATAACGGCATCGGGATCGAGAAAAAATATATACGCTACCTGTTCCGGAAATTCTACCGGGTGCCAACGGGTGACAGGCATGATGTAAAAGGGCTTGGGCTTGGACTTTATTTCTCTAACAAGATCATTCATGAGCATAAAGGCTCCATCTTTGTACAAAGCACGCCGGGAAAGGGGACATTATTTACCATTGAATTTCCGATGCATTAATTTTGCACCAATAACGACCTATGCAATCAAAAGCAACCATATTACTGGCAGAAGATGATCAAAGCCTCGCTTTTATGATCAAGGATGCCTTAACCGACGAAGGCTATCAGGTGCTGCATTGTCCCGATGGACAGTCTGCCATAGATACATTCGCCAAATCAAGGATCGATATTTGCCTGCTGGATATCATGATGCCGCTGAAAGACGGGTATTTGGTGGCCAGGCGGATTCGTCAGCAAAGCGACCAGGTGCCGATCATCTTCCTCAGCACGAAAAGTGATGAATCGGACAGGCTGAACGGTTACGATACCGGTGCCGATGATTATATCAGCAAACCATTCAGTATGAAGGAGCTCCTTCGCAAACTCAGGAAGTGTTCCGCCGCCGTTCCCAGCGTATGCGTACCGCTCAGTCTGACGAGTACCATATTGGGCTTATCCATTTTCTTCCGGCAGACCTCAAAGTGTTAGTAGGGGATGAATCGGTCACCATTACGCAAAAAGAAGCGGAGATTCTCACCTTTCTTGTCAAGCATAAAAATAAAGTGGTGAAGCGGGATAGAGGTCTTGCTGAATGTTTGGGGAAAAAATGATTATTTTCTCGGAAGGAGTATGGACGTGTTCATGTCAAAAATCAGGAAGATACTCAAGGCCGATCCCGCCATTCAGCTTGAAACGATCCATGGTATGGGGTTCCGGCTCAACGTGCCTGAAAATTCTGAGAAAAATGCTGAAGCTTGATCCGATCGTTCAGTAACTGTTTGATGGGCTGGCTGTAATAGAAAACGGGAAGCAATGCTTCCCGTCAGTATTTTAAAGATGATCCTTTGTGTTTGAGCGTTCCTTTAAGAAACCATTTTCAGGCCCGACTTGATCAATGGCATATGGCTGATCTCTTCCTGCTCTGCCTGGGCCGTCATCGTGAATCCGAGGGAGGGAAGGAATACCTTAATGATGGCTTTCCTCGGAGCGATGGAATGTTTGTCGCCCTGCATGAAAGGAACTGTCGTTACCATGCAATCTTCTTGTGAATCAACAAATGATTTGCTGATGTCGATATTGTTGTGGATACGCGTAAATTCCCTGATCACCCTGATCTCATCATCTTTAATGATGGCGGGCTTGGAAAGCCAGTGAACCAGTTGGATCACACCCGTAAAATTGCGGATGGTCAAAATCTGAGATTCTGCAAGATATACGAAAACGAACCGGGGGAACAGTGGTTCACCATTGAAACGCTTACGATCCGCAGTATTGGAACAGGGATAATTTAAAGGACAGAAACTCTCGTAACCCTTCTTGCTGAGCTGGGTGGAAACTTTCTTTTCCTGACCGGGTTTGGTATACAATATGTACCAGTTGCCTGACATTGTTCAGTTGAATTAAATGAAATGAAACTGGTCTTAAATGGGCGCATTGGACGCAAGTCTTTACAAAAGATTGGATTGGACAGGTGTGTGTTTCAGGCGGGAAACGCTTTTTCTTGGGGTCTTTTTTAAGGAAGGTGGATGTTCGGATAAAAACCTTGGATATCAAAGATAGGGGATATACCTATTCATACATGCAAATAGATCTATTTTTTTTAAAAATTTCCTGAAATTAACGTTGGGTTAATCTTGAAATCCGGTACTCTCTTGATGATCCTTCGTATTAGTTCTTCGAAAGTTCGCGTTGCCATTGGGTTACAAAGGTCCGCACCGCTTCATTAACATCCTTTCCGGCCCTGAAGCAGGCTTTCCAGGCTGCAGGCTTGTATTCATATTCTTTTTTCACAAAAATCTTTTTATTGTACTGATTTGTGGTCAGTTCCGCATTGAAATCAACGGTGGCTGACAGGTCGAGGTATTCCTGTAGTTTCTTTTTGACAAACATTTGCACATCGGCAGGATAATTCCGTTCCCACTTACTTTTATTGGGTGTGGGATTATCCGCATCGGCAACCATCTGGCGCATATCTTCCAGGGATTTGTTCATCCTGGCCAGATCGTCCTGGTTCATCATGCTCGTATAATCTTTGTTTTTGAGGAGGTCTTCCATCGTGGTCAATTGTTCCTTGTATGCTTTTTTGACCTCATCCGGCAATGGGGCCGGCTCGGAGCTCGGTTTGTTGGACTCCCTGATCCTGGCATATTCAGCCGCAAAGGCCGGGCTCTGGGTATAAGCTTTTATGTACTGGCATACTTCTTTTACCGCGGTGATCTTATCTCCCTGGATGATCTGTGCCAGGTTCCTGGCCCTGGGGATCCAGAAGCGGTTGTTCAATCCGTATTGCTGGATGGCATTGTCGGCTTGCGCTGCTTCCACCCCTAAACGGTCAAGAATGTTTTCAGTGACAACAAAAGCCATGGATGACAGGAATATCAGTCCGGCTCCAATCAGGTAGATGGTCTTATTTTTCATGAGATAAATGTAGGGCATAGCCAGGCATCGATTCGCCAGCGATTATTTTTGTGGTTTATCTGATGGATAAATGGATGAATGTATGGTATCATCCTATATCTTTGCGCCATGACAACCGAGCAATTAAAAGATATGAGAGACCGCCTGTTGGTTTTGAGGAGGTTTCTTTGACGTCGCTAACAGAGAAGCGAAAATAAGTAACGACAAACAACTGACTCTTTCCCCCGGTTTTTGGGATGATAATGCCCGTGCAACTTCCATTTTAAAGGAGATCAAAGTAAATGAGTATTGGGTCAATATGTACCACGACGTGGAAACGTCTGTGGAGGATTTTGCCGTACTTTTTGATTTCTGGAAAGAAGGTGAAACCTCGGAAGAGGAGGTGAGGGAAGCATACCAGAAAGCCAACCAGGCCATTGAAGACGCCGAGTTCAAAAGCACCCTGAACGATCCGGCGGATGCCCTGCCGGCGGTACTGCAGATCAATTCCGGCGCCGGTGGAACCGAGAGCCAGGATTGGGCAGAAATACTTGCCCGCATGTACAGGATGTATGGTGAAAAACAAGGCTGGTCAGTTTCGGAACTCGACTGGCAGTGGGGCGACGGGGCAGGAATCAAAACCTGTACCTTCCAGTTCGACGGGCCCTTCGCCTATGGATTCCTTAAATCCGAAAGCGGTGTGCACCGCCTGGTTCGAATATCACCCTTCGATAGCAACGCAAGACGCCATACCTCTTTTGCAAGCGTTTATGTATATCCGCTGATCGATGATTCCATTGAAATTGAAGTGAATGCCGGTGACCTGGAATGGGCTTTCTTCCGTTCCGGGGGTGCAGGAGGCCAGAATGTGAACAAAGTGGAGACGGCCGTTCGGCTCACCCATAAACCCAGTGGCATCATTGTGGAATGCCAGCAGGCAAGAACGCAGGGTGAAAACCGCGAAAAAGCATTGTCGATGCTGAAAAGCCGCCTCTATGAAGAGGAAATGCGGAAACGCCAGGAGGCCATTGACGCCAAAAACGCCACCAAGAAAAAGATCGAGTGGGGAAGCCAGATACGGTCTTATGTGTTCCATCCTTATAAAATGATCAAAGACCACCGAACCGATTATGAAGTGGGTAATGTGGGCCCAGTCATGGATGGGGAAATCGACGGCTTTATTAAGGCTTACCTGATGATGCAGAAGGAAACGGAGGTTTAATGTGAGAAGGTGGTAATGAGGTGATGTGGTAATGTGGTGATTTGGCAATGTGGTGATGTGAGAATGAGGTAATGTGACAATGTGGTGATGTGAGAATGAGGTATTGTGGCAATGAGGTAATAGGATAATGATTGAATATTGTTATCTTAGATTTAATTAATAAAGTGAAGAATGAAAGTGGGGAAAGGGAATGTGATCGTTGAGAAAACGTTTGAGTTTGCGTTAAACATTATTCAGTATGTTGAAATATTGGAACGCAACAGGCGGTATGTGATTGCCAGGCAATTGTTACGTTCTGCCACGAGTATTGGAGCGAATGTCAGAGAAGCACAAAATGCGGAGAGCCGTGCAGATTTCATTCATAAAATGAAGGTTGCTGCAAAAGAAACGGAAGAGTCGGAGTACTGGCTTGAACTTTGTCAATATTCTCCCGGTTATCCTGATCCTGGAGAATTAACTGGTCAATGTTTTGTAGTGAAGAAAATCATTTCCGCGATCATTGGCTCAACAAGGAAAATGACCAAACAGAAATAATACAAAGTCTTCAAGATAAATAATTGTCACATGGTCACATTGGATCAATAAAAAATCAAACTTATGCAATACGGCGATTTCTACTACCCGATACCACAAAACGAACCTGTTCTTTCTTATGCACCGGGTTCCCCGGAAAAGAAAAGACTGAAAGAAGTTCTTGCCGAACTTAAAAAGCAAGTCATTGATGTGCCTATGTATATCGGTGCCGAAGAAGTTCGTACCGGCAAAACTTTGGAGTTGCGCCCGCCGCATGAAAGGAAACACCTGTTGGGTCGTTTTCACACCGGGGATGCGGGTCATGTAAAAAAGGCCATCAATGCGGCCCTCAGGGCAAAAGATAAGTGGGCCAATATGAGTTGGGAGAATCGGGCCAATATTTTTCTGAAAGTGGCGGACCTGATAGCCGGCAAATACCGCCCTTACCTGAACGGCACCACCATGCTTGGGCAAAGTAAAAATGCATTCCAGGCAGAAATAGATTCAGCCTGTGAGATTATCGACTTCCTTCGATTCAATGTTCATTTTCTGAGTGAGATTTACAGGCAGCAGCCCATCAGCAGCCCGGGTATCAATAACCGCATGGAGTACCGTCCGCTTGAAGGGTTTGTATTTGCACTGACACCGTTCAATTTCACGGCAATTGGCGGCAACCTGCCTACCAGTGCCGCGATGTGCGGGAATGTTGTGGTATGGAAATGCGCTAACACCCAGGTATACAGCGCGCAAATGTTCATGAGGATACTGAAAGAAGCCGGTTTGCCTGATGGGGTGATCAACCTCGTATTCGTTGATGGACCTACCATTGGGGAAGTTGTATTCAACCATCCGGATTTTGCCGGCATACATTTTACAGGCAGTACCGGTGTATTCAATAAAATGTGGGAGACCATCGGTAAGAATATGGCCATGTACCGTTCTTATCCCCGTATCGTTGGTGAAACGGGTGGTAAGGATTTTGTGATCGCCCATAAATCAGCCGACCCGGATGTGGTGGTAACGGCCCTGGCCCGCGGTGCATTTGAATACCAGGGACAAAAATGTTCGGCAGCTTCACGCGCCTATATCCCTTCCGGCATGGCAGCGGAGGTAAAAAAGAAACTCGTGGAAGCGGTGAAATCCATGAAGATGGGAACGGTGGAAGATTTTACCAATTTCATCAACGCGGTGATTGATGAGAAGAGTTTTGATAAACTGGAATCCTACATCAGGGGCGCCCGCAAAAAAGGCAGCCCTTCGAAAATATGGGTGGGGGGCAAGTGCGATAAGACTGACGGTTTCTTCATTGAGCCAACCATCATCGAGGCTACTGATCCGAATTATGTGACGATGTGCGAAGAATTGTTCGGCCCGGTTCTGACCGTATATATATACGACGAGAACAAATACGAGGAAACGCTGAAACTGTTAGATAACACTTCCGGCTATGCGCTGACCGGTTCGGTCATTGCCCGTGACAGGTATGCCATTGAAACCGCGGTTAACCGTTTGCGTTATAGCGCCGGAAATTTTTATATCAACGACAAGCCTACGGGTGCCGTTGTTGGCCAGCAGCCATTTGGCGGGGCCAGGGCCAGTGGCACCAACGATAAGGCCGGTTCCATTCTGAACTTATACCGCTGGCTGAGCGCTCGTACCATCAAGGAAACCTTCGTTCCGCCGGTTGATTACAGGTATCCCTTTATGAATGAAAAATGATTCATCCATGCGGGTTGTATGTTTGCTGATCGGCCTGTTCTTAGCAGGTATGGGAAAAGCGCACGCTCAAACTGACGCGCATGGCAGTTTGTGTAAGGTGATCTACAGTCATGCCTTTGAGCTATCATTTGAACAGGTCTTCCTGGAGCTCGAACGTTCGCGTCCAACCCGTTGAATCCAGGTTTGCATTTTCCGGCAACCTGGCAATCTATTATTTCAATCCCGGTGAAACAGACCTGCTGAGTAAAAAGCAACGGGCAGGAAAAAAGCTGATCAATCATGCAAACTTCTACGATTTCAGCCATGAAACGGTTTATCATGAGATCATCAATCAGCATGTGAAAGAACAGAAAGTGCTCCTTAAGGATACCATCAGGCCGGATCATCAGTGGACCCTGTTAGATACCAACAAAAATATCCTTGGTTATGATTGCCGGTTGGCCTTGCATATCGGCGCAAAGCAAGACAGTATCCTCGCCTGGTATACAACCGGATTGTCCTTGAAAAGAAGTTTTGCTCCGTTTGACGGGCTTCCCGGCCTGGTACTGGAAGTCTATGATCGGGCAAAAGGAGAATATATCAAAGCCAGGAAAATAAAATGGTCTGATCAGTTACTTGAATTTCCTGCAGGCTTCAGGCAGGTAACGAAAGAGGAGTGGAAGGAAATGTCCAAACAATCACCGGTCATGTATGGTAAAAGAAAAGTCCACACGCGCCAGTCTTAATCTCATCCTGGTACTGCTGTCGCTGTTCCTGCACGCCCGTGTATTTTCCCTGCAAAAGGATTCCATCCCTTTTACCTCATTCAAGATCAGTTATAAACATGCCCAATTGCAGACGCAGGCTGAGATGGATGCCAGGTATCAATTTGGCTATAGTCTGCAGCAAGACTGGCTTTTGAACAGCCATTTATTCATTAACGACAGCATGGGCTTTCATTACTATACAAATGAAAGATTTCAGGACCCATACAGGAAGAAGAAGCCTGAAACGGTGGGCGATAAGATTATTCACCATGCAACCATCCACCTGTACAATGAACGGGTCTATTTTGAAGAAGTAGGCTATCATGGCGTGGACGGAACAATGCTGTTGAAAGACACGATACGGAAATTGAATTGGACATTTTTCGATCAGACCAAGCGCATTTTGGGAAAGACATGTTACTTGGCCATTTCGGTTACGGAAAAACAAGACAGCGTGTTGGTTTGGTTTACCAGCCAGGTGCCAGTCAAACAAAATATGCATAACTATGACGGCGTACCAGGGCTGGTCATGGAGGTTTTCGATCAGCGGGTCAACAGGCATATACTGGCATATAAAATGGAAGAAACCAATAAGGTCATCGCCTTTCCCTATGGTATCAGGATCGTTTCGATCTCCGAATGGGGCGAGATCAAGAAGAAGGCCATGAAACGGACCTGAAGCCTCACCAGGTTAACTTTTCCGATTTGTGTATAATATGTGGAATACCCGGAGGTTACTTTTCCGGGATTAAGGGATAAAAGGGGAATCATTGAAAAAACGGATATGACAACCAAGATTTCCTTTTTACTTCCATCCGACAAAACCGGGGAGGCTACGGCCGGCATGATCCTCGGCGACTTTAATAACTGGAACCCTGAAGAAGGGATCTATCTCCGCAAACAGGATGATGGCAGCATGGTCGCCGAACTTTACCTAACACCGGGCAAGACCTACCAATACCGCTACCTGCTCAATGATGGGCGCTGGGTCAACGATCATAATCAAACCGCATGGACGGACGCATACGGATATCCCGTGGAGAATTGCGTGATAACAGTCCAGCAGCCTGAAAAAAAGAAAAAAGCCCCCGTAAAGAAAGCCGTTGAAGCCAAAGACAAAGGCGTGAGTATGCTGCCAGATGACCTGACCAGGATCGAAGGTATCGGTAAAAAGATCATGAAACTACTCAATGAAGAAAACATCCTGACTTATAAAGACCTTGGCAAGACAACGATCAAAAAGCTGAAAACCCTGCTGGAAGCTGCGGGAAACAAATACAGCATGCACGATCCGGCAACCTGGCCCAAGCAGGCGAAACTGGCCGCAGCGGGAAAATGGGACGAACTCCGGGAACTGCAGGCGCTACTGAAAGCCGGAAAATAAGTCTGCCACATTTTTTTACAACATAGAGGTTTAATCCGTACCCTTTTTCTGTTTACTTTTGAAACATGCAGATATTGTTGTCCGCAGATCAGCTTCGTCTTACCATTACCAGGATAGCCCACCAGGCAGTGGAAAATTATACCAGCCTGAAAGAGGTGGTCTTTATTGGCATTCAACCCCGTGGCACCTATATCAGCCAAAGAATGGTTCCGGTTATCCAGGACGTGTTCCCGAACGAAAAGATCCAGTATGGGTATTGGATATCACATTTTACAGAGACGATATCACGAAGGAATTACATCAGGCGAATGAAACGAATATTCCTTTTTTCAATAGAAAATAAGACGGTCATTCTGATCGATGACGTATTGTACACCGGACGTACCACGCGGGCCGCACTGGATGCATTGCAGGATTTTGGCAGGCCCAAAAAAGTCGAACTCTGCGTACTGATCGACCGGCGATTTAACCGGGAACTGCCCATACAGCCGGATTATTTTGGTAAATCCATTGATACCCAATCATCTCAAAAAGTAAAGATCAACCAGGAGACCGAAGAAGTCATTCTGTATTAATAACGTTCAGTTCTTTTTACTAAGCACTAGGCACTAAGCACTAGGCACTAAGCACTCAGCACTAAGCACTAGGCACTAAGCACTAAGCACTCAGCACTCAGTACTTAGTACTTAGTTCTAAATTCGTCTTTGATTTAACAAATTTCCTTTAGCTTTGATTTTTAATGCAACTCTCCACGAAACATCTGCTGGGCATTAAAGATCTCTTACCGGAAGATATTTCCCTGATTTTACATACGGCGGCTCAATTTAAAGAAGTACTGCAGCGCCCCATCAAAAAGGTGCCATCACTGCGTGACATCACCATTGTCAATCTCTTTTACGAAAATTCCACCAGAACCCGCATTTCATTTGAACTGGCGGAAAAAAGACTAAGTGCGGACACGATCAATTTTTCTGCATCAGGTTCATCGGTATCCAAAGGGGAGACTTTGCTGGATACGGTCAACAATATCCTCAGCATGAAAGTGGATATGGTGGTCATGCGCCATAGTGCCAGCGGAGCGCCTCATTTTTTGTCGCGCCATTTGCCCGACACGGCCATTGTAAATGCCGGCGACGGTATCAATGAACATCCGACCCAGGCCCTGCTCGATGCATTTTCCATTCGAGAAAAAACCGGTGGCCTGGAAGGTAAAAAGATCGTGCTGGTGGGTGATATCATGCACTCACGTGTAGCCCTCAGTAATATTTACCTGCTGAAAAAAATGGGCGCCGAGGTGATGGTTTCCGGCCCGCCGACCCTCATCCCCAAATATATCAGTGAAGCACTCGATGTGCGGGTTGAGTACAACCTGGAATCTGCGCTTCGCTGGTGCGATGTGGCCAATATTCTGCGCATACAATTGGAGAGGCAAAACCAGGTGCTGTTCTCTTCTTTGAGAGAATACAACCTGTCGTACGGTGTAAGCCGGCGACTGCTGGATAGAATTGGGAAGGACATTGTGATCATGCACCCTGGCCCGATCAACCGGGGAGTGGAAATCGATAGTGATGTGGCGGATAGCTCCAATTCGATCATTTTGCAGCAGGTAGAGAACGGGGTGGCCGTCAGGATGGCTGTTTTGTACCTGCTGGCGGGAAAGAAAGCGGAGAGCCATTAAATGGCCGGCCTGCTCATGGTTTGATGGGTTTCCGGTTTTAAACATTAGATCCGGGCAGAGTTTACCATCAGGCAATGCTTTCCGCTTAAGCCTTAAACCTTAAACGATAAACCTAAAACAATTAGCCCTTGTCACGCATCTGTCTTTTTCCAGGAACATTCGACCCTGTCACACTCGGTCATACCGATATTATCGATCGCGCCTTGCCTTTGTTTGATAAGCTGTATATAGGAATCGGAAGGAACGTGAACAAACAACCTATGTTCTCCGAGCAACAGCGGCTCGACTGGCTGCATGACATTTACAAGGGAAATGACAAAGTGGGGGCGCTGGTGTATGACGGCCTTACGGTCGATTGCTGCCGGAAAGTCGGGGCAACATTCATCCTGCGGGGCATACGATACGTAAACGACTTTGAATACGAAAAGGCCATTGCTGATATGAACCGCAGTATCGCAGAAAATATTGAAACGGTTTTTTTAACCTGCCTTCCACAGTATACTTCGGTAGCGTCTACTCTTGTACGTGATGTACTGAAAAACGGCGGGGATGTTTCGAAGTTTTTGCCGGAGGCGGTGAACGCAACGATCAGAAAATAAGGATCATGCCTGCTGATGCGACAAGCTTTGCTTTGTCAATTGGTTGATGGGCGCAAGTTCATGTAACCCGGCATGTGCACGTTTATTGGCTTTTGAGCTGGGTGTTATCTCATCCGCATGATCCCGATGATCATCTTCCAGCAGTTTTATGGGGTATCAAAAAATTCCCTCAATACGTCTTTAATGGCTTCGTACGTATCGGACACGGGGGTTTTAATATCTTTCGTTTTGAACCAGCGGATATCAGTAATATCCTCTTCCGTTTGAGGAACCAGCGTCTGTTTCCCTTTGCAGGTCAGGTAATACCAATGCGTTTGTTTGAGGTAGTGTTTCCCGAATGCTTCGTATGTGTGGTAACTGTCGGCGATCTTTTTTTTGAGCGACAGGTTTTTCAAACCTGTTTCCTCCCGGATCTCCCTCACGGCGCAATCTTCCGGCTTTTCTTTCTTTTCCATTTTGCCTTTGGGGAGGTCCCATTTTCCTAACCTGCGGATAAACAACACATCCTTTTGTTCATTTTGAACAATGCCACCGGCGGCCTCAATGCCCGTAAAATGTTTAAAAAATGACTTACGCAGTTTTTCAAAATCCCTGTTCCATATCACACCAGCATGGAATTCCGGTTTCTTTATTTCATGCAGGAGGGCGTTGATGGCGGGAGAAGACAGTTCGTCGATGAAAACGGCATCAGGATGGTGTAATATCTCATGTAACGGATCGGTGATTTCATCGCATAAGTAAACAGCCTTCTCCCCAAAATATATTTTTATCTGCATGGTTTGCGTTTGGGTCATAAAATTACAGGATAGACCAACATGGATTTTCAATTTGCTATCTTTGTTGCATGACAAATGAAAAAGCCGTGGCAGAGAAACTCCTGCATATCCAGGCAGTGAAGTTAAGTCTGGATAAGCCTTATACATGGGCCAGCGGCTGGAAAAGCCCGATCTATTGCGATAATCGTAAGGTGTTATCGTATCCCTATGTCAGGGATTTTATCAAAAGTGAGCTTTGCAGCGTCATCTTTGAACAGTTTCCCGAAGCCGATGCACTGGCCGGGGTTGCCACGGCAGGTATCGCATGGGGCGTGATGGCAGCCGATCAGCTTAAACTGCCCTTTTTATATGTCAGGCCAAAGCCGAAAGAACATGGTTTAGGTAACCAGATTGAGGGGGAACTGGCTGCGGGGCAAAAAGTACTCGTGATCGAAGACCTGGTGTCTACG
>JAXLUE010000022.1:0-47138 GCA_046329695.1 Ferruginibacter sp.
ATAACAAAGTTGCCATTTGCCTCAGGAAGTACCCATGCTTCTACCGTAAAATCAGATGTGCCGAGATTAAAATCATTCATCTGGACGTAATCATTCTGCCCGTCAAAATTAAGACTGTGATTATCATCCAGCTCACCGTTACAGTTATTATCGATACCATCGCAGATATCAACAGCTGCCGGGTTAATTGAAGCGTTATTATCGTTGCAATCGTCGTTATTATTTACATATCCGGTTGGTGCCGGGCAAAAATCAGCAACGGACAGTGGTTGTGCAGGATCACCAAATCCGTCATTGTCTGCGTCGCGGTAATAGGTGGATACCGAAGGCGCTGAACAAGTGTTACCGGTCACCACACCACCTGTTTCGATGAAATTGGACGTTGCGCCGATGAGTGCAAATCCTACCAGGCTGCCATCGCGACCATTGCCGGAGGCATCGGTTACCGTAGTGATGCTGCTGTTATTGTCGTTAGCAGTACCCTGATTGAAATTATAAGCCAGCATCAGGCCTGTTTCACCGGATGTCACTTCACAGTTTTGCCTGTTGGATACTTCATCAGCACACAAAGCCCTGTCCCAAATACGCATTTCATCCAAAATTCCTTTGAACGGAATAAAGTTGATCGCACCGGCGATACGCAAACGATCCACATTGGGGTTAAGGTTGGCAGTACCGTTTACAGACAAAGCGCCATCTATATAAATAGATACATTATTGGCTACATCCGCCGTGCGTACAACCGCCACGTGATGCCATAAACCATCCGATACGTTATTCGGTGAAATAACACTTTGCACCGAGCTTCCGTCATATTCCTGATAGAAAACCCTGCCACTGGTTTGTTGGATAAATACATCATTATAAATATTATTGTCACCCTGGTTATACCACTTGATCACATGTGCTTCCGTAGCCTCCCTTTTCTTCACCCAGAACTCAATCGTCATATTATTGGGCCTTGCAAAGAAGGGAATTGATATGGACTCCAGACCATCAATATCGAGCGCGGCACCTGGTGCGGAGAGCGGGCAGGTGAGACTATAGGTTGCCGTCGGGTCTTTACTCCACGATGGGTTATTATTGGCAAAAGTTACATCATCTACCCGGATACAGGTCAGCAATGGACTATTGGTGACATTGAAATTAGTCAGGTTTGTATTGTTGCCGTTTTGAATATTGATGCTGGCAAGCGGGGCATTTGTTTGAGCATATAACTGAGTTAAGTTGGTAAGTGCCGATACGTCAAGCGTTGTAAGCTGATTATCGTTAATTGCCAAATAAGACAGATTGGTGTTTGTAGATAAATCGATGCTGCTGATCTGGTTCAGCTCCATGAATGCTGTAGTCAGATTGGTCAGCCCATTTAGATTAATACCGGTCAGGTTGTTATAACCTGTCTCCAGGATCGTAATGGCCGTATTATTGGAAAGATCCAACACCCCTCCCAACTGGTTGCCACTGCAACGCAAAGCCGTGAGCGCCGTATTGGATGATACGTCTAACGTTGTTAGCTGGTTGTTCTGACAATTGAAATTGGTCAGGGCCGTATTAGCGGTAATGTTGATGGAAGTCAATTGGTTGTTGTACACATGCAACAGGTTGATACCGGTGAAGGCCTCTATACCAGTTAAATCAGTGATGTTCCGACCATTTACATCGATACCGCCGGTATAAGCAGCCGCTTCCGAGCATTCAATTTCATCATTGCTGTTGGTGTTGATGGCAGGATTTGCCAGCAATGCCGCTTTAAAGTTGGCATCGGGAATATTCACTGTGCAAACGAGCGGGCAGGTGGTACTGAAGGTTGATCCTGCGTCTTTGGCCGAACCCCAGTTGGCGTTCATGTATCCGACATTATCCACTTGTATACAGGTAAGTGATGGATTTCCCACCGAATTAAATTCCGTGAGGTTACTGTTATTTCCATTTGCGATATTCAGGCTGCTCAGCTGATTGGCTCCACACTGAATAAACGTAAGAGCCGTATTGGACGATACATCCAATGTGGTAAGGGCATTTCCAAAACAGGTCAATTCTAACAATGCTGTATTGGCAGAAAGATTGAGGGCGCTTAATCCATTATTTGCACATTTCAATTCCCGCAGTGCCGTATTGGTAGAAAGATCAAGGGATGAAAGGCCATTTCCACCACAGTATAGATACAATAAAGCCGTGTTGGCAGACAGATCCACCGTACCGATGGCATTGGAAGAAATATCCAACAGGGTCAGCGCTGTATTGGTATTTACGCTGATGGAAGACAATCCACAGTTGGATGTGTATAATTCCGTTAAGACTGTATTGGCAGAAAGATCGATACCTGAAGCCAATGTATTGCCTGAAATATTCAAAGTGGTCAGTGCCGTATTGGATGACAGGTTGATGGTCGTCAGGCCATTATTGCTGCAGTCCAGACTGGTGAGATTAACAAATGCCTCAATGCCGGTAAGGTCTGTTATGCCGAGGTTTGCAACATTCATAAAATCTGTAAAAGCAGCCGCTTCCGAGCATTCAATTTCATCATTGTCATTCGTATCAATCAAATTATTGGCAACCAGTGCGGCTTTAAAGGCCAGATCAGGAATATTGATCGTGCAGGCAGGGCATGAAACACCACTCGTTACTGCTCCGGGCGCGATCCAGTTGGATGTTGAACCGGTCAGGGCAAAATTCTGAAGGTTGCCCGTATTGTTGTTACCCGTTGCATCAATTAAGGTATTTTCCGACGTATTGTTTGCTCCATCAAATCCCTGGTTGAAATGATAGGCTGCTGCCAGGCCCGACTGGGTGGAAATCTCACAGTTGAAATTATTCTGTACTTCAGCAGCGGTCAGTGTCCTGGTCCATACCCTTAATTCATCAATACTTCCGTCGAATTCATTGCTGGTGTAGGCAATATCCCCAATATATAATGTTGTATTGCCCGTTCCGATAAAGTCATTGCTGGCAATATCCTCCCCGATCAAAATGCCATCCCGGTAAACTTTTCTTTTCTTAGTTATATTGTCGTACGTACAAGCCCAGTGATGCCAGTTATTATCGCCTGTAATCGTAACATTCAGGTCATTGTTATAAAAGTTGAAAAGGAACGTATTGCCCGGGGCAAATCCGATGTGCAAGGTTTGGTTGTCGCCTCCACCTCCTTGTGAAAAGGCAATATCATAGGTGCTTGCTGAATTTCTCTTCAACCACATTTCTACTGAGAAGGAACTGTTGGCGAGGTTTACTCCCGAATTGGGCACAATAATTTTATCATCCACGCCATCAAAATTCAAGGCAGCTGCAGGGGTGGAGGCCTGAGGTTCACCAATCTGGAATTCGCTGAAAGAATTCAGATCGAGTACAGATAATGAAGTAGCTGTTCTGCCTGAAACAACCGGTTGCGTCCATGAGACGCCATCCAGTTTACCTAAAATGAAATTATTGGGATCCGCGCTTCCGTCCACATCGGTCGGATCCCAGTTAAAGGTGACGTCGCATTCAGTAAAGTTCAGTCCGTTATTGGTGAACGTCCAATAGCGGTTGACAGATTTGGCCGCATCGACACCGGAGTTCAGCACATCCGGATGATCATTCACCGTTGTTTTCACTACAACGGCACCAGTTCCTGTAAAGCTCGGGTCCAGTGTCACGGGTGCATATCCATTCCAACCCACCGGGGCCAGTTTTGGACCGGGGTTGCCCTGGTCAAAACTCAGTTCAACATTTCCATTAACATAGGATCCATTATCCCCACCCGATACGGTTGCAAATGCACCCAGGATCAGGTTGTTCGGACCGGTATTGATGCGGCCCTGGCTCAACGTCAGGGAACTTGTTACGATCTGGTCGGAACCACCACCGGAAAATAAGGTGCCCACATCCATCAGGCTTACACCCTCAAGATTATTTATGTTCAGGTTGGTAATGGTACCAATGCCTGTAACGGTTTGTTCAGAAGTGCCGGAGAAAATAAAATCAGCAAAATTGATCTCCCCATTATTCACGAGAGAGTTTCCTTCATATTCAAACACACCACTACCCGATAACGTTGCCCCGCTTTGAATGGTGATATCGCCGGCATGTGTGCCCGGGCCATTGATCACAACAGTGCCCACATTGATTGTGATGGCGCCTGTTGAATTGAACGTGAGGTCTGGGTTATCCGTGATTACAAACGTTCCAAGGCCGCCCTGCCTGTTGATGAGGCCGGTATTGGTGATGACCGGGCTTACACCATCATTCAAAAATCCTCCAATTCCATCTATGACAATTGTTCCTTCATTGACAAACTGATTTTCAGTGCCTTCGAAACTGATATTGGCATCGGTATTCCAGTTAAAGAACCCGCCACTCTTGTTATTGAACCTGGCGGTACCGCTTAGCCTGAAAACATCAGTTCCGGTGAAATTACAGTTGCTGTAATTATTAACCACCAAGCTTCCGCCTATGGTTGTGCCGTTGCCGCTGCTGATTTCAAAAATACTGCCGGATTGAAGATCGATGGTACCAGTTCCTGAAACATTAGAGAAGCCCTGCAGATAAAGGGATGACCCCGCATAAAACTCAGCCGTTCCATTTACCACTAAAGACATGGTATTAACCGGTATTGATCCATAGCACTGCAGGTCGACACCGGGGCCATCATTGATGACCAGGCTTCCTTCTACCGAAGAAACAGATGCGTCAGACTGAATAACCAGCTGGTCAGCTATGATAGAAGTGCTGCTTGCACTCAAGTTGTGGTTACTCCTCACGGTAATCACATTGCTGTTCGATCCATCGGGCGCTTCGGTAGCGGGCAGCCATGCCGATCCGTTAAATGTTTGCCATACATTCGTATCAAACCAGTCGCCGCCTGATACTGTACGATAATCGCCGGCAGTAGCAGGAGAACTAAGTTCACCTACCTGGAATTCCCATTGGGTGCCTGAACCATCGTAATGAAAACCAACGATATCAATGGATGTGGCTTGCGGGTTGCTGGAAGAAACAACGGGATTCCAGTTAGAGAAGTCCACATCATAGGCATCAACAACCAGGTTACCCGTTGTAATGCCCCCATCAACATCACCGGCATTCCAGCTCAGGTTAATGTCGGCCGTGGAATAACTGCCGGAGCTGTTGAAGAACCAATGCCTGTTGATTGATTTCAGGCTGTTGATATCTGAACCCGCAATATCGGGATGATCGGTAGGTGTGGTACTTACGGTAAAGGATGCGGGTGTAACCACATCATTGATGGTGACAGTAACTGGAGTATATGAATTGTTGTCGCCAATATTGAATACCACAGCATTGGTGCCATCTGTAAGGTTGTATTGCAGTTGCCCGTTCACATAAGAGTTGACGGAAGCGCTGGTAATGGGTATATTGGTAATTACTTTGGATCCCGGACCGGCGTTCAGTTTACCAGTCAAAAGGTCTAAGGAAGTAGTAAAGGTTTGTTCACCGGTTATTGTTACCCCTGCCGAGTTATCGATTTTAAAATTACTGATCTGGCCGTTGCCGTTAATGGTTTGAAGGCTTGTGCCGGCCATGACCAGGTTACTGATTCCAATGATCCCGTTATTGGTAATTTCTGTACCCGTAAAATTGATCAGCGCTGTTCCACCCATTTCTGCTCCGGAACTGATATTGTAAACACCATCGTGCACCCCATCACTTCCAAACATATTAAACACCCCGCTCAGCACATTGATGGTGCCATGGTTATTAAACAGGAATCCGTTATCAGATAAACTTGCAGTACCGGTAGCATTGACGTTAATGATGCCGCCAATCATATTATTGAAAGAGCTATTGGTAACCCCATCATTACTGATATAATTACCATCGCTGATGTTTAAAATGCCATAGTTGTTGAAACTGATCTGGTCTCCAGACCAGGTCATGTGGCCATTGTCCTGCCAATCACAGGTTGTATAGTTATTCAGAACGATCCCGTCTTTAAAGTTATGATTGCTGTTGCCGGTAATGGAAAACGTAGAGCCCGACAGCACATTGATGGTGCCCGCCCCGATCAGCTCAGCGCTGAGCCCCCAGTTAAAAATGGACCCATTATTAAACCGGGCTTCCCCTAGCACGGTAAACTGGCTGGAAGAGTGCAGGAATGAACCATTACAATCCAGGTCGATGCCCGCTCCGTTTTCGATCGTCAGATTACCTCCGATCGTTGTAATAAGGGTGCCGCCTGCATCAACAATAACCTGGTCGGCAGTAACAGTCGAATTGACCGTTATCGTGTGTCCGTCACGGATAGTGATAACATTGCCGGAAGAAGATGGCGCTGTAACCGCTGCAATCCAGGATATGCCATTATACTGCTGCCAACTGGACGGATTGCTCCAATCGCCCGAGTTTACGGAACGGTAATCTCCCACCGTTGCAGGAATGGTTTCCCCAACGGCATAGGACATATCCGTGAAATTGGTGATACCGGTTGTTGAAATAGAAGTTGCCTGCTGATTGGAAGATGGAAGTACCGACCATTCTGAAGCATCCGAATAATATTGCCCGACCCTGAAATTGGTCGTGTTGGCTCCACCGTCTACCTGCGCCGCGTCCCAGTTGAAGGTAATATCGGCGGAAGAATATACGCCACCGTTTTGATCGAATGCCCAATAGGTGTTTACTGATTTATTAGACTGAATATCTGATGCGCCGATCTGTGGATGTTCATTTCCGAAATTCCTGACACCGATTTCGGCCAGGCCCGCCACGTTATTCAACGTAACAGACACCGGTGAATAAAAACTGGCACTTCCCACGGGGAAGTCAAGCGTACTGGTACCCAGTTCATACCCCCTGTACACACTGCCGACCACATAACCCGATGATGACCCTGCACCCGTGATCAGTCCGCCCTGGTTGATAACAATGGTATTGCCCCCGGTAGAGATTTTTCCGTTGATGAAATTCAACGCACCGGTTGACACGGAGCCGCCACTCAGCGTTACGCCACTGGCATTGTTCATATTGATGATGAAAATACTGGTGCTGTTGAGGGTGGTGCTGTTGAGGGTTTGTGCATTACTGCCATTGAATGTCACTTCCAGGTTGATATCTCCCCTGTTGGTTAATACGACACCGGTATAATTTAAGAGTGTTCCTCCGTCTATCGATGCCTGAGCGTTCACCGTTAAGCTGGCAGTTGCTGCAGTCCAAACAAGAGAACCATTAACGGTCAGGTCCGATCCGCTACCATTGTTGATTGTCAGGGTTCCAGCTGAAACGGTCAGTGTACCGCCTGCTTCCACTACTGTTTGATCAATGGTTACACTGGCGTTCACGGTAACATTGTGACCACTGCGGATGGTGATATTATTATTGGTGAATGATGGGGCCGTTACAGCAGGTACCCAGGCGCATCCGTTGTAGGTTTCCCAGGTGGAAGCATTGTTCCAGTTGCCAGAACCGGCACTGCGATAATCATTTGTTGGTACACAAAGTGATTCACCTACCTGGAAGTCTGTTCTTCCGTTAGAAACGGTACGTACCCTTACAGAAGTGGCCGTCTGGCTGATGATCGTGCCAACGAACCAGCCTGGCAGGGTTGACACATATTCCCGAACGATAAAATTATTGGTATTCACTCCTGCATCCTGGTCGGCCACCGTCCAGTTAAATGTGGTCCATACATCGGTATTGCCCACGGCAACTTCTACCGACCAATACCGGTTTACACTCTTGAGCGGATTGATATCCGATGTGGCAATATTCGGATGATCGGGGTTGGTGGTTGACACGGTTACGCCTCCTGCGCCGTTTGAATTGAATACGGTTACATCCACCGGCCTGTATCCAAGCGCATCGCCGATCCTGTATGTTTTGGTACCGGTTCCCGAGCCATAATTCATTTGCAGATTTCCATTCACATACCATTCCGTTCCTGAGTTATTCTGCACCGAAGCCGAACTGGCCACAATAAGTTTGGCGAGAGCGTTTGTGGTGGTGATATTGCCATTATTAAAATTGAGCAAGCTGGTGATGGTTTGAGTACCTGTTATTGAAACGCCCGCCGAGTTGGACATGGTCAGATTAGAAAGGGTACCATTACCATCAATGACCTGTGCCCCGGGATCGGGCGACATACTTAAAGAGCTCAGGTTGATGGTTCCATTGTTGGTCAGCGTTGCCCCCCTGTAGAATAAGTTGGCACTGGGGCCTGAAACAAGCGCACCGCTGTTTACATTCAACAGCGCGCCATTTACCCATAAGAGTGCATTGGAACTGTTTAATGCAAGGTCCGTTCCGGTGCCGTTGTTGATGGTGAGTGTGCCTGAATTCACCTGTATGTATGCATTGCTCAGCACGGTCGTCTGATCCAGGGTGAGGTTGCCATTGATGGTCATGGCATGGCGCACACTGATATTATTATTGCCAGAACTAGGTGCTCCCCCTGCAACCCATGCCGTTCCATTAAAGCGTTGCCAATTGAACGAATTCTCCCAGGTACCGGAAGCAATTGTGCGGTAATCGCCAAGCGTGGCTGAACAGGAGCTATTGCTGGTTACACCACCTGGTGTTACCCAGTTGGAGCTTGCGCCCGTGAGTGCAAAATTGGTCAATGTGCCATTGCGGCCATTGGTACTGATATCTGTCAGTGTGGTAACACCTGGATTGTTTAGGCCTGCATTTCCCTGATTAAACTGGTAATACATCTCAAGACCGGTTTGAGGAACCTCCAGTTCACAGGCATAACTGGCTGCTATTTCTGCCGGCGTACGAACAACACTCCATATTCTTATTTCATCAATATCGCCAACAAACTCCCGGCCTGCACCACCGGCCCAGCTGCCGATCCTAAAGGCCTGGTTGGCATTGATGCTGGGTGGCGTAAGTGCCGTGAGGGTTTCCTGCGGCGCACCATTGATATAAAACTTAACCTGTGCCAGAGACTTTGAATACGTGGCCGCCACATGATACCAGGTATTCAGTGAAAAAGAAAAATTGGAATAATAATCCCCCGAATTACTGATGGCTAACATTAACCTTCCTCCATCGAATTGAAAATGGACATTACCGGTGCCTGAACCAAAGTTATTATTCATCACGATGGCCCTATAGCCCAAACCCAACGCGGATGGTTTAACCCATGCCTCGTAGGTAATGTTGTCCGTGGTGGCATACCCGGTTGCAACGGCTATAAAGTCGTTTGTGCCATCAAAATTCAATGCAGCTCCAGACTGGGCTTTCACCCCACCGGGGCCCAAGACGAAACAGAGGATGGTTGCAAGGAAAAGAGATTTTACACTAGCCGATTGGCGGAAAACCAACCTGTTGGCAGCACGGGAAAGAGTATTCATCGATCGCAGTTTAATTTTAGTTTTATATACATGTCACCCCATAGGACAAAAAGTTCCCTTTTGAAGAAAACTGTCATCCGGTTGCCATGGTCATGGCAGGGAGTCATTGAACCAACTTGAAATAAGGGGGGATCCTTTTCGAAGGAGTATTGGAAGGATAAATATCTACTAAATCAACGCTAAAGGCCTGTAGTTTTTCGCCATTAATCTGTACTTTTTTGTCAAAATGCGTCGAAAGAGCATGATAATCAATACAGAACAGTATTAGGTAATTTCAGGCTAACTGAACCGTTTTCTTTAAGGAATCCCAGGGGTAACAGTAAAAAAATCTGGAGGGGCCGGCATTATGCTATCAATAACTATCTTGCCGAGCAACAAGTATAGAGATTAATTCTCAAATATTATAATTTTTGTTCTCTTATTCTTTAAAAAAGAGCAGGTTTACTGCAAAAAAACGATCGTCACGGATCTTTCAATAGTCGCCCTTTTATTAAGGTCATTGTTTGGAGCGCCATTCCTGGGGCGTTTCTCCATACTCCTGTTTAAATACGCGGGCAAAATAACCCGGATCATTATACCCGCATTCATAAGCCACCGATGCAATGCTTTTGGCCGGATCTTTCATCATTTGCCTGGCTTTTTGTAACCGGATCATCCGGATGAACTTATTGGGTGATATCCCGGTAAGTGCGTCCAGTTTCCGGTGCAATTGGGAGTGGCTCATATATACTTTCCTGCATAATTGTTCCACCGTGAAGTCATTATCGGCCAGGTGTTCTTCTATGGCGGCCCTTACGCGGTTCACAAATGATTCGTCCGGTTTCATGTCGGCAGGCGGTTCGCTTTTGGTTTCCGCCTGCACCACGGATGGAGTCAATCCTGCTTTATTAAGATAATACTGCTGCAGGGATCGCCGCATCTCCAGCATTTTCGATACCCTGATCAATAACTCCTCCCTGTTAAAAGGTTTTTCAAGATATGCATCGGCCCCTTGGAGGAAACCCTCCATTTTACTCTCAATGCCTGCCTTGGCCGTGAGCATGATGATGGGAATATGGCTGGTACGTTCGTCGTGCCGCAACTTTCGGCATAGTTCGAACCCATCTACAAATGGCATCATCACATCGGTAATGATCAGGTCGGGCACCAGCTCGGTGGCAATGTCAAATCCTTCCCTTCCGTCTTTTCCAACCGCCAGGCGGTAATCGGGGAGGCATGAAGCGGTATAGGCTACCACATCGGCATTATCTTCCACCAACAACACCAGGGGCCGCTTAATTATTTCAATATCGGTTCCGGGTTCGTTTGCCAGGGTGATCGCTGTGTTTTGAGCGGGTACCCTGGTTGCCGGAAAATGAGATTGCTCATCCGCAGGGACCATTTTGATCAAAGGCAGGGTGACAGAAAATTCTGTTCCTTTATTAGAACCCGCAGGCGGACTTTTGACCGTGATATCGCCATCCATCAGTTTCACCAATTCCCTCGTGAGGGCGAGTCCGATTCCGGTACCTTCCGTTTTACGGGTATGGCCGTTGTCGAGCTGGTAGAACCTGTCGAAAATTTTCTCCAGATGGCTTTCCGGTATCCCGATTCCGGTATCCTTCACTTTAATGACCAGTGAAACGCGGTCGGCGCGGCCCGGTATTTCCTGCTGCATGACCGACATATAGATATTCCCTTTCTCCGGGGTAAACTTCACGGCATTGGACAAGAGATTGGCAATGATCTGCCGCAATTTTTCAGGATCGTATTTTGTATGCAACGAATCAACATCCGAAAGAAAGTGCATTTGCTTATGCTGGCTCTCTGCCAGTGAGTGAAACGATTCAACGATATACCGCAGGAAGTTGATGATATCCCCATGGATCAGCTGGAGGTCCATTTTTCCTGTTTCCAGTTTCGACAGGTCGAGCATTTCGTTCACCAGGTTAAGCAGGCTTTGCCCGTTGCGCATGATCATATCCATCCCTGTATTCAAATGGGCCCCCGGGTTATCTTTAACCTGTTGGGCCATACCCAGTATGACAGTAAGGGGTGTACGAAATTCATGGGTGATATTGGTATAGAGTTCCGTTTTCACGGTATCCAGTTCTTTTATCCTTTTGGCTTCCAGTTGTTCAACATTCAGTTGCGCCTTCAGTTTTTCCCGGTTGATGATGAACCTGAAAAACGTCCAGGCGCCGAGCACTACCAGTAATGCATAGGCGATATATGCCCCCCAACTGCGCCACCAGGGAGGAAGCACCGTGATATTCAATGCAGCTATCTTCGAACTCCAGATCCCCTGGCTGTTACTGCCCTGTACCTTAAATACATAATGCCCGGCGGGCAGGTGCAGGTAAGTGGCCGAACGCCGCGTGCCGCTTTCCACCCAGTCTTTATCCACGCCAGTCATCTGGTAGCGGTATTTATTCTGCGCGGGTGCGGTCAGGTCCAGTGACGAAAACTCAAGCGTCAGGATATCCTGCAGGTGAGTCAGCCTGATATCCGATGAAAGTTCGATCGTTTTCTGCAACACGCCCGTTCCGTCACCGGGAGACAAAGCCTGGTTATTGACCAATATGTCCGTGATAAAAACTTTGGGCTCAAAACCGGTGGTCAGTACATCCGCCGGCTTAAAGATGTTGATCCCGTTAACGCCGCCAAACGCCAGCTTTCCATTGGGCAAACTGGCGGATGCGCCCGTATTGAATTCATCATCCTGCAAACCATCGGCCTTGGTGAATGTGCGAAACGACCAGCCTGTCCTGCCCTTTTGTGGCGGCTGCATACAAAAGAGCCCCTTATTGGTACTGCCCCAGATATTGCCCGCCCCGTCTGCCAGCATCGTATATACCACATCATCGGGCAAACCATCATTGGTGGTCAGGTGCGAAAACAAACCATTGGATTTATCCATCCTGTTCAATCCCCCGCCTTTGGTGCCGATCCAGATATATTTACCGGGCGTGGCCGGGTCATCCAGGAAGCAGGAAACATTATTGTAATTCAGTGAATGACGGGTGCGGATATCATTGTAAAACCAATCCACCCGCTGCGGGCTGCGGCTTTTAAAATCAAAAAGACATTTTACAAAACCCTCCTGGGTGCCGATCCAGAATATGCCCTGCCCATCTTCATAAATGGCCGTGATGATGGCTTGCGGAGGCATTGGCCTGGCAACATTGGTATTGATGGTAAAACTGTCAACCTGATCTGTAATAGTATTCCGTATAAAGAACCTGCCCCCCAACCCGGGTACCCAGATATTTCCTTTACTGTCTTCCAGCATCGGCTGCTTATCACCTTGACCGTCATAATAATTGATTTGCGGGTAGGCCTTTAATTTTCCGGAAACGGGGTTGTACGCAAAATATCCCATGTTATCGCTTTTGATCCAGTAATCTCCAGCGCGGGTGATGATAAAATTATCCCATTGCGTAATAGACGGGATTTTGTGAAACGGATCGGGGTTCACTGAATCATTCTGCATCTGCCTCCATCCATACGCGAAATCGCCAAAAAAGATCGTGTCTGCATTGGCTGGTACAATAAACCGTACGCTGTAACCTGGAAGCTGTGTCCTGAATTTACCGGCGGCGGCATTGTATTTGCGTAATCCGTATCCCACGGAGCCAGACCATATAATACCCGAACGATCAATAATGAAAGGATATACCAAACGGGTAGTGGCCGGTAATTGTTCGTTCCATTGCAGTGGTTTCCCGGGCTCCAGCTTACTTACATCGTAGAAATACAACTCACGGTGATGCTTATCCCACAATGAATGATTCGGTTTGAATATGATATTGCCCAGAGGCGTCGTTTCCGTATCGAACAAAGGGGTGGCGTTTTGTCCGTCATATAAAAACAGGTTGTTGTTGATCAATATACTTCCATCGGGAGTGAAATAACCATTATTGAGGAGCTTTGCACCGGGCAATGGAATGAACCTGTTGGCAGCAGGGTCAAACCTGTACACCGCACCATCCATTCCGCCCACCCATATATTATTGCCTTTATCCTTTCCCATCCCATATACCTGTACTTCATTGGGAAGCGACAACTTTGTAATGACCGGGGCGGCGCCTCTGGAATAAAATTCATTACCCGCATCCACGATATTCAAACCCGGCATTTCGGTTGATACCAGCATCTTTCCGCCGGGCAATTCCACCAATCCTTTTATTTCATTGCCTGAGAGGCTGAAGGGATCCGACACGACCTGCGCGATACGGTAAAATTTTCCATTGGACTTATCATAAATATTCAGTCCGGCGTTCTCCGTTCCCACCCAAATCCTGCCCTTTGAATCTTCATAGAGTTTTACCACCGTATTGCTGCTCAGGCTGTGGCCGTTATACGGATCGTTTTTAAATACCTTGAAATTGTAACCGTCATAGCGGTTCAGGCCGTTTTTGGTGGCCACCCAAATGAATCCTTCCTTATCCTGCAACATGTCAAACACCATCCCCTGGGATAAACCCTCCGCCGTCGAAATGGATTCATACGCCAGGGGGTTTTGCGCCGATACACAGGTCAATAGACCGATTAGGACCGTTGTGGCAAGAACCCTCAGGTATGTAAAAAAACGATACATCCACACTAAAGATAAAGGCAAAGGATTTTCAATGTTACAGGAAATAGGAGAAAACAATACTCAAAACCAAAATTGACGGATAAATCCTACTGATGCACAATTTGTCCGGATCTGGAAAGCTTGACAATGTTACTTACATCAGGCTGCTCAAAATAAAACCGGACAACCAAACTCCTGTCGGTAGAAAATAGCGGGTACGGCTGTTTGCAAGAATTACTCTCAATATCAGATCTTTTCTAGATCAGCCCCCTGGTATAAGCAATCCTTAAAGCCTGCGCCTTGCTGTTCACGTGTAGTTTTTGATAGATGCTGCCGGTGTGTTTCTTGACCGTGTTGGGGCTGATGAATAACTGGGCGGCGATTTCTTTATAATCATATCCTTCACTGAGCCGCAAAAGAATTTCACGTTCGCGATCACTGAGTTGAAAAATATTAGCGCTGTCTTTTTCATTCCGGTTGTCGGGCTGCTGCACCATCTGCAAAATCTTGTAAGCGATGGATGGGGAGATGGGACCGGCCCCGCTTTCCCACAAATGCAGGATTAAGTCGGCCAGCGTTTCACTGCTTTCTTCTTTGAGCAGATAACCACAGGCTCCGGCACGGATGGCACGGAATACTTTGTCATCATCATCAAAAATCGTCAGCACCACAAAGCGCATGTCAGGATATAATGAAGAAGCCGTGGCAATAGCAGTAACGCCATCCACCTGGGGCATTTCCAGGTCCATTAACACCACATTGGGTAAACCTTCTTCATTGGCAGCCTTTACTTTTTCCAGGAAGTCTTCTCCATTCACGGCCTCCAGCACACAAGCGAATGCCGGGTGACGAGATAATTTTTCCCGGATTACCTGTCTGTTATTGGCCTTATCATCCACGATGCCGATTCGTATCATGCTGTCAGTTTAAACAGGAAAACATATTTCCACCTCGGTACCCTGTTGCATCACACTGCGCACTATCACCCGGAAATGACCGGCAGCAGCTCTTTCTTTCATATTAAGCAATCCATTTGAATCGGGTTGCCCCTCTTTCGCCATCACATCAAATCCTTGTCCCTGGTCGCGAATGATAATCTTCCATTCATCCTGATAAGAAGACTTGATGCTGATGGTTGCCGATGCCGAATGCCTGATGGCATTATGCACCGATTCCTTCACCACCATCATCAGGTGCAATGCCCGTATCGATGTGATCTTTTGTTCAGCCGGCGTGTCACCGGAAATGCTGAACTGAATGTCCGAAAAATTCCTTTTCACCTGTGAAACAAAATGGATAAGCCTGATCCAGGTTTCCGCACAGGTCACATCCGTCCGTTTTAAAGCCCATACCGTCTCCCGCAGATTACCCAACATATCTCTGGCGGTCTCCTGAAGATTATTTACCAACTGTTCTCGTTCCAGTGATTCATCATTCAGCAAACGGCTGTTATGCAAAATCGCATTGGCCTGAACACCGATATTGTCATGCAATTCAGCGGCAATGCGTCGTCTTTCCTTTTCTTCAGCATCTTTTACCGCAACTAAACTTTTCTCCGCCTGCGTTCTTTTATACCGCCGGATATAAAAATAAGTCAATGGAACCGCGATGGCCAGCAACAAGAGGCTGGCAACAATATAATTGAAGCGCCGGGAGAGTTCCAGTTGCTGGCGAATGATGGTGGCCTCCTTTTTCTGTACATCATAACGCGTGGATATTTCCGCCATTTTTTCTGCTGCATTCAACCGATAAGCAGTATCTGCATCCAATATAAATTGTTCCAGGGATTGACTGTATGCACGGTAATCTCCTTTCGATTTGTATGCTACCGACAGTAAAGCAAGTATCTGCATTTGAGGTTCGCTGAGATGGCCCCGCTTCATTTCCTTCATGGCCCGATGTAATACAGAAATACTGCTGTCGTACTTTTTCTGATGCAAAAAGAAAGAAGCCAGGCGGATCAGGTCGTTCGTTGTGTATAATGGATCGCCGATCAGGTTCCGGATGGCCACTGCCTGATTGAAATCCTGTTCACCCTCGTTCACCCGGCCGGCCATGGCATAATAATCTCCCCGGTAAGTCAGGGCTGAAGCCTCAATCCAATATACCTGGTGCCTGCGGCTCAGGTCAATAGAGCGATTGGTATAATAGAGGAAGCTGTCGGTCATCAGTTTATTCCTGCCACTGTCCAGCAGGTTAAAATAATACAGGATCAGGTTGGAATGGATCACTGTTTCGATTTCATCAAAATCCTTTGATGGATGTTCGCGTATCAGTTGAAGGCCTTTCAGCCATTGCTCCCTTGCATCAGTTGTCCGTCCGGTATTGAGATAGGTTGCACCGATATAATTCAAAAGATAGGTTTGCGCCAACAGGTAGCCATCCTTTTCCGCCTGCCTCAACAATTCATACTGAAGGTCCAGCGCTTTTAATCGTTCATTTAAACGGTTCAGCGCATTGGCCTTTAAGAGTTTCAGTTTATAATACAGGGGCTGATCATCGGATTGTTTGAATTGGAAAATGCGCGCGGTATCAATGAGTGAAATAACTTTTTCCGTATGCCCTTTTTTAAGTTCACAGGCGGCCAATACATAGGATGCCCATCGCTGGAGAGACTGGTCTCCTGTGCGTGCGGCCATCAGGGATGCTTCTTTGAAATAATGCGAAAGGGTGTCAACCGGAACCGAATTCATGTACCTGGTTAGTCCGAGGATTGCCTTGGCCCTTCCCGGATCATCGGCACTGCTGATGATCTCTCTTCGCACTGAATCGATTGGCGGGAATTGCGCAATTCCTTTATGGAACAGCAGCAACTGTAGTACAAGTACACATACATTAAATTGATAGCGATTAGTCACCGGCAAACTTTACCCGGTAAATATAGGAAGCCCCGGCTGCCTGAAAAACTACCCATATGGGTCATTGATGAATCAGGTTGTATGAAGCAGATTTGTATTAATCAATCAACTTTAAGCTATGCGTCAACTAAGATTAGTACTCGTCAGCCTACTGCTGACTGCCGGCATGATTTCCTGTAAAAAAGACAAAGAACCAACACCCAACCCCCTTGCCTCCCTGCAGGGTAACTGGCTCACCAGTGATTGGGGCGGTGCGGCTGGAAATAACCTGGTGATCAACATCAGCCAGACTTCTGCATCAGCGGTCATTCAGTCGATAGGATCGCAGACTTTTAATTACTCCGTTGGCGAAACCATCCTGAGCAATATCACGGCCGCATCGGGCTCATCAACCGTATTCAACTGCAATGCCATTTTCAAATACGGCACGGGCAATCAAACCGTGGCAAATACCACAGCCCAGATTACCTTACAAAGCAACAACCAGCAGATATCGATCCTGTATGCGCCGGTTAATGGCATTCAGCCACCGGTATATGTGTATAACAAACAATAATCCATTCATAAAAACTAGGATATGCCCAGGTTCTTTATCCGTGGCTTTCTCATCAATTGCTTATTGCTGATGCTGCTGTCATGTAACCAGTCTGCCTGTAACCAATCCGCAGGTAAAAGCGGTACAAAATCAGGAGATGGAGCATCGGCTGCAGTGGAAGGAAAAGATTATTTTCTTCTTAAACGGTTCCGCATCACCGATCAGTCGGGCCTATCTGAACCGGTAGAAGCCATTTCATTCTTATTGCCGGCCAACTGGAAAGTGGATGCCGGTATCAACTGGAACCTTAGCCGGTGCCTCTCGGATATTGTGCAGTTCTCCCTGCATGGCGTATCGCCGGATCAACAATATGAACTGTCCATACTGCCCACCACACAATTTGACTGGGTGAATAATGAGCAAATGATGTATGCCCTTCGGAACGGCGGATATGGAAGCGGTTGCAGCATTGCCGAACCGCTGGATGCGAAGGCTTATATCCAGCAGGTTATGCCAAATCTGGTTGGCGCCAGCTCTGCCACAGCATCTTCCATCAGCAGTATAGAAAACCAGTTGAAGCAGCAGGCCGCACAGTATTCGGCCTCCGGAATGACATTTGTTCCCTCCGTTGCGGAAGGCAGGATGAGTTATGCCGATGGCAGCGAAGGCATCGCGTTGTGCAGTATCTCCCAAATCATTCAAAGCATGCAGGGCTATGATGGCAGTATGATCTCGCATTACCAGACATCCGTCAACACCCGGCTGGTGCTGAAATATCCGCATGGAGAAGAAGAAACAGCCCGTAAGATTTTAGGAACGATACAATCAAGCCTGCGGGTTAATAAAGTCTGGGCATTAGCGATTCAAACCATGTTTAACAATATCCGTAAAGCGGTGCAGGATGAAACCTGGAAACGCATCCAGATCACGCAGCAAATGCAGCAGGAGATTGGAAACAATATTACCCGTTCATGGGAAAAGCAAAATGAGAATACGGATAAATCTTCGGAATGGTTCAGTCAGTATATCCGGGGCGTAGACAGTTGGACAGGTGAAGATGGGACCAGGGTGGAACTGACTTCCGGTTATTCTAACGCCTGGCAGAAAGCTGACGGCAGTTACCTGCTCAGCAATGATCCTTCCTTTGACCCCAATGTTACTTTCCAGGAAAGCTGGAGCCGGCTCAACAAGTGATTTCCGCTAATCATGAATCGCTACCAGGCGAATGGTTTGATTCGGATTGGCGCATAGGTCGATTATTTTCGTGTATCCGGTACCAATACGATTCCATTTAAACCGGATTTCCGACTGGGGCGGCAGGGTTTTAATGCAGTCAAAGCAGGCAAGATCAGCAGATATGAAACATTGGCGGGAGAGTGTGGCAGCCAGGCTTTCCAGGTTCTGCCGGTTGTATGGTATCATGGTAAAATCAGGAATCAACTGCAGCAACGACATACGGAGCTCATCCGTATTATACCTGAGAACCGCCTGCTCCATCTGTTCACAAGCAGGTTCCACCGTCTTTTTACATCCGGTTATCAATAAACAGCAGAGTGCAAAAACAACCGGTTGCTGATTGATATTCATACCCTGATTATCATTTCATGATCCACCCAAATTAAAAACGCAGTACATTATTTTACGATCACCGTGGTTGATCCGTTAAAATAGTTGCCTGTGGTCAGTAAGGTTGGGATATTGTTTTTCCATATCCTGACTGGTCCGCCCATCAGGCCTGATTCTGTAACATACACATCACCGTTCTTGACAAATACGCTTTGCGCAATGCCGTTGCTGCCGCTGGCTGATAATACGGTGGCTACTCCATTCTTCCACAACTGGGCCATTTCCCCGGAACCGTTTGATGATTTCCGGCCACATACATAAACATCAGAACCATCAATGAAAATATCATTAGCCATGGCATCGCTGTTGATGCCATCGGTGAGGTATGTAGGTACTCCGTTTTTCCAAATAACAGCACGTCCGGTTCCATTGGCCCCGAGGTTATCCTGGCCTACCGCATACACATCTGATCCAACAACCAGGATTTTGCGCACGATTGAATTAAACTGACCGCTGTTTAAATACTGGGCCACGCCATTCTTCCAGATGACGGCACGGGAAACGATGGAAGCCCTGGGTGTACGCACACCGCCTACATACACATCACTGCCGGAAACATACACACAGTTGGCGTTAAAGTTAAAAGTATCGTTGGCCAGTGTTGTGCTGGTGCCATTCTTCCATAACCTCGCGATCTTATATCCCGTTGCAATATTGTCCATGGAGTACGACACATACACATCAGAACCATTGACAAATACACCTGATGCATACGAATCTAAGAATGATAAACCGGTGATATCGGTTTGTACGCCATTAACCCAGAGTTTAGCATTGCCGGTGGTGCCGGCTGCATCCCATTCCACCCCCGCGATGTAGATATCATTGTTGGGTGTCATGCTTGCATGGTAGGTATAGCTGGCCAGCGTGCCATTGGTCACGATGTTTTCCACTCCGTTTTTCCAATATTTTACACTGCTGTTAGGACCCGGGTTGTCTTCATATCCAAATACATACACATCAGTGGTTGGCGGTTGTGTGGCACAGGCAAAGACATTGCCGAGATTAACCGTATGAGCTGTGGTGGATCCTGTGATCACTGCGCTTTGTTGCCCGGTACCAAACTCAGTAACCTGGTATTCGTAATCAAGTGTGGTATTCTGACAGGTATAGACGGGGAGTGTGAAATAACCGGTTGCGCTGTCGGGAATAAAAATATAAGACCCGGAATTGGGCGTGTACAAAGAGATATAACTGTTGGAAGCCACTCCACCCTGGCAGTTTTTAATATAGCCTGTGAACAGGGTGTAGGTTGTGGTTGGCGCAGTAATCCAGATAGTATCCAATGTGGTGGCGGTTGTAATGGAACCGATATTTCGGGTGTGAAGGGTTGTGCCACAGGCATTGGACACTTCGATCTCCATCACAATTGGCTGTCCGATGGGCACGCCACTCATAAAAAAGCCGGTACAGGCTGTCAGTCCGGAGCAGTTCATGGAACTACCCTGAACGGATAAACGCACCAACTGGTTACCAACAGGGGTTGAATCAATTGAATTCATGATCACACCACTCAGGCGAATAAAACCTGCCGAGGTATTGATGCTCCAGAAAGAAAACTTCGACACCTCCGCTTTGATTTTACCACCTGTTTTGGTAGCCTTGCCTTCTTCCAGCCACCGGGCACGACTTTCGTCGAAATGCCACAATGCAATGGTATCAACCACGGCAGGTTGCACAGCAGCCGGAATGGGAAATTCAAGGCTTGCTGTTTTTCCGCTGGCGATAACGAGCGCCTGGCCGTTGTTATCAAATAGGTCGGCACCCATGATGCCATAGGATGAAAGAATGGTTTCCATGCCATTCTTTCTGATGCCGCGTAAATCACCGGGAACGATTTCATGTAATGCAGGGTTCTCAGGATTCAGGTATTTGGCATACACCTGTACATCACCGGAATAGCTGGTTCCATTAGGATAAGCAAATGCATTAGCCGGAAAAATGATACTGGCACCACTGCCCAGGTCAACCGTTCCACCGCTGGCCGAGGGAATGGTTGCGGTAAGTGATTGACGGATGAGTTGAATCCTGACAAACTGGATCTTTCCTTCCGCCGTCAGAAAGTTTTTCGTGCCTTTGAAATAACCGTCCTTGGTAACGGTAACGGAACCGTTATTTTTTGAAACGGATATATTCTTGAAAAAGAAAATACCCATGGTATTCGTTACCATTGTCTGATTACCACAACGAACGGTAGCCCCGGCAAATGGCCTGTTATTTTCATCCAGTACCACACCATTGACGGAGGCAGTTACCTGGGTGGCATCGTCAACCACATAAGTGGTATCTGTACCCCCGCCTCCGCCACCACCGGGATTGAATGTCGGGTCTTTGACTTCTTTTTGACAGGCAGAAAAAAGAAAAGAAAATGTTATTCCAGACAGAATGGAAAGGATCAGTTTTCTCATATAAAGAGTCAGTTCGATTTACTTATTATTATATATAGCAGTTGATAAAACTAATCTTTTTCCTTGAACAGGCCGGTTTTTTAACATCTGTACTACAAAATCAGTACGTATTAAACGGTTATCAATACACGAGGTTGAAGTAGAAACATTGAGACTGAATGAATTGCGCGGAAAATGATGTCTTACTGGATTCACGCGGGCAGGCCCGCCTGACTGCGCCACGCAGGCAGGGAACCTGTTATGAAACTCATCAACAACATCTCATATACACAACAGACAAAGCAACCTTTCAATAACATTATACAATAAAAAAATCCAGCCTGATGCTGGATTTTTTGTGGCCTCGCCAGGAATCGAACCTGGATCTGGAGCTTCGGAAACTCTTATACTATCCATTGTACTACAAGGCCCTCATTAGAATAACATCTTTTCTGCCCTGGATCTGGAGCTTCGTCCCGATAAAAATCGGGATTATACTATCCATTGTACTACAAGGCCCTCATTAAAATAACATCTTTTCTGCCCTGAATCTGGAGCTTCGTCCCGATTAAAATCGGGATTATACTATCCATTGTACTACAAGGCCAAAATCAATGCACCGCTGTGATCTGTGCCAGGTTAGAACTGAAGATCTTTACGGCAATGGCCAGCAAAATTACGCCAAAAAACTTTCTGATCACTATCATTCCATTGGGGCCCAGCATTTTTTCAATCCAAACCAGGGATCGTAATACAATGAAAATAACCACGCAATTGATCAATATGGCGAGAAATATGTTTTCATCATGATAATTGGCCTTTAAACTCATAATGGTGGTCAGCGTACCCGATCCCGCGATGAGCGGAAAAGCTATCGGTACAACGGTGCCACTTTTTGCATTGCCCTCCTGCTTAAAAAACTCAACTCCCAGGATCATCTCCAGCCCGATGATGAATATAACGATACTCCCCGCTACCGCAAATGACTGCACATCCAGCCCCAGTACATTCAGGAATTCCTGACCAAGGAAGAGAAAGAGGATCATGAGCCCGCCGGATACCATGGTTGCCTGAGCAGACCTGATCTCCCCTCCCATCTTGATGCGCAATGACGCTAACACTGGTATGGAACCTATGATATCGATCACCGCGAATAAAGTGAAACTTACCGTAATAAGCTCCTTAAGGTTTATGTCGGTCCAACTGAACATAGAACAAAGGTAGTTGTTCGGTTGAATTGTTGAATGGTCAAGAAGTACGAATAAGCTGAAATAATAAAACCCGATTGTAATATACTCTTCAATCACCCATCACTCCACGATGCCTGTTACCTGTTAAACAATACCTTGTTGGGGTTTACGCCCGGCGTTGCTGAAAAACTGAACTTCCTGACCCCTTCTTTACTAAAACAGGTTACTGTACCTGCCGACACATAATCTTTGGCATCGGTGATATATACATCGCCGTTTTGTTCATCGATATTGATTCCGTAAGGAGTGGTAATGGCGGTACCGTCGGTGATGAACTCATTACGTACAACCGTATTCGTTGCCGTATTATACACTTTGGCCGTTCCCGATCCACCATAGTTATTGTAGAAGTAGGCCAGCTCGCCGCTGATTCGTACATGAGAATAAGCAAAACCGCTGCCCAACGTAGTACGGAGGGTATTGGTTGTTCCGTCTATGATAGATATTGATGCCGGGATGGATGAAAAATTCCCATAACAACTAACATATACATCACCGTTAGGTGCCACTTCAATTTTGTTGGGATTCTTGCCAACCGTAATTTTCCTGGTCTCGGTCAAAGTATTGATGTCAATGACAGAAACGGTGCTGTCCACATCCGGGAAATTATAGCTACCCGAATTGGCCACGTATAAATAATTATTGGTGGCGGCGATGCCATCTGGGTTGGCCCCAACCGTTACAGAGCCAACTATAGACAGCGAGCTGGTATCAATGACGCTCACCGTATTGTCGTAAGATGTTACAAATACACGACCGCGGGCTGCCGTAGCATAGCGTGGCGATTTAGGATTGGCTCCGTCTACAAAATCAATCCGGCGGATCAATGAACCGGTTGACGCATTGATGACCGTTACCTGGCTCGTGCCGTTCATCACCACATAAAGCTTGCTGCCGTAAATGATCATATCATTGCCTGTATCTCCCAGTCCGGCCTGGCCGGGGTTCTGCTGCCCGAAAAAATTTCCGGTAAATGATGAATTGGGTATGCTGTAGTATCCCAACGTTGTGTTATTGCCACCAAAGCTGCCCTCGCTCAACACATAAATACCGGTGGCGGGATTGACCACCGGTCCATTGTTTACCTGCTCATCCTTTTTACAGGAATTGAACATTGCGAGTGTAAGAAGTGCGGCTGCGAATGCGGATCTTTTCATGTTGTTGTTTCGGTTCTTGTTTATAAATGTTGTTTACGAATGAATGTTGAATGAATAGCCAACCCGGTATTGTACGCGGGGCATGGGATAAAAGCGAATGATCTCGTATTGCCTGTTGAGGGCATTGTTCAGTTCTATGAATATTTCGTGTTTCCTTTCCGCTGCGGTAACCTTTGTCCAGCCTAACCTGATATCCAGTGTAGACCAGGCCTGGAGGCGGTTTTCCGGGATCGGGTCGCCGGGGCGGTACCGTAGAGAAGAAAAAACGGATTGTGCGCTCAGCGACATGGGCCCGTACTGGAATATCGCCGATAAACTGCCGGTGTGTTCCGGTGAGTATGGCAACTGGTTCTTATAAGAAGGGTTTTGCGGGTCGGTTACATCTTTTGCCGATTGATAACTGTATGCCAGCCTGGTGGCCATGGTCAGTTTTTGTATCAACTTCCACCTCATCATCAGTGAAAGATCGGCTCCCCGTATATCGGCTTTTCCAATATTCATCATCGACCATTGAAAGAGATTTTGCCTGGGTACAGCCATGATCTTATCCCGCACCCGGTTGAAATATGCATCCACAGAGATCGCATATTCTTTCAGCACGGATCCCGGTTTCCCTTCCAGGCTGAACCCAACATTTAACTGGCGGACGAATTCAGGTCGCAGGTTTACGTTTCCCACGAACGTATAGTACAGGTCGTTGAAAGTGGGCACGCGGAATATTTCCTTATAAAAAAAACGGAAACGCAGCGGAAGGCTGTCGGATGGTTGATATTGCAGGGCAACGGTGGGGGTTATGCGATGAATAGCCTCAGCGGTATTGACCCTTGAAATCCTGTCGCTTACCTGCGTGGCCAGTAATCCGGATTGCAGGCTGACCTTTCGGAACCGAAGTAAAAGACCCAGGTTGGTCAGCCAGCTGTTCCTCGTTGGATTCGAACTGTCGCCAATGAACTCCCCGCTACGCCGGAGCTTTGTATGATAGATATCGGTGGCGAGCGACCATGTCATGAATGAAGCCGGCTGCCATGTTGCGGCGGCCGATCCGTACCATTCCTGTTCCCTGAAACGGTTTTCCAGCATCCCCCTGCTGTTCAGGAAATCGGGGTCGGTATATCGTTTATACCCATGGCTGTACTTGCCGCTGATGAGCGTCTGTACCTTTTGGGCGCGGCTGTTCTTCCAGGTGGCCTGAACAAAGAAGTCGCGGTCGGTCATCCGTTGACGGCTGGCCGGATTGAAAAAGATCACCGAACCGGGCAGGCCCCTGTCGGAATAATACTGGTACGCCTTTACCCGGATAAGGTTGCTGTCTGCCAAACGAATCGACGCGTCATATTCAAAGCGGACATTCTTCGCGTCTGAATTCTGACGTCGGACCGTTTTACCGGAAAGATCGTAAGACACAAACGGATAGCGGCCATCCGTTTGCTGGTATTCCGCGCTGAACCGCTGCGATACCACCCTGCTAATGCGATGCCCCAGCATGAAAGACGGGTTGATAAATCCAAAACTACCCCCACGAATAGACGCAGATAAATAAAAAGGACGGTCATCCTGCTCCTGTCCCGACAGTGATTGTATGATCAATGTCGCCGCAGACGCAAAGGCCCTCGCAGGATAAAGCATATCTGACGGCTGGCCATGACTCAGGCTCACGTTTTGCAGCCCGGCAGATGAGATCTTTCCCAGGTCTACCTGACCGCCCTGCATATCCGATAACGCTATGCCGTCATATAATACCGAACTCTGCTGTCCGCCCAGGCTCCTGACAGAAATGGTCTTCAATCCGCCGATACCTCCGTAATCCTTTACGATGATACCGGGAAACAAACGTACAATGTCGGCAGCATTTGTACTGCTGACCTGGCGTATCTCTTCCCTGTTGAGGCTTACCGAAGGAAATAACCTGTTGCCTGCCCAGGCGGATTTGTATGCAGTCAGGGTCAGCCGGCGTAATGTCCTGGTGCTGTCCTGTGCATACGCTCGCTCCATCCCGCTGATAAGCAGTAAACAAACGCAAACAACGAAACAGTTTGTACGAACAAACATGGGTCATGCATGGGTGATGCAGACGGGTGTGCCCGGAAAGGCAAGGAATAAAAGGATAGATATGAAAAACATATGTCCCTTCATGCTTTTCACCCGAAAGCGTTGAATGAAAAAATCGGATATGGCAGGTCTTCTGGCTTGGCATCCGGTTGAAGCCTTCCCATCAAGCGTTGTGCAAGACAGTGGCATGAAGATTCAACAGGTATAAACAATGTTTATGGAGCCTTACAGCTACGGGGATAGCGCCGGACTTACACCGGACTTCCCTTTTAATCCCGCTATGATACGGGAACCAGATCGGCAACAAATGTAGCCTGTTTGTCAGGCATGGTCAAAATAAAATAATCCCCAACCACGGTGAATAAAAAAACCGCCCCGAAAAAGGCGGTTTACTATTAAGGCTAAAATAATATTAACTGACGAGTGTACCCACCTTTTCGCCGGTTACCACGCTCAGCAGGTTTCCGGGCTTGTTCATATCAAAAACGATGATCGGGAGGTTGTTTTCCATGCACAGGGTGAATGCGGTCATGTCCATCACTTTCAGTTGCTTACTGATGCATTCATTGTATGTGATCTTATCGTAGCGTTTGGCTTTAGGGTCTTTTTCCGGGTCGGCGGAATAAATGCCGTCCACACGTGTCCCTTTCAGGATCACGTCAGCCTTGATCTCAATGGCACGAAGAGAGCCCGCCGTATCGGTGGTGAAATACGGGTTACCTGTACCCGCCCCAAAGATGACCACACGGCCTTTCTCCAGGTGACGCATCGCACGGCGGCGGATATACGGTTCGGCGATCTGTTCCATTTTGATGGCGCTTTGCAACCTGGTGTAAACGCCTGCTTTTTCCAATCCGCTTTGTAAGGCCATTCCATTGATCACCGTGGCCAGCATGCCCATGTAATCGCCTTGCGCCCTTTCGATACCCGTTTCGGCTTCGTTCATGCCGCGGTAAATGTTTCCGCCTCCCACGACAAGGGCAACCTGCACGCCCATTTCGGTAACTTGTTTGATGTCCTGCGCATACTGGGCAATGACCGAGGAATCCATTCCGAAATTCTTATCTCCCATCAGTGATTCACCGGAGATCTTCAATAATATTCTTTTATACTTGGGCAGCATGAAAAATTTTTTGTGAAGATAATTGATTCAGATTTTTTTGACGAGTCCCTTAAAAAAAACAGGGCATAAAAAAACCCGGCAGTAATACCGGGCTTGATTTTTTATCCTAAAGCAACTCGCTTGAATGTAGTTACTTTCAGATCGGCATCAATGCTTTTCAGGAAATCAGCAACGGACTTGTTGGCGTCTTTCACGAAAGCCTGGGCCATCAGTGTATTTTCTTTAAAGAACTTATTCAGTTTACCCATGGCGATCTTTTCAGCCATTTCAGCGGGTTTACCTTCAGCCTTAACCACTTCGATGGCGATATTCTTTTCCCTTTCCACCACATCGGCGGGGATAGATGTTTCGTCAACGGCGAGTGGGTTCATGGCTGCGATCTGCATGGCCACGTCTTTACCGGCTTCTGCAGCTTCTTTGGTCATGCCTACCAGAACGCCCATGCGGTTGGCGCCATGGATATAGCTGGCAACGAAAGGCGCATCCACGCGGTCGAATTTAGAGATCTCGATCTTCTCACCTATGGCGGCGAGTTTGTCGTTGATCATATCGGATACTTTGGCTCCGTTGATTTCCACGTTGTTCAGTTCTTCTACAGACTTCACGTTATGGGCTACGGCCGCATCGGCAATGCTTTGGGCAAATGCAACGAAATCGGCGTTCTTGCTCACGAAGTCGGTTTCGCAGCTGATGCAAAGAACGATACCGGCTTGATTGTCGGCAGTGGTTTTTGCAATGACTACACCTTCTTTGGCTTCGCGGTCGCTGCGCTTGGCGGCAACTTTCTGACCTTGTTTACGAAGCCAGTCGATGGCGGCTTCAAAATCACCGTTGCTTTCTGTCAGGGCCTTGCGGCAATCCATCATTCCGGCTCCGGTGGCCTGGCGTAATTTATTGATATCGGCTGCTGTTATCGTTGTGCTCATGATTGTTTCTTTTTGTGTGATGAATCTGTGGTTCTTCGATTACCTCGGACCAGCGGCTGGCCTTCTGCTTCCGGCACCAGGACCCGGTACACGGCGCTTCGTTGTGCCGCCCCTGCCTGCTCCGCCACCGCGCTTATTGCGGTCGTCGCCTGCATCCAGCTTTTCTTCAAAGCGTGCTGCCTTGGCTTCCGGAGTTTCGTCCTGGTCGCCATGATCGTCATCATCCTTATCAGCCTGACGTTCCTGCAGACCTTCCGCGATGGCGGCTGTCAGGTAATTCACGATGATCGAAATAGATTTAGACGCGTCATCATTGGAAGGAATGGCGAAATCAACTTTGTTAGGATCGCAGTTTGTATCAACCATGCCAAAAGTGCCAATGTTCAGGCGGCGGGCTTCAGCCAGGGCGATATGCTCGTGACCGATATCCACCATGAAAAGGGCGGCCGGGATACGGCTGATCTGGGAGATACCACCCAGTACCTTTTCCATTTTATCCTTGTCGCGGGCCAGTGTAAGCCTTTCCTTTTTGGTCAGGTTCTCTGCGCTTCCGTCAGACAGCATTTTTTCGATGCTCTGCATTTTCTTCACGCTCTTACGAACCGTGTTGAAGTTGGTGAGCATACCACCCAGCCAGCGCTCGGTCACGTAAGGCATGTTCACCCTTTTGGCGCATTCCTGTACGATCTCTTTGGCTTGCTTCTTGGTAGCAACGAACATGATCTTTTTACCGCTGCGGGCAATGGCTTTCATAGCCGCGGCAGCTTCCTGCAGACCTTCAACGGTTTTGTTCAGGTCGATGATATGGATACCCTTCTTCTCGGCGAAAATATAAGGGAGCATCTTAGGGTTCCATTTCTTCTTTAGGTGACCGAAATGTACGCCTGCTTCTAAGAGTTGCTGTTGTAAGGAAGTGTTATTTTCCATTTTGTATAATTAATATGTTATTTGAATGGTTTGAACCTTATTGCCTTCAGCAGACAGGACACCAGTGACAGGAATCGCAGTCGGCAGCGGGCAAAACAGGCAACTGTATTAACGCTTGCTGAACTGGAAGCTCTTCCTGGCTTTCTTGCGGCCCGGTTTCTTCCTTTCAACGGCACGGGGATCGCGTTTCAACAGACCGGCTGCCTTCAGGGCCGGACGATATTCAGCGCTGATCTCAAGCAGGGCACGGGAAATACCCAGTTTGGCCGCTTCTGCCTGGCCTTTGATACCACCGCCGGTGGCGTTAATAACGATGTCGAACTTGCCGGCTCCATCGATGGTCTTCAACGGAGATTCTACCTGGTTCTGCAGATAAACCAACGGAAAATAAGTTTTGTAATCTTTACCGTTAACCGTGATCTTGCCATCTCCCCTGCTCAGGAAAACACGTGTAATGGCTTCTTTCCTACGGCCTACTGCGTTTTTTTGTTTTTCCATGTAATATTTTTTTGGTCCCGCCTAAACGGGATTTGTGTTTGATTTAGATTTTGTTGAAAGTTAAAGCGGCTGGCTTCTGAGCGGTGTGAGGATGCTCGGTACCGGCATATACAAACAGTTTTTTGTACATCTTACGACCCAGCCTGTTCTTAGGCAACATGCCCTTCACAGCCCTTTCGATCACCACTTCCGGACGGCGCTTCAGCAGGTCTTTGGCTGCCTCGCCTTTCAATCCACCGGGGTAACCGCTGAAAGTCAGGTACTCTTTGTCTTCCATCTTATTACCGGAAAAGACAACTTTGTCGGCATTGATGACAATGACGAAATCCCCGCAATCAACGTGGGGTGTGTAATAAGCCTTGTTTTTGCCACGCAGAACGGCGGCAATTTTGGCACACATGCGTCCTACGGTTTGATTAGTACCGTCTACAACGTACCATTTGCGTTGTACGGTAGCCTCGTTGGCATGTTTGGTGCTGAAATGTAATTTACTCATCGTGATGTTGTTTAAATGATACCGCAGCTATCCCTGCGGCGTTTTAAAATGGAGTGCAAAAGTAGGCGGAAACAGGTATCCGTTCCAAGAAATCGAGCAAGTATTTTTAATCGGACTTTTATAACTAATTGATTTTCAGTAAATATTTTGACGCAAAATTTTCATTACCTGGGCTTGCCACGAAAAAAAGTGGAAAAATGAGCAGCCCAGCTGAATAATGATCGAACCGGAACAGGATGATAATTCTTTGCTTGTATTATTGAAACCCGGAGTGTACAAGCACGTTGCTCTCACAGATAGCACAGAACACACAGAAGCCCATTTTCACAACCGACTGCGGTGGGCAGGTTTGCATATTTGTGCCCGTCATCGTTCATATGTCACGAAACTTGCAGCATGAAGCACGTTGCTCTCACAGATGGCACAGAACACACAGAAGCCCATTTGCACACACGACTGCGGTGGGCTCGTTTGCATATTAGCGCCCGTCATCGTTCATATGTCACGAAACTTTCAGCATGAAGCACGTTGCTCTCACAGATAGCACAGAACACACAGAAGCCCATTTTCACAACCGACTGCGGTGGGCTCGTTTGCATATTTGCGCCCGTCATCGTTCATGTGTCACGAAACTTTCAGCATGAAGCACGTTGCTCTCACAGATAGCACAGAACACACAGAAGCCCATTTTCACAACCGACTGCGGTGGGCTCGTTTGCATATTTGCGCCCGTCATCGTTCATGTGTCACGAAACTTGTAAGATGAAGCACGTTGCTCTCACAGATAGCACAGAACACACAGAAACCCATTTGCACATCCACCTGCGGTGGGCTCGTTTGCATATTAGCGCCCGTCATCGTTTGTGTGTCACGAAACTTGTAGGATGAAGCACATTGCTCTCACAGATAGCACAGAACACACAGAAACCCATTTGCACAACCGACTGCAGTGGGCTGGTTTCCACATTACCATATTATCACATTATCAAATTTTCAAATTTTCAAATTTCCTTTCACTTGTCTTTTTTTAATTTGAAACACTTACTCTCCATTAATATAGGTAGCCAGCACCCTGGTTCCTAAAATCGACTTGGGTTCACAGGTCATAAGATCTGTATCCAGTATTACAAAATCAGCGGCCTTACCTTTTTCCAGGCTTCCTTTTTCCTTTTCTTCAAATGCGGCCCTGGCTGCCCAGATCGTCATGCCGCGGAGTGCCTGTTCCCTGCTGAGTGCATTATCCATTTGAAAGCCCCCTGCGGGAAATCCTTTGGCATCCCTTCGTTCCACCGCAGCGAAAAATGTTTTCACGGGATCGATGTACTCCACCGGGAAGTCTGTTCCCAATGGCATCCAACCATTCGTTTGCAGTAATTGCTGGTATGCGTAAGCGTGAGTAACACGTTCGGGGCCCAACCTGTCTTTGGCCCAGTACATATCGCTGGTGGCGTGTGTGGGCTGCACGGAAGGGATGATGGAATAAGTTGAAAAGAAATGGAAATCGGCAGGATCCAGTACCTGTGCATGTTCGATACGCCAGCGGCGGTCATTCTTTTCCTTCAGCACACGGGCATAGGCCTGAAGTATCTGGTAGTTGCCACTGTCGCCGATGGCATGCGTACATAACTGAAATCCTGAATGGACCACTTTATTGGCAACCATGTTCAGGTATGCCGTGTCACGGAGCAGAAATCCTCTCCAGCCGGCTTTATCGGAATACTCTTTTTTCAGGCAGGCTCCCCTGGAACCCAGCGCGCCATCAGCATATAACTTGAACCCTCCCACATGTAAACGATCGGTGATATAAGGGCCTTTTTTCACCCAACGGTCGTAATAGGATGCACTGTCTGATAACAGGGCGAATATCTTCATCTTCAACTTCCCCGATCGCTGTTCTTCATCCACCAGCCGAACCGTATTTTCGGTGATTCCGCAATCATGTACACTGGTCAGTCCTAATGAAAAACACTCTTCCTGGGCTTTGAGATAATACTGCCTGGCCAGAGAATCGGATATCATGGGAATGAATTTTTCGAGTTCATCCATGGCATTATCAATCAGGATCCCGGTCAGTTTGCCATTTTTTACTTCCACTTCCCCACCTGGAATTTTTGTCTGGATATTAAAACCGGCGATATCGAGCGCCTTTTGGTTGGCGATTACCGCGTGACCGTCGATCCGTTTCAGAAAAACAGGCCTGTCAGGAAATAAACTGTCCAGGATGGCCTTATCAGGATACTGCCTGTTTTCCCAATCATTTTGATCCCATCCGCGTCCATAGATCCAATGAATGGGAGATTTTGGGGCATATTCTGTAATTTTAGCAACTACCTCCCCGAAGGATTTTGTACCAAAGAGTTCGCATTTCCACATATCGGTTGCATACCCTGTAAAATGACAATGAGCATCGATCAGGCCCGGGAAAACGGCCTTGCCATCCGCGTTAATCATTTGTTCGGCCTGGTAACGGGAAAGGATATCTTTGTCTGTTCCGGTAGCCAGGATTTTACCTCCGGATATGGCCATAGCCTCACAGATCCTGAAACTGTCATCCACAGAATAAATTTTGGCATGATGTACGATGAGGGATACTTTTTCCGTACTGCTGCAGGATAACAGGAATATGCAGCATGCCGTTGCGGTCAACATTTTTACGAATGAAAGAAACATAGAATGCATTTGTCCTCAAAAGTAATCAACCTGAAGTAATTGATATCCCTCCGTCGTCTGGTCTCTCTGTCGTCTGGTCTCCGACCAACGACGACTTATTATTTTTGTTCTCTAACCAACTCAATCTCCTGTTGGTCGGAGACCAGACAGGAGCGTTGCGTTTGATATACACATATTCCAATCAGATGCTCATTGCTGAAAATGCATGATCATATCAAAATCATCAACTCCTGTAAAATAATATCTCGCCGATGAAAACCAATAATCTTCCGGGAGCACACACAATCCAGACCTGACAGGATTTTGATGGATGTAATTCAATTTTTGTTGAAAAAATCTGGACCCTGAAATTTCTTTTCCCAAGGAATCCCGTTTCCATATTTGATACTTCCTGTCCCTTAAGTTTACTGCATATTCATCTGAAAAAGATTGTTTCGTGGCAGATATCAATAATTGCCTCGCTGTAAATTTCAGAAATGATGAACGGACTTGTTCATGTGTAAAATGACAAAGTGGTTGCCAAATTAAATGGATATGGTTAGACATGATAACGAAACCATACAAATGTATCCGCCTCTGTTTAACAAGGAACCGAAGACTATCAATAATAATCAATTTATTATCATCGGGATGTAATAAGAATTTCCAATGCTGAATGGTGGCTGTAAAAAAGACAGGCCATTGTTCGGATATAAAACATTGTTGCATGATTGGAAATTAATTTCCGTATTGCTTATTTTTTGTGTGAAAAAAACAGATAAAAATGCTTTTTTTCTGTCGTCTGATCCCTCTGTCGTCTGGTCTCCCTCTGTCGTCTGGTCTCCGACCAACGACAATTAAATTATGCTTTCCAACCAACTAATCTCCTGTTGGTCGGAGACCAGACAGGAGCATTGAGTTATTTGTTGACTCTCCTGTTGGTCGGAGACCAGACAGGAGCACTATCTTATTAATTAACTATCCTGTTGGCCCAAGACCAGACAGGAGCAATATGTTATTTATTAACTAATCAAATTTGACTTCTTACATTTGAACCACAAGAAAACGCATGTCCGAAAAAGATCAATCCCATACCGATCACTGGCTGAAAGCCGCTAAAAAAGATTCCGGTATCAAAGTAAATAAGCACAACGTGGATGACCTGCGCAATTGCCTGCGTTTCCATGAACACCGGTATTATGTACTGAACGACCCGCTGATCAGCGATTACGAATACGACCAGCTATTTAAATTACTGCAACAGTATGAGGAGGCACATCCCAAAGAGATCACGCCTGATTCCCCCACCCAGCGTGTGGGACCGGGGCTGGTAAAGGATTTTCCAAAAGTGGAACACCTGGTGCCCATGCTGTCTTTGGATAATTCGTACAATGCAGAAGACCTGATCGATTGGGATCGTAAAGTGCGTGAACTTGGCGGCGAAGAAAATATTGAATATTGCATTGAGCCCAAATTCGACGGGGCCAGTATTTCATTGGTCTATGAAGATGACCTGCTTACCCGCGGGGCTACCCGGGGCGACGGGGTTACCGGGGACGACATCAGCGTCAATATCAGGCGGATAAAGTCAATTCCCCTCTCCGCTTCATTCAGCGATTATGGAATCCAGCAGATTGAAGTGCGGGGTGAAGTGCTGATGAATAAAAACCATTTTCGGGCATACAATGAAAAACTGGCGGAGGAAGGCATCCCACCACTGGCCAATCCCAGAAATGCCGCCGCCGGTACTTTGCGGATCAAAGACCCGTCTGAAGTCAGTAAAAGAAACCTGGAAGGGTTTATCTATCATGTCAGTTTCACCATTCCGGCCCATCCGCATGGAAAAGCAAGGTTATTGACCCATTCTTCGATGATCGGGATGCTGTGGGAACTGGGCTTCCGGAGCCCCCAACAGGAACTGAAACTGGCCAAGGGGATCGAACAGGTGGTACAATATGTAAAGGACTTTGAAGCCAGGAGAGATGACCTTCCCTATGAGATTGATGGCATGGTCATAAAGGTCAACCGCATTGATCTGCAGGAAAAACTGGGCATGACATCCCATCATCCGCGCTGGGCCATCGCCTATAAGTTTAAAGCTCGGCAGGCAACAAGTAAGCTGGTGGCCGTGGAATTCCAGGTAGGGCGTACCGGTGCGGTAACCCCCGTTGCCAAAATTGAACCCGTACATATCGGGGGCGTGACCGTAAGCAGCATCTCCATTCATAATGAGGAATATATCCGGGAGAAAGACCTGAAACTGGGTGATAGGGTCTTGATAGAAAGAAGCGGCGATGTCATTCCCCAGATCGTTAAATCGCTCCCGGATGAACGCACCGGACATGAAAAAAAGATCAAATTCCCCACTGAATGCCCGGATTGCAAACAGCCGCTCTATAAACCAGAGGGTGAGGCCGTTTGGCGGTGCACCAATATGAACTGCCCGGCACAGGCCGTGGAAAGGATCATCCATTTTGTGAGCAAGGATGCTATGGACATCCGCAGTTTCGGGGAAGCCAATGTGAGAAAATTCTTCGACCTGGGCCTGCTGACCGATGTGCCCGGCATCTATTCGCTCGACTGGGAAAAACTCGAAAAACTGGAAGGGTTCGGCGCCAAATCGATCCAAAACCTGAAACAAGCCATTGAGAACAGTAAAAAACAACCCCTGCACCGGCTGCTCTACGGACTCGGTATCCGGTATGTGGGAGAAACCACTGCGAAAACCCTGGCCCGTGGTATTAAAAGCCTGTACGATTTTACCCGGTTGGGCATAGACGAACTGCAGGCTTTTGAAGACGTGGGCAAAAAAGTAGCAGGCAGCATCTACGCATTCTTCCACAACCCCGATAATATCCAACTGCTCAAAGAATTGGAAAAACAGGGCCTCGCGATGGAATCGGTACAGGAACAACCGGAAGGAAATAACCTTGACGGTCAAACGTTTTTATTTACGGGCACGCTGGTGCGCCTGAAACGCAGTGAAGCAGAGGAATTGGTGGAAAAGAACGGCGGTAAGGTACTCGGTGGCGTTAGTTCGAAGCTGAACTACCTGGTAGTGGGCGAAGACGCCGGCAGCAAGCTCGAAAAAGCCAGGAAAATCACCAGCATAAAAATCATTTCTGAAGAAGATTTTTTGAAAATGATAGATTCCCAGTAGTATTTTTAAGTATATTTATCACCGATTGGGTAATTCAATTTTTTGTTTGGTGACACAATTACTGAACGACACTTAAAAATCATCGCACCATGATTAAGAAAATCCCGGGAGAAGTTTGGAAACAAATGTCTTTCCAAGGCCACAAACAATTACGTAAAAAGTATGCCGTATCTAACCTGGGCCGCGCAGCCAGTTACTCAGAAGGAGTAAGTGTTGACGGAAAACTGTTGAACGGTTCACTCACTTCCGGTTACCGCACACTCAACCTGCACGTGGAAGACGGTAACGGTACGATCTATATCCACCGCGAAGTAGCAAAACTGTTCTGCAATAAAAAATCACCGAAACACAAGTACGTGATTCATGTGAACCATAAGAAAAACGACAATTCTTCCAAGAACCTGAAATGGGCCACACTGGAAGAAGTGAGCAAACACCAGCAAAGCAGTCCGCAGAAGATCGCGTATAAAAAACGCCAGGCCAACCGCACCGTGGGACTGAAACTGACGGCCACCCAGGTGAAAACCATCAAGGACGCCATCAACAACCCGAAACGCAAACTCACGTATAAACAACTCGCAGAAAAATACGATGTCAGCGAAATGACATTATACCGCATCAAGAGTGGTGAAAACTGGGGCCGCATCAAATAGACCCGATCACACTCAGGCATTATACAAAGGGAACCGAATCATTCGTTCCCTTTTTTCATGGATTGAAAATAATAATGACATGATCAACCCTTCCCTCATTCAGTTCCTCAAAGAACTCAGGAAAAACAACGACCGATCCTGGATGGAAAAAAACCGGTTGCGCTATGAAGAGTCACGGGATAATTTTGTGACTTTCGTGGCCAGCCTGATCCATGAAATCGGTTCGTTCGACAAAGGCATCGCTTCACTGGAACCCAAACAATGCATCTTCCGCATCAACCGGGATATCCGCTTTTCCAAAAACAAAGCCCCTTACAAAACAAACTTCGCCGCATTTTTCAATGAAGGGGGAAAAAAAGCCGGTTCGGCCGGTTATTACATTCACATAGAACCGGGAGCCTCTTTCCTGGCCGGGGGTATCTACATGCCGGAAGCGCCGGTGCTGGCCGCCATCAGGCAGGAAATAGATTATAACCTGGCGGATTGGGAAAAGATCATCCTAAACCCGGGGTTCAAAAAAATATTCAGCAAAGGATTAGACCAGGAATTGGTTCTCAGCCGGCCGCCAAAAGGATATGACGCGGATAATCCGGCCCTTGCTTATCTTAAACTGAAAAGCTTTACAGTCAGCCATGATGTTGACGATCAATTTTTTACGAATAAAAATAGCATCCGGGAAATATCAAAGGTCATGAAAGCGCTCCACCCCATGATCCGGTTCCTGAATCAGGCTGCCACATAAAAAAATGGCCAGTGATAAAAATCACCGGCCTTGCTTACCTCTGAAACCACAAGAAAAAGAGTTGATGTTAATATAGTATATATATTAATTAATGATTCAATTAATTGAAATGGATTCTTAGCTATGGGACACGCATGGATCCCGACAGAGCTTTAAAAGGATAGAATTGGAGTGAGTTCTTTGGAGTAGGCAGTAAAATTAATCAATTTCCTGAAAAATCATAATATTTCGGCAAAATTTATTTTCCTGCAGCGGCCAGTTCACGTTCCGCATTTTGATAAACCCTGGCCTTTTTCCTGTTATACCACCACTCCGGCGCGGTCTTTTTCATGAGGGTGTCGATACCCCTCATACCAAACAGGTTCCACAGTCCGTTCAGCTTTCCACCCAGGCTGCTTTGCATCGCACGAAGGCTCATGGCAAAACCCGCATCCATATATTCCATGTGGTGCCAGAAGCCGGCAGGCATGAACAGGGTGTCGCCATGTTCCAGGATCACTTCATAACCCCTGGCCAGTTTGACGGCAGGAAAATGCTGGTAATCGAAGCCGTTGCTGTAGTTGGCGTAATTGGCCACGCTCAGCACTTCCCAGGGTTTCCGGTATAATTTGTATTGCTCTTGGAAAGGAAAAAGAAGCACACGCTTTCGCCCCATAAACTGGGTATGCAGGATATGGCTCATGTCGATATCAAAATGCATGTGCGTGATGGAACCCTGGCCACCCACAAACAACATAGGGTACTTCTTGACAAAGCCCTGCATGAGTTCATCCGGCCAGGTAAAATCGCTGGTGATCTGCGGTGCGTGCTGGAAAATATTGAACAGAAAGATGCGGAGATCAAGCGGCCCCGCCTTCACCTTGCGCAGGTAATCGCCAAATTTCATATAACCGTCTGCCGTATTGATGGCCGTGTATGCATCGCTCTTGACATTATTGTATACCCCCACTTCCTTGTCTCCCACGATATCTATGAAAAAATCCCAGTTCCATTTTTGATAAGCCGGCCAGTTCTTTGCCAGCCCTTTGATGACCAAAGGCTTGCCGGGCAGGTAGTACTGGTTGCGAAAATCAGCGGAACTGATGGTTTCTATCGTATCAACGGCTTGTAATTGCATGGGTCATTGTTTTCCTGAACAAATGTATAGATAAATATTTTTTCGGTCATCCGGGCCAGGTAAAAAACTAATAAGCGTTAGTTTTGCGTAAAGCCGATCATGTCGAAGATCAAAGCCGCACGTAACGGAACCAAGAAGGATGCCATTGCACGGAAAGCCGCCGCGCTTTTCCGCCGCAAGGGTTTTGTCGGGAGCTCCATGCGCGAGATCGCCGACAGCATCGGCGTGGAAGCCTCAAGCCTGTATAACCACATCGGATCTAAAAGCGAGATACTGCAAAGCATCTGCTTTAAAGTGGCCAACGATTTCAACCAGCATCTCGATGAAGTAACCCGGTCGGGCGGCAACACACTCGTCAAACTGGAAAACCTCATCCGGTTCCACATACGTATGATGCTGGGCAATTTTGATGAGGTATATGTGGCCAACCACGAATGGAAACAACTGGAAGAGCCTTTTCTCAGTAATTTCCTCAGCCAGCGGAAACAATATGAAAGCCGGCTGATAGACATTGTACGGGAAGGCATCCGGAAAAAAGAACTTCGGAACATTCATCCCCATGTGGCCGTAATCACCATCCTGTCGGCCGTGCGGGGACTGGAATTCTGGCAACGGCATAAGAAAGAAGTGGATGCCGGAGCCCTGGAACAGGATATGGTCAACCACCTTCTCAACGGTTTAATCAAATAATATGGCAGTACATTTTCACACATTGACCGTCAACAAGGTCATGAAAGAAACACCCGATTGCATCTCCGTATGCTTCAACGTACCCGATAACCTGCGCCAGGTATTCGCGTACCGCGAAGGACAGAACATCACCATCCGTAAGGTCATCAACGGACAGGAACTGAGGCGTTCGTATTCCATCTGCGCCGCACCCCATGAGGAAACCCTGAAAGTGGCCATCAAAAAAGTGGAAGGAGGCCAGTTCTCCTCATATGCCAACGATGAACTGAAAGCGGGCGATGTACTCGACGTTTTACCGCCCACTGGAAAATTCAATGCCCGACTGCAGGAAAATAAAGCCGGCGATTACCTCGGCATCGCCGCAGGAAGCGGTATCACCCCCGTCATATCCATCATCAAACATACCCTGGAAAAAGAAGCGGGCTCTTCCTTTACGCTCCTGTATAATAACCGGAGCCGTGGTTCCATCATATTCTTTGAGGAACTGGAAGCGCTGAAGAATAAATACATGAACCGCTTCAACCTCATCAATATCCTGAGCCGGGAAATCATGGACGCCCCACTGCTGCACGGCCGCATCAATGAACATAAACTGCAGGAATTGGACAAACTGGTAAATTATGCCCGGTTCAACGAGATCTATATCTGCGGACCGGAATCCCTGATTTTCACCTGCAGCGAATTCCTCGAAAAAAAGGGGATCGATAAAAAGAATATTCATTTTGAATTGTTCACCACACCGGGACAAACCGGAGGTATGGCCAGCCAGGCAACTCAGGCTGATTTGGATATGAGCCCGAAAAGCCATGTCAGCATCACGCTCGACGGCAGGACCTTTGAATTCGACCTGGCCTACCAGGGCCAAAGCATCCTCGATGCAGCCCTAAAACAGGGCGCCGACCTCCCCTTTGCCTGTAAGGGCGGCGTATGCTGTACCTGCCGCGCCAGGCTAACGGAGGGCAAAGTGGACATGGACGTGAATTACGCCCTGGAACAGGAAGAGATCGACAGGGGATTCATACTCACCTGCCAGAGCCACCCCAGAACCGACGTGGTGAAGGTCGATTTCGACCAAAGATGATTGTTGTCAGCCCGATCTAAAAAACGAACAACTGTTAGTTTTTTTATTATTTTTGAACGCTTAAAAAAACAAGACATGGCCATACACGATTTGGAAAAGAAAGTCCAGGACACCATCGATCAGGAGATCAAGATCGAACCGAAAGACTGGATGCCCGAAGCCTACCGCAAAACAAACCTGCGCCAGATCAGCCAGCACGCCCACAGTGAAATTGTTGGCATGCTCCCCGAAGGCAACTGGATCAGCCGCGCACCTTCCCTGAAACGAAAGGCCATACTGATTGCCAAAGTACAGGACGAGGGCGGTCATGGTCTATACCTTTATTCCGCCGCGGAAACACTAGGCTTCAGCCGCGATCAGATGATCGACGATCTGCATACAGGTAAGGCCAAATACTCTTCCATCTTCAATTATCCTTCGCTGACCTGGGCCGATATGGGTGCGATCGGTTGGCTAGTTGACGGCGCAGCCATCCTTAACCAGGTGATGCTGTGCAGAACATCTTACGGCCCGTATGCCCGTGCGATGGTGCGCATCTGTAAAGAAGAAAGCTTCCACCAACGCCAGGGTTTTGAGATACTGCTGGTGCTCAGCCAGGGCACTGCCGAACAGAAAGCCATGTGCCAGGATGCCATCAACCGCTGGTGGTGGCCCAGCCTTATGATGTTTGGTCCGAAGGACAGCGAAAGCACCAACAGCGACCAGAGCATGAAATGGAAGATCAAACGTAAAAGCAACGACGAACTGCGCCAGCAATTTATCGATATGATCGCCGAACAGATCAAGGTGCTGGGTATGACCCTTCCCGACCCCGACCTGAAATGGAACGAGGAAAAAAAGCATTATGATTTTGGCGAGATCAATTGGGAAGAATTCTGGAACGTGGTGAAAGGCAACGGACCCTGCAATAAACAAAGGCTTGATGCCCGGCGCAAGGCTCATGAGGAAGGCGCCTGGGTGCGAGACGCCGCCACAGCCTATGCCGCTAAACGGGCCGCCAGGAAAAAGAAAGAAGCGGCGTAAGTATTTCCACCGGATAAACATCAACCTGATCGAATACACATTAAACCACGAATCATGTCTTATCAAACAAGATTTCTGCGCTACGGCGACATCCCGGAAGATAAAGCCGGCGGTTCTCCGGCACAATCAAATCATACTAACGAGAACGAATGGCCGCTTTGGGAAGTGTTCATCCGCAGCAAGCAGGGTCTCGACCACAAACACGCCGGAAGCCTGCATGCCGCCGATGCGCAAATGGCCATTGAGAACGCACGCGATGTGTACACCCGCCGCAACGAAGGGATCAGCATTTGGGTGGTGGAAAGCAAACATATTCACGCATCCAGCCCCGATGAAGCGGAAAGCCTGTATGATCCCGCTGAAGACAAGGTCTACCGTCATCCGACATTTTATGACCTGCCCGATGCGGTGAAGCATATGTAAATAAGAAATAAGGAATGACCAACCGAAAAAGTCTTGTGGTTTATATAAGTGCCGTTTAAAAGGTTTAAGATTGAATGTTTAAGGTTAACGTCACCCTGAAAGTGAAGCCTGAAAGGTTAAGATTGAATGTTTAAGGTTACACGCATCCAGCCCCGATGAAGCGGAAAGCCTGTATGATCCCGCTGAAGACAAGGTCTACCGTCATCCAACATTTTATGACCTGCCCGATGCGGTGAAGCATATGTAAATAAGAAATAAGGAATGACCAACCGAAAAAGTCTTGTGGTTTATATAAGTGCCGTTTAAAAGGTTTAAGATTGAATGTTTAAGGTTAACGTCACCCTGAAAGCGAAGCTTGAAGGGTCTGTAGATTAAACAAACATTGTAAACTTCTGCGATTCAAAAATGTTTGATTCCGGCGGTTAAAAATAAATAACGTATTATGCCATATCAACTGATCAACTACCTCCTCCATCTCGCCGACACGGCCCTGATATTCACCCAGCGCAACAGCGAATGGTGTGGGCATGGCCCGGTACTGGAACAGGATATCGCCATCACCAATATCAGTCTCGACCAACTCGGACAGTCGCGCAATATCTATCAGTATGCCGCAGAACTGATCAACCAATCGGCCGGTCATCCATTGAAACCCGCTACGGAAGACAGCCTGGCCTATATGCGCAGCGAACGCGAATATAAAAACCTGCTGCTGGCTGAATTACCCAGGGGCGACTGGGCCCAAACGGTATTGAAAGAATTCTTTTACAGCGTCTACCAGTACCTGTTATTCGAACGTTTACAGAAAAGCACCGACAGCCAGGTTGCGGCCATTGCAGTCAAATCGCTCAAGGAAGTTACCTATCACCTGCGCTGGAGCAGTGAATGGGTCATCCGCCTGGGCGATGGCACAGAAGAAAGCCATCAAAGGATGCTGAATGCCCTGGAAGAAGTATGGCCTTATACCGGTGAAATGTTCATGCCGGCCGAATACGAGCTGGCCACCGGTGATGCAGGCATCGACCCTTCCACACTGAAAAACGACTGGAAGAATAAGGTGAACGAAGTATTTGCCGAAGCTACGCTTACTCTTCCTGCAGAAAATATCTTCATGCATTCCGGCGGCAAAAACGGGCTGCATACGGAACACATGGGTTATCTGTTATCGGACCTGCAATACATGCAACGTGCCTATCCCAACGCATCCTGGTAAGTATGACATCACCCGAACATATCATCAAACCCACCAACACCGAAGAATCGAAGATCTGGGAACTGTTGGAACAGGTGACCGACCCCGAGATCCCCGTATTATCGATCCTCGACATGGGCATCGTTCATGAAGTCAGGGTTTCCGGCAAAGAAGCAGAGGTTGTCATCACCCCAACCTATTCCGGTTGCCCTGCCATGGATATGATAGCGATGAATATCCGCATTCACCTGATGCAACATGGATATGAAAACGTGATCGTACGTTCGGTGCTGTCGCCCGTATGGACGACCGACCGCATGACCGAATCCGGAAAGAAAAAACTGCAGCAATTTGGCATCGCCCCGCCACAGGAATTGTCGACCCGCGCCAACAAACTCCTTTTCAGCGATGAGATCGCCGTGGAATGTCCCCGCTGCCACTCCACTGATACGCGGCTGCTCAGCCAATTCGGATCAACCGCCTGCAAAGCCCTGTACCAATGTAATTCCTGCAAAGAACCATTCGACTATTTCAAGTGCCATTAATATCCTTACCTTTAATTCGATAACTCACTCTGCATGGATATCAGTATTTACCTGGAGGAAGCCGCCCAGGTTTCCGTGGCTTTTATACTGGGAGCCGTCATCGGGCTCGAACGTGAGTTCAGGAGCAAGCCTGCCGGTTTCCGAACAATGATCCTCATCTCCGTCGGGGCACGCCTGTACACAATCCTGTCTAAAGAAACCCTCAACGGCAGTGCCGACCGTATCGCCAGCAATATCGTTACCGGTATCGGTTTTATCGGCGCCGGTGATCTTCAAGGAAGGCATTTCGGTAAACGGACTGACCACCGCTGCGCTGATCTGGCTTACAGCGGCACTGGGGATGGCGATCGGCTATCATAATTACCCGGTTGCCATCGTGGTCACCATCATCGTGGTCATTGCCCTGTTTGTCCTGGAGCCCGTGCAACGTTTCATCAACCGCTTTCACCGCGTTAAGGATTATAAGATAGGACCGTTGACCTGGGCCATAACTTCAAAAGCGAACTGGAAGATTTCTTCCGGACACATGACCTTTCATTCCGGTGCATGAAATTCATCAAAGACAACAACGATGCCGTTTACCTGTACAGGATCAGTTCGCCCGACAGGAATTACGACCTGGTGAACCAGTACCTGCTCAACCATCCGGATGTGCGCAGTTTTGACGTTTAATAAAATACAAGCATTATGTCGAGCATACTTTTTGAGATCAAAGGCCATGTGGCCCAAATCATCCTTAACCGTCCGGACAAATTCAATTCCTTCAACCGGGCCATGGCACTGGAGATGCAGGCCAGGCTCGATGAATGTGCTTCCGTGCATGACATCCGGTGCGTTTATATAACGGGGATGGGTAAGGCCTTTTCCGCCGGGCAGGACCTCGGAGAACTGACAGGCGATGACCCGATGGGGATCGACCGCATCCTTTCGGAACATTACAACCCGATTGTGCAAAGGATCAGGAATATGCCCAAACCGGTTGTGGCTGCCGTGAATGGCGTAGCCGCAGGCGCTGGCGCCAATATCGCCCTTAGCTGCGATGTGGTGCTGGCTGCGGAATCCGCCTCTTTCATCCAGGCCTTCAGCAAGATCGGACTGATACCCGACAGCGGCGGAACCTGGTTCCTGCCCAGGCTGATCGGCTGGCAGAAAGCGTCCGCACTGATGATGCTGGGAGAAAAAGTTTCCGCCACCGAAGCGGAAAAAATGGGCATGATATTCAGGGTATTCGCCGATGAATCTTTTGCAGACGAATCATTCGCACTGGCAAAAACGCTTTCCGAGATGCCCACCAAAGGACTGGCATATACCAAACACGCGCTCAATTACAGTTTCATCAACAGCATAGAAGAACAATTACAACTGGAAGATAAATACCAACAAAAATCAGCCGCAACGGCCGATTACAAAGAAGGCGTCAATGCTTTTCTGGAAAAAAGGAAACCCGTATTCAACGGAAACTAAACAGGTCATTCAATCTTATCAGCATGGAAAAGAACGCGCAAGCCGTAGTGGCGCATATGATGGAACACGATCTCTTCAGTCAGTGGCTGGGCATTGAGGTGCTCGACATTCGGGAAGGGTACAGCCGAATCCGGATGACCGTCAGAAAAGAAATGATCAACGGTTTTGGTATCGTGCACGGAGGCATTGCCTTCTCCCTGGCCGACAGCGCCTTCGCCTTCGCCTGCAATAACCGGAATGTATTATCAGTAGCACTGGACACGTCCATCAATTTCATTAAACCGGTTCATGTGGATGATATACTGACGGCAGAAGCCAGGGAAATACACAATGGCAAATCAACCGGGCTCTATCACATCCACATCTCCAACCAACACAACCACGAAGTGGCCATTTTTAAAGGCACCTGCTTCCGGACCAACAAATCCCTGATCTAACTGACGAAGATCATTTCGATCCTAAAAAATCGGGCCTACCTTAATAAGCTAAAACAAAAGGCTTATGAGAAAGATATCTTATTGGGCCAGGCTACACCCATTACCGGCCGTATCATTGATCGTTTTCCTGAAAATCACGCTGGCCGTATGGGCCGTATGGTTTGGTTATCAACTCAGGCAAGAAGGCATGTTGCTTCCCTCATCCTTATTGTATGTGGCTGGCTGCACCGCACTGCTGTGCATCGCCGCCTATCCTGATAAGAAACGTTCATATTCAATTGCCAGGTATTATCGTCAAAAATCCTGTGATTTCCTGCTGACGATCGCTTCATTCGTCAGTGTCGCCGTTATGGCCAATCATCCCGAAGCCTCACCCGGGCTTACCGGAAATATGCCGGTACAGGCATTTGTTATCAGGCCAACGGCGGAACAGATCCTTCAACACCTCAAAGAAAACCCGGCTAAGAAACTGAGCCGGTCGGAAAAGAAAATCCTCAAAAAGGAATTCAACAAACAATTGCTGATATATGCCAAAGCAAAACTGACGGGTGATAAGGAAGGTTCTGATAAATCGGCCATGATCATTCTGACGATCATTGCAGCGATCGGACTGGGCATCCTGCTCGCGTCGCTCGTATGCAGTCTCAGTTGCAACGGGTCCGACGCGGCTGCCGTGGCGGTTGCACTCATCGGCGGCGTGGCCCTCATTTGGGGGACCATTGCCGTCATACGCAGCATCAACAGGAAAAAAAACAAAGGCGCCGCAGTTAGCGCAGAACAATAAGCCTACTGATTAAAACGGTATTTTTGTCAAAAGCCGGAAATGATCTACCGTTATAAAGAATATACGCCCGTTGTTCATCCTTCTGCCTTCGTTCATCCGCAGGCCGCCGTTACCGGTCATGTTGTCATTGGAAAAGATGTATATATCGGTCCCGGTGCGGCGATCCGCGGCGATTGGGGCAAGATCATCATTGAAGACGGTTGCAATGTGCAGGAAAATTGCACCATACATATGTTTCCCGGCGTTACCGTGGTATTGAAAGAAGGGGCCCATATTGGTCATGGCGCGGTGATACATGGCGCTGAAATTGGAAGAAACTGCCTCGTGGGTATGAATGCCGTGATCATGGACCGGGTAGTGCTGGGTGATGAATCCATCGTCGGCGCACTGAGTTTTATAAAAGCCGATGAAATTTTTGAACCACGGAGCCTGATCGTAGGCAATCCGGCGAAAAAGATCAAAGACGTATCTGATGAAATGATTGCCTGGAAAACAGAAGGCACCAAATTGTATCAGCAACTTCCTTCGGATATGCGTGATGGTTGGGAACCCTGTGAGCCCCTTACGGAGATCCCGGAGCGGCTACCGGAACAGGAAGATCTATTTAAAACCTGGAACCAGACCAGAAAAATATAGCGCTACTTACGGTCATCTTTCCAGATCAGTTTCTCGTCTGTTCTCACATCGATAAAATCCGCGGCACGCCCATCGCCCTTACCGGTTATCCCTCCATCGGGATAAGCGATCAGCACGCAGTTGCTGTCGTATAACTCCGAAAAAAAGTCGCAACAGGGCGGTGTAACATAGTACACGGTTTTTCCATGATAATTATATTGAATGATCTGCCTGGGCGGATTTTGTTTTTCCTCTGCTTTGTATGCGCTGATCATCCGGCTGACACAGGCCGGGATAGTGTCTTTTTGTACAGACGGCGTATCCTGTGGCACAACTGAAACAGGTTGCTTCACGGATGAGCAACAGGATGTGCCGAACAGGTATATCAATGCGGGAAGAAATAAAGATTTGAATCGTTTCATGTAAATCAAATATAATGAACAAAAAAATCTGACCTTTGCCCAAATGGAGCATTCGAATTTTGTAGACCAGATCAAGGTATTTTGCCGCAGCGGACATGGTGGTGCGGGCAGTAAGCATTTCATGCGTAATAAGCTGACAGCCAAAGGGGGACCCGATGGCGGTGACGGCGGAAGGGGCGCCCATATCATCCTGAAAGGAAATGCCCAATTATGGACTTTGCTGCACCTGCGGTACTACAAAAATATCCTAGCAGAGAATGGTACAAACGGCAGCGGCAACAATTGCACCGGCCGCAACGGAAAGGATATCATCATCGAAGTGCCGTTGGGTACGATTGCCCTGGATGAAGAAACGGGCGAAAAAGAAGCTGAAATACTGGAAGACGGGCAGGAAGTGATCTTATTAAAGGGCGGTCGCGGAGGATTAGGCAACAGCCATTTTAAAACTGCCACCAACCAGG
>JAXLUE010000023.1:0-47132 GCA_046329695.1 Ferruginibacter sp.
ACATTCACTTTGCTGATGCCCACCAGGTGCAATTCGATATGACGGTCATGTGCCTTCATTTCAAATTCACTAATGATCTCCAGGATGTCATAATCGATAAAGTTACTTTCGCTCCCATCGATAGTCAATACGCTGTATTCCGGTACCTGGTCAAGTGCTTTACGCAGGTTGACCTTGTTCAGAAAAGTTACGTTGCTGTTGAGGCGAATATAATATACGTCCGTTTCATGCTGCCTGGTTTTCTGAATACGGTATTCGGCCCTGAAGTTATTCTGTATAATATAATAGACCGACATTAACAGACCGATACAGACACCGATCAACAGGTCGGTCAGCAGGATCACCACAATGGTCAGCATGAAAGGCATGAATTGTTTCCTGCCCAGGCTCCACATATTTTTATATAGTTTGGGGCGGGTAAGCTTATACCCGGTGATCAGCAAAATCACGGCAAGCGCGGCGTATGGAATCTGGTTAAGTGCGAATGGGATCAACAAGACGGCCAGTAAAAGGAAAAGGCCATGCGTGAAAGAAGACATCCATGTTCTGCCCCCCGCATCCACATTGGCCGCTCCCCTCACCACCACGGCAGTCATCGGTATGGCGCCCAGTAAACCGCATAACATATTCCCGATTCCCTGGGCCACCAGTTCCCTGTTGACCGGGGTGATGCGGTTATGCTGGTCGAGTTTATCGATCGCTTCAACACATAACAAGGTTTCCAGTGTGGCGAGTAAGCCTATGATCAATCCGTCTTTCCATATAGCGGAACTCGAGAATAACGATGAGAAATCCGGAAACTGGATGGACCCATAGAGGTTTCCGGGTATATGCACCAATTGGGTTTGCTTGAGTCCGACGCCCGCAGAAAACCTGGCAAAAAGGATTTGTGTAATCACACCGGCCAGTACAATGAGTAAGGGCAAAGGCAAGGCTTTGAACTTTTTTGCAAAGGGCAATTGCATGACCAGGTAAACAACCAGGCATACTGATGATATGATGATCGCCCCCATCGTAATATGATCATTCAACGACCTGACATTACCCAATACATCTTTTTCGGAAAACAACTGTAAGAATCCGCTCGTCCAGAAATCCGGTTTATCATATCCAATGGCCAACGGAAGCTGCTTGGAAATGAGTATGATGCCGATCGCCGCCAGCATTCCCTTGATCACGGAGGATGGAAAGTAATTGGCTATGGCCCCAAGCCGAAACAAACCGAGTAACAGCTGAAATAACCCGGCTACGATAACTGCCAGCAAAAATATCCGGTAATCTCCCAGGCTCAGGATCGATGCGGCCACAACGGTAGTAAGGCCTGCGGCGGGGCCTGATACGCCTAATGATGAGCCACTGATCAATGAAACAACCAATCCGCCGATGATCCCCGAAAGCAGACCGGCATATAAAGGCGCATTGGATGCCAGGGAAATACCCAGGCAAAGTGGAAGGGCAACAAAAAAGACCGATAATCCCGCCGGCAGGTCGTGCTTAAACCAGATCAGCCGGTAATATTTCATTTTTCTTTTCAAATCTGCTCTGTCATTTATGTCCTGTTCAGTCGATCGCCCCCTGCATAACGGCAAGGAATAACCGATATATCATATCCTTTTATTTTCTCCTGAATTTCATCAAGGGGACTTCATCTTGCAATAACAACATCGTTTGGTCATCCTCCATGGCATATCTGTTCACATTTTTCAACAGGCTGAAGAATGTAGATTCCCCGATACCCGGACAATACATCAGGGTAGCCCGGGCATCGCCAAAACTGATCTTATTTCCCTGAATGGTCATCGGGCAACTGAATGGGTTGCAACTGCTGTGTCCATTTGCTTCCGGAGATAAACTGTTAATGATGAGTTCCGGCTTTTGTTCGGGGTAAAGTCCTTCGAAGCTTATACGCGGGCCCGTGATATAAGTCAACTCCCAGGAACCGTTGATAGCATTCGGGTTACCGGGACCGGCGGCATTGGACGGCAGGGCGGCATGAAAACGCGCCAGTTGCATTCTTCCTTCATACAGGAACATATCTTTGTCACTGATACGCCATTCCGTTGCCTTTTGCAAGACAGACAGAAACGCTGACTCGTTATAATCTCCCAGGCAGGCCATGCGGGTGGTTGCCAGTGGCGAGAATCGTATCCCTCTTTCACCGGATAATACAAAAGCGCCCGACAGTTCATTGCATCCGGTATTACCCGAAACACGGTTCACCTGACCCTGGCTGAATTGCAGGTATGGTGTTTTAAATGATGTAACTGCGGTGCCTTCCAGTTCTAGCAGGTTCCATGTATATTGGCATAACGCTTCACTCCCCTGGTGATCGGCTCCCCTGGATGGCTGGTTCATTTGTGTGGGTTTACAGGAATCCATGAAGAAGATCGTCAGCAGGCATGAGAGAAGGAATGACAGATTTTTCATACACGCTTGATTTAACACCTGACGGATATACCCGGGTACTAAGTTACGAAATCGCCTCCTTTGTCAGCCGTTGAAAATTCAGATAGTAATCCTTACAATCTATCAGGTCGCCTGTTTATCAAATATGGCTAACTCCTCTTCAAAATCAATATATGGGTATTGCTCTTTCAGTTTAATTAATTTATCCCGGCTGGATGCAAGGAAAGCCCGGTGTGCATTGGAGGTTGGATGAAAAGGCTTATGATTGGCCGCCGAGCGTATATCAGCAATTTCTTTCATCAGTTTACGGTCCGCTTCATCCACGCATGCCTCCAGGAATTTCTCCCACACATAGTTGGTGGCTGCGTAATTAGGATGCACCATGTCTTCCGCATAAAAACGGTAATCCCTGAGATCATCAATGACCAGTTCATACGCAGGAAAATAAAAACAATCGGTCATGGATGCGATGAGTTCTTCCACGGCCAGTATCAGGGTTGCCTTACTACGGTTGTTTTCCACAAATCCGTCGCGCAGGTGCCGGACCGGACTGATGGTGAATATACATTTAATACCCTTGTTGAATGCCTGCAAGGATTGAATGGCATCGCGGAGCACCTGTACAGTTTCCTGAACAGATAACAGGCGTTTATTAAATTTATCCGTGGGCACTTTATGACAATTGGCAACAACCTGGCCCTGGCGTTCATACACAAATGCTGAACCCGGTGGTCAATAAGGCCCAGTCTGTTTCAGCCAGGAATTCGTTGCACCATTTCAGAATGGTTGATCCTGTCCAGTACAATATGCGGATCAGGATGAGCATGGAAAACGCGTATGGTGTTCCTGACCCCAGAGTTCGTTGTGCTCGAACAGATCTTGTTTCGTTAATAGGTCTGGTTTGATGTAAGATCGCAGGGAACGCGAGATACTGACAGGATTGAATAAAATACCGTGGGGATTATCCATGACCCTGAACTTGTGTGCGGCCAGCTTCTGCCCGATCTGCTCCGTAAAGCAAGAACCGATCAGGAAGAGCTTATCGCGGTGACGTATCTTGTCGGTAAAGGGCTTGGGTGTCAGGGGCAATCGAAAATCCATAGAATAAATAAGAAATAATTAATAAGAAATCAAAACGGAACAGACAGTAAATATCATACATCACACAAACAATTCCCCCGCCAGCCGGATACTTTCCGCCAATGCTTCTTTATTCAATTGTATCGGGAAGCCCTGTTCTTCAAAAAATTCTATCATGCCTTCCGTATCCATGTTACCCACGAGCGTATCAGCAGCCATGGGGCAGCCACCAATACCCTTTATAGCACCATCGAATCGGTTACATCCTGCCTCCAGTGCGGCCTGCAGTTTTTCATTCCTGTTTGCCGGTGTGGAATGCAGGTGAACGCCGATTTCAATGTCTGGCAAGGCATTAACGAGATAACCCGTAACCCTGTTAACCTGACCTGGTTCCGCGAGCCCGACAGTGTCTGCCAGTGAAATGATCTCAATTCCCTCCCCGGTTAATTTATTTACCCAGTCAAATACAATGGTTTCATCATACGGATCGCCATATGGATTACCGAATCCCATGGATATGTATATGACCAGTTTTTTATTGTTCTTCAGGCATAATTCCTGGATATCGCGGACTACATCGAAAGATTGCGAGATAGAGCTGTTGGTATTCCGTTGCTGAAAGGTTTCTGAAATGGAAAAAGGGAACCCCAGGTATTGGATGGCATCGAATTGCATGGCATCTTCAGCGCCCCGCATATTGGCTATGATGGCCAGTAAGGATGATACGGAGTCCGCCAGGTCGAGTTTAGTCAGCACCTCTTTGGTGTCCGCCATTTGCGGAATGGCTTTGGGCGAAACAAAACTGCCAAAATCGATCGTATCGAAACCGACTTTCAGCAATGCATTGATATATTGAACTTTTTGCCCGGTTGAGATCATATGGGGCCACCCCTGCATGGCATCCCGGGGGCATTCAATGAGTTTGATTTGTTTGTGATGCTTCATCATAAATAATTTACTCCCACTTTTAACAGGCGAAATATTCTTTTATCATATTAGAGCTAAGGGTTTTGTTATCCTGTCAATAATTCTCCAAGAAAGCAGAAATTATTTGCCAAGCGTATTAACGGCTTTATACTTTCGCCTTTTTTTTAACACAATACAACAGTACACAAAGTTTCATAAATCATTCATGAGCCGTTATATCATCCAAACAAACACCATACACCCACTCATAAATATAACAGTATCACATTTCCACATTATCACATTACAACATTGCCACATTACCACATTATCACATTACAACATTGCCACATTACCACAATATCACATTCCCAAATCAACCAACATTTCGCTGTCTCATCATTTCATACAATACAATACCGGTGGAAACAGATACATTGAGCGAATCAAAGTCACCGGTCATGGGTATACGAACCTGTTCATCGCAGATCTTTATGAGCGCAGGATAAATGCCATGCTCCTCCCCGCCCATCACAAAGGCACAGGGTTCGGTGAGGTCCACATCGGCAATGGCCTTGCTGGCTTTCATGACCGTGGCATACACTTTAATGCCGTTGAGGTGCAGGTCGTCCACTGCTTTCATGAGGCTGTTCACCCGGCAAACCGGTATTTTTTCGAGTGCGCCGGCAGAAGTTAGTATGGCATCTTCGTTGAGCGATCCCACTCCCTTTTCAGGTATAATGATGGCATCCACCCCAAAGCAGTAAGCGCTGCGGGCGATTCCCCCGATGTTACGGATATCCGTGATACCGTCCAGGATCAACAGTAAGGGAGCTTTGCCCTGATCGACCACGAATGAGATCACTTGCTGAAGGTCCTGGTATGCGATGCGCGACAATTGTGCCACGCACCCTTCATGATTGAATACGTTGAACCCATTGAGTTTCTCCACGGGCACCTTACTCACTGGCACCATACGATCAGCGGCCAGGGCTTTGATCTCATCGATGAGCGGCCCGTGCACGGTTGACTGCAAGTAAATCTTATCCAGATGCTTGCCTTCATTCATGGCTTTGATCACCGCTTCACGGCCAATGACCAGGGTATTTTTTTTAGGACGTTGTTGCTGGTTCCTGAATTTTTTCACACACACGGTTTTATCGAAGTTACTCAATACGGAAACAAAAAACCCTCCGGTTGGGGAGGGTTCCTGTTCCGTTCGGATTATTTCAGTTTGAAGGCTTTCTTCACTTCTTTCACAGCATCGAGTTTTTCCCAGGTAAAGAGTTCCACTTTACGCTTCAGGAATTTGCCACCCGGTGCAGAGAATGTCTTTTCCACCACTTCATTCTTACGGCCCATATGTCCGTAAGCGGCCGTTTCGCTGTAGATCGGGTGACGCAGTTTCAGGCGTTTCTCGATGAAGTAAGGGCGCATATCGAAGCAGGGCATTTTCATGATGATACCGGCGATCTGTCCGTCTGTCAGGGCAACTTTGGCTGTACCATAAGTATTGACGTTGATGCTGGTAGGCTGTGCAACACCGATGGCATAAGACACCTGAACCAGTACTTCGTCGCACAGGCCGGCTGCCACAAGGTTTTTGGCAATATGGCGTGTAGCATATGCGGCGGAACGGTCAACCTTGCTGGGGTCTTTTCCGCTGAAAGCGCCGCCACCGTGGGCACCCTTTCCACCATAGGTATCCACAATGATCTTACGACCTGTAAGACCCGTGTCGCCGTGCGGTCCACCGATCACAAACTTACCGGTCGGGTTGATATGATATTTGATCTGGTTATTGAAGAGATGTGCGTATTTGGGATACTTGGCCTTTACCCTTGGGATGAGGATATTGATCATATCCTTCCTGATCCTGGCCTGCATCTCAGCATCTTTGGCAAATTCATCATGCTGTGTGGAGATCACGATCGCATCAATGCGGATCGGACGGTTATTGTCGTCATATTCCAGCGTTACCTGGCTTTTGGCATCGGGGCGCAGGTATTTGATCTGTTTATTCTCGCGGCGGATGGTGGCCAGTTCCTCCAGCAGTTTGTGTGCGAGGTTCAAAGCCAGCGGCATGTAATCATCCGTTTCATTGGTGGCATATCCGAACATCATACCCTGGTCGCCGGCGCCCTGTTCTTCTTTCTTCTTCCTGTCAACGCCCTGGTTGATATCACTTGACTGCTCGTGAATGGCAGAGAGGATACCGCAGGAGTTCGCTTCGAACATATATTCGCTCTTGGTATAACCGATCTTGCGGATTACTTCACGGGCGATGTCCTGCACATCCAAGTATGAATTGCTTTTTACTTCACCGGCCAGTACAACCTGTCCGGTTGTCACCAGTGTTTCGCAGGCTACTTTACTGTTGGGGTCAAATGCCAGAAAGTAATCGATCAGCGCATCGCTGATCTGGTCGGCTATCTTATCCGGGTGGCCTTCACTGACGGATTCTGATGTAAATAAATACGGCATGGAGTATGTTTTTTTTGAGAGTGCAAAGATAAGGGGGAGTAACCGAAAGAACAAAGCCCTTCCTTAGTTTGGAAGGGCCTGTCCACCGATGGTTAATAACTTATTTGATATTCGAATAAATGATCCGGAGCCGCATCTTGTATGCCGGGTTATTGTTCTGCCCGCCGCCTATTTTGATACGTCCGTAGGCAATGGAATTGTTGTACGGGATGAAATTGTCGATAGCGAATGTAGTGCCGGCTGTCAGGTATTGCGGATAACTGAAACTTTGCGGGGCAAATAAGCGGAGCGAATAGTTCGGTATCCCCTTGGTCACGATCTGCTGCACATACCGGGTGATGTTGAAATCATAGAAATACCTCATCGCAGCGCCGTCGGCCTTTTTTCTGAGGTAACCGCCAAAATATCCAAAATCGACCGAACCACCCGACGGGAAGAACGGCAGTCCCGATTTATAATCCGGATCGTAAGGCGATGATGGATTCAGGTCATAATAGATCGCTTTCCACTTCGGAGATGCGGTTGACGAGTCGATCAGGTCCAAATACAGGTAATTAGGCGCTTTGAACAGGGTATCATAGATCGGGTTGTCCGGTATCTGTTCCACATTGATCTCTGCCCGGTGGATCACCCGGTTGGAATAATTGGAGAGTTCGGGTATGGAGAGTATTTTGGCGTGGGGGTGCCGGGGGTGGTTTGCAGGAGAATTCCTCTCGCTACCGGTTGGCAACCCCAGCCTGTTCCTGACGATATTGTTAGCCACTTGCCTCCGCGATCCGGCGCTGAAGATCCGCCGCTTCCATTATTGTAGAAGAAATAGGCAAAAGCAATCTGGAGCGCCGCCGTTCTTACGACGGTAATGCACTTCCAGCCTGGTTTGAAAATCATTGAGGTTAAAATACATGAGCGCGTTGCCGCTGTTGGCGGAAACGGCAAAACCATTCATGAACGACCTGAACAACGAGTCCGTTTTAAAATTACCGTTACCTATTAATGTGGTATCGCGGGTGATCAGTTCCTGTGCAAAACTGTTCGAGAGCCTGATGCGTATCTGATTCTGAACGGAATCCTTGCCCTTTCTGATGAGCATGGTTTTCGACAGATTGGGTATACCTGTGTAGGCTGGTCTACCAGGAACCGGAAGTGATGTTCTGCGGGCATAATTGATGGTGCGCAGGGTACGGAGTGTGTCCCACTCACCATGCTGTTGATCCCGGAAACTTCGTCTACCGTTAACCGTAATGGCGTGGTGCTGTCGCCGTAAAAATCCTTTATAATTGAGGCAGGACATCACGGAGTCCACACCGAGGATGGTGTCATTCGCCAGCCCGAAATAATAAGGAAAACGGTGGTTTGAACTGGATGAACAAACGGGCGTTCGTCTGCCCGAACAGCGGGTCGTTATTGATCTTTCCGAGAACATAGTTTTCATACAGGGTAAGCCTGGTGGTATCGGCAAATACGCCCTGCGTGGTGAAAACGTCCAGCGTATCGGCAAAGGTGTTGATATTGTCAACCACCGGGATCAGGTCGCCCCCGACCTGCGTGGTATCCAGTTTGGTACAACCCCAGTTGATAATAATAAGAGAGAGATATCCGGTCAGAACAAGGGATACAAATCTTCTGTACACAATAAATATTTTATGGATGGATTAGTTGGTAACTATTTTGAAAGGTCGGCATATAATTGCAAATAGTCTGTTAAATCACTGTCTGCGTTGAATTTAAGCACCTTTTTACCTTTCACTTTGGAGAATTCTTCCACCAGTTTTTTATCAACATTATCGGCGCCGAAAGTGATGGCGTCGGCATAATTTGCACCTGCCCGGAACATGCAGGCATTGTTGTTGTCTTTCAGGATGTCGAGTTCTTTTTTACCGATATGGTCGTTGATGGTGGCCAGCTTGGTAAAGTCTGCCCCGATCTTATCCTTAAACGTGGAAGTGCCGATGGTGTACACCACTTTGCTGTTACTGAAAACCGGCTCCTTTTTGTAAGCCACTTTGATGAACATCGGGATAAGGCCTGTCATCCAGCCGCTGCAGTGGATAATATCGGGAGGCCATCCGAATTTTTTGACTGTTTCCAGGGCTCCCTTGCAGAACAATACCGTACGGATCGCATTATCATCAAACCACTTGTCCTTTTCGTCGGTAAAGATCGACTTGCGTTTGAAATAGTCTTCGTTATCCAGGAAATAAACCTGCAGACGGGCATTGGGTAATGAGGCCACTTTGATGATCAGGGGATAGTCGTCGTTGTCGATGGTCACATTGATCCCGGAAAGCCTGACCACTTCGTGAAGCCTGTGACGGCGCTCATTGATCACACCAAAACGGGGCATGATACACCTGACTTCCATGTTATTGTCGTTAGACATTACAGCCAGCTTATTGACCACCTCCGCAAATTCTGTTAACTCCAGGTAGGGAGACATTTCATTTGCAATGAATAAAATTCTTTTCTTTGACGACATTTGTTCCTGGTTAGGTTCAATTAAATCCCACAAAAGGTGCGCAAAGGTACTGATATTTTATTGAATATCCGACCGTAGGGGCTTTCCGGCCACCATAAACCAATGCTTATGCTTATATATAAGACGGTAAAAGACATGCGGAATTTCCTGCTGGAGGCCCGGGACCGGGGGAACACCGTTGGCTTTATACCCACGATGGGGGCCCTGCATGCCGGCCACATCTCCCTGATAAGCAAGAGCAAAGAGGAAAATAACCTCACCGTATGCAGCATCTTCGTCAACCCTACCCAATTCAATAACCGGGAAGATTTTGAGAAATACCCCATCAGCATTGCCGAAGACATCAACCAGTTGGAAAAAAGCGGCTGCGACCTGCTCTTCCTGCCCTCGGTGGAGGAAGTCTACCCTCCCGGCCTGGAAAAAAAACACTACAACCTGGGCTACCTGGAAACCATCCTGGAAGGCCAATACCGCCCCGGGCATTTCCAGGGCGTCTGCCAGGTGGTGGACCGGCTGCTGGATATCGTCAACCCCAACAAGCTCTATCTTGGCCGGAAAGATTACCAGCAATGTATGGTGATCTCGAAGCTGGTTGAACTGGTCGGTTCCAGAACACAGATCGTTATCTGCGATACCGTCAGGGAAAGGGACGGACTGGCCATGAGCAGCCGGAACGCCCGGCTCAATGAAGACCAGCGGAAACAATCCCTGGCCATATTCCGGGTGCTGACAAAACTCAGAAATGCCCTGAAACCGGGCGACCTGAATGCTTTGAAACAGGCCTCGGCAGAGGAACTGCAAAGCCAGGGGTTCCGGGTAGATTATGTGGAACTGGCCGATGCCGGAAACCTCCGGATCCTGGATCAATGGGATGGACATACCCCGGTAGTGGCGCTTGTTGCCGCTTATTCCGGCCAGGTGAGGCTGATCGACAACGACATTATTTTTCCCGACTTCTATAACACCCTGTTCTTCTTATTCAGCCTTGTAACTTGTAACCGGTATGTACAAGCGCATTTTCTCCATTCTCCAGTATATCATATTCATGGGCGGAGGATCTTCCCCGGTCTGGTGGCAATTACGTCTTCTATGACCACACAGGAAAAAGATGAATTTGTGTAGTCATCACCCAGGCGCGATACTGGCTGGTATTGCCCATCATCATCCTGAGCCTGCTGAGCCACTCCGAGCAGATCCATGCGCTGAAGCTGCTGCTGGGACCGACGGACTATCACCCCAAACTCAAAACGTCTTTGCGTGACCAGTGGTTGGCTACCCGGCCAATTCGGCCATCTCTGCTGGGCGAGATACTGAAATGCAGCTTCCTCGCCAGGTACGAACACCCGAAACTGAACCGGCTCGTTAACCATTATAGTTGAAAGAACGTTCGACCTCGATCTGTTACCTGATCCACGCACGTACTGATACAGGATTGATGTGGTGGGCCAGCATGCGGAACAAAACTGAAACCATCGCCTCCTCCCCGGGTATGCCCTTTTGGGCAAGGGCGATCGTTGCTGCAGTGATCGTCATGATCTGGCTACTGATCAAATATTTTTTCAGGAAATATCCGACAACAGGTTCATCAGCCGGATCAACGCTTTCATCAAAGGTTTGGGCGAAGGCTTTTTCCACGATCCGCCGGTTGCGCCACAGCCGGGCCTTTATCCTGCATACCCTTTTTATCTGGTCGATGTACCTGTTGCAGATCTATATTGGGTTTTATGCCATGGACGGCACCGACCACCTGTCTGTAAAAGCGGCCTTCTCCGTGCTTACACTGGCAACGCTGGCCATGATCGCCACGCCGGGCGGGATCGGTTCATTCCCGATATTTGTCATGCAAACACTCGCCATTTACGGCATCGCACATCCGCTGGGCAAAGCATTCGGATGGCTGATATGGGGCGTATCCACCAGCATTATGATCATCGCAGGCTGCATCGCCCTGCTCCTCCTGCCATACATGAATAAACAAAAAAATGAAAGCCATTCAATCGATACCAGACAAGATCACTGACATCCATGGCATCCGCCTTCAGGCTGCCAGGTGGAAAATGCTGGGTAAAAAGATCGTATTCACCAACGGTGTATTTGATATAGTACACGAAGGACATATCGCTTCTCTCTGCGAAGCGGCCTCGCATGGCGATGTACTGGTGGTTGGGCTGAATGCCGATGAATCGGTCAAAAGGCTGAAAGGGCCCGAACGGCCAGTCAATAATGAAAATGCGCGTGCTCTATTACTGGCAACGCTGATCATGACAGACCGTATCGTACTGTTCAGTGAAGACACGCCCCTGGAACTCATCAAAGCCATCATGCCCGATGTTCTGTTCAAAGGAGGCGATTATGAGGTGGAAGAAATTGCCGGATCAAAAGAAGTGCTGGCCCATGGCGGAGAAGTGAAGCTGGGCAAGATCGTTGAAGGCATTTCAACCACGGCGATCATTGCCAGGATCAGAGGCTGATGATGGAATTGATGATAAATTAATACAGGCTTTGAAGCAACATAAACAGGTTGCCGGTATTTTACAATCAGAATGGTTATGTCACCCTCGCTTAAGCGCAAAACGATCATACGGGATATCAGCTGGCTGGCTTTCAACAGCCGTGTGCTGCAGGAAGCGGCAGACGATTCGGTGCCTTTGAAAGAACGCATTTTCTTCCTCGGCATATTTTCAAACATCCTGGATGAGTTCTTCCGCGTGCGTGTGGCCACCCTCAAGAGGATGATCGAACTGGGCAGCAAAGCCCGCATGCACCTGGAGCAGGACCCGGAGAAGATCCTGGCAGACATTCAGGACATCGTCATGAAACAACAGGTCAGTTTCGAACGGGTATGGAACGAAATCCAGCGCGAAATGAACAGGCAGGCGTGTCATTGTGAATGAAAAAAATTGAATGCTGCTCAGCAACGGTTTGTTCTCGATTATTTCAACGAAGAGGTCAGGAGCCATATCGTTCCGCTGATGATCGAGTATCCAGACCTTCCCCACCCTGAGCGACAAATCGATCTACCTGGCCTGCACATTGTCGAGAAAAGACAAAAGCATCCCGCAAAATTTGCACTGGTATCCGTTCCCGTTAGGTCACTCACCCGGTTTGTCATCCTGCCTTCCAAAAACGATGAGCACCATATCATATTGCTGGAAGATGTGATCCGCTTTTGCCTTCCGCACATCTTCTCTTTTTTCGGTTACGACACGTTCACTTCGCACGTCATCAAACTGACCAGGGATGCCGAGATCGATATCGATAATGACGTGGCCACATCCATGATCCAGAAGATCGAGAAAGGCCTTAAGAACCGCAAGAAAGGGAAACCGGTGAGGTTCATTTACGACAAGGACATCCCCATACCGCTGCTGACCTATATCATGAAACGATTGTCGCTTTCACACAAAGACAATATGATCGCCGGCGGCAGGATACATAATTTTAAAGATTTCATCCTGTTTCCGGAGGCGGTATTCTCACAAAAAAGCCAGCGCAAAAAACCATTCACGCATCCACTGCTTAAAAATACCAGTAGCGTATCGAAAGTGGTCCTGCAGAGAGATGTCATGCTCCACTTCCCTTATCATTCCTTCAACAGCGTGATCGACCTGCTGCGGGAGGCAGCCATAGATCCGGAAGTGCAAAGCATCAAAGTGACCTGTTACAGGCTGGCATCAAGGTCTAAGATCATCAATGCGCTCACCAACGCGGTGCGCAATGGCAAACAGGTGACCGTGGTGATAGAACTCCGCGCCCGGTTCGATGAAGAAGCCAACCTGGTTTGGAAACAACAACTGGAGGAAGCCGGTATCAGGGTACTGATCGGCCTGCCCGACCTGAAGATCCATGCCAAGTTATGCCTGATCAGGAAACGTTCCGGCGATAAGTTGATCCATTATGGCTTTGTCAGCACCGGTAATCTGAATGAAAAAACCGCACTGGCCTATGGCGACCATTGCCTGCTGACCTCCAACAAACAGATCATGGCCGACGTATACCGCATATTTGGTTACCTGGAAAGCCCAAAAACCCGTGAGGCCTGGCTGAAATCATGCAATACCTTGCTGGTGAGCCCGGCTAATATGCGCAAATCGCTGAGCATGCTCATCAACCGCGAGATCAAAAACGCCCGCAAGAAGAAACCCGCCGCCATCATCCTCAAACTCAATTCCCTTAGTGACGAATCATTGATCAGGAAGCTGACAGAAGCCGCCCTGGCTGGTGTGGAAATCAAGATGGTCATCCGCGGCATCTGCTGCATGTTCACCGAAAATAAAAAATTCAACAGGCCCATACAGGCAGTCAGTATTGTCGACGAATACCTTGAACATGCCAGGGTCATGATCTTCCATAATGACGGAAAAGAAAAGGTCTTCATTTCTTCAGCCGACTGGATGGTACGGAATATCGATCATCGCGTGGAAGCCGCCTGCCCGGTTCTTGATCAACAGATCGCCGATGAGATCCGGGATATCATACAGATTCAACTGAGCGACAATGTTAAGGCCAGGATATTGAACAACGAACAGACCAACCAATATGTGAACCCGAGAAACACCAAAAAAGTACGTTCACAGATCGAAACTTACCAATACCTCCACCGGAAAGCGGTCCCTTCCAACAGGCAACAGTCTGTCATCGACCCGCTGCCCGGCATCCAGGGATAAGTGCCAGACCACCCACTGAATTATACACACCCACGTTGATTAATTTATAGCCGCTATTGCCACGATTGCCCGAACTTTGATGTTGATTAACAGAGAAAAACCCACCCGAATTGACATTAGCAGCCATTGATATCGGAAGCAACGCCGCCCGCCTGCTTATAACAGAAGTATCGCTTAACGAACATGATGAACCCGTATTTAACAAGAAAAACCTTGTAAGGGTACCATTGCGCCTGGGCTTTGACGTGTTTGAATTCGGATATATCACCCAGGAGAGAATTGATATGCTCATCCAAACCATGAAGGCCTACCGGCATTTGCTGAACGCTTACCAGGTAGACGCCATTAAAGTTTGTGCAACCAGCGCCATGCGTGACGCAGACAATGCCAAAGATGTGCTCAACCAGGTCAGGCGCGAAACCGGACTCGATATAGAGGTCATTTCCGGGGAAATGGAAGCCAACCTCGTGTATGAGAACCACATCGCCGAAAACCTTGATAAAGAACACAGTTACCTGTATATCGATGTCGGCGGCGGCAGCACGGAGATTTCCTTTTTTACGAATGGCCGACTGGCATTGAAAAAATCATTCAATATCGGAACCATCCGCCTCCTCAAACAGAAAGTGTCCGATAAAGAATGGGACGAGATGAAGGATAGTATCAAACAGGCCACACGCGGACAAAAAGGCGAAACAGCCATCTGGAAGCGTAATATCAGCAAATCTGTTTTCAGCGAGCAAGAAAAATTAACCAGCCATAACCCGCAGGTTACTCGAAACTGCATCATGAGCTGGATGCCGTGCCACTCGAAGAGCGCATCACCCGGTATGGCCTGCGCAGCGACAGGGCCGATGTGATTGTACCAGCCCTGCTCATTTATATCAATGCCATGAAATGGGCAGGCGCCAACGAAATTTTCGTACCCAAGATCGGCCTGGCTGATGGCCTTGTCCAACACCTGTGGGAAGAACTAAAAAACAAAGAAAGCTTCGAAGCCAAGGCATAAGCATGCAGCCCTTATTGTTAAGAGGTTCACCGGATAAACAGGCACTGTAAACTTCAAGCTGCAATCAATTTTTCTAGGAGCTATTTCGCTACATTTACACCTCAAGGCGATCACACACGGATTTGTTTTTATTCTAACGCAAGAGCCATCTCCCCTTCGCCCTTTTCATGACCAATCAATTTCGCACGTATGTCAGTTAATAAAGAGATCAAAAAAATAACCACCAATACCCTCAAGCCGAAAGCCTCCGGGGAGGGGATCTCATGATCACGGCGTATGACTACTCTTTTGCACGCTTGTTCGATGAATCGAGATTGATATCATCCTGGTGGGCGACAGTGCCAGTAATGTTATGGCAGGTCATGAAACAACATTACCCATCACACTCGACCAGATGATCTACCATGCCAAAGCGTGGTCAGGGGTATTGAACGCTGCCTGGTGGTGGTTGATATGCCATTCGGTTCGTACCAGGGCAATTCTAAAGAAGCGCTGAATTCAGCGATCCGGATCATGAAAGAAACCGGAGGACATTCCGTTAAGATGGAGGAGGCGAAGAAATTGTTGAATCTGCCAAGGATCATCGGCACTGGGATCCCGGTGATGGGTCACCTCGGGCTGACACCACAGAGCATTTATAAATTCGGAACCTATACGGTTCGGGCCAGGGAAGAGGAAGAAGCCAATAAACTCAAACGCGACGCCCTGATGTTGCAGGAAGCGGGCTGTTTCGCCATTGTACTCGAAAAAATTCCGGCGGCTCTCGCTAAAGAAGTGTCAGAAAGCCTTCACATCCCCACCATTGGGATTGGCGCCGGTATGAACTGCGACGGACAGGTACTCGTCATGCACGATATGCTTGGCATCAATACGGAATTTAAACCCAGGTTCCTCCGACAGTATCTCAACCTGCACGAACTGATCACGGGGGCCGTTAAACAGTATATCACCGATGTGAAATCCGGTGATTTCCCCAATGAAAAAGAACAGTATTGACAAAGGATGCTGGCAGGTTCATTTCTCAGATAAGGTCAGGTAATTGCGCCTGCCAAATGTCAGATAATATAACATAATGATGAATGCAGGGATCAGGATGTATTAAAAAAAAATAGCGACTCGCAAAACCAAAAGCCCTTAATATCAAACTCACAATTGTAACGGCAACGGCAATAGGGATGATCCACCCCGAATTTTTAAACCCGCTTAACTGAAGTATCCTGATTAATTCCGACTCTCCGGATACCTCGATCGTATTACTGGTACACCAGTCAATTTTACAGCAGACTTCATGTGAACCCTGAGGCAAATCATATTCCCGGGTTTCGCCATTGGCGATGGTCCCGGCCTTTTTACCATCGATATATACGCTTATTTGCCGAAAACTGTTAGACAGTTCTGCTTTTCGTTCAATGATCAGAGTGCCCATGGTATATAATTAAAGCGCGATCAGAAGTTGACATCAATTAAGCCCCGAATCTTAGTACGCGGAATGAGGCCTGCCCGGAGTGATCATTCCGCCGATCCCTTCTCCCCTACAAACCAATGCTCCTTGTCGCGGAACAGGACGTTGAACGTAGTCAACGTTCCATAGATGCGGGTGATGTATTGTTGCAGGTTAACCTTATCTTCATCGGTAAGCAGCTTATGTGCGTTGATCTGTTGCTCCATGACCCGAAGCCTGTCGCGCAGCATGACGATCTTATGAAAGAAAACGTCAACCGGCACTTCCTTCGGCTTTTGGCTTTTATCCGCCGGCTGTAAGATCATCGTTCCGCCAATCCAACGGTCGCCCAGGGGCACCGTTTCACTAAACCCGCCCCATAAACGCAGTATTTTTAGCAGGGAACGTTCCACATCCGAAACGGTTTCCAATTCGGCACTCACCTGTTCGGGAATGATCTCTTCCAGTTTTGTGTCATCCTTTTCGATCTCCTTAATACCGTGATTGATGAATGAGATGAGGTATGTGGCATAGCGCACGGCTACGATAACGCCGGGCCCAAACAAAGTATGCTGCAAGCGGGTGCCGATCCCAAGGGTCAACTGATCCATAGTCTGTTATTTTACCAAAAATAACTGATGCCGGCAATATGACAAACCGTTCCATACCCTGAATCCAACGAAACAAAAAAAGGGTTATAGGCCATGCGGGCAATCATCCGATTGAATTTTAAAATAACTTTAAAGCATGAAGAAATCCCTGTTACTAAGCATATCCTCCTTGTGTTTTTCCCTGGTCATGGTTGCGCAACCCAAACTACTCCGCATCAGCGATGAATGGGTGAATATTCGTCAACCACACGGCATCTGGACCTTTTACCTTTATCCCGGAAATATCATTGGCGCCACGTATGTTCCCGACGGCAGCGAACGAGACGAACAGGTGTCAGACGCCGTGATCGCTCCCCGCATGAAAAGAAAAGCGGTGTGTACATCCTCTAAAGAAAACATGACAGTCACATGGGGAAACACAAGGGCGGAAATTAGTGATGAACAGATCAGATTCCGGCTGGATAATGGCTCACAGGTAACACTGCTCAATGGATTTTATTCTGCTGCCGAAAGGGGTTTCCGCTTCTCCCTAACTCCCGATGAAAAAATATTCGGCACCGGGGAACGCAGCCTCCCGATGAACTGCAGGGGATATAAACTTCCGCTGATGAAATAATCCCCTGGTATGGATATTCTGCTCAATGCCGATGCACTCAATTACAGCGTGCCCATTGTGATATCCAGTAATCCGTATGCCATTTTCTTCGACAACCCCTCTGTAGGTTATATCGATATTGGTAAGACAAACCCGGGTGAAAATGCGTTTTCAGCGAGCAGCGGACGGCAGAGTTTTTACATCGTACTGGGTAAGGATTATTCCGATATACTTTCCCGATATCGTCGAAGTCGGTAGGTACGCAACCATTGCCACCGCCGTGGCCATGCGGGCAACTTCATGAGCCGTTTCGGTTATTTGCGAAAAACAGGTAACGGAAATCATGGACAGGATGAAATCAGACAGTATCCCGTTTGATGCCGTCACATTTGACCTGTTCTGGTTTGGCGACAGCATCAAGAATACCGGGCAACCTCGATTGGGTGAACCGGAAAGTACCTGGCTGGACCCTGAAAAAATGATACGTAACTGGAAAGAAGAACATACAGACGATCCTGATCACGGAGCCCTTTGTGTTACAGTCATCCGGTAATTACGAAGAATCAGCCATACCTGGTAACCGACAGCAGCGGGCAGGCCTTTTCAACTGACTGATTTTTATTTCGGTCTTGGTGGTTTGATCGATATGGTTTACGCCAGGCCGGCGACTGGTTTTACAGTAAGTATAAAACAGATCGATATTGGTGTGGAAGGCTGGTGGGGTGACCTGGGTGAACCCGAAAACACCCGGATGGCATCCTGTATAACCTTGAATCAAGAGGGGTATTTTAGAAAATACGCCGCCCGTGGCTACATAACACTTATGGCCACCAGTGGAGCCGCACGCTTTTGAAAATTACCAAAAGACTATCCGCGCAAAAGACTGTTTCATCTCAACCGTTCCGGCTTTGCCGCACACCAAGGTTCAGAGTTTTCCTGGAGTGGCGACGTGAGCCGCAGTTGGGATGGATGAAGGCGCAAATTCCCCGATGTTAGGCATGGGCATGAGCGGCATTCCTTATATCCACGCAGATGCAGGTGGTTTTGCCGGCGGTGAAGGCGATGCCGAATATTCGCTGGCTTGCAGTTTGCCGCCTTTACGCCCATCTTCCGCCCCCCATGGCACGGCGCTAGGCCAGCCAGAACCAACCGTTAAAGACATCCCGTCAGAAGCCGCATTGTGGCCTGAACCGACCAAATCACTTTGCCCGGAAAGCCGTGAATACACGGTATGAATGGCTTCCCTATAATTATACCCTCAGTTACGAACAAACGAAAAATGGGAACCCCTCGCAACCCCGTTGTTTTTTCTGAAATATGCTGACTCCAACCTATACAAAGCCGCCGATCAATATCTCTGGGGCAGTCAGGTTATGGTAGTGCCCGTTACCGAACCAGGTTCAGCAAAAAACTGTTATATCCCATCTGGCAAATGGACGAGGATGCAGGATGGCAAAAGAGTCAGCGGCCCGGCCTGGATCACCGACAGTAGCCTGACACTGGAATATATGCCCGTCTGGATTAAAGAAGGGAGCTTCATCCCAACGGTCAGTAATATGCGAAACACATCCGAGTATTTTAATAAAGACCTTGTTGTAACCTACTATCCCTCTTCCAAACCCAGCCGCTACACCCTGTATGAAGATGATGGCTCCGATGCCCTGTCACTGAAAAACAAACAATATGAATTGACCTACTTCTCCAGTACCGGCAAGAGCAAATCGCTTGACATCGAAATACGGTCTAACGGTGGCCGATACCCGGGAAGAAAAGACGTCCGAATGATGCACATCAGGATCCCAACCGAACAGCAGGTAAAATCGGTATCGGTCAATGGAATAACCGTCAAGAAAAATACCGGCTGGAGCGTGGAGGGCGCCGTACTGGATATCCCCATTGCTTACAAACACAGGACCGTTAATATCCGCATTCAATACTGAACCGATGACATTAAATCAATACGAGATGAAGAGGGCTTTACGATTACCCGCACTGATATTGTTATTTGCCCATCCTGTAATGAGCGTATCCGCACAGGAAAAACCACTTTGGGAAAACAGTGCATTTCAGTTATATCCCGATCGTGTAGTACAACAGGGGTTTACCGGCCAAGCCTTATCAGACAGATCACTGGCATCCAATTACCAAAGCCCGGCGAACCTGTTTCAAAGCCCTTCGGTGACCTTTAAATTCAGTATCAACGGAAAAGACAATGAAATGAAACCGGGTGTCGACCACCATTTTCATTGTTCAGGCGGCACGGGAAACTACACAACGCCACTGATCGAATTCGGAAAACCCCTGGTTGATAACAGACCTTTGCCGCGGGATGCCGTCATGGCACCTAATACCCGTCTCACGATCAGGCTCAACATGCGCCCCGTTCTTGAAGCCCTGAAAAAGGACGGCTTTTATAGTACCTGGGATGGCAAAAAAATATATGCGGCCGACTTTAAATCCGTCTACCTCGCTGGGGCAACTTCACCCCTGAGCTGGGATTTTGACAACCTGTTTCAGAAACCCGAACTGCATATGCTGGACCCCGACGGTGACGGCATTTATGAAACAACCGTGGTCTTTAATGAAGAAAAGAAAGAAAAAGACCTGGCAGCATCCTGGCAGTTATCCCGCAATATCAGCGCTTTTCCCCAATACCATTCTCCTCACCCCATTGCCGATGCCATATATAATTTATCACTTGAAGAAATGGAAAAGGCCATCGAACCCGATAGTACATTCCGTACGGGAAAGGAATGGGCCGGCGTGTGGACGAGGGATATCAGCTACAGCATAACGCTCTCCATGGCTTATCTGCAGCCAAAGGTGGCTATGTACAGCCTTATGAAAAAGGTCAAGAACGGAAAGATCATCCAGGATACGGGAACCGGCGGCGCATATCCCTGTTCTACCGACCGCATGATCTGGGCAATGGCAGCCTGGCAGATATACCTGGCTACAGGAGATCAGGACTGGCTCAAAAATAGTTATGCGATCATAAAACGATCGGTGGAAGATGACAGGCACAATGCATTTGACAAACTAACGGGATTGGTTAAAGGCGAATCCAGTTTCCTTGACTGGCGCGAACAGACTTACCCGAAATGGATGCAACCGGCCGATATTTATGAATCATTCAACCTGGGAACAAATGCCGTTCATTTCCAGGCATCGCGCGTACTCAGCCTGATGGCAAAAGAATTACGACTTTCACAGGATGCCTCCGTTTACGAGGCCCTGGCGAATAAGATCAAACAGGCCATCAACGTTCATCTATGGATACCCGGAAAAGGATATTACGGGCAATACCTTTACGGCAGAACCAGTAAAATACTTTCTCCCCGTTCTGAAGCCCTGGGTGAAGCGCTTTGTGTGCTGTTTGGCATTGCCGGTCATGAACGTGCAAAATCCGTTATCGAAAAAACGCCTCAACTGCCATTCGGGATACCCTGTATCTATCCACAGATCGATCACATCGCCCCGTATCATAACCGGGCCGTATGGCCTTTTGTGCAATCGTATTGGGCCATGGCTGCCGCCAGGTCTGGCAATGAAGAGGCGGTCATGAGCAGTATCGCATCCATCTACCGGCCGGCAGCCCTGTTTCTTACGAATAAAGAGAATTTCGTAGCCGATAACGGCGATTATAAAGGCACGGAAATCAATTCAAGTAATATGCTCTGGAGCCTGTCAGGTAATATCGCATTGGTTCATAAGATCATTTTTGGAATGTCATTTGAAACGGACGGCTTGCATGTTAACCCGTTTGTGCCCGGCGCCCTGGCCGGCAAGAGGTCATTATCGAATATACGTTACCGGGATGCCATCATCAGTATTTCCCTGGAAGGTTACGGAAACCATATCCGCTCGGCCAGTATCAATGGAAGGCCCGTTAAACAGGTGTTGATTCCGGCCGGCAGCAAAGGAGTTTATGACATCAGCATCATCCTGGACGACCAGGAGATAGGCGGCACTATCCATGTAGCATCGAACCTTACAAGCCCCCCCACTCACATAGTCATCAAATCCGGAAACAGCCTGCAATGGGCGCCTGTTGATGGAGCAGTCGCCCATGATATCATCCAAAATGGCAAAGTCATTTCCCGGATCACAGACAGTACCTGGCATCTTTCAGGCAAGAGCTTTAACAGCTACCAGGTCATGGCGGTGGATAAGAACGGCACCACTTCTTTTGCCAGCGAACCAGTTGAATTCAATACAAATGAATATATGCTGATCGAAGCCGAAGATTTTGTATCCAAGTCAGTTTTACCTTACAAAGGATTCAGCGGTTCAGGTTTTGTAGAAACAGGAACAGCGATCAACAGGAGCATATCCATTACCGCCAATATTCCCGGCAATGGCGCTTACATCATCGATATCAGGTATGCCAACGGGCAAGGCCCCGTGAATACTGAAAATAAATGCGGGATCAGAACTTTGTTGATCAACAACAAAAATGCAGGCGTATTGGTATTTCCGCAAAGGGGAAACGAAGAATGGTCGAATTGGGGATTCAGCAACCCACTGAGAGTAAACCTGCAAAAAGGAAAAACAACATTGACACTTTCCCTTCTTCCTGAAAACGAGAACATGAACGGAAATATCAATGGCGCCATGATCGACTATATCAGGATCCGAAAATTATAAGACTGCAGGAGTACAGATTATGCTTTAATTCCAAAACCCCAATCCCAATAGACAGTGGAACGCACCCACATTATGCATTTGTGAAAAATCAGGCATAATGCATCTTTCTTTTATGACGGTACGATTACTTTTTTTTGTGATCCTGATCTCCTGCATAAGCGTTCGCACTTTCTCACAAGTATTTACTTCGGAGCAAACTCTTATCGGGTACTGTTTGAAATTGAAAAACATTAAAACAGACAGCATCATTGTCCTGAGGCGTGGCTGCATAGGTTGTGCAAGGTATTACGACAGCACCTCGCTATCCACAGAAAAAGGAGAATTGATTTATGTATTATCGATGCATAATGGGAAAAGTAAAATAGCCTTTATAGACCGCTACCTTATTAAAGAAAGAAGTGTTTCCTCCAGACGGATTCTTAGATTCATCCGCGACAATCATTGGAAGCTTAAAACGAACAAGAAGACCCAGTCCCTCATTCCCGTCAAAACAGACAGCCTTATCCCTTATATGTTCGAATCCATTGAGATCCGTCTGCCTTCCTTATATCGCCAGTTTACCATCATCAAAAACCAGTATCTCGCTGAGGGCAGCTTCATCAGCAACAAAGAAGTAACCAGGTTAATCAGCCAACTCATTGTCATGATCGATACCCTGCTTCAATCCATCCCCCCGGATCCTGAAGAGTGAGTTTTTTATTGCTCCCGAAATTACCGGGATGCAACATGGTGCATGATAAATAAGGCGAAATCAATCTACATTCAAATACTGGCTCGGCAGAAGAATATTGAATGTCAGGCATCCGTTAAGCATAAAAAAACAGCCTGGTACAAGACCAGGCTGTTTCTATATTACCCATACAAAGTCGGTTATAAACGCGTTGTTTTGAACCAGGCGGTATTCGATGGTGCAGCAGGATCCTGTACACCAAAGTTTACTTCAATTTTATAGTTTCCGTCGGTTGCCGGGCCAGGGAAATTATCTCCCAGGTTATATCCGAAATAACCACCATTGGATAAACCAGGCAGTGTGTTGTTGGCTACAGCGTATTTATTGCTCCAGTCGCCATTAACAGGCAGGAAGAGATATTGACGTCCTCCGGTAAGTGCCAGGGTCAGTTCGAACTGAACTGAGTTCAGTTGGGCGAATTTCTGTGAAGGCGTTGGAACTGGATTGCTCCATCCACCCGGGGTGGCATCACCAACCATGAAGAGGTTGCTTGGCACACGGGCCCCGGTATAAGGAACGCAGCTAAAACGGCCAGACTGGAAGTCAACTGTAATTTTATATGTACCGGAAGTGGCTGGGCCAGGGAAGTTATCCGGCAGGTTGAAACCGAAATCACCCCCTGCATTCAGGCCGGGAACAGTTTTATCCTGTACGGAATATTTATTGCTCCAGTCGCCATTAACAGGCAGCATAAGGTATTCATTACCGCCGCTCAGATCGAATACGCCAACATAGAGTGTGTTGCTGATCTTGGCAAATTCCTGTGTTGGTACGGGCACGGGGTTGTTCCAGCCACCGCCGGTTGCACTACCCACCAGGAAGAGTGTTCCAGATGTTGGAGGCGTTACTTTTGGCGGTATCAGGTAAGGAGTCATTTTTACAACGATCGGTGCAGATGTCAGGCGTTCGTTGTTGTTACCATAAGAAGAGGTTACGCGGATCTCCACGTCGTACTCAACGTTAAAATCAAAACCTAAAGACAGAAGGATGTCGTTCAGTTCGCTGCCTGTCAGTGTATCACTCAGCGCACCGTATACGATACGGCTTTGCGGACGTGAAAAGTTACGGCCCAGTGAATCGAATTCGAGAACGAATTTATAGTTGTCAAAACTTGTCGAATGTTTGGGATCCGTCCAGGAGAACGCAATGGCCGGTGCGGATGCATCAACCGGTTGAACTGCCACCCTGTTGGTTGAAGCAGAGAGGGCCGGCGTAGTTCCATCAGCATAGAACGGCAGGTCGTCCACCTTATCGCAGGATGCCATGAAAACGACCATCCCGAAGGCTGCCAGAAAATTGAAGAATGTGTTTCATACTAAAAGTTTATTGAATAATTGATCGATCAGATGTTGTAATTAAATAGCACGCACTTTGAATTTACCGGTCTTGAAGTCAACCGTAATCTTATACGGACGAGTAACACCAGGTGCTTTCAAATCACTTCCATTGGGCTTAAAATCATCTTCAAACACATTATTGGTGTTGTTGGATGATCCGGTACTGCCATATTTAGCGCTCCAGCTTCCATAAACCGGCAACAGCAGGTATGAATTGTTGGCGCTGAGTGTGATGTCCAGTTCGAATGTATAGGCATTGATCTGGGTGAATTTCTGAGACAGTAATTCTGGTTCTCCGCAACCGCACTGCCAGTTTCGAGTGGCGCTGCCAGTGATGTACAGGTTGGAAGGAACGGGATACTTCACATCCAGGTATGGCGTGATGGTCATGTCGATCACATTGGAATAAAGCACCGCCGTATTATTGGCCATGTTTGATTTCAGGCGGATCTCCATATCGTGAGCCACACCAAAATCAAGTTCCAGTCCAAGCAGGTAACTATTCAGTTCCCCAACGGTCAGGCTGGTAGACAGATCTTTTGAAATGGCTTTCTCAGCAGCCTTGGCAAAATTGGTACCCGCTTCTGCGATCTGCAGGGTGTAGAGCACATCCTGGCTGCTGATACCTGTATTGAATTGGTAATTCGGGTTTGTCCAGGTGAACTTAACGGCCTCGAGGTTCTTATTCAGGATTTCGAGCACCAGCGGACCTGTTGTGGAAGCTGACAATACGGGATCCGTACCGCCTTCATAAACCACTTTATTCTCATCTTTTTTGCAGGAAGCGAAAGCAGCCACCAGCAAAGGCAAGAAGAAAATCTTTTTGATCATATTTTTCATGTTGCGAATTTTTGTATTTGTATTATGTATTAATATCCTGCGTTTTGAACCAGGTTCGTGTTAGAGTTGATATCTGAAACCGGGATCGGGAACAATTTGCGGAAAGCCGGAACAGCAGTACCGGAACTGACACCACCCTTCCAGGGCCATGTATATGTTCCTTCCACAAAACGATCGAAACGGATCAGATCGGAACGACGGAAACATTCCCAGTACAGTTCACGACCACGTTCGTTGAGGATGAAATCCAACGTCAGGGAAGATGACGGGATATCGCCGGGGCCAGAAACGTTTGGATGTCCGTATGCCCTGCGGCGAACGGTGTTTACATAATCCAGTGCCTTACCGGCATCACCGGCAGTAGATTCCCTCAGTACTGCTTCAGCATATACCAGGTACATCTCGGCCAGGCGGAATAACGGGAAGTCGATATCGGAGAAAGCAAGGCTTTGTCCGGGTGCCCCGCTCCTGGTTACATTACGGTATTTCGTAACAGCATATCCCTCGCGGAAATTCGGTGCGGGATCGGCAGTCAGGTCAATGGATTGTCCGGCTGTAAAGAACTGAGAACGTTTATCGTCTGTGCCATTCGGGTCAGGGAAAAGGTTCGGCAGATTCTTGGTTGTACGGATACCAGCCCATCCACCACCGATACCATAGTTGGCAGCGAGCATGTCGCCACCTACAGAAGCATGGGTGAAGAAAGTGGTACCGCCGTAACCTTGCGTACGCAGACCGTCATAGTTAACGGTAAGGATGAATTCAGGATTGTTGACATTGTTATCAGCCAACATCAGTTGACGGTAATCATCCATCAGACGATAACCGCCGGTGGTGATGACTTTATCAGCATAAGTAGCGGCGTCTTTATAGAGGCTGGCCACTTCAGAGCCGAGGTAAACCTTATGGTTCAGGCAGAGACGGGCCATCAGGGCTTGCGCAGCGCCACGATCTACACGGCCATATTCGCTGGTGCGGGCAGCCGGCAATTTGGTTTCCAGGTCGGCCAGTTCACGCTTGATGAAATAGAACAGTGAATCCCTTCCGATCTGGCTGGGAAGCACGGAACCCGGGGCATCGTTTTCCGTCAGGAACGGAGGATTACCAAACAGGTCGATCAAAACTGAATATTGATAAGCCCTCAGGAAACGCGCTTCCTGGGCGAAGTTGCGGATATCCGTTGCATCCTTTCCGCTGATGCCCCTGGCTTGCAGTTTGGCATCAGTTGCCTGGCGCATGAATTCATTGCAAAGTGTGATCTGGTACAGTGAACGATAGTACACGCCTTTAATGATCACGTTATCGGTTGTCCAGTTCATCGGGTGGAAGAAATGGATTCCGGGGTCGTTCCATCCAGCCTGCACCACCGCTTCATCAGTGGTTACTTCCTGTACCCACCAGTAAAGGCGGACGAAGTCGGAGGTACCTTCATCGATACCCTGATATCTCCGTTTCGGCAGGGCCTGCATTACCGGTCAGGGCCATACTACCGTAAACTTTGGCAAGGGCCTGCTTATACCCTTCCGGGGTACTGTAGACCTGTTCGCTGGTGATATCATTGGCGGGCAGCCTGTCCAGATCTTTGGTACAGGACACCAGGGCACCAGACATCAGTGCGAGGGCAGCCATATTAAAAAGGATTCTTTTCATATATCTAATTTTAAATGGTTCGGTTTGTTATTAATTAAAAATCAAAGTTGGCTCCGAGTACAAAAGTCCTTGGCCTTGGATAGAAATTATTATCTACACCACCAGAGATTTCCGGATCAAGTCCATTGTACTTTGTGATCACAAATACGTTTTGAATGTTTGCATTCAGGCGCATGTGAGATTTTCCGCGAAGGATCTTTCCGAAATCGTATCCGATATTGAAATTATCCATACGCAGGAAAGAAGCATTCTCAATGAAATAATCAGACAAGCTGAAACCGGCTTTTGTACCGCTGAAATTTGTATTCAACAAATCACTGTACGCATTGTTCAGGTAACCATTACCAAACACGGCGCTGCGTGCACCGTTCACGGCATTGATATTGTTATATACGTAGTTGTTCAGGCTGGCCCTCAACACAAATCCGGCGCTCCATTTTTTGTAGTTAACGTTTGTGGTGAACCCGAAGAACATTTCTGCGGCCGGGCTCTTGTAACGGTAACGGTCATCGGTATTCACCAGTCCATCCCTGTTCAGGTCTTCATACAGACCATCGATAGGTTTGCCATTGGCATCATATACCTGCTTGTATACGTAGAAAGATGAACGGGGATAACCAACAGAGTTGATGAACAGTGTAGTACCTGTACCACCGCTTACACCACCAAATTCATTACCGCGGAAATCCGGGTTGTTGGAGATGGTCAGTTTGGTGATCTCATTTTTGTTGTAGGTGGCGTTGAAGCTCACATTCCACACGAGGTCATCTTTCTTGATAACATCGGCACTGATGTTTAATTCGATACCCTTATTCTCCATGGTACCAACGTTGGCCACCACTTTATTGGAGAAGTTGGTACCTGCCGGCTGGTCAATTTCATTCAGCAGGTATGATGTTTTATTCAGGTAAGCTTCGATGCTACCGGTGATACGGTTGTTCTTGAAACCGAAATCGAGGCCCACGTTAGTGGTGGCTGTTTCTTCCCAACGACGGTTAGCGTAGTAACCATTGGGGCGGTACATATTGAAGAATGTATTACCTAATTGATAAGAAGCGGTGTTGTTAGATAAGGTGTAGTATGTGATGTAGTCGTACAGACCGATACCATCCTGCTGTCCGGTGATACCATAGCTACCGCGCAGTTTTAATTCAGAGAACAGGCGGCTGTCTTTCAGGAAAGATTCTTCCTTCAAGCGCCAGGCCAGTGCCACGGATGGGAAGTTACCCCAGCGGTTGTCTTCGTTGAAACGTGAAGAACCGTCGCGGCGGATAGTGGCCGTTAACAGGTAACGGTTCATCAGTGAATAGTTCAAACGTCCATAAGCAGAGATCAGCGTGTACTGGGGCCTGTCTGAACGGAATTTCGGTGAAGAAACGATCGTTTGATCGAATGTGCGGTCATCAAAATTGTAGTTCACGGTCAGGAAGTCATTATAAGAATAACCTGCCGTCAGGTCGATACGGCTATGGATGCTTTTCAGATCTTTTGTATAGTTAAGATAGAACTCCATCAGCTTGTTGGTCCTTTCCTGACGGAATTTCGAGCTGGTACCACCGTGGAAGATACCACCTGCATCTTTAAAACGCTTATAGGTGGCAGCCGCACTGTCATTAATATAAGTACCGCCGGTTCCTTTAGCTACGTCGTAACCCAGGTTCAGGTTGGCACGCAGTTCAGGCAGGAAATGAAATTTATAATCAAATACGATATTTCCGATACTACGTTTAACGTTTGTGCGATCATATTGCTGTTCCAGTAAACCAACCGGGTTCAATGGAGAAAGCGCCCTTAAGCCGGTCTGGCTGTTCGGGTCAAGCCTTTCCCAGTATCCGCCAAAGCGGTTATTACCTGAATAAACAGGTTGTGTGGGATCGAACAGGGCTGCAGAGCCGATGGCGCCTGTATTGGCAAAACGCGTACCGGTTACAGAGCCTTTCAGGTTGATGTCTACACGAAGGTGGTTATTCAGGAATTTCGGGCTCAGGTTGATACCAACCGTTCCCCTTTCCAGTTTACCCGTGCGCAGGATACCTTCCTGTGTCAGGTAGCCCAGTGATACCCTGTACGGAACATTGTTCACCGTTCCGGTAAAACTCAGGTTATTGTCGTTGCTGATCGCAGTCTGGTAAATTTCTTTCTGCCAGTCGGTGCTTGCATTGCCCATCAGGTTGATATAATCCTGTGAACCATTTTTGGTCACATAATCCCTGAATTCGGCGGTTGACAGCACATCCGCTTTTTGAGCGATGGTGGCAACCTGCATCTGCGTGTTGAAATTGATTTTTGTTTTACCAGCCTGGCCTTTTTTGGTGGTGATGATGATCACGCCATTCGAAGCCCTGGATCCATAGATAGCCGTTGCGGAGGCATCTTTCAGGATGTTGAAAGTTTCGATGTCGTTGGGGTTGATCAGGGCCAGTGGATTACTGGCGCCACTGATACCGCCATTGTCCAACGGAACCCCGTCGAGTACGATCAGCGGATCATTGCTGGCATTGAGTGAGGAACCACCGCGGATACGGATGGTGCTTCCGGCTCCCGGCGCACCGCCGTTGTTGGTGATAGACACACCAGCCACTTTACCGGCGATCAATTGCTCGGGCGTGGTTATGGCACCTTTCTGGAAGTCTTTAGAACTTACCACAGTCACGGCACCTGTCAGGTCGCGGCGACGTGCCGTACCGTAACCCACAACCACCACCTCATTGAGTTGTTGGTTGAACTGGGTCATGCTGACACTGATGGCTGTCTGCCCGTTGGCATTTACTTCCTTTGCACCAAAACCTACAGAGGTAAAGACCAGTGTGGCATTGGCCGAAGGGGCATTGATACGGAATTACCGCTGGCATCAGACTGCGAAGAGGTCGATGTGCCTTTAACGGTAACCGTTACTCCAGGTACTGGGGACCCGTCCTTGGCGTCCGTAATAGTACCGGTGATCACTGTCTGTGCCCATGCTGCTACATTGAACAACATCAGCAACAACGTGACCAGTAAAAATTTGGAAATTGTTGTAATGGATTTTCTCATAAAGATTACATTGTTAGTAAAAAGCTGGATTGCAGTGTGTAATTAATACGCAAAGTACTATATTTCTGTGAATATTAAACTTTTGTTAATGTTATTTAGGATGATTTTAAACAGGAATTAAACTGATTCTGATAAGGTTTGCAGTTCATTTTTTGTCTGATTGCTGCGCATCAGACAATTGAAAAGCAAAAAGTGCTGCACAGCCTTCATATTAAATTAAAAATCTATGCCTACCCATTTTTTTCCCCGCTTTTCATACTTGCTGTAATTGAATTTATACAGCTTGCCCGGCCTGTGCGGTACATTCTCCTCGATCTCATCCAGGTCGATCAGGAAATCCATGGCAAAGAATTTTTTCCTGAAATTCCGGCGGTCCAGCTTAACGCCCAAAATGGCTTCATAGAGATTTTGAAGTTCCCGCAGAGAGAATTTACTGGGAAGCAGGCTGAAACCCACCGGGTGTTCCTGTACCCTTTTCTGGAGCCTGCTGTAACAGGTATTAAATATTTCCTGGTGGTCGAAGGCAAGGTCGGTAACGCTGCTTACATCATGCCAGTGCAGTTCATTGTCCAGTATTTTCAGTTTATGGTGCTGCACATTGACCAATGAGTAATAGGCTACGGTCACCACCCTTCCACCCGGATGCCTGGCCACCCTGCCAAATGTATGCACCTGCTCCAGGTAAAGGTCGTCGATCCCCGTGCGTTGTTTAAGTATGCGGTATGCGGCGGCGTCAAGGTCTTCGTCGGGGCCCACCAGGTCGCCCAGCAATGACCATTTGTCAAGGAATTTTTAGATCGGAACGGATCAGTAAAACCTTGAGCTTATTTTCATCAAAGCCGAAAATCACGCAATCCACGCTGAGGGCAATTCGGTTGATGCTCTGCACTTCCGTCTGGATGGTCCGGAGCGTTTTGACGGGTAATAGCGCTTCTTCTTTGCTTTTTCCTGCCATGTAGTTTTGGTTTCATAACAACGGCCGGGTTTGCAGCCCGGCCGTTTCAGTGTATGTTGATTATTTGACTTTCATTGCTTTGATGCTGTAACGGCTGGATGAAGTCTGTATCGTTACCTGGTAAAGTCCGCTTTGTAATTTGGCGGCTTCAGGCATCTGCACCACGTTCATGCCATCGTACAGGGTCAGGGCTACGGCGCAGCACCTGGCGTCCACTCATGTCCGTTACCACCAGGTCGGCCTTCCCTGCACCGGTGACTGTACACGGATGTTCAATTGCTGGTTGAACGGATTGGGGCTCGCATCGGCAAACCAGGCCGATTTGCTCACACTCAGTTTCACAACCCGGTTGAGTTTGTAATTGCCATCGCGGTCATAACACTTCAGCCTGTAGTATAACACCGGGGCATAAACGCCGGATATATCATCGGCATATCCATAACCGCTGGCACCCGTTGCCGTTATATTCGCCAGGCTCACAAAGTCGGTGCCATTGTAACTGCGTTGCAGTTCGTAATAATCAAGGCCCTGTTCGTTGGCCACGGTCCATTTCAGGAAATTGGTTCCCCCGCTGTTTTGCCCGGTGAAACTCAGGATATCAACCGGCACGGGCACAAAAGAGTTGAGGTACACTTTGTATTCACCGGGTTGCAGGGTGAAATTTTGTGAACCACCGGTAGCGTTGAATGTGGCTCCGTTATTCAGGTAATCGTACCACACGCCACTGCTGGGGAAACTCACAGAACCAGATTGCGTAACCACATCGAAGTTTCCGATCACCACCAGGCCGTAAATGCCCTGGCTTACTTTCAGCCATTTGACATTACCACCCAGGTCCCAACTGATATTACTGGAAGTGAATAAGGGCACATATAATGGGTTCTTTCGCAGGTTCATCATGGCCTTATTGACATCATACAGGGCCCGGCGGTCGGCATTCTGGTAATAATCCCAGCGTACAGGCTTGGGGTCCGTCCGGCAATTGCTGCTGGTTGTACCGTTCGTGCAATAATTGATGGAGTAGTCATATCCCACTTCACCAAACTGCCACGACATTTTCGGACCTGGGATGCTGTACATAAAGGCCGAGATCAATCCCATACGTTTTAATGCAGTAGCCAGTTGCCTGGTATCATATCCTGTTACATTGTTACCAAAAGCAAGCATCTTGGTCATCACCCTTTCTTCATCATGGCTTTCCGCATAGGTAACCAGGTGCGGGTTCGACCAGCCCCGGTTGGTATGGATACCATACTGGAAATTCCAGTCGGTGGTATATCCCATAGCAGCCTGGGAGAAATTTGTATTCATATTGCCCCATAGCAGGAAACCTTTTCCCTGCAATACATTTTCCTCGCTGTTATCCGCAAAGTGTTCCAGGATCGCGTAGCAGCCTGGAGATTTCAGTTGGAGTGTATCATAATAACGGTTCCAGATATTGATACGGCTCTGGTCGTAAGCGCTCCAGGAACCTACGTTACAATTGGCCCCGTTATTATCGCAGGTCTGGTTCTGTGTGAATCCTTTCGACAGGTCGAAACGGAATCCATCGATCTTATATTCCGTAAGCCAGTGTTCCACCACCCTGCTGAAAAAATACCGGGTATTCAAACTCTCATGGTTAAAATCATAACCCACATTGAAACCATGCTTGGCCACCGGGTTATACCATGGATTATTGGCTGCAGGTCGCTGGTTGGCAGCATCCCAATAAAGCTGGACCATCGGTGATAATCCAAATGAATGGTTCAGGGCAATATCCATGATCACCGCGATTCCATTGGCATGACAAACATCAATTAACTCTTTGAACTTATTCTTGGTTCCGTAAAACTTATCAGGAGCAAAATAAAAATCCGGATTATAACCCCAGCTGTTATTTCCTTCAAACTCATTAACAGGCATCAGCTGGATAGCCGTTACGCCAAGGCGCTTCAGGTAAGACAATGTGTCTTTCAGTGTTTGGAAATTAGAGGCAGCCAGGAAATCACGCAACAGCAATTCATAGATCATGATATTGCGTTTATCCGGTCGCGTGAAACTTGGATTTTGCCAGGTATAACCAGGAGCTGCCGTTTGAATGACCCCAACAATCCCGCTGGTCAATCCCGTCGGGTATGCCTTCAGGTTAGGATAATGGGCCGCCGGTATAAACTGGTCGTTCCAGGGATCCAGGATTTTTTCGCAATACGGATCCGCGATGCGCAATGTGCCGTCAACCAGGTATTGGAACGAATACTCGGTGCCCGGCGTCAATCCAGTTACACGCAACCACCAGTAATTACCGTCGGTCGACTTGTTCATCTGGTACTGCAATTGTTCTGACCAGTTGCTGCCAGGAAGGTCCCCAATGATCGACACACGGTTCTTACCCGGCGCAAATAATACAAAGGTGCAGGCGGTGGTATTGGCTTCATAATTGATACCATCCCTGACTCCTGCCGGCAATGCCGCAATATTAACGGTTGATGGAACAAAGAACCTGATGGTGTCCTTACGTATATCCACCCCGTCATTGGCTTCCAGCACCAGCGTCTGCGTTCCGGCTGTCGTGATGGTTGGAGATGCAGAAATGGTAGATACACCCAGGCCGGTTTGCACAACAGTTCCGTTAAAATAGAGTTTCAAATCAGCTAAGTCGTTTGATATGCCGGTAAACGGTATGGTATTGCCTACCACTTTGGTAATGGTCTCGGGTTGAGGAATATAGGTTGGCTGCCTGAGAGGAATACTCAGTCGTGCAGCCAGGCCCACAGGATTGATCGGGATGTACATATCACTGCCGTCGGTATTACGCTGCACCACGGTGCCGCCCCCATTGCGGAATAGGATCGCAATTTTCTGGATCGTTTCACCTGCATTGGAAATGCCAAAATACGTTCTCAAATTCTGGCTGATCGTAAATGACCACTTACCTGTTCCGGCATTATACACAGCCTGTAATGCCGCATTCGGCGTATTGAAATTCTGGTTGAATTTGACATAACGCCAGTTGCTGGAACTGGTGCTCAGATTCGTGATCACCCCAATATGCACATACACATCATTGGTGGGCGTATATCCGTTCAGGCCCGCATTACCCTTGGTTTGATCAAGCGTAATGGTTAACGAACTGGTTGCTTCAACAGGGAATGCCGGCGACCAGCTCAATAACTGGGAAAAACTCCGGCTTCCTGTAACCAGTATGATGGCAAACAGTAAAAATTTTTTCATTGCAAGCTTAATTTATCGTGTAAAATACACACATTTGATATTCTGGCAAAAATCCTGTTTGACAAATTGCCTTTAATTCAGCACACTGGCTCAACGTTGTTGCAACAACGATCCTGTAATCAGTTCACATCCAAACTTTTTCTGTTGAGCTGGCCAAAAAAATTGGCTGGGAGTTTTTTTATTGTACTTTTATCGACGTGTAAAAAATACACGACTATCAATAAGACCAACTCAAAACGATTGCTATGCCAGAGATGAGTGCATCATGGGAAAAACCCAAACTCAGCATTTCCCAGATCATCAATATGAGTGTAGGCTTTTTCGGTATCCAGTTTGGCTGGGACCTGCAAAGGGCCAATATGGGACCCATATATGAACATCTGCACGCCAATGCCGATGAAATCCCGCTTTTATTCCTCGCAGCGCCTTTAACAGGATTGATCGTTCAGCCCATCATTGGGTATATGAGCGACCGTACCTGGCATCCCACATTAGGAAGGCGCCGTCCCTATTTCCTTATCGGGGCCATCCTGAGTACCATCGCCCTGGTATTTATGCCGCACAGCAGCGTTTTATGGATGGCGGCAGGATTGCTTTGGGTTTTAGACGTGTTCGGTAATGTGGCCATGGAACCCTTCCGTGCCTTTGTTGCTGATAAGCTGAATGAAGATCAACGCACACAAGGTTTCGTCATGCAAAGCCTGATGATCGGCTTAGGCGGAAGCATAGCCTCTGCCCTTCCATGGATGATGACAAACTGGTTTCATTTAAGCACCACTGCCGAGAGCGGGGTCATTCCCGATAACGTCAAATGGAGTTTTTATATAGGCGCTTTCTTCTTCCTCGCCGCTGTACTTTATACGGTATTTACTTCTAAAGAATATCCTCCGGCAGACCTGGGTTATAAGGATAAGGTGGTGGAATCCAACAGGGGTTTTGGCGGTGGTGTGAAAGAGATCATAGAAGCGATCTCGAACATGCCCCAGAAAATGAAGATCTTATCGCTTGTGCAGTTTTTTACATGGCCCGGTTTGTTCCTCATGTGGTTCTACTATAATACCGCCGTAGCCAGGAATGTTTTTCATGCAACCAGCGAAACAGATCCGCTATACGGAGAAGGCACCAATTTTGGCGGCCTGACCCTTTCATTTTATAATGTGGTCACATTCCTGTTCGCCTTTATTTTACCCTTCATAGCCAGGAAACTGGGAAGAAAACTGACCCACAGCATATGTCTGCTTTGCGGTGCCATAGGCCTGATCAGCGTTGCATTTGTTGAAAATAAGTATATGTTGTTCGGATGCATGACTGGCGTCGGCATAGCCTGGGCCAGTATCCTCTCCATGCCATACGCGATGTTAAGCGGCGTTTTGCCCGAAAATAAGATCGGGGTTTATATGGGCATATTCAATTTCTTCATTGTACTCCCCGAAATTATCGCCTCACTCGGTTTTGGCTGGATCATGAAAAATGTATTGCATAACGACAGGCTCGCAGCGGTTCAGATCGGCGGAGTTTTAATGATCATCGCTGCCATTATTTGTTATCTGTTCATAAAGGAAAAAAAATATGATTAAAAGATCAGGAATCCTGGCATGCCTGGTGATCGCATCAGTGTGCGCAGTTGCTCAAAACGTGAAGCCCGCCTGCTACCCCACCAACTGGTGGACAGGCATGAAGTGGAACAAACTGCAGATCATGGTGCAGTCAAAAGAGATCGGGCGTAAAGACAGTATCGGGCTGATGTCGTACAACGGCGTCACCCTGAAGGCGGTTCACAAAGTGGAAAGTCCGAATTATGTTTTCATCGACCTCGAAATAAACAGCAATGCCCAACCGGGCACCCTCGTTTTTTATGATGCCAGTTCAAAAGAAAAAATGAAAGACCCCTTTTATTTTGAACTGAAGGCCCGTCGCGAAGGAAAGGTCGAAATTGCGCCCAGGAGTGTCACCAGCCGCGATCTCATCTATCAATCATGCCCGACCGCTTCAGTAACGGAGATGAAACAAATGACCGCATCGCAGGCATGCGCGACCAGTCGCTTCGCCGCGATACCGTATTCAACAGGCATGGGGGCGATCTAAAGGAATACAGAACCACCTCAGAGTATTTATTCGATATGGGTGTGACCACCCTCTGGCTCAGCCCTGTCTGGGAAAACGATATGCCGAACCGCACCGAACACGGCTATGCATTTACCAATCACTATAAAAGGATTGACCCGCGCCTGGGAGGGCGATAAAGCTTACGCCGAACTTATCGACGCCGCTCATAAAAGGATTTCAAGGTCATCCAGGACGCAGTGTACAATCATATCGGCGCTTACCATCATACCGTACAGGATCCGCCGATGAAAGACTGGCTTCATCAATACGCAGAAACCTATACCGTACAAGTTATAAAGACCAGGTTCATATTTAGCCCATATGCCAGTAAAAGGATGTAAGGATCATGGCAGATGGCGCTGGTTCCTGGCGATGATGCCCGACCTGAACCAGGATAACCCCTATCAGCACGGCCAACTTCCTGATTCAGCATGCGCTGTGGAGTATCGAACAGTATGGGATCGATGGATGGCGCATAGACACATACGCATATAACGACCTGCCCTTCATGAACCGCTGCAACCAGGCTCTCGTTGACGAGTACCCGCAAATGACCATGTTCGGCGAAGCCTGGGTACACGGCGTACCCAACCAGGCCTATTTCTGCCGAACAACATCGATGGTTGCCATTTAAAAAGCAACCTGCCGGCCCGCAACCGTTCTGGACATTATGGGGCCTCTTCCTGGATACCAGCAGTAAGGGTACTGGCCGGACGGATGGTATCAATAGACTACACCAACCTCACCTACGATTTTTTATATAAAAGACCCGACAAGGAACGTCGCGCCGATTCCTGGATAATCATGACATCTCCCGTTCTATTCGGTGGACGGTAAGAGAATATGGATAAATACCTGTCATCCATATCAAAGCCATCACCTGCCGGGGCATCCCACAGTTATATTATGGCGATGAAATAGCCACCCCGGAAAAACCTCACCCCAACGATGGTTATGTGAGGCTGGATTTCCCCGGGCGGATGGAAGAGGAGATTCACTCAATAAATTCACGATTACAACCGTACCCAAAAAGACCAGGAGATCTTCCAGCACCTGGCCACCTGGCAATTTCCGGAAGGCTCCAGTGCGCTGACCACCGGTAAATTCATGCAATTTGTTCCGGAAGACGGTGTGCGTCTACTTCCGCTACAGCTGGCGAACCAAACCGTCATGAGTGGTCATGAACACCGCCAAAGAAGAGAAGAAGGTCAACATGGCACGTTATGCCGAGAGAACCTCGGGCTTCTCTCAATACCGCGATGTGATCAACCAGACCACAGGCAAACTGTCGATTTCAACATTGGGTCATATAAAGCGGTAGTCTACGAATTAATCAAATAACCCTTCAGCTAAATATAACGTTTGTGCGTATCAAGTACATATTGGGGCTCCTGCTCCCCTGTTAGTAGCAGTCACATTGACGCACGCCCAACCAACCGGCACCGTTTTCAGTCACCCCACATGGAGCGGCCAGAGCAATATTTATGAAGTCAACCTAAGGCAATATTCCTCTTCGGGAAAGATCAGCGAATTCCAAAAGCACCTGCCCAGGCTTCGAGCCATGGGCGTCGATATCCTCTGGTTCATGCCCGTCACACCGATCGGGATCGAAGGCCGTAAAATGACCACCGCCGACCTGGGAAGCTATTATGCCGTTCGGAATTACAAGGCGATCAATGAAGAATTCGGAACCATGGCCGAATGGAAGGCCCTGGTTAAAAAGGCGCATGCTATGGGCTTTAAAGTGATCACCGACTGGGTTGCCAACCACAGCGCACGCGATAACCACTGGGTGAAAAAGCACCCTGCTTTTTATGTCAAGGATTCAACCGGTCAACTGCTTTCGCCATACGACTGGACAGATGTATTGAAACTGGATTTTACGAACAGGGAATTAAGAGACAGTATGATCGATGCGATGAAATTCTGGATTCGTGAAACAGGCATTGATGGATTCCGCTGCGACGTCGCCGGAGACGTACCTACTGACTTCTGGAAAGAATGTATCACGGAACTCAGGAAATTGAAACATGTTTTCATGCTCGCCGAGGGCGAAAAACCAGAACTGCACCAGGCAGGATTTGACGCCACTTATACCTGGAGCCTCATGGGCCCCCTGGCCGATGTATACAGTGGTAAAATGAATATCGCGCAATTAGATTCCATCATCAACCTTAACATCAGCCGTTTTCCGGCACATGCCTACAGGATGTTCTTTACCACCAACCATGATGAGAACAGCTGGAACGGCACGGAATTCGAAAAATACGGCGATGCATTCAAAACATTCGCCGTATTCAGCCAGACCATGTACCAGAGCATTCCGCTCATTTATAACGGACAGGAAGTTCCCAATAAAAAAAGGCTGAAGTTTTTTGTCAAAGACCCCATCGAATGGAATAAATACGAACTTTCTTCTTTTTACAAAACCCTGCTGAACCTTCGGAAAACCAATGCCGCACTGGCTGCTGACGCTTCTTTCGAAAGACTTAAAACAAGCAAAGATGAAGCCGTGTACGCATATACCAGGGAAAAAGACGGCAAGAAGGTCCTCGTTGTCATGAACCTGTCGCCCAAGCCTTCTGCCTTTGCCATACCCGATAACAGGATCAATGGCAGGCCGCTCAATATATTCCTCAATCAAAAAGAGGCTGTAAGCTCCAGCCACCAGTTTAGCCTGGAACCATGGGGCTATATCGTATACGACTATACGAAATAGACATCCGCCGATAACATGCAACCAAGCGGGACATTATACGGGGAAGATCAATTTCCACCTTACGCAGGCGATGACCTGGGAATGACATATACCCGGGATAAAACACTGATCAGGCTATGGAGCCCGAAGGCGTCTAAAGCCCAGGTTTTACTGTTCGATACCGGGGCGGGTGGCTATCCAATGGAAGTTGTTGATATGCAACAAGGCCCTTCAGGTACCTGGCTGGCCATGCTGCCGGGCGACAGAAAAGGCAGCTTCTATACAGTACGTGTTAACATTCAAAACGAATGGAGCCTGGATGTGCCCGACCCTTATGCAAAAGCGGTGGGTGTGAATGGACTTCGCGCCATGATCACGGACATTTCCGAATCTAACCCTGCAGGATGGGCGCTTGATTTGTCACCGGACTTTTCCAATGACAACAATCCGGAAGATGCCGTCATATATGAACTTCATATCCGCGACCTGGGCATGCACCCAAGCTCCGGCATCACCCATCAGGGCCTTTACCTGTCGTTAACAGAAAATGATTCATGTAATAAAGAAGGGCTTACTACCGGGATAGGTCATATGAAAGAATTGGGCATTACGCATGTCCACCTTTTACCGGTTTGCGATTTCATGTCGGTTGATGAAACACTCCCCTTTCCCGGCGCTTACAACTGGGGATACGACCCCGCCAATTTCTTCGCACCGGAAGGATCGTACAGTTCCGATCCATATAACGGCCAGACAAGGATCAGGGAACTCAAACAAGCCGTCCTCAACCTTCATAAAAATGGTCTGCGGGTAGTCTTTGACGTTGTATTCAACCACACCGGTTTCATCAAAAAAAGCCAGTTTCATCAGCTCGTACCTGGTTATTACTACCGTCACCTGCCGGATGGCCGGTTCTCTGATGCCAGCGGTTGCGGAACTGAAACTGCGAGCGAAAGGCCTATGTTCCGGAGATATATGATCGACTGCCTGAAATACTGGCTGCAGGAATTTCATGCAGACGGATTCCGGTTCGACCTGATGGGCATTCATGATACAGAAACCATGCGTATCATCGCATCTGAACTCAGGCAAATCAAACCGGATATTCTTCTGTATGGGGAAGGATGGGCCGGTGGCGATTCCCCCTATCCCCATGACCTCAGGGCTGTTAAAGAAAATGTGCCCCTGCTCAATGGCATCGCGGTGTTCAGCGATGATATCCGTGACGCTATCAAAGGGAGGGTTTTCGATCCCATGCAAAAAGGATATGTCAGCGGAGGGCATCACCTGGAGCAAACCATACGCGCAGGTATCGTTGCCTCATGTTCGCACCCGCAGGTGAAATATGCCGATAGCGCACAACCCGGCCATGCCTTTGCCACTGCACCCGGGCAAGTCATCAGTTATTGCGAATGTCATGATAACCACACGCTGTATGATAAACTGGCCATCGCCAATCCCGGATCGTCCGAAGAGGAAAGAAAGGATATGCACAGACTGGCCCTTTCGATCATACTGACCTCACAGGGAATTCCCTTCCTGCATGCCGGAACAGAATTCCTTCGAAGCAAACAAGGCGTGGAAAACAGTTATAAAAGTCCGGACAGTATCAATGCGATCGACTGGTCATTAAAATCACGGCATGCCGATCTTGTCCGGGACATCATAACGCTTATCCATATACGAAGGACACACCCGGCTTTCAGGCTCAGGACAGCCGAACAGGTGGCCAGCCTCATCCGTTTCCTGGATGACACTCCTGAAGGAACGGTCGCTTATACCATTGACGGATCTGCCATAGATGATTCCTGGAAAAAAATATGGGTGGACATGAACAACCACCGGGAAAAAAGGAAAATGCATTTGCCGCAGGGCGACTGGCACCTGGCGTTCCCCGCAAACCGGAAAGAAAAGTTACTGCATGGAAATATTTTCCTGCCGGGTATCAGCCTGATGATAGCCTTCCAGGCCTGATATCTCCGATCAATTCATCCAGAAGATTGATGAACGTCTTTCTGCTGATCATCTCCGCCCCCAAACTGACCAGGTGTTCCGTTCTAACCTGGCAATCGATCATCGCTATACCCTGTTGCCTGAGCTCCCGGACCAGGTGAATAAAAGCAACCTTACTGGCGTTGGATACCGAGTGAAACATACTTTCACCAAAAAAAACCTTGCCAAGCTGAATACCATACAATCCGCCTACCAGTTTTCCGTTTTGCCAAGTTTCTGCGCTTAGGGCAAAGCCAAGTTCATGCAGCCTGCTATATGCCGCTATTATGTCAGGCTGTATCCAGGTGCCCTGGCCTTCACCCCGATCTGCCTGCCTGCACGACTCCATCACTTCGCGAAAGGCCTTGTTGATCGTAAACAAAAAAGGCTGTTTACGCAGCACCTGTTTCATACTGGCAGAAACGTACAGTTTTTCCGGAAATAACACGCAGCGGGGATCAGGGCTCCACCAACAGATGGGTTCGTTCTCGTTATACCAGGGAAAAATACCCCTCCGGTATGCATCAAGTAAACATGCCGGGCTCAGGTCTCCTCCCACGGCAAGCAATCCATCCGCATCGGCCTCTTCAACAGGCGGGAAAATATATGATTGCCCAGGGATCAACATTTTATCAATAATTGATGAGTCGGAAGATCAGTCTTCCTCAATAAAACCCCATTCCTGTCTTAATTGTTGCATGATTTCGTCGGGTAATGAGGACTGTTCATAATGACCTGCCTGCAATTTCTGTCGGAATGCTTCATAAACTGTCACCGCGCAGGCCACGGAAATATTGAGCGACTGTATCATCCCAACCTGCGGAATGATGAAGTTGCCATCGCATAAATGGATCAGCTCTTCCGATATGCCGGCATGCTCATTCCCAAAAACAAGGGCCACGGATTCGGTCAGATTGAGCGTATAGAGATTAGCCGCATCCTGGCTCAGGTGCGTACAATATATTTTATGATATTTTTTACGCAAAGCCTCAAAACAAGCTTCCGTATCCGAAAACTGGTGTACCGTCAGCCATTTGGCCGCGCTGGAACTGCTCCTGGCTCCCCACTTTTTGTGCCGCGGGATCCTGGTATTCAGAACATAGATCTCCTGGATGCCAACTGCATCACAGGTACGCATAACGGCGGAAATATTGTGCGGATCGAATACATTCTCCAATACAACGGTCAGATTTGGCTGGCGCTTCACAAGCACATCCGTCAGTCTTTTTTCACGTTCAGGGGTCATGGATAAATGGGATTTATAATTTAAGGATCAAGCAAAAAGTTCTAATGGGCTCAATGGGCTTCATAGGTATCATGTGTTCTGTGGGTTGCGGAAGACATTTATATAGCTGTTCACAATCATCTAATAATAACGCCCGGCACCTTGAATGTATATCTAAAAAACATAGGACACAGCTCTGATTAAATACTACATGATGAACCTCGTGCTTTTTGACTTTACTTAAACCTGATAAAAAACGAAACAAAAAACGTTCATCATACAAACAGCACCCCTTCATTCAACTCCACACCCAACCCGGGCAAGTCATTATACAGGATCTTTCCCTGGTCGAATTGCACCCCACGTGCGCTATCCCCTGTGAGTAGCAAGGGCCCGTCCATATCAACATGATCCAGCATGGGCGCCAGTTGGGCGATCGCAGCAGTACCGATGGCGCCTTCATTCATACAGCCTACCATGACCTGCATGCCCAACTCCCTGGCCTGCTTGATCATTCTTCGCGCAGGAGTGATCCCGCTGCACTTGGTCAGCTTAATATTGATGCCGTGGAAATGACCAGCGCATCGCTGCACATCATCTTCTTTCACACAGGCTTCATCAGCGAATAAAGGAAGCGCCGATCTCTCAAACAATATTTTCATTCCTTCCCAGTCACCTTTCTTTAATGGCTGTTCCACCAACTCTACGCCCAATTCTTTCAACCGGGGAATTTTTTCCAATGCCTCTTCGAGGGACCAGCCTTCATTGGCATCAACCCGGAAAATGGCATCTGTATGTTTTCTGAGTGAAGCCACCATATCCACATCATTCTCCATACCAACTTTGATCTTATAAACTGGCCAGGGCATTTCCCTCATTTTATTCAGCATGTTATCCATACTGTCGATTCCAATGGTATAATCGGTTAAGGGTGACCGTGATATATCAAGTTCCCATAATTGATGCAGCTGTTTGCGTTTGATCTTTCCAAAGATGTCCCAGGCTGCCATATCCAGCGCGCAAACAAGAAATGGATTTTGGGGAAACAGGTGGTGCAGGTAATGCCAATAACGTTCGGGGTCTGAAAATGCGAACTTCTCGATGAGCGATCGCTTTGACTCCAGGTCAGCGATCATCTTATCAACCGGAATATGGTAATAACTGATGGCGGGGGCTTCCCCATATCCCCTGATACTAAAGTGCTTTAGTTCCACGATCAGTGCCGGCTGATGGGTCTTGGTCCCTTTCGATATCGTAAAAGGGTGCCTGAAAGGCGATTCAACGGCTTTATATCTGACCTCCATATAGAATGTTATCGTCCCGCGTGCACCACCATCTGGCGGAGTTCATTACAGAAATCCTTTTTATTCAGCAACGATTCTATCGTGCAATGCATGCGGTAATTCCAGTAGTGATTGGGATCTGCCGGAATATTGATGCGCTCCTCATTCGGGTTTTCCCGGCGGACCTCATTGTTGACGGCCATCAGGTCTTGCAGGAGGAATACAGCCCACATGGCCGGAGAGCGCAAATGCTGCAGGACGATGTCGCGGGCCACCCAGGGTTCACAATAGTAAGGAGCTTCACCGTAATGCCCCAAAATCTGGTTAAAGAAAAGTTGCGTATTGCTCCTGTCCTCTTCCCACCACTGCCGAACGGTGCTCATATCATGCGTGGATGGAGTGACTACCGTGAGGTATGAGGCGTTTCCAGGATGGGTAAACTGATCGGTGGAAACTTTGGGCATGCGTTGTACCTGTAACGACAGCATTTCTCTCTCGCGAAGCACATCTTCTACCATTTCCGGCACCATACCCAAATCTTCCGCACAGATCAGCATACTCGACCCCTGTTGGATGGCATCCAGTTTGGATTGCACTTCCTCATGCCACAACCCATTCTGCGTTTCAAAGAAATATCGCTGGTACATCTGGTTCAGGATATTCTGCTCATAACCTGTCAAATGCTTGTACGACAAGGTTGACTGCATACTGATGCGGAAATGAAATGCCCCCTTCCTGTCCTCGTCACGAAGCAGGATGACATTACAAAGCAGGTCGAACAAAGGCTGCTTCAGAAAAGCCTTATCAGGGTTCTTGCTGAAATACTCATCAACCTTTCGTTGGGTATTGAATGCCATTTTGAAGGAATGGCCTTGCAGGAATTTTTCGCGAACCCAATTTGCATGCTCACCAAAGAACTGATGTATGATATCATCATTGATATACGGTTCACACAAGCGCGATTCGTCAAAATACAAACCAGACCTGGTGAAATCATCTGCATATAATGGTATGGTAGGGATGAACCTGCCAAAAATGCCTTCCACGGCATTCATCGGGATACTCCATATTCGGAAGAAGCCCAGTACATGGTCAATACGAATGGCATCAAAATAGTTACTCATATGCTCCATGCGCAAACGCCACCACGCATAGTTGTCATTACGCATGACTTCCCAGTTGTACGTTGGGAAACTCCAGTTTTGTCCTTTCACGGTAAATGCATCAGGTGGTGCGCCGGCCTGCATATCCATATGAAATAACTGAGGATACATCCAGGTATCAACACTATGCCTGCCAACGCCAATGGGCAGGTCGCCTTTGATGATCACATGATTCTTATGCGCGTACTCTACGGCGTCGAGTAGTTGCAGGTGAAGATGGTATTGGGTAAAGTAATGAATGGCGACCTCGTCATAATGTGCCTTATCCGGACTAACAAGATCCTGCACCAGGCTTTCGTCATAAACGCTGTGCTCGCCCCAGTTCGTATAATCGGGACTGTTATATTTATCCCTGAGATAAGAGAATGCGGCATAAGGAACAAGCCAGTGCCGGTTCAGGTCAAAGAAGTCGAAATAGCCAAAATCATCTTTGAAGTTATATTTTTCTTTCTGATAGACCAGGTTGATCACCTCCAGTTTGATCTTTGAAACCCCTTCATAATCCAGGTGTCCAAGATCATTCAGCCTGGCTATTTCACTGAGCATTTTATCAGGGATTTCAACATTGGCCGCGGTGGCCAGCTTGTGCACATTCAGGAAAACAGGATGGAGCGCAAAAGCGGAAATGGCGGAATAGGGATACGAATCTCTCCTGTCGTGATAAGCGATCGTATCATTGATCGGCAGGAGCTGGATCATTTTGATGCCGGTGTTAACCGACCAGTCGGTCAGCAGGTTAAGGTCTGTAAAATCCCCGATGCCCCAGCTTTGTTCCGATTTGAGGGAAGAAAGTTGCACATTTACGCCGGCGCCCTTCCAACTGTATTGCCTGAATTGAGTGAATTGATTGAGCAGATTGACCGCATTCTTGTCGCCCACCTGGTTCAATATCCGGTTGTTACCTTCTTCCAGGAAAATGGCTTTTTTCAGGTGTGGGTTATACACCCCGAATTTATACTCCAGGGGAAATTTTTCTTTTGAAAGGTTGAGCTTGACCGACCAGGTGCTTTTCTTCCTCTTCATCAAAACGGGCGATTCCAGGTCCCAATCATTCAGTTTTTTGCCTGCGCCACAAATGCACAATATTTTATCGTCCGGAAGGTGTGAGGTGCGCACCTCAAAAATATGGGTAGGCTTTTTGGCTGTTACGTCCTTTGACCTCACTCCCTCAAAAACCTGCGAAAATGGCTTGGTACTAAAAACGGTTTCTTCATAATGATATTCCTGCCAGTCGTCCAGTATGTATAATTCATTCGTATCGATCTTTTTAAGCTGGATATTCCGATTTCGGCACAGATCCCAGCGATCGCCTCTTCCCTGTTCCCGTAAAATATACTGGTACCTGACAGTATCCTGCGCTCCCCATTCTTCGGTATCAAAATTACCCGACCAGTAATCATTATTGAGATACTTCAATTCATATTCCTTTGGCTCGATCCCTTCACCCATTTCAACGCGGATGACCAGCGATTGTCCGTAATTCGTCTTATATCTGATATAGAAGTGGCAGATCATGTAAAAAGTACATTTTAAACGGCAATTTAAAGAAATAGGGCAAAATAATGGATTGATTTTTAAGGGTTCGAAAATTTGAAAGAATCCGATCTTTGCCATTATATTTGCAAAAAATAACCCGTTCATGGAAAAAGCCAAAAAATCTACCGGACTGTACTGGATCCTCTTTTTGTTATCCCTTGTAGCTTTCTACGGAGTATATGCGATCGGAGGAGGATACTGCTCGATGGTACTGCCATTTAATGTGACCTTTTTTGCTATGGCGCTGGACTTGATGTAATACCAGAACTTTACAATATACCATAACCGCTGTCGATTTCGATAGCGGTTTTTTTATTCCCTCCCCAAAGACTTAACATGCCAGGCGGGTAAAATAAAAACCCGCCAGTTAATGACGGGTTTTGTGGAACGTACTGGACTCGAACCAGTGACCCCTACTCTGTCAAAGTAATGCTCTAAACCAACTGAGCTAACGTTCCGGGAGGGCAAATATAAATTAAAGGTTTCAAAGGTTAAAATAGTTTCACGGTTGAATGCCCGTATGCACCGACCTTTTTGCAATGACGATCTTTCCGACCACGTGCATTTGACCAAGTATAAAAAAACCGCGGCTTGTAGGCCGCGGTTGGTATGGTTAATATGAAACTGCTTATTTAACCTCTTCGAATTCTGCGTCGGTAACGTTTTCTGAATTGGCCGCCTGAGCACCTTCTGCAGCGGTATTACCATTCTGAGGAGCGGCGCCTGCTTCTTGCGTGGCCTTATAAATTTCCTCGCTGGCGGCCGTCCAGGCTGTGTTCATAGCCTCCATGGCAGCATCGATGCGGGCAATATCCTGGGCCTTATGGGCTTCTTTCAGGTTGTTGAGCGCATGTTCAATACCTGCTTTCTTATCGGCAGATATTTTATCACCGTATTCTTTGAGTTGCTTTTCAGTCTGGAAGACCATGCTGTCGGCCTGGTTGATCTTTTCCACTTTTTCTTTCTCCGCTTTATCCGAAGCTTCATTGGCCTTCGCTTCATTCTTCATCTTTTCGATCTCTTCTTTACTCAGGCCGCTGCCGGCTTCA
>JAXLUE010000024.1:0-45242 GCA_046329695.1 Ferruginibacter sp.
TGGTGAATACGGTGTCGAATTTCAATGAATCGGCGCTGATGCGCAGGCTGGCATCAGGGCTTCGGTTAAATGTTTCTTTTTTGCAGGAATAACAGGATAGTAAGACCAGCAGGATAACGGCCGGCCATCCGGTAAACATCTTCATGCTTCAAATGTACTGGATTCCATTGAAGCAGATGAGGGTGATCATTTATCTGCATGGGCCAGGCATACGATGCTGATACGGGTGCCGGGGCAATCCAGTATCGCCGACCCCAGGGCCTCAATACTGGCGCCGGTAGTGATGACGTCATCCACCAGCAGGATATGACGGCCCCGGAGCGCATCAGGTTTTGTCAGGTGGAAACTGCCCCGCACATTTTCCCATCTTTCGGTCCGGTGTTTACGGGTTTGCGTTTCCGTGGGCCTTTGCCGGATCACCCATCCAATGGGTTGAGGTACGTTGATCGCCAGGCTGATACCTTCACCGATCACGGCGGCCTGGTTATACCCCCTCTTGAATTCCTTATCGGCGAACAGTGGCATCGGAATGATATAATCAATGCCCTGGAATCGTCCGCTGGTCAGTAAACTCCTTCCTGCCATTTCACCCAGGTAGATGCCGATGGCTTTGTTGCCATGATATTTGAGGTGATGGATCAGTTGCTGGATCAGTTGTCCCTTGGAAAAATAACATTCACTGTGTGCTGCCACAACGGGCATCCTGCCGGTAAATATCCGCTCAATATCATTTCCAGGGTAAAAGGCAAAACGGGTATGGGGCAAACTGGCCAGGCAGGGTAAACAAAGTAATTGTTCCCTGGAAATCATATCGGAACCACATCCGGTACATACATGCGGATAAAAGGTATGCAGTATATCTGAAACGATATGGTTGATGAATGACATGATGCAGACAAGCATGCATATTACAAACCCGTCGTGTCAAATGTGCATATGCCGGCTGAACTTTATTCAGTTAACCTGAAATAATATACAATGCCTTGAGCCTGCCGGGATATTTACAAAATGGGTAACAGGGAAGGGCAGGGGTTTATATTTTTTCCTAAGAGATATTTGCTGCAGCATCAGAAAAGGAACTGGTATACTTCTTCCACTTTACCCAGGGCCACCACTTCAATCTGGTGGGCGATCTTTTCCATGGCCTTTCCATGATATTTGCTGACGATGATCTTTTCAAATCCCAATTTTTCAGCTTCGGCAATGCGTTGTTCGATCCTGTTCACCGCACGGATCTCTCCGCTTAAACCAACCTCTCCTGCAAAACAGATGCCCTGTGGTATGGGTACGTCTTCATAACTGCTCAGCATGGCGCAGACGATCGCGAGATCAATCGAAGGGTCTTCGACTTTTATGCCGCCGGCTATATTCACAAATACATCTTTGACGCCAAAATGAAATCCACCCCTTTTTTCCAATACGGCCAGTAATAACTGCAGCCTCCTGAGGTCGAATCCGCTGACGGTCCGTTGCGGGGTTCCATAAACACTTTGAGTGACAAGCGCCTGTGTTTCGATCAGCAGGGGCCTCATGCCTTCCATGGTGGCGGCAATGGCTATGCCACTCAGTTGGTCTTCTTTCTGGGTGATCAGTATCTCGCTGGGGTTACTGACCGCACGCATGCCCTGGCCGGTCATTTCATAAATACCCAGTTCGGCGGTAGACCCGAACCGGTTCTTGATCGTACGCAGGATACGATAGGCATAATGCCGGTCGCCTTCGAACTGCAATACCGTATCCACCATATGTTCCAGGATCTTGGGGCCTGCAATGCTGCCGTCTTTTGTAATATGACCGATGAGGAAAACCGGCGTGCCCGTTTCTTTTGCAAATCGCTGCATCTCGGCGGCGCATTCCCTGATCTGGCTGACACTGCCAGGTGATGATTCCACATAAGGCGATTGCAGGGTTTGTATGGAATCTATAATGACAAGTTGTGGTTTGAGTTTCTTGATCTCCTTGAATATTTGCTGCGTGTTGGTTTCCGTCAGCAGAAAAAAACGATCATGACTGATGCCAATGCGTTCAGCCCGCATCTTGATCTGTTGTTCGCTCTCTTCACCACTGATGTATAAAGTGATTTCGTCTTTCAGCATGAGTCCGTTCTGCAGGAACAGCGTTGATTTGCCAATACCCGGTTCGCCAGCTACCAGTACAATGCTGCCCCTGACAATCCCACCACCCAATACCCTGTTCAATTCCGGATCCGGGGTAATGATCCTCTTTTCTTCCGCACTGCTCACATCATTGATCGAGATGGTCTTCATACGGGTACCTTCCTGGTCATGATAATTCTTCCAGCTTTCTTTTTCATTCTTATCCGTTCCTTTGACAACCACCTCTTCTACAAAACTGTTCCATTGTTCACAGGAAGGACATTTACCTAACCACTTGGCACTTTCATATCCGCAATGCTGACAAAAAAAAGCCGACTTCGATTTACTCATGAAGTAAAAGTAGTGGCAAAAAGGAAAAGAAAAAAAGAAGCGCATGAAGAAGACATGCATCGGTGTGTTATGATCATCATCATAGCAACCCTAGGTCAATGACTATAATTGTAATGGAAGATTATTCATTCCGAAAAAGTAAAAGGGTCAACATTTCTGCTGACCCTTTGTACTTACTAACCCATTAAATTCTGTTGCTAAATTACAAATTGCCCCCACATAAACAAATAATTTTTTGCCTTTGTGAATAAGTCTGCCTGGTAACCCGTCCATACAAAATAATAATTATTATCATCCGTAAAAAATTGATAAACAATTTATAAGATGATTTAATTTCTGAATTTTGCACCCAGTTCCCTTGCGCAAAATCCGGGAAAGACTAAAATTTAATTTGATTTACAAAATAAACTACTTTATTTTTGAAATAAATTTACCGTAATGAAATTCAGGCTCATTGCTCTCCTTATTTTGGCCCCCATTTCTATTATTGCACAGGTCAGGATATCCGGTAAAATGACCGACAGCAAAAATAATCCCCTGGCAGGTGCCAGTATTATTTTAAAGGATACCTACGATGGCACCACGACCGACTCGTCTGGATATTACAATTTTGAAACATATGAAAAAGGGTCACAGGTGATCGTTGCCAGTTTATCAGGGTACAACACATATCAGAAAAATATAACTATTGAATCCGCCCCGATCAGGATCGATATCGCCACCCGGGAACTGATCACCGAACTGAAGGCGGTGGTGATCACCGCGGGGGCATTTGAAGCCAGCGACCAGAAAAAGACCACGGTACTGACCTCGCTTGATGTGGTAACAACAGCCGGGGCCAATGCCGATATAGTGGGGGCTTTGAAAACCCTTCCTGGTACTCAGCAGGTTGGAGAGGCCGAGGGTTTGTTTGTCAGGGGTGGAACGGCCACCGAAAGCAAGATATTCATCGACGGTATGCTGGTCAATAACTTTTTTTTCAGCAGCCTTCCGGGTATCGCCACCCGTGGACGGTTCAACCCATTTCTTTTCAAAGGCACGGTATTCAGTGCAGGGGGTTATTCGGCTTTATACGGGCAAGCGCTTTCATCGGCATTGATACTGGAATCAAAGGACTTGCCGGAAAAAACATCCGCCGACCTGTCGGTATCGGTCATAGGTGTGGGTGGCGGGATACAGAAACTGGGTAAAGACAAAAGATCTTCCTGGGGGTTCACATATAATTATACAAACCTGGCGCCTGCTTTTGCCGTGATCAAACAGCGGCAGGATTTTTATCAATCGCCCACCTACCACCAGGGTGATGCTAACTTCCGGTTCAAAACAAAAACGGGCGGGTTCGTCAAATATTACGGGTACCTGAGCTGGAATAAAACAGGTTTCAGGGCCGGGGATATTGATTCCATTCCCCTGCAGAACGCATTTGATATCGAGAATCTCAATACATACCATAACATCAACTGGAAAGAAAACCTGGGCCGCCGCTGGAAATCATTCCTGGCTTTAAGTTACAGTACCAATAAAGACAATATCAATAACGGTTTGCAGGATGAAGATGGTGAAAAACTTCCTTTGAGTGTGGCAGGCAACTGGGCGTTTAAGAATTACGGCCTCATTTCGACCGCCAGGTATGCACAGGCCCGCTGGGTTTTGGAAAAAAGATGGAAAGGTATGAACACCCTCCGTTTTGGCGCCGATCAATTTTACAGCCGTGAAAAAACCGTGTTTACAGATTATAACGGTCAGGCATATCCTGAAACGGTCACCGATAACCTTTCGGCCGGATTTGCGGAAACCGATTTTTACCTGACCAACGATGTTGCGGTCAGGCTCGGCGGACGACTGGAGTATTCCTCCCTGATGAAACGCTGGAACCTGGCGCCCCGCGCCTCTCTGGCGTATAAATTCCCGGACAACAGCCAGGCTTCCTTTGCTTATGGCATTTTTTACCAAAATCCGGAAAGACGTTACCTGCCGGCCTTCCATTCCGATCTTGGTTATGCCAGGTCAACCCATTACATCCTTCAATACCAGAAAATCGACAACCAGCGTACCTTTCGGGCAGAGTTGTTTTATAAGAATTATGACAACCTGTTTAAAACGGCCAACAATGCCATTGGGCGCTTAGTGGCCGCATCGAATAACGGTTACGGCTATGCTCGCGGGGTTGAGTTTTTCTGGCGAGACAGGAAGACCATCCCCAATTTTGATTACTGGATCACGTATTCATTGCTGGATACCAAAAGGGATTTTCTGAATTACCCGGTTTCCATGCAACCCAATTTTGCGGCAAAACATACCGCTTCGCTGGTCATGAAAAAATTTGTCCTTCCGTGGAAAACGGGCTTTAATGCCAGTTACAGTTTTGCCAGCGGCCGACCTTATTTCGACCTGGCATATGACCAGGCACAGGGCAAATACATTGTCCGCGACCAGGGAAAAACGATCAACTTTAACAGCCTTAGCTTCAGCCTGAATTATTTGCCCAACCTGGGTAAGCAAAACAAGAAAGCATTCATCGTTTGGGTGTTGTCGGTCAATAATGTCCTGGGACAGAACCAGGTGTTTGGGTATAATTATTCGTCTGCAGGTGACCGTAAGGTACCCATTCTGCCTCCCTCCAGGAGATTTGTTTTCATTGGCTGTTTCATGAACTTCGGAATCGACCGTACGCAGGACGCTATCAACAATAATCTGTAATGGTTTAAAAACCTCATTTAATAAATACATCAACATGAAGAAGATCATCATCCCCTTATTTTGTATGCTGTTTTTGCAGCAGGCACAGGCACAAATGGAATACAGTGAAAAATTCCTGAATGCCATGAAAAGGAACCTTTCATCGATCGACAGCAGTTTTTCCAATCCGCCCAGCCTCCTGTCGTTATCGAATGGTTTCGAGCGTATCGCCCTGGCGGAAAAGAACCAGTGGTTGCCATATTATTATGCATCTTTCTGCCAGGTCAATTTTTGTTTTGCACAAAAGGATAAGTCTGATACCGATCCCATAGCCGACAAGGCAGAGCAGCTGGCCAACCTGGCCGATTCGCTGAGTCCGTTCAATTCGGAGATCAGTTGCCTGCGCAGCATGATCGCCAGCGTTAGGCTGATGGTGAATCCCATGCAGCGATACATGCAGTATGGGGCGGAAAGCGAAAAGCAACTTAAACTGGCGATGGCACAGGATAGTACAAACCCCAGGCCTTATTATCTGAAAGGTCAGTCGTTGCGTTACACGCCCGAACAGTTTGGCGGTGGCTGCAAACCGGCCATGCCATTGCTTCAAACGGCCATGGAAAAATATGATCGCTTTAAACCGGCTTCCGAACTTCATCCTGCCTGGGGCAGAAAGCAGGCGGAAGCTACGCTGGCCGAGTGCCTGAAATAGACAGCCTCATAAAACCGGTCCCTTTGTTTCATTCAAACTCACGTCAATACAATGGAAGAGAAAAACCTGACCCATGAAGAAAGTATCCAGATCATCAACAGCATGATCCTGACGGCAAGGAACCATTATTATGAGAACGGCCTGAGCGCTATTTTATGGGGCGTGACCAATGTGGTTTGTTTTGTGCTGGCTTACCTGATGTCTGCCGTCAAGGGATTTTCATTTCCCTTCAACCCGTTTTTCCTGATGGGTATCACATTTGTCCTGCAGTTGTATTTTGACAGAAAGGAAAGGAAATACCGCACAGCCAAAACCTATGCCGGTGAAATGAATAAATATGTTTGGCTGACTTTTGGCATTGCAGTGCTGATACTGACGATCGCCGGAGGGATAGCGGATATAGGATATATTGTTCTTCCCTTGTTGCTGCTACTCTTCGGTATGCCGACTTTTATTACCGGGTGCATGAATAAATTCAGTCCTTTTATCATCGGTGGGATCATTTGCTGGTTATTGTGCATCGTAACCCTTTTTTACAAAAGCCATGAAACGTACCTCCTGGTGGCTGCGGGTGCGGTGGCGGCCTGGGTGATACCCGGATTTATTTTGCGGGCTCAATTCAACAAGAACAAGCTGAACCATGGAGTTTAAAGAACTCGATCCCATATTGCATTCACAGCTCCGGCTGGCTGTCATGAGTCTGTTGATCGGCCTCAGGGAAGCCGATTTTACCTTTATCCGCGAAAAAACGAATGCCACGGCCGGAAACCTGAGCGTGCAGTTGAATAAGCTGCGCGATGCAGGATATATCGAGGTGACAAAACTATTTCGGGATAATTATCCATTGACCTCGTGTAAAGTGACGTCGAAGGGTATTGCCGCTTTTGAAAATTACGTACAGGCCCTTCAATCATATATGAAGCCAGGCGGATAATTTTCTTTGTGATAAACTTTTTACTGGCTGATCCGTTTAACTTTACACAGCATGCCAGAAACGCAACCTATTATCGAGGTCAGTCACCTCACGAAAGAGTATCCCGGGGTCCATGCGGTCAATGACCTTTCGTTTACCGTTTATGATGGCGATGTCTACGGTTTCCTCGGCCAGAACGGCGCAGGTAAATCCACCACCATAAGGATGTTATTAACCCTGGTGAAACCAACGGGCGGCAATATCCGGATTTTCGGAAAAGACTTGTCTGCCCACCGTCACGAGATCATGTCTCAAACGGGGGCGATCATTGAGCGACCCGATCTGTATAAATACCTGTCGGCTTATGATAACCTGAAGATCTTTGCCCGCATGAGCGGCAGGCGAGCAGGCAGGGCCTTGCTGATGGAGCGGCTCGACATGGTTGGGCTGGCAGATCGCTGGAACAGTGCCGTTAAGACCTTCAGCCAGGGTATGAAACAGCGTTTAGGTATTGCCGTTTCCCTCATCCACGACCCCCGGCTGGTGTTGCTGGATGAACCCACCAACGGGCTTGATCCACAAGGTATCGCCGATATGCGCAACCTGATCATCAGCCTTAAGAAAGACATGGGCAAGACGGTACTGGTTTCCTCGCACCTGCTGAGTGAGATCGAACAGGTGGCCACGCGTATGATCATTATCAACAAGGGCGCCAAGATCGCGGAGGGTTATGTGCATGAACTACTCAGCCCGTCGAACACGGTGGTGACCATTGAAACGCTCGATAACACGCTGGCGATTGCCCTGATCCATAAAGAATATCCATTACTCCGGCCCGTAACCGACGGAATGCAGATCCGTGTCAATATGGACAAGGCCCGCGTGCCAGAACTCGTCAGCCGCCTGGCCGCCTCCGGCGCAGGTGTCGTTTCCATTAAACCCCGGCATTCGCTGGAGGAATATTTCTTATCACTAACTAACCAAGGACAGCATGTGGAACCTGTTGCAGATCGAGTTATATAAAATCTCCCGCCGTCCGCGTACCTATATCGCTTTTGCGGCCATTTCGGCGATCGTGTTCATTTTTCAGTTCGCCTTTAAGGCCGATGGCGCCAGCTACCTGAACCTCATGATGCAGAGCGTGCAGGATAGTTTCGAAATAGACAGGTCGAAGGCCATCAACGGGTATTTCATGTGTTACATCATTTTGAATACACTGCTGGTGCAGGTTCCGGTTTTGGTAGCGCTGATAGCCGGTGATGCCATTTCCGGGGAGGCCAATATGGGCACATTAAGACTGCTGCTGACCAAGCCCGTCAGCCGTACGCAATTGTTGATGTCGAAGTTCATCGCCTCTTTCATATTCACCGTTATACTGCTCCTATGGATGGCCGTTATGGCACTGCTCCTGAGTATGGTCATCTTCGGGGTGGATGATATGCTGATATTCCGCGTGAAAGGCGAAGAGTCGCAGATCATGCAGATCACCAAAGATGATATCATCTGGCGATATGTCGCAGCTTTCGGATACGCGGCCATTGCCCTCACCGTGATCGCAGCAATTGCGATCCTGCTGTCGATCTACGCGGAAAATTCCATAGGGCCGATCGTGGCCACCGTTTGCATCGTCATCGTATTCACGGTTGTGTCGAACATCAATGTGCCGATCATAGACAAAAATGTCAAGCCCTGGCTTTTCACTTCATACCTGGTGGGGTGGAAGGGCTTCTTTTATATAGCCACCACTCCCGACGGGGAACCCATCAAAGGAAGCCTGGAAAACTGGCCCGCCATCCGCAACAGTTTGTTCATCCTGATCGGTCATATCGTACTGCTGTTGGGAATTTCCACCTATGTCTTCAACCGAAAAGATATCTTATCATGATCAATAGAAATTTACGCTTCTCTTTGTTGACCCTGGCTGTTTTCTTTCTTGCCTTTTCCGCCAGCGCGCAGTCAACCGATATCAACCAACTCATCAGGAAGGCCAGGGAAAAGATCGATCAGGTGAATACCTATGAGGCAAAAGGTAAAATGAAAACCAACGTCACTTTTCTCAAAGTGCCGGTTGCCAATATCACCATGTATTTCAGCAAGCCCAATAAATTGCGCATCAAAAGCGAAAAAGGCGTCTCATTCATACCCAAAGGTGCGGTGAGCATTAACCTGGGCCAGTTGCTGCAAAGCAATGATTTTACGGTGATCGACGCCGGTACGGATATGGTGGGAAAAACAGAGGTCAGGGTGGCGAAATTGCTGCCCAACGATGATAACAGCGACGTGGTGTTGTCTACCGTTTATATTGATCCCGCCCAGGCATTGATCCGGAAAGCCAGGACAACAACCCGCGAAAACGGCACCTATGAACTGGAAATGAACTATGGGAAATACAGTGAATATGGCCTGCCCGACAAGATATTTTTTTCCTTTAATACCAAAGACTATAAGCTGCCTAAGGGTGTGACATTTGATTTTGACGATGGCAGCCAGGCAGACAAAGCCAGGGAAAAAGTTAAAAATAAAAAAGGAAGAGCGGAAATATCCATCTCTTCCTATTCCGTTAACCAGGCCCTGCCCCCGGGTATTTTCGTGGAGGCAAAACCGTGAGTGACTTATTCTTCTTCGGTGATTTTTTCATCAACCGCATTGGCCACAACCGATGAACTCATTTTTTTCAACGGGTTCCTGCGCTGGTCTTTTATTTCCATCCTGGTATGAAGGATATCGATGCAGGTAAAGATGGCCTGCCTTAACGATGATTCGTCGGCAATGCCCTTTCCGGCGATATCGAATGCAACGCCATGGTCGGGTGAAGTACGCACGGCCGGAAGCCCTGCCGTATAATTGACGCCTTCCCCATGTGCCAGCGATTTGAAAGGGATCAGCCCCTGGTCGTGATACAGGGCCAGGACCGCATCGAATTTTTCGTGTTGCCCACGCGCAAAAAATGCGTCGGCGCTGTAAGGTCCGAAACAGAAGATGTCCATTTTTTGTTTGGCATCCTTCACGGCAGGCCTGATGATCTCTTCTTCTTCCTTACCGATCAAACCTTCATCACCGGCATGCGGGTTGAGCCCGAGTACGGCAATCTTGGGCTTGGTGATACCGAAATCTTTTTTTAATGACTGGTTGATGATCTGCAGTTTACTGACGATCTTCTCCCGGCTGACGTGCGCGGCCACATCTTTTACGGCAACATGTTCGGTGAGGAGAGCCACCCGCATGTTTTCAGAAACCAGCATCATGGCAACATCGTTGACCCCGAATAAATGCTTCAGGTAGGGCGTATGACCGGTGAAGTCGAACTGGCTGCTTTGCGTGTTCTTTTTATGGATCGGCGCTGTAACTAATCCGTGGATCTTTCCTTCCTTCAAAGCTTCCGCAGCCATGGTGAGACTGATCACGGCATATTTACCGCCAATGTCATTCAGGATGCCCGGCGTGATATTGACCTCTTCTTCCCAGCAATTATATACATTGACCTGTTTATGATTGACGCGGCTCTGGTCTTTGATTATGAAAAAGTTGATGTTGGCTTCAGGAAGGCCTTTTCGGTAGAAATTCAACACCTTGTTATTGGCAAAGATGACCGGTGTGCAAAATTCCAGTATCCGGCTGTCGCTCACAGTTTTCAGGATCACTTCGATGCCTATTCCGTTAACATCTCCGCAACTGATTCCAATGATCGGTTTATTGTCTGGCAAAGCGTGCATAATCAACTGATTTAGGCGTAAAAATACAAATTATTGGCTTACAGGACGGTAGGGAGTGATCGGCAATCCACTGGCGCCGGTCCGGTTGCTGTTGGGAGAAACGACTTTTTGCCCTAAGTATATAATAATCAACTTAATTAATCGTTATATGAATGAAGTAGCACATGTGTTTTAATGTGAAAGGAATTGTTTTTTGTATGAACATGAAACAGATTTTATCTTGTTGGCTGTTATTAGGCGGGTTACTATACCTGCCTGGTTACGCATGTTGCGGCATAGATACAGGATGCCAGTCTTCACCTGCCGGCTCAGCCGGTGATCTGTTGCCCAAAAACACTGTTTTATCTGTCTACCGCTCATCGTTCCATCCCGCAAATAACCCGTCCGAACCGGACACCAATAAAACCACCCTGATCAAACAGGATCATGCAGACCCATTAAATGCCAGGGAACTGACCACCGTGCAGGATATCCGGCTTTCGGTGTTAAAGGGAGACCGGAAGTCGGTCAGCATCAACTGGCAATGCGCCAGCCAGGAAGGAAACAAAGGGTATGAATTACAGCGAAGCGGCAACGGGGAGATCTGGCAAACCATTTACAGCAGAACCTTAGAAACGAATGGCGAAACTCAGGCAGACTTTGCTTATCTGGACCAGGATCCTGAATCGCCGATATCTTATTACCGTTTATTGATCAAAAAGAATGAAGGAGATGACCAGGTGAGCGATGTGATTCCCGTGTCATTCAGCGAATACAGTTCGATGTCTGTTTCACCTAACCCTGCCCGAACTTATGCAGCATTGCATGTGTATGCCGTCCGGGAAGGAAAGGGGGAAATACAGGTACTTGATAAAAAAGGCCGGTTACGTTGTCATGAAGCCATCAGCGTTAAAGAAGGTGAAAACGAATTCTACCTGCAGCTTCTCCGGAAATTGCCCAAAGGCATGTACACTGTGCGTGTGGTGCTGGCGGATGATGTGCTGACAAACAGCCTGATCGTTTTGAAATAGACATAACATACTAAACTGAACAACTCAACGCATTGGGTTCCTCCAAACCCAGGTTTATGATTGAGTGAAACCCTGGGTTTCTTCCCGGGGTTTATTATTTCCAGTGCCCTGTTCTGCTTACTTTTGTTATCATGTACACGTTAAAAAAATCGCTCGGTCAGCATTTCCTGCGGGATGAAAATATGATCCGCAGGATCGTGGAAGCGTTGAAAATGGATCCGTTTGACAGGTTGCTGGAAGTTGGGCCGGGTGCAGGTGCACTGACCAAAGAACTACTACTACTGCCAGGCATCGACTTCATGGCCGTAGAGCTGGATGACGAAAAAGTACAGTACCTCAACCAGCAATTTCCTGCTATCCGTGGAAAGATCATCCACAAGAGTTTTCTAGATATCCAGGCACCCTTCGACCAGCCATTTACCGTGGTGGGGAATTTCCCTTACAATATTTCCACGCAAATTGTATTTAAGATCATCGAATGGAAAGAACTGGTGCCGATCGTCATAGGAATGTTTCAGAAAGAAGTGGCACAAAGGGCCGCTTCTGCGCCAGGTACCAAGGTTTACGGCGTGCTGAGCGTACTGATACAGGCTTATTATGATGTGGAATACCTGTTTGATGTGAGCCCCGGCTGTTTCAACCCGCCGCCCAAGGTGATGAGCGGTGTGATCAGGCTGCGCAGGAAGAAGGAACCATTACAGGCGAGGTCAGACAGGTCGTTTACCCTCCTGGTCAAAACGGCATTCAACCAACGCCGAAAGACATTGAGGAATGCCCTCAAATCACTGTTTGACGCGGATGAATTGCAGGATCCCCTGTTCGACCGTCGGGCGGAAACACTATCTGTTGCTGAATTTGCCGCGTTGACCTTCCGCATGAGAGGCGGAAAGCCCGCCAGTTCCGATTGACAAAGGGAATCTGTAATTTTACGCCCTGTTCTTGATACCCCGTATTGGGGAACGACTAACGAACGATTCGAAATAAGCTTATATGAGTTTCACTCCCAGGCAGAAAGTACGTATTGTAACGGCCGCTTCACTCTTCGACGGTCATGACGCAGCGATCAATATCATGCGGCGCATTCTTCAAAGCAAAGGCGCAGAGATCATCCACCTCGGCCATAACCGCAGCGTGGCCGACATTGTGGAATGTGCCATAGAAGAAGACGTGCAGGGTATTGCCATTACCAGCTACCAGGGCGGTCATGTGGAATTCTTCAAATACATGAAAGATCTGCTCGATCAGAATGGCTGCGGCCATATCAAAATATTCGGCGGCGGTGGTGGTACCATCCTCCCTTCGGAAATCGAAGAACTGCACCAGTATGGCATTACCAGGATTTACAGCCCCGATGACGGACGAAAGATGGGGCTGGAAGGTATGATCGAAGATGTCATCCGTCAGTGTGATTTTCCACTGAACGGCCAGGGCCATTACCCCACTCCCATGACCCTGGGTGAAGTTAAGGATGTACGGGAGATCGCACGTAAGATCACGAACGCGGAAAATGGCATACCCGTCACCGTTAACCTGGATGCCGTTACAGTAAAAAGGATCCCGGTGCTGGGCATAACCGGTACAGGCGGCGCAGGTAAAAGCAGCGTGACGGACGAGATCGTCCGCCGTTTCCTGCACACGTATGCCGATAAAACCATTGCGGTCATTTCCGTCGACCCCAGTAAGAAAAAAACCGGTGGCGCCCTCTTGGGCGACCGCATACGCATGAACGCCATCTCTTCGCCCCGGGCTTATATGCGCAGCCTGGCCACCAGGGAAAGCGATAAGGCTCTGAGTAAGTATGTACAGGATGCGATCGATATCTGCCGCGAAGCCGGTTACGACCTTATCATCCTGGAAAGTGCCGGGGTCGGGCAGAGTGATGCTTCCATACTCGATTACTGCGATGTGAGCATGTATGTGATGACGCCTGAATACGGTGCGCCCTCGCAACTTGAAAAGATCAATATGCTCGACTACGCCGATGTGGTCTGCATCAATAAATTCGATAAGGCCGGCGCCCTCGATGCGTTACATGATGTACGCAAACAATTCAAACGCAACCACCAGTTGTGGACGGCGAAAGACGAAGATCTCCCCGTTGTTGGTACCATCGCCGCACAGTTCAACGACATGGGCGTGAATGAACTTTTTGAAAGGCTGATGGAAAAAGTGAAAGAGAAAACACAGGTATCTTTTCACGGTGAGATCATCCATCACCCGCATACCCGCGATACCAGCAGCCAGTCTACCATCATTCCCCCTAAAAGGGTAAGGTACCTGTCTGAAATTGCAGAGGCCATCAGTGAATATGATGCCTGGGCGGCAGAACAAAGCAAGCTGGCATCGCAATGGTACCAGCTGACAGGAACGGCGGGGATCCTCCAGGATCCAATGGTCATGCAGGTCAGCGATACATTGAAACAGGAACTGGACACCCTGCGTCTTTCCATCGAAGATAAACTGGATCCGGCCTGCCGGAAATTGGTTACCGAATGGCCCGCGCTCAAAGAAAAATATGGAAAGGAGCATTATGAATTCCAGGTGAGGGATAAGATCATCCGTCAGCCAATGACGCATAAGAGCCTATCGGGAACGATTATCCGAAAAGTGATCCTGCCTGCTTACAAAGACTGGGGTGATATACTGTTTTGGCAACTCCAGGAGAACGTACCGGGAGAGTTTCCTTACACGGCCGGCGTGTTTCCGCTGAAAAGGGAAGGGGAAGACCCCACGAGGATGTTTGCCGGTGAAGGTGGCCCAGAACGAACCAACAAGCGTTTCCATTATGTCAGCCAGGGACAGCCGGCCAAACGCCTCAGCACGGCATTTGACAGCGTGACCTTGTATGGGGAAGATCCTGCATACAGGCCAGACATCTACGGTAAAGTGGGAAACAGCGGGGTAAGCATCGCCACGGTGGATGATGCCAAAAAATTATACAGCGGATTCGACCTTTGTGACCCCAAGACCTCCGTTAGTATGACGATTAACGGACCCGCACCGATCATTCTGGCCTTTTTTATGAATGCGGCCATTGATCAGCAATGCGAGAAATACATCCTGGAAAACGGACTCCGGGATCAGGTCAATAAACTGATTGAATCGAGATACGATCTATCGTCCCTGCCCAAATACCAGGGAGTTGATGGTCATTTGGTGACACCGGTCAAAGGCGGGCTTGACGGGGCTTTGCCACAGGGCAACGACGGCCTTGGACTTCGCCTCCTGGGGCTGAGTGGCAGCGATGTGTTACCAGCCGATGTTTATGAACAGATCAAGGCCAAAGCCTTATCTACTGTCCGGGGCACCGTACAGGCGGATATTTTGAAAGAAGACCAGGCCCAGAACACCTGCATATTCTCCACCGAGTTTGCATTAAAGCTCATGGGCGACGTGCAGCAGTATTTCATCGACCACCAGGTACAGAATTTTTACAGTGTCAGTATCAGCGGATATCATATTGCGGAAGCCGGCGCCAACCCGATCACCCAACTGGCCTTTACATTGGCCAACGGGTTCACCTATGTTGAATATTACCTCAGCCGCGGCATGCATATCGATGATTTCGCACCCAACCTGTCTTTCTTCTTCAGTAATGGGATGGACCCTGAATACAGCGTCATTGGCCGCGTGGCGCGGAGGATATGGGCCAAATCGATGAAGTTCAAATACAAAGCGAACAGCCGCAGCCAGAAACTCAAGTACCATATCCAAACGAGCGGGCGGAGCCTCCATGCGCAGGAGATCGATTTCAACGATATACGCACAACCCTGCAGGCCCTGTATGCCATTTACGATAACTGCAATTCCCTGCACACCAACGCATACGACGAAGCCATCACCACACCAACGGAAGAGAGCGTGCGCCGGGCCATGGCCATTCAGCTGATCATTAACCGCGAACTGGGAACCGCAAAAAATGAAAACCCTAACCAGGGTTCATTCCTGATCGAAGAACTCACCGACCTGGTGGAACAGGCCGTATTGTCTGAATTTCACCGCATCACCGAAAGGGGCGGCGTACTGGGCGCCATGGAAAGGATGTACCAGCGTAATAAGATCCAGGAAGAAAGCCTGCATTATGAAACGCTGAAACATACGGGTGAATATCCGATCGTGGGTGTCAATACCTTCCTTAGCAAGCAGGGTTCCCCAACGGTGCTGCCGGGGGAAGTGATCAGGTCTACCACCCAGGAAAAGGAATTCCAGATCTCCACCCTGGAGGCATTCAAACAAAGGCATGCCGAGAAATCTGCACTTATGCTTCACCGTTTGCAACAGGTGGCCATGCAAAACGGAAATATTTTCCGTGAACTCATGGAAACCGTCAAATATTGTTCACTGGGACAAATCACCAATGCACTCTACAGCGTAGGCGGACAATACCGAAGGAACATGTAGTCTAACGAAATTCATTTGATGAGGCCGGGATAGTTCCCGGCTTTTTCTATTTGCAGAACTTCATGGTTTTCCACCTCTTTTCGTAACATATCAACACCGGAGCAGTAAGACGGGGAATAAGCACGATCGGGGTTAATTTTGCATCATCTGCGTTAGATTACGCCGAATCGATAAGCCCAGGCGATCGGTTCTGTAACCCCTTAAATGTATCAGTATGGCTAAGCAACAAGACACGGCGATCACCGGCACGGTAGGTGATATCATTTTTTACAAATGGAAAGACAAATTCTGCATACGTTCCAAAGGCCGCACCGGAACACAGGCCGCCATTGCAGTTGAGAACGGAGGACATTTTGGCAAGGCTTCCGGCTTATCGGCCCGCTTCCGTAAAATGCTGGCCCCCATTCTCAATGAACCCAAAAACCGCAAGCTGATGTACCGGCTGAACAACGCCTTGTATGCGATGCTTCGGGAAAATAACCTGTCAACTGTAAGCCCGGCAAGCGGCATGCCCCATTTGAAAGGGATGAACCTGTTTGACCAGGATGATATCAAGTTCAACCTGATCGGTTACCTGGCTGTGGAACGTACGCCCGATGGGATTCTGACATTGAAGGTACCCCCCTGTAACCCGGCCTATATGTCCATGTCAGACAAATACCCCTTCCTGCATGTACAGTTGATGGTGGTGGCTTGCGATATGCATGATCCGAAACTTAACCGGCAGTATGAATATTCATTTGAATTGCCTTATACAGACACACTTTTCCCTGCCCGGGATATCGAACTTCCATTCCATTGCGAACCCGGCCAGCTTACCCTCGTGGCAGCATCAATGGGGTATGCCGATATGAACCGCCAGCGTATTCCGGAAGCCGGTTGGCGCTTTGCAGGGATCATCGACGCCCTTTGGAATTGATGTTCTTTTACTTATACAACATGCTGAGATTATGATGCGGCGGAGGGCTTTCGATGAATCATGGGGGAGATGCAGCGGAAAGGATTCATGAATAAAATGTGAATAATTAAGTGTGAATGATTAATACATTATACTTACTTTAGCTGCGATTATTAAAGGCGCTGTTTGAAGTTCCCGCTTTATTCCAATACTGAGTTAACCTGACCGACCACTGTACCTGTGTTAACCTGTCATTAGAACATACCTTACCACAAGAGAATTCAATAAAATATTTTATAGGACACAACCATCCTGTTCAGTATGTCTTGATACCTGTTTATTCAGCGCGAGACGGCGGAACAGGATTTTTTTTAGGATAGATAAACCGGCCGATGACAGGCATCCTGGCCAGTTCTTTGGCTTCTATTTTTGAAACGAACCAGGCGAAGAACAGGAAAAAGAGCAACCCGCTTCCGATAGAGAACCAATAGGCATCGGTGATCCATTTGACCATGGCCAGGTGAACCAGGTATATCAGCACCACCAGAACAACGTAGGCAGTCAGTTTTTTAACCGCATAAGGAACGGGATAGTGTTTCTGTCCAAGCTTATAGCTGCTGACCATCATGAACAGGTAACAGCAGAACGTGGCCAATGCCGCACCCGTATAATGCCAGACGGGGATCAGTAAGATGTTCAGCCCGATGGTGATGGCTGCCCCCGCTATGGTGATATAAGCGCCGTAGAGGTTTTTATTGGTGAGTTTGTACCAGACGCTCAGGTTATAATAGATGCCGAGAAAAATATTGCCCAGGGCCAGGAGGGGCACCACATCTAAGCCTTCCGTCCAGCGGGGATTGGCAAAGGTTTCAAAAATCCATCGGAAAACATCGAGGAACAGGCCGATCAGCAGGAACATGAAACAGCATGCGATCACAAAGAACTTCATCACACGGGCATAGGTCCGTTGGGCATGTTCATGTTTACTTTGGTTGAAAAAGAAGGGCTCTGCGGCCATCCTGAAGGCCTGGATCATGATGGTGATCAGCAGCGCTATCCTGAATATATTGGCGAATACGCCCAGTTCGTGATCTGCCTGCACTTTAGGCAGGTGGACCACATGGCGGTAGATCAGCCGGCTCAGTACATCGTTCACCATGCCGCCCAGGCCTACGATGATGAGCGGAGCGCTGTATCGCATCACTTCTTTCCACAAGATACCGTCGAAGCGTAAACGAACCTGCCGGATCTCCCCGGATAAAAGCAACAGGGTGAACAAACTCCCGCAAAGATTCCCCAGCAGATAGTAACCAAGGCCAATGTCTTTGTTATAGATCAGCCGGACTATACTATCGGGGTTTTTCTTTAACAGGGATGGGATCACGCCCAGGAACAGGATCACCACGAACAGGTTGACCACGATCCCGGCAATGCGGGCGAAGGCATATTTTTTTGGCCGGTTTTCCTGCCTTAGCAGGGCGAAAGGCAGCGTATTGAGATTATCGATGGCGATGATCGCGATCATCCATTGTATATATTCGGGGTGCGATTGCAGGTCGGCCGCTGAAATAATGGAACCCTGCGCCATCAGCAAACCTGCAGAAAAAAGAAGGGTGCTAAAAAACAGGGAGATGGACAGGGTGCTATACAGCTTTGTTTTGTCGTGCGTCTGCGAGAACCGGAAATAGGCGGTTTCCATGCCATAACTGTACACAACATTCAGGAATGGGATGATGGTGTAAACCTGAACGAGGTCGGCTGTTTTTTCGGGCAGCGCTATGAAAAATGGCAGGGCCATATTCATAAGGTAGCCCAGGAATCGGCTGGCGATGGTCGGTAAGCCATACCAAAGGGTTTGCCCCGCCAGTTTTTTTATACCGCTCAAGTGGTTGTTTTATTTAGGGTTGACAGAAATGCAAGGATGTCCTTTCAAAGATACTCAGGATTTATATCTGTTGAACAATCCAAAACGGCGTCTCTTGTTTTTTTCGCAACTTATTTCATTTTATGTATGTCGGGGCTGGCCGTTCCGGTATAATTGCCGGGTGAGAAGCGCGGGTTACGGATAAAACTGCTGTCGGTGAGTGTATAAAGAAAATAGACAAGTTCATTTTTTTGTTTGTTGGTCATCTCGATACGTTTTCTCAGCAACGGGTCCAGGGTGGGCTGCAGGGTGTCTATTCCTGAGCGGTAATGCTCGACAACCTGGTAAAGCGTGTAGATCCGGCCATCGTGCATATAGGGAAAACTTACCTGCACATTGCGTAATGTGGGTACTTTGAATTTCAGCGAATCGGCGGGCTGGCCGGTTATGCCCTGGCGGCCAATATCACGGAAACGGTTAAGCGATAATCCGTTATTTCGGAAACTGTTATCTGTGAACAACGGTTCAGGGTGACAGGCAGCGCACTGGGCCTTGAACAACTGGTAGCCCCTTTGTTCATATTCGGTAAATACGGCTTCGCCCCGTTGTACTTTATCGTATTTGCTGTTGTAGCTGATGAGGTTCCCGGTAAACTGCGCTAATGCCTTCAGCATGCGCTGGCTGTTGATCGTTGCATCGCCAAAGGCCGCTTTGAACATTCGCTGGTAGGCGGTATCCTTCCTGATCTTCCAAAGCACGGAATCCAGTTTTTCGCCCATTTCGTTGGGCGCGGTCAGGGGGTGCAACGGCTGCACTTCCAGGTGGTTCACGCCACCATCCCAATGAAACGCTTTCATCCAGGCCAGGTTCACCAATACGGGCGCGTTTCTGGTGCTGAGGGCATTACTGACGCCATGGCTCAGGTCATGGTCGTACGTGGCAAAGGAACCGAAAGGTTGGTGGCAGGAGGCACAACTGACTTCGCCGTCTTTGCTAAGCCGTCCATCGTAAAACAATTTGCGCCCCAGTTGAAAGCCCTGTTCAGTCGGTTTGTTCTTGTCAAAATAATTGATCCCGGGTTTCGGCCACCCGGGAGGTATGAGGAAGGGCAGGGGATCCGGCGGAAACATTTGTCCGCCAGACTGGCGTCCATTTCCAACCAGCCCTGCTGACAGCATAACCAGGCATGTGATCGTTATGGTGATTTTTCTGATCAAGGAGCGTTTTCAATGCGTTGTATGGAAAATAGGCCTGGGAAGTTAGCGGAGATCTTTTTTGCAAGCGCTCCTGTGGTGGTACACAAAGGACTTTCACTGATACGAACCTCAGATGGGCCTGTCCAATAGTGGTCGAGGTTCATGGCAATGTAAACATGCGTTATTTGTCCCGGCCGGATATGGATAGCTTCCGCCTGGCTTATTTTCAAACTGACCGCTGTTGATACATTTTGCTCCCCTTTATACCCTCCGATATGGTGCTCGATCCGGTTGAGATCGGCAGTGGATGCGGTTGATTCACCTTCCATTTTAAAGATCACATACCCGCTGTTCCAGGTCCAGAACATGTCATTCACCGGATCAAGAGCCCCTGTTTGCGCACCGCTGCAATGAGCCGCACTATCGATCCCCAGCAGGAAATCGAGCTGGATAAAACGTCCTGTATCGCAACTGAGCATTAAAGGTTCCTGTTCTTTTGACAGGTCAATGAGGTGATAGCTGTCGCCCACCTCGCGGCTATGCGACCCTGTTAGCCCGATATGGCTTATATAGTACCGCAGTTTGCGAAGAGAATAGGATTCGCCAAAAGTGTTTTTATATGTTTGTTCGTGCAGGACGAGCGGTTGCCCGTTGGCGGTATGTACAAAATGAATGGCCAGGCTCCCGGAGCTTTGCTGCGCCTGGGCAGGCCGGGTTGTGATGACCGCACAGATGAGCAGGCCTGTGATGATCTTTAACCAGTTTATTTGTTCCCGCTCAGTCATCCGGTGTGATTTTTTTACGGTTCGACTTCCTGACCGAAACCGTTTTTTTCGATTCCAGTCTTTTTTCTTTTGAGGCTGGACTGGGCCTGGTGGCTTTTCTTTTTTTGGGGATGATGAGGGCCTTTTTCACCCATTCATTCATCTTACGGATCACTTCCGTTTTATTACCCAGTTGTGTTCGCTCCGACTGGCTTTTGGCCTGTAGGAAACCATCGGCGTTGATGCGGTTCGATAATTGACTGAGTATCCTGTTTTTTTGATCATCCCCGAATAAGGAAGAAGAAGACACATGCCAACTGCCTTCCACCATCGTTTCCACTTTATTGACGTGCTGGCCGCCTTTTCCGCCGCTCCGGGCCGTTTTAAATGATATTTCGGAACGGATATCCGCCATTTGATCAAAATTAACGAATTATCAGGCGATTATGCCCGCTCGTAAGGCTTTTAGTGGCGTTAATATTTCGATAAGAACGAAAAATTATACATTTTTGCAACAAAGGAAAAGGTTCATGCCCAACGGGATTTATCAATCATTGACGGAAAGGAAAGCGCAAAACAAAAAAGCGTTTTCGGTTCTTGTTGACCCTGACAAGGTCAACGACAGTCATATGGAGCAGTTGGTAGCCCTGGCGGTTGATGCCCGGGTGGATTATTTCCTGGTGGGGGGAAGCCTTGTCATTTCAAATTACCTCGATGAATGCGTGCAGTATATCAAAAGACACTGTACCATTCCTGTTGTACTTTTTCCCGGTAGTCCGTCCCAGGTCAGTAAATACGCGGATGCTCTTTTGTATTTGTCATTGATCAGCGGGCGCAACCCTGAGTTGCTGATCGGTCAGCACGTGGTATCGGCCCCCGTGGTCAGGCAAAGCGGTCTGGAGATCATGCCAACCGGCTATATGGTCATCGATGGCGGCGCGCCAACCACCGTTTCCTACATCAGTAATGCAAGCCCGTTGCCTTCCGATAAAAATGAAATTGCCATGTGTACGGCCATGGCGGGGGAGATGCTTGGTATGAAGCTCATTTATATGGATGCCGGCAGCGGGGCCCGGAAGCCTATTTCAGAATCCATGATCGAAAAGGTGGCTTCCTGCATTGAGGTGCCGCTCATCGTGGGTGGTGGTATCACAAACCCGGAAAAGGCATATTTGAATGGAAAGGCGGGCGCCGATATGATCGTTGTAGGTAACGCCATAGAAAAAGACCCTTCGCTGATTCGGGAAATGGCAGATGCCATACACAGCATCCCGGTCAGGATCTGATCGCATGATCAGAGGCTCATCATTTCCTTGAACTTCACAGCCTGTCTCCTGCTCACTTCAATCTTCTCTCCTCCTTTCAGGTCGAGCAGCAACCCGCCGTTGAAATAGGGCTCTACTTTGTCGATCATCCGGAGGTTTACAATATGCTTGCGGTTTGCCCGGAAGAATGTTTTTTCATCCAGCCTGTCTTCCAGTGCATTGAGCGATTTCAGGATCAGGGGTTTGTTGTTCCCGAAGAAAACTTTCGCGTAGTTCCCCACGCTTTCGAATAACCTGACTTCGGATAATTTGACGAACCAGCACCGTTCGCCGTCTTTAACGAATACCTGGTCGTTCTCCGTCAGGGTAATGCGGTGCATTGCGTTCACTGCGGCCATTTCTTTTTCTTCGGCCTGTTTTAATTTATGCAGGGCATCGGCCAGTCGTTTGGTTTCAACCGGTTTCATCAGGTAATCCAGGGCATTGACCTCAAATGCTTTCAGGGCGAACTCATCATACGCGGTGGTGAAGATCACATGCGGGGCGCGGTCCAGTTCCGTCAGCATATCAAAACCGGTCTTTCCCGGCATTTGAATATCTAAAAAGATCAGGTCGGGCGACAGGCTTTCAATCTTGTCAATACCTTCTTCAGCGTTTGCGGCCTCGCCGATCACTTCCACTTCAGGAAATTCCTGGAGCAGTTTTTTCAATTCGTTCCTGGCAAGTCTTTCGTCGTCGATGATGATTGCTTTATACATGGCTGCTGTTTTTTGGTCTGTCATTAGTTCGGTTAAAGCATGTTGGCAACGGGCATGATGATCTTGGATTCCACCATTTGCTCCGGTGATTCAGAAATGAAAAAATGGGCCTTACCCTGGTAAAGCAGGTTCAGCCTGTCTTGCGTGCTTTTGATCCCAAACCCGTTATTATCTCCTGCATATCCATTGAGCTTCCCGGTATTCATGATCTGGAGTTCAAAATGATTATTGTTAAACCTGGAAATGATCCGTATCAACCCGCCGTTGATCTGCTTGCTGATGCCGTGTTTGATGGCGTTCTCCACCAGGGTTTGGAGCATCATCGGCGGAATGGGTTGATTGAGTGTGGCTGGGTCGATATCCATTTCGATCTTCAGTCTTTCTTCAAACCGCATATGTTCCAGCGCGAGGTAATCTTTAACGATATCCAGTTCCTGTTTCAGGGGAACGGTTTCCAGTTTTTCTGCCTGCATGCTGCTGCGCAGGATATTGCTTAATTCGGTGATGGCGGTGCGGGCCCTTTCCGGGTTTTCGTCTACCAGTGCCCGTATGCTGTTCAGTGCGTTAAAGATAAAATGGGGATTGATATGGGATTTGATGGTTTTGAGTTCAAGTGATTTTACCATGGCTTCCAGCCTCAGCGTATCCAGTTGCTGGCGCCGGTTGCTTTCCACGTAGTGATACATAAAATAGATCAGGTTCCAGATCAGCAGGAGCCAGAATGCGTTAAAGCTGCCGAGGAAAACCCGCTCCCCCCTGTTAAACCTTTGGAGTCTTTCGGGATTATACCCGATCAGGTAATCCATCGTTTCGGATAAAAAGCCAAACAGGACCGCAAAAAGAACGGTCATGATGATAAAATAAAGGATCTGTGTTTTGAGCGGTTTTTCGAGCACTTTCAGGAAGAAAATGCAGAAACGCATAAAGTGGGTGATGAGCAGCCCCATTAAGCAGGTAAGCAGCAGGCTGATGAAATAGGCATTATCCGGTTTGCCAAAAGTGTAGACAAAAAAGATACTGATGGCGATATTGACACCCCAGCCAATGATCTGGCACCACCAATACCTGGATATTTGCTTAAACATAGGGCAAATCTACATACTGTTAAGGCTTTCGCTTCGTGAGGTTTTGACCAATGGTGAAATGGCTTGGTAAAAGGCCGGCTGGCATTTTCGGCCAGATGGGCGTTTTTCGTGGTCATCCCATGTCCTTATGCTGCACATACTACAACAAGGTATATAGCCGCCAGGGCCGGGTATGAAATGGTGCCAGGTCCATTTGTCCGTTTATTCAAGCGATAAATTGTAGTTTTACAGGGTAACCACCCAACATGCCCAACCCTAACCTGAATACGAATAAGGATCAAATGCAGCCCGTTGACCGCGAGTTTGAAAATAATATCCGGCCGGGATATATCAGCGAATTTTCCGGACAGGCACAGATCATCGAGAACATCAGCATTTTCATCAAGGCATCAAAAATGCGCGGGGAAGCGCTTGACCATATCCTGTTTCACGGTCCACCGGGGCTGGGAAAAACCACATTGTCCAGGATCGTGGCCAATGAAATGGGGGTGAATATCAAGGAAACATCGGGCCCGGTCATTGAGAAGCCGGCTGACCTGGCCGGATTGCTGACCAGCCTGGAACCCAACGATGTGCTCTTCATCGATGAGATCCACCGGTTGAGTACGGTGGTGGAAGAATACCTGTATGCCGCGATGGAAGATTACCGGATCGATATCATGATCGACAGCGGACCCAATGCGCGCAGCATACAACTGACCCTGAATCCATTTACGCTGATCGGCGCCACCACGAGGAGTGGATTGCTGACCGCCCCATTACTATCCAGGTTCGGTATCAAGTCGAGACTTGAATACTACGATGCCGAAACACTAAACAACATCCTGTTACGCAGCGCGTCAATTTTACAAACCAGGGTAACCAGTGATGCTGCGTCTGAAATTGCCCGTCGAAGCCGGGGAACGCCCAGGATCGCCAACGGGCTGCTCAGAAGGGTCCGCGATTTTGCCCAGGTCATTGGGAATGGTGTGATCGACCTTGGCATCACGGAACATGCTCTTCGGGCGTTACATGTCGATCAGGATGGCCTGGATGAAATGGATAACCGAATCCTCGCCACGATCATCGACAAGTTCAGGGGAGGACCCGTTGGTATCAATAATATCGCCACTGCCGTTGGTGAAGAGCCCGGAACGCTGGAAGAGGTATATGAACCATTCCTGATCAAGGAAGGGTTTTTAATACGAACGGCCAGGGGCAGGGAGGTAACGGACAAAGCATACCGTCACCTTGGTAAAATTCCTCCCATGCAGGGCTTACAGCCTGGTTTATTTTCCTGATCCATTGCTGGTATGTTCGTTCCTGTCTGCAGGTTTCGTTGATGTTTACCCCAGACAAACATACATAAAAAAAGGCGGCACATCCGTACCACCTTTTCCATTCGATCAGTTGACTGAAAGCTTATTCAGAAACAACCAGCCTGAATCCGTTCCCGTGTATGTTCACGATCTCCAGTTTGGAATCCTCTTTGAGGTATTTACGTAATTTGGCGATATACACATCCATGCTGCGTCCGTTGAAATAAGTATCGCTTCCCCAGATTTTTTTCAGGGCCGCTTCCCTTGGCAGCAGGTCGTTTTTGTATTCGCACAGCATTTTCAGTAGTTCATTCTCTTTAGGCGACAAGGTTTGAACCTTGCCGTTCACGCTCAGCTCGCGCAGGCGCGGGTTGAAATGATAACTTCCCAGATCATATTCTGCATTGGCCTCTTCCTTATGCATTTCTTCATTTCTTTTGAGGATGGCCCGGATTTTCAGCAACAACACCTCACTGTCGAATGGTTTGGTGATGTAATCATCGGCTCCCAGTTTATACCCCTGAATGATATCTTCCTTCATGGTTTTGGCACTGAGGAAGAAAAGGGGCACATCGGGGTTGATGTCGCGAATTTCTTCTGCCAGGGTGAATCCATCCATATTCGGCATCATGACGTCCAGCAGGCAAATGTCGAATTTCTCACGCTGGAATGCAGCCAGGCCAAGTCGTCCGTCGCGTTCAAGCGTTACGTCAAAATCATTCAGTTCCAGGTAATTTTTTAATACCATGCCCAGGTTCGCATCGTCCTCGCATAATAGAATTTTCGGTTTAGCTGCTTCCATGTTGATCTGTTTTAGAACAAATAAATATAATTCAATTTAACATCCCGTATATCCGGGGATAATATTTTGTTAAAGGAACGGGTATTCCCTAAATAATCCTGTTATTTTTTTTGTGCGGTCTTCGTGATGTATTTGCGGTCTGTCAGGGTTTTCAGAAATGCCACCAGGTCTTTTTTTTCTCTTGCCGTAAAACCAATGGGCTGTAGCAACAGGCTGTCCATATTCACCGGGTTTTTCACCGTTCGGTAAGGGTTATCGTAATAATCCACCACTTCTTCCAGCGTGCGGAACATTCCATTATGCATGTAAGGTGCTGTCAGCGCAATGTTTCGCAGGCCGGGCGTTTTGAATTTGCCGATATCCATCGGGTTTTTAGTGATCAGGTAACGCCCGCTGTCATTTAGTTCGCGGCCGTCAAATAAGCCTATATTTCTAAAGGAGTCATCCGTAAAATCTTCCATGAAATGACAATCAAAGCACCTGGCTTTCGAACCAATGAATAACTGTCGGCCTCTTTCTTCGGATGCAGAGAGCGATCCTTCATTATTGCTCCAGTCGTCGAACCTGCTGTCAACCGTTTCCAGTGTTTGTTCAAAAGCGGCAAAGGCTTTCGCCAGGTTCGAGGCGTTGGGCTTTTCCTGGAAAGCCTGTTTGAAAAGCCGGGTATATAACGGGGATGCATTCAGGCGCATGACTGCTTCACCGACAGGAAGCCCCATTTCGTCGGGGTTTTGAATGGGCATAAGCGATTGTTCTTCCAGGGAACCCGCCCGGCCATCCCAGAAATAATAAGGCCGGTTCTTCATATTCAAAACAGAAGGCGTGTTGCGTTTCGTATAATGGCCGTAAATACCTTTACTGAAAGCGACGGTATCGGAAAATGCATGTTCCGGTTTATGGCAACCTGAGCAACTGACGGATGAATCGGCAGATAAGATCTTTTCAAAAAAAAGTTTCCTGCCAAGTTCTGCCCTGGCTTTTTCGGAACCCGGCCGGTCGTTTTGTATATAAGCTGATGCGGTAAAGGCCAAAGAAATAATCAATAAGCCACCGGTGATCACTTTCATGCGACAAAGATACCATCATATTTTTTTCCTTCTGCCGCTTAATTGAACTGGCAGTCGTAACTTTCAACCTTAAAATGCAGCATCATGGCAGACAAACAGGCTTTTATAGAAGCCATTCGGGCAGGGTATGAGTTCAAAGGGGAAAAAGTACAGATCGGGGCCGCCGTTTTAGATGGCGAAGTGGTGTCCGAAGCGGCCATTTATCTCCCGTTGAAAACAATGAACCGCCATGGTTTGATCGCGGGGGCTACCGGTACCGGCAAAACGAAGACGCTGCAGGCCATCAGTGAGTTCCTCAGCGATGCCAGTGTGCCGGTATTGTTAATGGATATCAAGGGCGACCTGAGCGGCATCGCCGCAGCCGGGGCAGTAAACGACAAGTTGAATGAACGGTATGCCAAACTGCATCTGGATTATAAACCATCCGCTTTTCCGGCAGAGTTACTGAGCCTGTCGGGCAAAGATGGAGTGCAATTACGCGCAACCGTTAGTGAATTTGGGCCGGTCCTGCTGAGTAAGATACTCGGCCTGAATGATACCCAGGGAGGCGTGGTGGCGCTGATTTTTAAATATTGCGACGATAACCAGATGCCCCTGCTCGACCTGAAGGATTTTATCAAAGTGCTCCAGTACATAGGCGATGAAGGCAAGGCCGATATCGAAAAACAATACGGAAAAATTTCCACCACTTCCACGGGCACGATCCTGCGAAAAGTGATCGAACTGCAACAACAGGGCGCCGATCATTTTTTTGGAGAAAAAAGCTTTGAAGTGGATGACCTGATGCGGATCAGCTCCGACGGACGGGGCATGATCAGCGTGCTTCGCGTCAATGACATACAGGACAAGCCCAAACTGTTTTCAACATTCATGTTGCAAATGCTGGCTGAACTCTATGCCACCTGCCCGGAAGAAGGTGATATGGACAAACCCAAACTGGTGATGTTCATTGATGAGGCACACCTGATATTCCAGGAAGCCAGCGATGAACTGGTCAAACAGATCGAAACCATCGTAAAGCTCATCCGTTCCAAAGGAATAGGCGTTTTCTTTTGCACACAGAACCCCATGGATATTCCCGCATCCGTGTTAGGGCAACTCGGCCTCAAGATCCAGCACGCCTTGCGCGCCTTTACCGCGGCCGACCGAAAAGTGATCAAGCAGACAGCGGAAAATTATCCAGAAACGGAATATTATAAAACCGAGGATCTGATCACACAGCTTGGTATTGGTGAAGCGCTCGTAACACTATTGAATGAAAAAGGAATTCCTACCCCGCTCGCGCACACTATGCTCTGTTCTCCCAGGAGCCGGATGGATGTGCTGACTGAACAGGAGATCAATGCCCTTCTTGCTCAATCGAAACTGGTGGCAAAATACAACCAGGCCATCGACAGCCAGAGCGCTTATGAAATACTGACCGCCAAATTAAAGGCGGCGGCTGAAACAGCAACGGTAGAGGAGGAGGAAAAAGGGTCGAAGAAAGCAAAGGAAGAACCAAGCGCGCTTGAAAAAGTGGCAGGCAACACCGTTGTAAAAAGTATGCTGCGTACAGCCGGTAATACCATTGTCCGTTCCCTGCTCGGTTCACTTGGATTGGGTGGCCGTACCAGCCGGAAGAAATCCAGTAGCTGGTTTTAGTTAATGTAAACCTTGTATGAAATTCATCCCCTCCTTTGTTTTTAAACACCGTTTTGGTCCACTGGCTGTGGTGGCCATCATCGTAACCTTTCTCAGTTTCATCACCCGGGTTTATCTTTTTTTCCGGTCATGGTACAGCCTCGAATTCAACCCCTTGTATTTTATCGGGGCTTTCCTGGTCGGGTTCCTGTACGATATCGTGGTGGCATCATTTTTCTGTATCCCGGTTGCCCTTTACTGCTGGCTGATGAAAGACAGCTGGTACCGCTCGCGCTGGAACCGGGCAGGCCTCTTCACCCTTTTCTTCCTGATCATACTGATACTCGTTCTGAATGTGTTTTCCGAGATCACGTTTTGGGAAGAATTCAATGTGCGGTATAATTTCATTGCGGTCGATTACCTCGTGTATACCAATGAGGTATTGGGAAATATCTGGCAGTCGTATAATATCCCGTTGTTGAGTGCGCCCATCTTTCTCATGACCATCCTATTGCTTATACTTTTCAGAAAAAGACTGATCATGTCGCAGGAAGTGAGTATGAGGTTTTTGAAGCGAACGGCTTTTTTCTTCGGGTTCCTGCTGATCCCCGCAGCCGGCTATTTCCTGGTCAACAACCATTATAAGAACATAAGCCAGAATAATTATATCAATGAACTGGGAGGAAATGGCATTTACGAATTCGGTTCCGCTTTCTGGCACAATGAAATTGATTACCGTACTTTTTATATGGTGCGGGAGGATAAAGACAATATCAGCCTCCTGAAAAAGATCCTTCAGGAACCCAATATCCGGTTTACCGGAGATTCGCTGAGTTTGGAAAGGATGGTCCGCTGTGATAGCCCCGAGCGGCGTTGGAACGTAGTGCTCATTAGCGTGGAAAGCCTCAGTGGCGATTATATGAAGTATTTCGGGGGAAAGGAGAACATCACGCCTTATCTTGATTCACTGATCCCACACAGTTTATTCTTCACTAATTTTTATGCATCCGGCACCCGCACTGTGCGCGGTTTGGAAGCTCTGTCGCTGGCCATACCGCCCACGCCGGGCCAGTCGATCGTACGCAGGCCGGGAAATGAGGATATGTTCACCATGGGCTCTGTGCTGAAAGATAAAGGCTATGACGTGAGGTACGTGTACGGTGGGAATAGCTTTTTCGACAATATGGGTTATTTCTTCAGCCATAATAGCTACCAGGTCATTGATAAGCGGGATATACCGGCAGACAGGATCCACCATGAAACGGTATGGGGTGTGGCCGATGAAGACGGGCTGGGGATCTTAATGGATGAATGCGATGCCAGTTACAAAAACGGAAAGCCTTTTTTTAACCACCTGATGACCGTAAGCAACCACCGGCCTTATACTTATCCGGAGGGCAGGATCGACCTTCCGCCTTCCAGTCATTCGTTTCAGGGGGCAGTGAAATACACCGATTATGCCATTAACCAATTCCTGGTTGAAGCGCAGAAAAAGCCATGGTTTAACCAGACCATTTTTGTCATTGTTTCCGACCATTGCTCCAAAAGCGCGGGGAAAACGGATCTTCCCGTAACCCGATACCATATTCCCTGCCTGGTTTATGCACCGGCACTGATCAAACCTGCACTGGAAAAAAAACTGGTCAGCCAGATCGACCTGGCGCCCACCGTACTCGGGTTGATGAATATGTCGTACAACAGCAAATTCATGGGCTTTGATGTTTTTCGAATGTCACCCGGCAAAGAAAGGGCCTTCATCAGCACCTACCAGGATATGGGTTTCCTCAAAGGAGATACATTGGTCATACTCTCCCCCCAAAAGAAAATGGCCATGTTCAAAGTAGACTATGGTACAGGTATTTCCGGGCCCATCCCCACTGATCAGTCGCTTGTAAATGAAGCGATTGCCTGGTATCAGACCGCTAGTTTCTTGTTTCAGCAAAGAAAATATAACCGGGTAGACCAATCGACTTCTAAATAATTGATTGTCAATTGATTGAATAAATATGTATAAAATACATATTGTTGATTATCAGGGGAGTATTTTAAAATTTTTTTAAAAAGACTTGGAGAATCGTATTTTCCACATTATCTTCGTTTCGGTTTTTCATAGGATATTGGATTTTAAAGCGGGACTAGATTTCTATCTTGGTCCCTTTTTTTTGTCTTGTCATGAACAATCTTGTTTGTTCACCGTTCATCAACCCCGCCAGTGTATAAATCCTTCTTTATCAGTTTCAATCAGTTCTTCAGAAGCCAGGAAATGAAGGACAGCCCAACGTTCCGTGCTTGTACCGCAGGAATGTAACGCATGATCCAGGTCGGCTGCCCGCAGTTTGTTTTGAAGCAGCGTTGATTTGATCTGGTCGTGCAGGTTTTTGAATTTTTCTTTATCCAGACCGATTCGTTTGTCGGCCGCCCTTTGGCAATTGTCGCACCGGCCGCAAGGTTTCAGTTCCTGATCGTTGAAATAGCGCCCGATCCGGACGGACCTGCAGGTTTGCAGATCTTCAACATAGGCGATCATCTCCCTGATCCTTTTTACGTATGATTGTTTTCTTGCCAGGTAATCTTTCACATTGATGGAATAGGCATCCTGGTACATACGGTTTTGCAACAGGTAAACCTGGGGTTTATCTGATTGTGGTTCATACCGGACCACCTGGTATTGATGCAACTGAAAAAGCCTTTTTCTGAGATCATCTTCCGGTATACCGACAAACCTGGCGAGTGATTTTTCCTGAATGCTGGAAGGAAAATCAAAAATGCCCTCATAACTGCGAAGCAGGCCTTTGATGACCGGCTCAAGCGCGGGGTATGATTTTTCAAACTCAAACAGGTCTTGTTTGGACACGGTAAATACGAGTGTTGAGGGTTTGAAGAAGCTGTCGGAGTAACTGATCAGTCCTTCCTGGGCCAGCGCCTGAATTCCATAACTGGCCTGAACGATATTCAGTTTGAACTTTTCGGCGAAGTCGGCCACGTCAAAAGGGAAAAATTGGCCTTCTCCTATGCCGGCCGGTACCTGCAGGTAATTCATCAGACCGACATATATTTTTTTGATCTCTTCCGGGGGAGGAAAGCGGATATCGCCTTGTTTCATCAGTTCGGCCGTATCCTGTGTGTTAATAAGCAGAACGGCAAAAGATTTCATACCATCCCTGCCGGCACGGCCTGCTTCCTGGTAATAATTTTCCAGGCAGTCGGGCATATCATAGTGGATGACCGTACGAACATCCGGTTTGTCGATCCCCATTCCAAAAGCATTGGTGGCCACCATGACCCTGGTGCGGTTGTTCACCCAGTCTTCCTGCCTGGCGGCCCTTTCCTCATGCTTTAACCCTGCATGATAGAAAGCTGCCCGGATGCCGTGCATGTTCAGCAAATCGGCAATATGCCTGGTGTGTTTCCGGCTTTTACAGTAAACGATGGAAGATCCTTTTACCTTGTCCAGGATCTCCAGCATTTTGGTTTGACGTGATGGCGGCACGATCACGCTGTAGGAGATATTCGGCCTGGCGAAGGATTGCTGAAAGCGAAGATGCGAATCGTCAAATTGCAATTGCGTGCAAATGTCGTCCTGTACTTCTCGTGTAGCCGATGCCGTTAGTGCTATCACCGGAACGCCCGGCAGTTGTTCCCTCAGGCTGGCGATCCGCCGGTAGGGTGGCCTGAAGTCGTATCCCCACTGGGAAATGCAGTGCGATTCATCTACTGCCACCAGGCAGGGCTTGATAGCCGGCAGGTATTCAAGGAACAGGGTTGTTTCCAACCTTTCCGGCGATACGTAGAGAAATTTATAATTGCCAAATGCGGCGTTTTGCAGGGTCTTTCTTACTTCCAAAAAACTCATCCCGGAATGGATGGCCAATGCATTGATCCCTTTTTTCTTCAGGTTTTCCACCTGGTCTTTCATCAGGGCAATGAGGGGGCTGATCACAAGGCAAATGCCATCCATCATCATGGCCGGAACCTGGAAGCAAACCGATTTTCCGCCTCCCGTGGGTAGCAATGCGAGCACATCTTTTTTTTCCGTTACCGCCCGGATGATCTCTTCCTGCATCGGCCGGAACCGGTCGTAGCCCCAGTATTTCTTTAATATGGTCGTAGCCTCGTTCAAGGAGAATGATGGTGGGCGCTCAAGTTAAAAAACCTTTTTTACAAAGAGCCTGACGGAATTGATGCCCAGCACCACATCGCTGAAACCCATGGCCAGTGCTGCCAATGCCGGCTTCAGCAATCCCACGGAAGCGATGGGGATGGCAATGATATTGTAAATGAAGGCCCAGAAAAGGTTTTGCCGGATCGTAATATATGTGTGCTCGCCGAGCCCCAAGGCTTCCGGCAGGTTTTTTAACCCGTTGTTCATGAGGATGACATCGGCGCTTTGCAGGGTAACCTGCGATGCTTCGCTGAGGGAAATACCCAGGGTGGCTTTGGCCAATGCGGGCGCATCGTTGATGCCATCGCCTACCATGGCAGTGGGCATGATGTTGTTCAGTTCGCTGATCTTATCAAGTTTCTGTTGCGGCGTCTGTTCTGCAAAAATCATGTCGATCCCGGTGGCACGTGCCACCATATCGCATTTATGCTGCCTGTCGCCACTCAGTAAAACGGTTTTGATCTGTTTGCTGTGCAGCCAGTCAATGATCGATTTCGCTTCAGGCCTGATCTCGTCCTGTACGTCTATCCATCCCAGTAAGTTTCCATTCCGGGTGATGTATATGTTATGCTGTCCGTTTTCCCCGCCAGTTTCCAGGATCTTATGGGATCCCGCTTTGTAGATATTCCCTTCCTTGTCTTTTGCTTCAATGCCCAGGCCTTTGATTTCCTGAACATGCACCCAATGGATGGGGTCGTTGATTTTCCATTCCCTGCTGATGGCCATTGCCACCGGGTGGTTGGAAAATTTTTCCAGGGAAAAGGCGATGCGTTTGAAAGAGGGCTCATCCGTAGTTGTTTCGAAAGCGCCAATGTTGAATTTGCCGGTGGTCAGTGTACCGGTTTTATCGAACACCACCTGTTTGATATGCCTGAACGATTCCAGGCTTGATGCATTGCGGAAGAGGATACCCTTCCTGGCGGCGCGTCCCAATCCAACGGCCATGGCAGCCGGAGTGGCCAGTCCCATGGCGCAGGGGCAGGAAATGACGAGTACGGCAATGGCCCTCATCAGTGATTGGCCCGATGAAATGTCAAATACCATGTAGTTAAATACAAACGTGGCAAAAGCGATCAACAGTACCGTTGGTACAAAGACGGCGCTGATCCTGTCGGCCAGTTTCTGTAATGGTGGTTTTTCCGATTGAGCCTGCTGGACCATCCGCACAATGCCCGACAATACCGTATCATTACCGGAAGCCGTTACGATCGCTTTCACCGTTCCATGTTGTAACACACTGCCACCGATCAGCTTGTCTTTTTTCTGTTTGGAAACCGGTACGCTTTCGCCGGTAATGATGGATTCATCCACCAGGCATTCGCCCCAGAGTATCTTGCAATCGGCAGGTACCTGTTCTCCGTTTTTGATCAGCACCAGGTCTCCGTTGCGGAGGTTGGTGTTTTCAACCGGGAAGATCTGTTCGTGGTGTTCATCGTCAAAGGCGATCATATTGGCCATCACTTTCTGCGATTTGGCCAAAGCATGAACGGCACGCTGGGTAGACTGAACCGACGCATCTTCCAGGTAATTTCCGAAAAATACGAGGGTGATGATGGACGCGGTAGTTTCAAAGAACAGGTAATCATGGCCCAGGTGAAGGATGGCGCCAGTCAGGCTGTACAAAAATGCGGCCAGCCCGCCCAGCGTGATCAGGACGTTCATATTCGGCACGCCATGCCAAACGCTTTTCCATGCACTCCGGCCGAAATACCACATGCCGGTCAGGAATACCGGCAAGCAGATCGACATCTGCACCCATGGATTCATCAGCCAGGCCCAATTCAGGGATTCATGAAACATGTGCAGCATCAGCACCAGTGTAAAAGGCAGGGTAAACAGGAATCTTTCCCTGTTATTTTTCAACCAGGGTCCGGTTCGGGTTTTTTCCGCCGCCTGACCTGCCACATGGTAACCCAGTTGGCCGATCCCGGATCGCAATTTGGTATTATCGGCCGCCGTCTCATTGATAAAACTAACGGCACCGTTGATCGGGTTGACCTTGACATCCTTCATGCCTTCTTTTTCCAGGTATTTGGAAATCGTCAGAGCGCAATTGCTGCATGTCATTCCTTCTACCGTCCAGTCAACTTTTTCCATACTGCAAAATTATCTTACCTCCGGTTCAGGGTATTTACTATTTATGAAAATATCTTTGCATCATGGTTGTGAATTTCAGTCTGGATGATATTTCCACTGCAGCCCGTCATGTGCTGGGATTGACAGGCCGGTCGAATGTATTTGCCTTTCACGGAGATATGGGCGCGGGAAAAACAACCCTGATCGAGGCGGTTGGGCGTGAATTGGGAGTGATGGATACCATGGGCAGTCCCACTTTTTCCATTATCAATGAATACCGGACCAGGGATGGGCGAACAGTTTACCATATGGACCTGTACCGCCTGAAAGACGAACAGGAAGCCCGCTCGGCCGGTGTGGAAGATTGTCTGTATTCGGGTGATCTCTGCCTGGTGGAATGGCCGGAGAAGGCCCCCGCATTGCTCCCTGCGGATACGATACATTGTTATATTGGCCTAACCGCCAATAATGAAAGAAAGCTGGAAATAAATGCGTAATTTGAATATCCTCCGACGCAACCAACAACGATAACAGATTATGGCTACATCGAAACCTTATGTATCTACCTCCTTTTCTTATGAAACACTGGAGGAAACATTAGATGTCAAGCCCAAAGGCGGTACCATGCATATTGGCATCCCCAAGGAAACATCCTTTAATGAGAACCGCATTGCACTGACACCCGAAGCGGTAGGCGTCATTGTGGCCAACGGTCACCAGGTAAGCGTGGAAACCAATGCGGGCATGGGGTCGAATTACAGCGACCGCGATTACAGCGAAGCAGGCGCCAAGATCGTATACGACAAAAAACAGATTTTTGAGTGCGATATCATTGTCAAAAGCGCCCCGGTCAGTGAATCCGACTGCGAACTCCTCAAGCCCAATACACTGATCATTTCTCCCATTCACCTCGCCGTGATGCGCAAGAACATCCTGGAGAAAATGATGGAGAAAAAGGTAACGGCGTTAAGCTTTGAAAACCTGAAAGACGACAGCGGCCATAACCCCATCGTACGGAGCATGAGTGAAATTGCCGGCAGTGCCGTTATGCTGATCGCCGGGCAGTACCTTAGCAACGCCAATGAAGGTAAAGGCGTACTGGTAGGGGGCATCAGCGGAATCCCGCCGACAAAAGTGATCATCATAGGCGCGGGCATCGTGGGCGAATATGCCGCCCGAACCGCCCTTGCCATGGGAGCCAGTGTCAAGATCTTTGATAACAGCATCTATCGCCTGAAAAGGCTTCAGAACAATATTGGTGTTCGTTTATGGACATCCGTTATAGAACCCAAGATACTGGCCAAGCAGCTTAAAACCTGCGATGTGGCCGTGGGTGCCCTGAGTGGCGGGGGAGGAAGGACGCCGGTGGTTGTAACCGAAGAGATGGTCAGCAATATGCGCCCGGGCACGGTGATCGTGGATGTCAGTATCGACAGGGGCGGGTGTTTTGAAACCAGTATGGTGACCACGCATGAGAACCCGGTATTCCGTAAGTACGATGTGATCCACTATTGTGTACCCAATATCCCCAGCGGGTTTGCACGCACGGCTTCACAGGCCATCAGCAACGTGCTGATGCCGCTCCTGCTGGAAACGGCGCAAGAAGGCGGGATCGATCACCTGATCTGGTATAAGATCAATATCCGGACGGGCATATACATGTTCAAAGGGAGCCTGACCAATGTTTACCTGAGTGAACGGTTCGACCTGAAATACACTGATCTCAACCTGCTCATTGCGAGCAAGCGTTAATCATTTACTTTATAGCGGGTGATGGGGATGACCTCCTGGCAAATCCGGTATTCTTCCGGATCGTTGCTGCTGATGATCACCAGTTTTCCTCCGGCCATTCGGCTCAGGAGATGATGATAGAGGTTGCACCCTTCTTCATCGAGGTTGCTTGTTGGCTCATCGAGCAACAATACGGAGGCGTCACTGAAAAAGGCCTGTGCCAGTTTCAGTCGTTGTTTCATGCCGCTGCTGAAATAACGGATCTGTTTATTCGCCGCTTTGGACAGGCCCGTTTCCGATAATATGCTTCCATGGTCCTGCGTGAGTTTTTTGAATCCGGCATGAAATGCCAGGAATTCCAGGGCGGTCATTTCTTCCACCAGGTCGAGGTAGGGCGCCGCAATGGCTATGTTATGATAGACGAGGTCTGCGGATACCTTTGACTGTTCATCAGGGCCTGCATAGTAGTCGATCTTTCCTTCATTATGTTGGATGGCGCCTGCGATGACTTGCAGCAGTGTTGATTTTCCCGATCCGTTTGGGCCTGTGATGGCATAGGCTATGCCGGGGGCGAATTGCAGGCTGACATGCCGGAAAATCCATTCCCGGTTATATCTTTTGCCCATATCGTGGAGGCTGATCTGCATGCCGGCCAAGTTGCCTTTTTCGTGTAATCCTACCTGTTATTTCCTGGAGAAGAGGGTTATTCGTCGTCCATGCTTCCTTTGCTGAAGCGCTTGATGATACCCCTGCCGCTTTCGCGAATGAAGGTGACGATATCATCGCGTTCGTCGGAGGCGGGTAATTCTTCTTCAATATAATTCAGCGCCTGGGAAATGTTCATGTTCTTATTGTAGATGATGCGGTATATATCCAGTACCTGGTTGATCCTTTCATGCGAAAAACCGCGTCTCTTAAGCCCAACCGAATTCACGCCTGCATAGCTGAGCGGTGTGCGGCCTGCCTTGATGAAAGGAGGTACGTCTTTGCTTACCAGCGATCCGCCCGCTACGAATGCGTGCTGGCCGATCTGTACGAACTGGTGGATGGCACACATGCCGGCAAGTATGGCATAATCGCCCATGATCACGTGCCCAGCCATCTGTGCGTTGTTGCTCATGATGCAGTTATTGCCAATGATGCAGTCGTGCGCCACGTGGCTGTAAGCCATGATCAGGCAGTTATCGCCCACCTTGGTCGTCCAGCGGTCTTTACTACCCCGGTTGATGGTCACAAACTCGCGGATCGTGGTGTTGTTGCCGATCTCCACGGTGGTATTCTCGCCTTCGTATTTGAGATCCTGCGGAATACCGGCGATCACCGCACCGGGGAAGATCCGGCAGTTTTTGCCGATGCGGGCGCCTTCCATGATCGTCACATTACTGCCGATCCAGGTGCCTTCGCCGATCTCCACATTCTGGTGGATGACGCTGAAAGGGTCAACTTTCACATTCGGGGCCAGTTTGGCATTCGGATGTATGTATGTGTGCGGATGGATCATGGGTCTGTTTGCTGTTATTTAACGATGTATTGCTTGCTTAGACTGACAGGGTTTGCAAAATGCTGCCTGCCGATCAGTTGCGTTTAACCAGTTGTGCGGTGAACTCTCCTTCCGTCACCAGTTTATTGCCCACATATACCGAGCCCCTCATGACGCAGATACCGCGACGGATCGGCTCGGTAAGTTCCATACGCAGGATCATCGTATCGCCCGGAACAACCTTTTGTTTGAATTTACAGTTGTCCACTTTCAGGAAATAAGTGTCGTAATTTCCTTCCGGCATGGAATTGATGCAGAGTATGCCGCCGGTTTGAGCCAGGGCTTCGATCTGCAGTACTCCCGGCATGACCGGGTTCCCGGGAAAATGACCCTGGAAGAAGTACTCATTGAAGGTAACGTTTTTGATGCCTACAATATGAGTATCGGTGAGTTCTATGATTTTATCCACCAACAGGAAAGGATAACGGTGCGGCAGTGTCTTTTCGATCTGTTGCTGCGAGTAAACGGCCGGCTGGTTTGGGTCGTATACAGGAATGTTTTTGGTATGCTTGTTCTTCTTGATATATTGTTTGATACGCCGGGCGAATTCCACATTGCTGCTATGTCCCGGACGGTTGGCAATGATATGGGCCTTGATGGGGTATCCGATCAGGGCGAGGTCGCCCACAACATCGAGCAGTTTGTGGCGGGCCGGTTCATTCGGGAAACGCAATTCCAGGTTATTGAGGTAGCCTTCCGTTTTCACCTCCACTTTCTGTCGGCCAAAAGCCTTGGCCAGCCTCGACATTTCATCTTCCGTAACGGGTTTGTCAACGATCACGATGGCATTATTGATATCACCACCTTTGACGAGGTTATTGTCGATCAGCATCTCCAGTTCATGCAGGAAGCAGAAAGTGCGGCAGGGGGCAATTTCGCTCCTGAACTCTTTCATGGTTTTGAGTCCGGCATGTTGCGTACCCAGGACCGGGCTGTTGAAATCGATCAGCGTGGTGATCTCATATTTGGTGGAAGGTAAAGCGGTGATCTCAACGCGTTTAGCTTCATCATAAAAGCTGATATTGGTATCAAGGGAATACCAGACCTTGGCGGCATCCTGTTCCTGCACGCCCGCCTGTTCCAGAAGTTCCACAAAGGGGCCGCTGCTCCCATCCATGATGGGTATCTCGGGGCCGTTCAGTTCGATAAGGCAATTGTCAACACCCATGCCCACCAGTGCTGCCAGGATATGTTCTACCGTGCTGACCCTCACTCCATTCTGTTCCAGTGTGGTGCCGCGCGAGGTATCGGTCACGAGGTCGCAATCGGCCTTGATAACGGGCATGCCGGGGAGGTCGATCCTCTGGAACTGGAAACCGAAACCGGCATTGGCCGGCCTCAGGGTCATGTCGACATTGATACCGGTATGCAGGCCGGTACCGGAAATGCTGACAGGGTTACTCAGGGTATGTTGTTTATCCGGGTTGAAATTATGATACATGCTGCAGATAAAATTAGCGCAAAGATACCTGAAAATTCGCTGCTAAACGCGGTAAGGGAAGGGGTGGTCCGGGGTGGTCGTTATTTTACCGGGCCCTGGAGTTTCTGGATGATGTCTTCGAGGTCTTTGATCCTTTTTTCCAGGTTGGGCAGGTTCCGTGTGATGGCCTGGCTGCGCAGGGCAGAGGTATAGTCGTATGCGGGTGAGCCGGTAACGGCACTGTTGGGCGTTTTGATCGATTTGCTGACGCCACTTTGCGCATTGCTCTTACTGACATCGGCGATCTGTATATGCCCTACGATACCCGCCTGTCCACCGATCATGACGTTTCTGCCGATCTTGGTACTGCCGCTGATACCGGCCTGGGCTGCAATGACGCTGTTACTGCCTATCTCCACATTGTGGGCGATCTGTAGGAGGTTGTCGAGTTTGGCGCCGGCGCGGATGATGGTACTGCCGATCGTTGCCCGGTCGATCGTGGTATTGGCGCCGATCTCCACGCCATTTTCAATCACCACATTTCCGATCTGGGGTACTTTTTCAGGGTGCCGTCAGCCTGTGGCGCAAACCCAAAACCATCGCTCCCGATGACAGTGCCTGCGTGGATGATCACCTGGCTTCCGATCACGCACTCATGGTATATCTTGACGCCGGCATGCAGTATGGTATTGTCGCCCACCACCACGTTATTCCCCAGGAAAACACCCGGGAATATCTTCGATCCTTTACCGATGACCACGTTTTCTCCCAGGTAGGCAAAAGCGCCTATGAAAACCTGTTCGCCCATCGTAGCTGTGGGATGGATATAGGCAGGTTCCTGTATGCCAGATAGTTGCTGCGTCCTGATCTTTTGGTAGGCATCCAGCAGGCTCGCAAACGCGGAATATGCGTCCGGAACGCGGATGAGGGTGGCGGAAACCGGTTGTTTCAGCTGTTGAGACTGATTAATGATGATGATCGAGGCGCCTGTTGAATACAGGTGTTCCTCATATTTGGGGTTGGCCAGGAAGGCAAGCTGACCCGTTTTGGCCTCTTCGATCTTACCAAAGGATCCAACGGATACGTTTCCATCGCCTTCAATTTGTCCGCCAATGATCTGTGCAATTTGTGCTGCGCTGAACTGCATAAGGAACCGGTAATGTTTATGATTAAGGTCAACCCGGATAACAAATGTAATATTTTTTGATCTTGCCTTTCATGTTTTCATTGATCAGCGCGTTATCCACTTCCGAGATATCCCTGACCGTACCATCCTTGAACAGGATATGGATATGTTCGTTCTCGAAATTATACATGCTGCTGGAGGCTTCGCCCGTAAAAACCAGCCAGCCGGTTTCTTCCGCAGAAAGCCCGAGTTTATTCATGGTTTCCTGCTGTTTGTCGGCCAGCATCCGGGGGTTCAGCGGTTCTGCGAAATATTTTACCTTCAGGAGTTTCCGGTCGATGATGCCGCGGCACAGGTAAGATAGAACGGGGTCGGGGTGGTGCATCCATTGTTTGATGGCCATGAATACGTCATAATCATCCAGGCTGCAGAATTGTTCGAGCGTCAGCGTTTCTTTCTGGTTTTGGATGAATGCATGGAGCGGTTCGAGGCAGGCTGCCCCGGTTTCCCTGGCACGGCGTATGATGCGCTGCAGCATTTGTTCTGCACTGAGCACGGTTTTATGCAAATAAACCTGCCAGTACATGAGCCTTCTGGCCACCAGGAATTTTTCAATCGAATAGATGCCCTTTTCTTCCACCATCAACTCACCGTTATGAACGGTCAGCATTTTTAAAATGCGGTCGTACCCGATCGATCCTTCGATCACTCCTGTGAAGAAACTGTCGCGGTTCAGATAATCCATTCGGTCAACATCCAGTTGTCCGCTCACCAGTTGGTGCAGGAATTTTTTCGGATAGGCATCGGTGAATATCTCCAGCGCCATCTGTAATTTACCGCCGAATTGCCGGTTCATTTCCTTGATGAGCAGCAGTGATAATTCTTCATGGTGCATGCCTTCCGCCAGCACTTGTTCCAGCGCATGCGAAAAAGGGCCGTGGCCGATATCGTGCAGTAAGATGGCGATCTTGGATGCCTGTTGTTCTTCTTCGGTGATCTCCACTCCCTTGGAGGTCAGTTCCAGCAGGGCCAGCCGCATCAAATGATAGGCGCCGAGTGAATGATGCAGGCGGGAATGAACAGCTCCCGGGTACACCAGGTGCGCCATGGCCATCTGGTTGATCCGCCTCAGGCGCTGGTAATACGGATGGGCGATGATCCGGTTGATGAGCTCATCATCGATACTGATAAATCCATATACCGGGTCGTTGATAATTTTATGAAAAGCCATGACAGGAGCGGGTTGTTAAAAGTTTGACAAAGTCAGGCAAAGCTACAAAGCATGATTTTAAAAAAATAAATTTGCAGGAATGCCCTAATTTTCCTCAACTGAATTTACTGTTTTCCCTGCACGGCTGTTTGGCGGTTCCGTTTACCAGCATCCGATCACCGGTGCGCTGCCGATACGCCGTTACGCTGCCTGACCATGGCCTTTCAAATACGATCTGGTGGGCACCCGGCATACAGGTGGCCGATCAAACGGCATAACCTGAAGCAGGGATAGACGGAAAAAAATCAAACACAAAAGAATAATCAACCGAACATAAAACCATCAGCATGAACATTGCAAAAATTCTTTGGGTAGATGACGAGATCGACAGCCTCAATTCGCAGATCATGTTCCTGGAGAACAAAGGATATGAGGTCAATACAAAAACCAATGGTTTTGATGCGGTGGAATATGTGAAAGACCATGTGGTGGATGTGGTATTGCTCGACGAGACCATGCCCGGCATAACCGGATTGCAGACCCTCCAGCAGATCAAGGAGATCAACAATAACCTGCCGGTGGTGCTCATCACCAAAAACGAGGCGGAGAACCTGATGGACGAAGCGATCGGCAGCCAGATCAGCGATTATCTCATCAAACCTGTCAACCCTAACCAGGTATGGCTAAGCCTGAAAAAGATCATCGATAACAAAAGACTGGTTGCCGAAAAAACCACATCGGCCTACCAGCAGCAGTTCAGCAGCCTGTTCATGGCGCTTAACAGCAACCCAGATTACAATGAGTGGATGGAAATTTATAAAAAGCTCGTTTACTGGGAACTGGAAATGATGAAAAGCGACAGCCCGGAAATGCAGGATGTATTGCAAACGCAGAAGCAGGAAGCCAACATCGAGTTCTTCAAATTCATCTCCAGGAACTATGCATCCTGGGTATCCCCCAAAACGGTGGATGCGCCCATCATGAGCAACAATGTCATGAAGTTTAAGGTGCTGCCTCACCTGGAGAAGGGAACCCCGCTCTTTTTTGTACTGATCGACAACCTTCGTTTCGACCAGTGGAAAGCGATCCAGCCGATCTTTGCCGAGAGTTTCCGCATACAGGAAGAAGATACGTTCTATTCGATCCTGCCCACGGCCACACAGTATGCACGTAATGCGATCTTCGCGGGCCTGCTGCCCATTGACATTGAAAAACAGTTTCAGGCGGAGTGGAAGAATGATGACGATGAAGGAGGTAAAAACCTGCACGAAGAACATTTTCTTCGGGCGCAGCTCAAACGCCTGGGAAAATCAGACCTGAAGATATCATATACCAAGGTCACCAATAACTCAGACGGACAAAAGCTTGTGGATAATATCCATAACCTGCTGGAAAATGATCTGAATGTGATCGTGTACAATTTTGTGGATATGCTCAGCCATGCGCGTACCGAAATGGAAGTGCTGAAAGAACTGGCGGGTGATGAAACCAGTTACCGCAGTATCACCCGAAGCTGGTTCGAACACAGCCCGCTGCATCAGGCATTGAAAAAGATCGCGGAAAAGAATATCAACCTGATCATTGCAACCGACCATGGCAGCACCCGTGTTAAAACACCGGCCAAAGTAATTGGTGATAAACAGACCACCACCAACCTGCGGTATAAGCATGGCCGTAACCTGAATTATGAACCGCGCGATGTACTGGCATTCCGGGATCCGCGGGAGGCCGGGCTTCCCGTACCCAATGTTAATTCCAGTTTCATTTTTGCCAAAGGCGATATTTTCCTGTGTTACCCGAATAATTATAATCATTTTGTCAATTATTACAGGAATACCTTTCAGCATGGAGGGGTCAGCCTGGAAGAGATGATCGTTCCCGTGGTGCGGATGACAAAGAAATGAGGATGTTTAATGTGGAGTGTTAGGTGTTGAATAATACAGGTAGATTGAAGGGATATGTAAGGGTTGATAGATGCCTTTTACATGAACATGCTGGAATAAGGGAAAGGATTCGATCGGGAAAATGGAAAGACCGGTTGGCGATTTCCTGTCGGATGAAGGCCAATAAGCATAAATCTGAGTAAATATGTAAAAATTGATCATTTATAGCGTAACATTCAACATTTCCCTGTGGAGAATAAGATTTCGAAGTAATGGGATAATTTTGCAAGTTGCAGTTCCTACAAATTCAAAGAGGCAAAGGATATGAAATATACACAGACAACCTTAGATAAGATCGAACGAGTCATCGAGGAAAGCGGCTATATCATCCGGTATGAAAGGGGGAATTTCCAGAGTGGTTACTGCATCCTGCAGGATAAGAAAGTTGTTGTTCTGAATAAATTCTTTCAAACGGAAGGGAGGATCAATACGCTGATCGACCTGCTGCCCCATTTACATGTTCATTACGATTCACTGACGCTGGAAAGCCAAAAGCTGTATGACGAACTCATGCAGAACGCCGTTAATAAATAGTCCACATACCCTTCCTGCATGTTTTGTCCGCCGCTGACCATAACTTTCCTGGGAACCGGCACCAGCAGTGGTGTGCCGATGATCGCCTGCACTTGCCCTGTATGCCGTTCGGAGGATCCGAAAGACAACAGGCTCCGCAGCAGCATCCTCGTGGAAAGTGAAACTTGCACTTTGGCTGTGGATGCCGGTCCGGATTTCCGCTACCAGATGCTGAGGGCTAAGGTGAGAAATCTTGAAGGCATTCTATTTACCCACCCGCATAAGGATCATATGGCCGGACTTGACGATGTGCGTGCCTTCAATTATTTTCAGAACAGGCCCATGAAAGTGTATGCCAATGAACTCACCCAAACCGCTCTGAAAAAAGAGTTCTCATATGTATTTGCAGAAAATAAGTATCCCGGGATACCCGATATCACCCTGCATGATATCCCCGCAAATCGCTTTCTGATCGATGATATCCCCGTTACGCCCATTCAGGTTTGGCATATGCGCATGCCAGTGCTTGGCTTTCGTTTTGGTGATTTTACCTACATCACCGATGCCAACAGGATCGATGAAGAGGAAAAAGAAAAGATCCGCGGCAGCAAGATCCTTGTATTGAATGCACTGCGGAAAGAAAAGCATATTTCCCATTTCAACCTGCAGGAAGCGATCGGGCTGGTGCAGGAACTACAGGTGCCGGAAGCATACTTTACCCATATCAGCCACCAGTTAGGCACACACGAAGAGATCAGCAGTGAATTACCACCCGGTATCCAACTTGCCTACGATGGTTTGAAGTTAATTTCTTCCGGCGCAGGTAGTAATTAACCTTGGAAAAGGCATGCACCCGGGTGTAGTTTCGGGTCATGGAACCATCCGGCAACAATGCATATTTCCAATTTTCCAGGAGAGAGCGGCATGGCATTCTGGCCATCCTGTTCATCCTCTTGTTTTTTTTAATGCTCCCTTATTTATACCTGTTCATCGATCAGCGGGAAGCTGCGCCTCAGGCAAGTCATAATATAC
>JAXLUE010000025.1:0-35634 GCA_046329695.1 Ferruginibacter sp.
TTGATGAATAGCTAGAAAAGAGCAAAAGAAAAAAGGACGACTACAGGTCACGCACTTGTCAAACATAACCAACACTTTTTGCTCCGTTTGTAACACGCTGCATGCAGTAACGCTCATCTTTTCCTCCTGATGAGTTCTTTTTCGATCAACCCCAATTCTCTTCCTGTTTGACCCGCAACCGAGCTGTTCTCCTGTGCACGGCGCATCAGGTAAGGGATCACATCTTTGATGGGGCCGAACGGCAGGTATTTACTTACCCGGTAACCATGACTGGCCAGGTTAAAAGTGATATTGTCGCTCATACCGAACAATTGTGAAAAATGCACATGCGGATGGTTCTGAGCGATCCCCTTTTCTTCCATAAGAACGGTGGTATATAGATTGGAGTATTCATTATGCGAGGCTACGATAAGGGATATGCGGTCGATATGCTGAATGCAAAAAGCGACAGCTTCGTTATAATCGTTATCACAGGCTGTTTTGTCGGGTTGTATCGGTGACGGATAGCCGAGATCGGCAGCGCGCTTCCTCTCTTTTTCCATATAGGCGCCCCTGACCAGCTTGGAGCCAAGTATGAAATTACGCTGGCAGGCGGCTTCGTAACTGTCTTTAAGGAATGCCAGCCTGTCATGGCGATATAGTTGTATGGTGTTGAACACAACGGCTTTGCTGCGGTTGAACGTATCCATCATCAGTATGGTTAGTGCATCCACGGGGTCCTGTATCCAGCTTTCTTCCGCATCCACCAGTACACCGATATTTTTATTGGAAGCATCTTCACAAATCCTCTGCAAACGGGACACCACTTTCTTCCATTCTTCCTGTTCAGCAGCGGGTAGCGATTCCACCACGGCATGATATCGTTTCATCAAAGTGCCTTCACGCCGGTGCATCAGGGAATCCATTTTTTCGAGTAGCCCAAAACGCGCAACACCTGTGACCTTGATGCTCATAAAGGGGATATTGTGCTGCGTTGCCGCATAATCAATGACCCTGATGAATTCATCTGTCGCATGATCGAAAGCGTCCTCACCTTGCCCGCCTTCAACGCCGTAATCGAGGATGACCTGTACCTGGTACTTCTCGAGCTTATCGGCCACCCCTGCCGTTTCACTGAGTGTTTCACCGCCAACAAACTGGCTGAAAAGCGTCTGACGTATGGCAGAACGGGTAAAAGGAAAATGAAAACGTATAGCCCATGGCGTTATGGCTAAACCGAGTTTTAGCATGAACGGGTTTCCCATTGCCCGGAAAAGAAAATGGGCTTTTTTCAGCTCCTGGTCTGACTTGTAGGCAAAAGCGTGTTCGGTGTTGTCGAAAGATATCCGGTTGGGTTGATGGCTCATGATCGGTCGTTGGCAAAACTGATTGGGTAATGATATGCGGGCCAAAGCCAGACTACCAGTCAGGTATAAACGGCAATGGCAAACATCTAATTGACGCGGTAAATGTACTACAAAGATGAAATATCCTCAGGTGATCCGGCTCATATGGCCTGGTGATTAAATGGCTGAAGCACCATCTCACTGATCACGCCGCTGCTTGGCTGCTGGCAAAGAAACCAAATAGACCTGGCGGCCTCATCAGCCCTGATCATTTTTTCACGTTGCACGCGCAGATCTATCTTATCCCAGAATGGGGAATCCACGCCACCCAGGAACAGGTTGGTGATCCTGATCTCAGTCCTTTTTACCTCTTCCCGGATACTCTGCATCATACCTACCAGCCCGTATTTACTGGCCGAATAAGCCGCGGCCCCTGCCATGGGCACTTTCCCCAGCACGCCGGGCACGTGTATGATCAGGCCCTTCTTTGCTTCTTTCATAACTGGCAGAAAAGCCCTGGTCAGCATATATGGCGCATACAGGTTTACCTGGAGTGTACGCATGAAATCGGCCTCTTCCAGGTTTTCAGTTGACTGGATGATGCCTATGCCCGAGAGGTTGATCAGTATATCCACCGTTGGGTAAACTTTTTCGTACGCCTGTTTCAATGCCTTTACCCCGTTGATATCGGTCAGGTCGGCAGCCAGCAGGCAATCTTCCGATAACCGGCATTCCGTGGCTACTTCCCTCAGTAATTCCTCCTTACGGCCGGTAATAAAAAGCCGGGCACCCGAACCGGTTAGAAGCCTGGCCAGTTCCCTTCCGATGCCTCCCGTAGCGCCGGCAAGCAATATATATTTGTCTTTAAGCGATTCCATCTGTTATTGTTTGACGGATAAACAAAATGAACCGCATTTTGTTGATTGCCGTACATGGAAGCCTGCATCATTTTCCCGCACCAGCTGTTTGAGGAACACCCGGGCCTGTCTCCGGGCCGATCCGTTTACCTCGTTGAGAACGACCTTTTCTTTAAGCAATATCCGTTTCACAAGAATAAACTTGTTTTACACCGGGCTTCCATGAAAGCATACGGTGAACTCCTCGAAAAAAAAGGATACAGTATATATTATATGGATAGTATCCGGGATCAGGCCTGTACAGATCGTCTGGCAGAACGAATGAAAAAAGACCGGGTTCAGCAGGTATTCGTAGCCGATGTGACCGATGACTGGCTGCGCACCCGGCTGACCTCATCCCTTTCCGCACAAAAAGTTAAACTGACCTGGCTCAACAGCCCGGGATTTTTACTGACGGCCAAAGACGCGACCCAATATCCGCTTTCGGATAAACATAACCTCCAGGCCGGCTTTTATACCCATATGCGCCGGAAATATAACGTGCTGGTGGATAACCGGGGCAGGCCTGCCGGGGGCAAGTGGAGTTTTGATTCGGACAACCGTAAACGTTATCCTGCAGGTCAACCGGCGCCCCGTTTCATACAGTTTGGCAATAATGCCCACGTGGCTGAGGCCAAAGATTATGTTGATGAACATTTTAGCAAGAACCCCGGAAGCTGCAGCGATTTTTTTTATCCAGTAACACACCGGGAAGCGGAAGACTGGCTGAAGGAATTCATAGCCACACGCTTTGCTGCATTCGGGCCATACGAAGACGCCATAGTCCACAGGGAAATACTGTTGAATCATTCACTGATCAGCCCCCTGATCAATACGGGCTTGCTGACACCGGAGAAACTGCTGCATACCATATTACACGAAGGAGCAGACGCCGGCATTCACCTGGCATCCGTGGAAGGCTTCACACGCCAGGTCTTGGGTTGGCGCGAATACATACGTGTGATGTATGAACAAAAGGGTCGAAAACAAAGAACTTCCCATTTTTGGGGATTCAGCAGGAAGGTGCCTGCATCCTGGTGGAACGGATCCACGGGAATCGCACCGATAGACCTGACCATCAAAAAAATCTTACAAACTGGTTATTGCCATCATATCGAAAGACTGATGGTACTGGGCAATTTTATGTTGCTCTGCGAATTTGATCCGGATTCGGTGTATGAATGGTTCATGGCCCTCTTCATTGATTCGTACGATTGGGTAATGGTACCCAATGTATATGGCATGAGCCAGTTTGCCGATGGCGGCCTGATGTGCACCAAACCCTATATCAGCGGCAGCAATTACCTGGTGAAAATGGGGGATTTCCCAACTGGCGAGTGGCAAAAAATTTGGGATGCCTTATTCTGGAGGTTCATGCATGTCCACCGTTCGTTCTTCAGCCAAAACCCAAGGCTCGGCATGTTACTGAAAACATTGGACAGGATGCCGGAAGATAAAAGGACCCATTTGTTACAAACAGCCGAAACATACCTGCAAACAATATGACAAGAAAGAAACCCTGGAACCGCGTAGACCTGCCGGTATACAGCATTTGCAGCTCCGACGGGGACCACTTCAACATGCATATCATCACATATGTAACCGCATCCAGTATGCATCCGAAAAATTTCGCATGCTGCATTTATGAAGGAACAAAAACGCTGGATAATGTAGAAAAGAACGGGCATTTTGTGTTGCAGTTATTAGCGGATACCCAGTACCGTTTGATTGACCTCCTGGGGAAAAAATCGGGCCGCGATACCGATAAAATATCGCGAATGAAAAAAAGGGGACTGTTGCGGGACTGGAAAGGATTTCCGGTTCTTAAAGATGCACTGGCTGTCATGGAAATGAGGGTAATCGGAAAAATGGAAGGAGGAGACCACCGGATCTTCCTCTGCGAAACGGTCACCTGGCAAAACCTGCAGGAAGGCCAACCCCTGACCCTGGACAAACTCCGGGAAAAAAAACTGATCCGCATATGAATACCCGCATGAACAAACAAAACCTGCCTGCAAAAACATGCCTGGTATGCCAGCGGCCTTTTACCTGGCGTAAAAAATGGGCGGCCTGCTGGAATGAAGTATTGTATTGCTCCGACAGATGCAGGAAGAACAAATCAAAAAAAGAAACAAAATGATGGTTCCCAAACTATTCCCAACCGATATGGCCTCCATATTGGCAAGACTGGAATCGGTGGATCCGGTGTCATATGCGGAAACAAGGAACTTTACCGATGGGCGTGTCAGCCGGTTGTCGCCATATATTTCCAGGGGCGTGATCAGTTTAAAGAAAGTTGCCGAACAGGTGGTCCGGCGTCATGCTATTACAACGTGTTCTACCTTTTTGAAAGAACTTGCCTGGAGGGAATACTGGCAGAGGGTTTGGGAGAACCGGGGCGATGAAATCTTCAGTGACCTCAAGTACCAGCAAACTAATGTCCGGCACCGTGGCATGCCTTCATCCATCCTGAACGGCAACACGGGCATCAGGGTCATCGACCAATCCATCACAGAGCTGAAGGAAACAGGCTACATGCATAATCATGTCAGGATGTGCCTGGCCTCCCTGGCCTGTAACCGGGGCGCCGCACACTGGAAAGTACCTGCCAGCTGGATGTACTACCACCTGCTGGACGGCGATATTGCCAGCAATACCCTTAGCTGGCAATGGGTGGCCGGCACTTTTTCATCCAAACAATATTGGTGCAACCAGGATAACATCAACCATTACTCGAAAACAATACAGCATAACAGCATCCTGGATATGCCTTACGACAGGTTAGCCCTGGCTCCCGTGCCAGAGGAACTGACCACAGCGGAACCATTGAACCTGTCCGTTCAACTTCCTTCATCCGACCCGCTCCCGGATCAGGCAGAAAGAATTTTCCTGTATACAAGCTACAACCTCGACCCTGCCTGGCATGCTGGCAAACAGGGCACCCGCATCCTGTTACTGGAGCCTGCTCATTTCAACAGGTTCCCTGTCAGCCGGCTGGTCATGTCTTTCATTCTTTCACTTGCGAAGAACATTCCGGGACTCCTTGTTTTCTGCGGGTCGTTTGATGAACTCGCCAAACGTTTCCCCGGCGCGGAATTCATATTCAGGAAACATGCATCGTGTACCCATTACCGTGGTAATTCGGAAGATCCTGAATACCTGTTCCCCGAAGTCTACGGTTATTTCCCTTCCTTCTCTTCATACTGGAAAAAGGCCAGCATCCTTGTTGACAAACTCAAGCATGAATGAAAATCAACTTTTATACATACAGGTTATACGGAAGTCGTGTACTTTCTGTATACCGCATTTTGTAATCCCTCTATCTTTGCAAAAATTCAACCATGGACAAGAAAGCTGCTGAATCAATGGTGGTGATGACCGAACTGGTATTGCCTAACGACACGAACACTTTTGGAAACCTCATGGGCGGCCGGCTGATGTACTGGATGGACATCGCCGCAGCACTGGCCGCCATGAAACACTGCGGAGCCCCGGTGGTGACGGCTTCGGTTGACAATATATCCTTTGAAAATCCCATCCGTCTTGGCAATGTCGTGCATATAGAAGCCAAAGTCACCCGTGCATTTACCAGCAGCATGGAAATACATATGAAAGTATGGGGGGAAGACGCCATCCAGCAATTCAAATATAAAAGCAACGAAGCTTACTACACATTCGTGGCGCTGGATCCCAACGGAAAACCCAGGCCGGTTAACAAACTGGTTCCGGAGACGGAAGAAGAGATCAAACTTTTTGACGGCGCATTGAGAAGAAGGCAACTCAGGCTCATACTGGGCGGAAAAATGAAACCGGATGAAGCTGTTGAACTGAAAGCGCTGTTCATAAAATAAGAACACGGCCAGGAAAAATATTCAGGATGCCTGTCTGGCCAAAGCCTCCTGTCGCTTACCCTGACGCATAAACGCAGGACTCTGTTCAATGGCATCCATGACGGCAACCAGTATCTCATCCACGGGCGCATCATAATTCAATTGCATGGGCTCTTTGAACCTCACGGATAATGCGACCCCCTTCTTTTTAAACTTCAGGCCTTTTTTATTGAACGCCCTCCAGAAGCCGTTAATGACAACAGGAACCACCACCGGCCTGGTATGTTTGATAATATAAGCCGTACCTTTTCTGCCCGGGGCATAGGGCTTCGTTGTTCCCTGGGGAAATGTGATCACCCAGTTCTTTTCCAAAGCCCGGGTGATTTTACGGGTATCACCGGGGTCTAACCCTCTCCTCACTTCCGTACCCTCTGCCCGCCAGGTCCGCTTTACGGTAATGGCGCCAGCCAGGCAAAAAAAACGGGTCAGCCAATTGCTTTTCATGGTTTCTTCAGCAGCCACAAACCTCACCCGTGTAAATGGCCAGATCAGGTAATACGGCAACCCGATCCCCCGTGATTTTCGCCACCGGGCAGCACAAAAAATATGAATGAATGTGATGACATCCGCAAAATAAGTCTGGTGGTTACTGACGAAAAGGACATTCCCGCGAGGCAATGACTTTAATACCTCCATTCCCTTGACTTCCAGTCGGTTAATAATATTCAGTCCGGGATATGTGAATATCCCGACCAGGGCGTAAACCCAACCCCTGACCCAGCGGTATCCTGCTGCGGCTTCCCTGTTTCCTGAGCTTTTCATTCCCTTCATGAAAAGCAAATTAACTAATCTGCCAGATACTGCAGAACCCCGTTTAGAGGCATTCAAATAGAAAATTTCACCATATGAATAAATTTGTGCATAATATTCTTGGTCCGCCCTCCAACAAAACTTTGTTAAAACATTGATAATAACTTATTTTACACCCGGATTTGGACACTGTGCAAGCAGTTACCTATTTACACATTTCTATCACACTAAATTTTTATTATGCAATCCAAAACTACACTCAGAAAAATGACAAGGGGTTTCTTTCAGGCCCTGATGTTAGCTGGGTTATTTTGCTTTGTCGGCGGTGCACTTCAGGCCCAGGTTTATATCAACGGTAACCTGAGCACCGGCGCAAACTCACAAAGTGGCACAGCCGCACCTGCCGGCTATACATGGAGTGAAGTGCAAAACGACGCAGGTAACCTGACTGAAAGTAACACCACTGGTGGTTATGCCGCCAGCGTGGCTGCCGGATTATCGGTGGCAGATGATTTTACCGTTCCTGCAGGCCCTAACTGGACTGTAACGAAATTCACCTTCTATTCTTATCAGACAGGAGCGGCCCCTACGCCTTCTCCATTTACCACCCTGCGTTTTCGTATCTACGACGGAAACCCATCAACCGGTACACCCACCATCGTTTTTGGCGATCTGACCACCAACAGGTTGACAGCCTCCAACGATGCGCTCATGTACCGTATCTTCAATACAGTTGCCCCGGCACCTGGTACCGCAACTGGTACAACAAGAAAGATCTGGACGCTTGAAGCCGATGTCAACATCAGCCTGGCACCCGGTACTTACTGGATCGAATGGCAAACGGACAACACGGGCAGTACGGCACACTTTGCACCTCCCAGCACCGTTGCAGGCGTTCGTACCGTTGCAGGATATAATGCACAGCAGCATGACCTGACAGCCAATACATGGACGGCTCTGATCGACGGCGGTAACCCTGCCAGCGCACCAGATGTGGCCATGGATATGCCTTTCCGCATCAATTATACCACATCGGCTTGTACAGGAACTCCCGATCCGGGCAATACAATTTCTTCTGCATCTACCGTTTGCCCGACCACTCCGTTCAACTTATCATTTTCTAACTCTGTGGCCGGTTCGGGCATCACTTACCAGTGGCAGTCATCTTTGGATAACTCCTCCTGGTCAGACATTGCCGGTGCTACCAACCCAACCTATTCAACCACACACAGCGTATCAACTTATTACCGTTGTGCCGTAACCTGCTCTGGCGGTGGTACCGGTTTCTCTGCATCTTTGCAGGTACTGGCCACTCCTCCATCTGGCTGTTATTGCACATCAACGGCAACCAGCTCTGCTGATGAAGATATCTTCAACGTGACCGTTGGTACTTTGAACAATACTTCATCTTGCGCCACTACGGCACCGGGTGTGGGATCCGTTCAAAACCGCTACTCTAACTACACTTCAGGAACAGGCGCCCCGGCCCCTGCCACACTGATTTCAGGCGGTACCAACCCATTCTCCGTACAAGTTGGAACCTGCGGTGGTAATTTCACCAACAGCCTGGCCATCTTTATTGATTACAATGGCGACGGCTCATTCTCCGCTGCTGAAAAAGTATATGCAAGCGCAGCGGGAGTTGTTGGACCCAATACCCGTACAGGCAGCTTCTTCATTCCTTCTACCGCTGTAGCCGGACCAACCCTGATGAGGGTGATCTGCGTGGAAACAGGAAACTCAGCCAACATCAATGCCTGCGGTACTTATACATGGGGCGAAAACCGAAGATTACCTGGTTACATTCATCCCCTGCACACCGACAGTATGGCCCGCTTTCAGCCTTCCAGCCGACAACTACCTGCGGTGGATCGGCCACTTTCACAGCCAGCATCGCCGGTTCAAGCCTACAACTTACCAGTGGCAACAAAGGGCCGTTGGTCAGAACTTCTGGACCAACGTGGTGGATGGCGGCCAATTCAGCGGCGCAACCACCAACACCCTGACCATCACCGGGGTGCTACGTCTAACCTCAACGGTTATCAGTATCGCATTAAACTTCACAGGTAGCTGCTCTGCTAACGACTTCACCAATGCAGCCACGCTGACGGTAAATCCATTACTGGCAACTGTTAACCATATTCTGCACCGCAGTCTGCCAACGGAAGTTCACATTATCATCTCGCTCGGCATGTCAATAATCTCCACGGCCAACTTCACTTCAGGCACACTGGGTGTGACCATTCCTGATGATGACGAATTCGGTATCATCCGCACGATCTCCGTATCCGGTATCCCGGCTAACGCAGTGATCACTTCCATTGATGTTAAATTCAACATCGCCCATACATGGGTTGGTGATCTGGACATCAACCTGATCGCTCCCAATGGTGCCAATATGAACCTGGTTGGTTCCCTGAATAACGGAACAGGCGGTAATGGAACAGCAAATTTCACCAATACCGTGATCAGTTCTACCGGAACAACCATCATCAGTGGTGCCGCTGCTCCCCGTACGGGAACATTCGCCGCTGAAAGAAGGGCAACTTACGGTCCTACCAATAACACACAAGTAGGCGCCGTGAACTGGAGCGATCTGCAAAGCACCATTAACGGTGACTGGAAGATCGCCATTGCAGACTTCGCAGCCGGTGATGAAGGTATCCTGCAAAACTGGGATGTAACCATTACTTATACATCACCCACATTGGCAACAGGCGTATGGTCGCCAGCAATGTCTGTTCACAGATTGCCGGCCTGACAACGCCATACACTGGTGCCGCCGTCAATACTGTTTACGCAGCACCTACCACCACCACTACTTACTCTGTGATCGTTCCACCATAGATATGCACCACCGCCACTGCCTATCACAACGTCACCGTGGCCAACCCCGATCGCAAACCTGGTACAAGCTGCCAACGGCACCATCTGCGCAAACAACAGTACTTCATTTACTGTTTCTGCAGATGGTAACCCGATCGAATACCAATGGCAGGTTAGCACCGATGGCGGCAATACATTTGCCAACGTCATTGATGGCGGCGTATACAGCGGAGCAACTTCAGGCACACTCGACCTGACCAATGTACCTGCATCTTATAATGGTTACCAATACCGCTGCCTGTTGAATGTTACAGCCTGCAGCAGCACAGCAACATCCAATGCTGTAACGCTCACCGTGAATCCGAATCCAACGGTCAGCCTGGCTGCCGCTCCGTTCACTGCCCTTTATCCGGGCCTGAGGACGGTGATCACGGCTACCGTAGCACCAAACGCTGCCAGCGCTTATCAGTGGTATCTGAACGGTTCCCCGATCTCCGGTGGTGCCGGTACACGCGAAGTCAATATCGATGGTCTCGGTGAATACACACTCGATGTAGTGGATGTAAACGGATGCGCAGGTTCTTCTTCCGCTTCCGTCATCATTACCGATTCGCTCAACACTTCCCTGTTCATACTGGCGAACACAGGTGTGTTCCAGGTAAGGTACCACGACAGGAACAAAGGTGTTGCAAGCCCACGCTTCATGAATGTCTACGACAGCAAAGGAGCCAGGGTATTCAGCAGCCGTTTCGTAGTCAACAATCCTTTCGGAAGGATGGATGTTGACCTCCCTCACCAAAAGGCGGCCATGTGATCGATCTCGTATGATGCCGGCGGTGTAAGGATGGAAACCGGTAAAGTGATCATTTATTAATACCGAAAGCACTCATAACAAAAGCCGCTCCTCAACCAGGAGCGGCTTTTTTGTTTATGACAACTTAGATAACGGACAGCAAAACTGTTGTTTGCCAATGTTGCACCATAATAATCATTGCAATCAGGCGAGAAATTCGCTCAGATATCAACAAAAAAAACTAATTTGCCATAGTACCCTCTGATGAGCACCTCCTGTGCAAACACCTTTTATTCATCATTCGTCACCAAACAATCTAACATGCAACTCACATCTACCCGAACAAGCTTTTCGCTCATCGGTGTCAGGCTTTGGGCCACAGTCATCCTATTCTTTGCATTGGCAGGATCCGCACAATCTCAGATCCTGTATAGTGAAGGGTTCACTTCTGTAACGCCGCTGCCCGCTGGGTGGGCTTCTCAAAACAACAGCTCTCCGGCTGGAACCACCAGTTGGTTCCAGGGTGTCACAACAACCTTTAACGCATTCAGCGGCCCGGCTACTTCTTATATTGGTGCCAACTTCAACAATGTTGCCGGCGCCAACGTCATCAGCAACTGGTTGTTCATGCCCAATGTGACGTTGACCAATGGTGATGTCTTTACCTTTTATACCAGGGTACCAACCGGCGGCGGTCAATTTCCCGACAGGCTGCAGGTTCGTATGAGTACCAATGGCGCCAGTACCGACGTGGGAACTTCCAGTACTTCTGCGGGCGATTTCTCCACACTGCCTGCTGGATAATAATAACTGTTCAACGGTTTGTCCTGAAGTATGGACGCAGTTTACCGTTACCATTTCTGGTCTCGCTACTCCTGCTGACCGCTGGCTTTCCGCTATTTCGTTGAAGACGGCGGACCCAACGGAAGTAATTCAAACTTTATCGGTATAGATGATGTGTTTATACCGCGCAATCATTTGCTCCGGCACACCGGATCGGGAAACACGCTGTCCTCAGTTCCCGATATCTGCTTTGGTAACCAACTTCAGCCTTTCCGTTTCAAATACTTTGAACCAATCGGCCCTGACATACCAATGGCAGTCTTCCCGGATAATGTCACCTGGATAATATAGCAGGTGCCACCGCGGCCACACTCACAACACAACAAAACACGGCCACCTGGTACCGCCTGCAGGTTACCTGCAGTGGAAATACAGGCAGCTCTGCACCGCTCCTGGTGCCCATGTCGGCCCCTACGGCATGTTACTGCCTGCCTCCCACAACCAACTGTAACCTGGATGATGAGATCACCAATGTTACATTCGGAGGCATTAATAATAACAGTACCTGCGGCCTCAACGGATACACCAATTACACCAACCTTCCCGCAGGACAAGCTTACAGTGGCGCTGCCAACCCCATGAGTGTGACAGTAGGGCCCGGTGGTACCGAACGAGTGGGTGTGTGGATCGACTATAACCATAACGGTTTATTCGAAAGCAACGAATTCACCCTGCTGGGAAGTGGCAATGGTGTTACCATCAACGGCACGATCAATATTCCTTCCACGGCACTTCCCGGCATTACCCGCATGAGGGTCCGTGTCAGGTTCAATACATTGTTAACAGGGCCTGATGCCTGCCTGGGTTATACATTTGGTGAAACGGAAGACTATAATGTCACGATCACGCCATGCACACCGGTAACCGTAACAACCCAACCACAAAATGCGACTACCATTTGTGGTGGCAATGCCAGCTTCTCCACAACACTGAATGGCACTTTCCCCACATATCAATGGGAAACCAGGACCAGCGCTACCGGACTCTGGACGAACGTAGTGAATGGTGGTGTTTGGCAATTTGCCACTACTGCTACCCTAACTATAACAGAAGCTACCAGTGCCATGAACGGTTATCAATACAGGGTCGTATTCTCTGGCGGTTGTTCAGCCAATGACGCCACCAATGTTGCAACCCTTACCGTTAGTCCATTACAGGCTTTGGTTAACCCAACCTCGGCAACCATCTGCAACGGAAGCTCTCAGCAATTCTCCATCACCAATACGGCTTCTGCGCCTGTTACGTCTACCTATTCGTCAGGCCTCAGTTTGGACGTTCCAGATAATACGGCCAATGGCGTTAGTCACGATATCACCGTTTCCGGAATCCGCCAACGGCTGTGATAACCAGCATGAGCGTTACCATCAACATGACGCATACACGTATTGCGGCGATATGCTGTTTAACCGCGCGCCCCCAACGGAAGCATCCTCGCTCTTGATAAATACCTCACTGCAACTGCAGGTCAGGCAGGTACTTACCCTAACATCGGATTTGTCAATACCGTGATCAGCTCCACCGGTACGGCAGCACTTGGCACAGCCAGTTCACAGCCCATTACCGGAACATTCCGCGCCGACGCGATCAATGCCAATATCACCGGTGCAACGGTTCAGAACCCGGCAGGCTTCGTTTCCAATGCGGCTAATTTCGCCGCCTTGTATTCAGTACCCAATGGCGCCTGGACCCTGGCCATGGCAGACGGCGGCCCGGCAGATCTGGGTACCCTGACTTCATGGTCCCTCAATATCACCTATGTTGCCCCAACATTGGCAACGGGTGTTTGGTCACCTACAACAGGCCTGTTTACAGATGCCACACTGGCAACTGCATACACCGGAAATGCAGTGAATACCGTATATGCAGCACCAACAACTTCCACAAACTATTCCGTTATAGTTACTACGAATGTTTGTACATCAGACCCGCTGAACATACCGGTAACTGTGGCTAACCCGATCAGCAATGTGCTCAATTCCCAGGATGTTTCCATCTGCGCCAACGGTAATGCCTCATTCACTGTTACTGCCGGAGGTAACCCGATCGAATATCAATGGCAGGTTAGCACGGATGGTGGAACCACTTACGCTAACATCACTAACGGTGGCGTATACAATGGAGCCAATGCTGCTACGCTCGATCTGACCAATGTTCCTACTTCATTTAATGGCAACCTGTACCCTTGCCTGCTCTGAACGTGACCGCCTGCGCAAGCGCCGCCACTTCTGATGATGCCACATTGACCGTGAACTTGAACCCGACAGTCAGCCTGACTGCGGCACCGGTAACAGCATTGTTCCCGGGATTAAGCACGGTAATCACGGCTTCATCCAGCCCTAACCCGGCCGCCAGTTATACCTGAAATGACCTGCAATGGCGTGGCCACCAATTTCATCAATAATTCCGTGAATGTTAATGTCGACGGATTGGGAGAATACACTGTGACGGTGTTTGACATCAATGGATGCCGCGGTGATGCAGCCAACCCTATCATCATTACCGATTCTCTGAATACTTCACTCTTTATCTATCCAAACCCGAATGCTGGTGTGTTCCAGGTCAGGTACCACGACAGGAACAAAGGTGTTGCCAGCCCACGCTTCATGAATGTCTACGACAGCAAAGGAGCCAGGGTATTCAGCAGCCGTTTCGTAGTCAACAATCCTTTCGGAAGGATGGATGTTGACCTCCGCAAACTCTCCAAAGGCGTGTACGTGATCGATCTCGTAGATGCCGGCGGTGTCAGGATGGAAACCGGTAAAGTGATCATCTACTAATCTTCAACCGATCAAAATCTGATAAAAGGCCGTCTCCAAAGAGACGGCCTTTTTTTGCCCCACTGGTCAACCTGGCCCTACTTTTTGCATCCTGGGCTACTTCACGAATTAAATTTTTGCTATTTATAAGATAATAGCAAACAGTCGATTTGAAAAATCTCCAAAGGCATGGGAGTTCCACCTCCTATATAGTCGTCAACCATATGGTGACAATCTATGATGAATGAACGGGTCATCCGCGCACAAAATATCCGCTAAAAATCGCACAAATACCGGTTGTGGCGCCAATTTTACAGGGTAAATGACTACCTTTGCCACCCCGTTAAAAAACCAGGTATTTTTTATGTCATTCAATTTTTCAAAACAATTAAACGCAGAAGGACAGGAACCTTTGGCTGCCAGCGCAACCGAAGAAACTGCGACAACAAATGAAACTGCCCAGGTAGCAACGGCCCCTGCCGTTAGCGAACCTGTTCAAACAACACACGACGATTTCGATTGGAGTCGCGACAAACGCAATGTTGCCGCTTATTCCAAAGATGAAAGGAAAAAGTATGATGCTGTGTACGAAAACACCTTCAAGCAGATCAATGACGGTGAAATGATCCAGGCTACCGTTGAGTCGCTGACTAAAACGGATGCCGTTGTAAACATCGGATTCAAGAGTGACGGACTCATCTCCCTGAACGAATTCAGGGATATCCCCGGTGGTGTTAAAGTAGGCGACATTATCGAGGTTATGGTCGTGGAAAAAGAAGACCGCGAAGGAAACCTGAACCTCAGCCGCAAATCTGCACGCATCGCCCGCGCCTGGGAAAAAATCGTCGAAGTCAATAAAACCGGCGAAATCGTTACCGGCCTGGTTACCAGCAAAACCAAAGGCGGCCTGATCGTTGACGTATTCGGTATGGAAACCTTCCTGCCGGGATCTCAGATCGACGTGAAGCCTGTTACCGATTACGACCAGTTCGTGGGTAAGACCATGGAATTCAAAGTGGTGAAGATCAACGAAGCCATTAAGAATGCGGTAGTATCTCACAAAGCGCTGATCGAAAGTGATATTGAGGCTCAGCGTGCCGAGATCATGGGTAAACTGGAAAAAGGACAGGTACTCGAAGGAACCATCAAGAACATCACCGATTTCGGAGCCTTCCTCGACCTGGGTGGCCTCGACGGTCTGCTCTACATCACCGATATTTCATGGGGTCGTATCAACCATCCTTCAGAAGTGCTGAAACTGGATCAAAAACTGAACGTGGTTGTTCTCGATTTCGATGACGATAAGAAACGTATCAGCCTCGGCCTGAAACAACTCACCCCACACCCATGGGATACCCTGGGCGAAAACCTGAAAGAAGGTGAGATCGTTAAAGGTAGGGTGGTCAATATTGAAGACTACGGCGCTTTCCTGGAAATCATGCCGGGTGTGGAAGGACTGGTTCACGTGAGCGAAATCCTGGGCCAATACCCCGATCAACGCCAAAGAATTCTTCAAACTGGGCGATGAGCACGAAGCCAAAGTGGTAACCCTGGATAAGGATAACCGCAGATGACCTCTCCATCAAACAAATGACAGAAGACCCATGGAGCACCATCGAGGTTAAATTCCCCGAAGGAAGCCGCCACAAAGGCGTGGTGAAAAACATCACTCCTTACGGCGTTTTCGTGGAACTGTCTGCCGGTATCGGTGGTATGATCCATATCAGCGACCTGAGCTGGTTGAAGCGTTTCAATAACCCTAACGAGTACACGAAAGTGGGTAACGAAATCGAAGTGGTTATTCTCCACATCGACAAAGACAGCCGCAAACTGCAACTCGGACACAAACAGATCGAAGAAGATCCCTGGAATTCACTGGAGACAGTCTTCACAGAAGGCTCCATCCACGAAGGCACAGTCATCAAGAAAGACGATAAAGGTGCCGTTGTTCAATTGCCATACGGACTGGAAGGTTTCGCACCGGCCCGTCACCTGGCGAAAGAAGACGGTAAAACAATCGGCGCTGATGAAGTGGCCCAGTTCATGGTGATCGAATTCGACCGTAACGACAAACGCATCGTTCTCAGCCATACACGCCTGTGGGAACAAGTAAAAGAAGAAGAGAAGCAGGCCGAAATGAAAGAGAAGAAAGCGGAAGCCGAACATACCAAGAAAGCCGTTAAGACCATCCAAAGCAAAGTGGAAAAAGCCACACTCGGTGATCTCGGCGTTCTGGCCGGACTGAAAGCGAAAATGGACAGCGACGAAGCGAATAAATCAGCCGAAGCAAAGTCTGACAGCGCAACAGAAGCCAAAGACGGAGAATAAGGTTCATTGATCTTAATACAACAATCCCCTGCTTAATAAACAGGGGATTTTTTTATGCGCACGCTGAAAGGCCGTGAACGGAATGACCGTTTTGTCAATCAAATGAATCTTCATTCAGGTGCACCTTCGTCATTTCATAAAAATGGTTCTGGAGAACATGCACGGGGATCGGGTGTGAGATATGCCTCGTTTCATCCCTGTACCATATCTCCATTCGCGAAAAATCGCCCTCTTTGGGCACAAGCATGCGGAATGCGCCTTTCATGTACTTGATGGTTCCATCATCATTGACATGCTTATGGAATTTCATTTTCATCAACACCGGTTCATCCACCGGGATTTCAGATAACTGGTTTGTTTCATACCAGAACTCCTGGACGCCGTTATCCACCCGAACCTGGTTGTTGGCCGCGTGTAACTGTGTGACCTCCCCCAACCTCTTGTCGCCTTCATAATCGGCAACCAGGAGTCACCTACTTTGATTTCTGAAAACTTGATCATAGCTGTTGATTTTGTTGTTCCCTAATGTAACTGAATTATCCAAACAAAACAGCCGCGGCAAACAAGGCCACGGCTGATTGTTATCAGTTTTTACAAAAAGTTACTCTGCCCAGCTCATCACATAACCCTGGTTCTCTATCTCCAGCGCTTCCTCGGTCAGTTGCAATGGACGGAATGTATCCACCATCACTGCCAGTTCTTTCGTCTCTTTTGCGCCAATGCTCCTTTCCACAGCACCGGGGTGAGGTCCATGAGGTATGCCGGCCGGATGAAGGGTGATCATGCCCCTCGTAACGTGCTTGCGGCTCATAAAATCGCCGTCGACATAATATAACACCTCGTCACTGTCTATATTGCTGTGATTATAAGGCGCCGGTATGGCCTGTGGGTGGTAATCATACAGCCTCGGCACAAAAGAACAAACCACATAAGCGTCCGTTTCGAAGGTCTGGTGAACCGGCGGTGGCTGATGAACGCGACCGGTTATAGGTTCGAAATCATGTATACTGAAAACATAGGGGTAACAACATCCGTCCCATCCCACCACATCAAAAGGATGTGTTTCATAATGGATATTATACAACAAGCCCTTTTTCCGGGTTTTGATCAGGAAATCTCCCTTCTGATCGATCGCTTTAAGGTTTTCAGGCACCCGGATATCCCTTTCACAGAAAGGTGCATGTTCCATCAGTTGCCCGTATTTGCTCATATAACGTTTAGGATAACGGATCGGATGGAATGATTCAACAATGAATAATCGGTTGTTATCCGTATCAAAACTGACCTGGTAAGTTGTTCCGCGGGGAATGACGATATAATCGCCATAACCAAAACGAAGCTCGCCGTAACAGGTTGTGAGCACGCCCGTCCCTTCGTGCACAAAGATCATTTCATCGGCATCGGCATTCTTAAAAAAATAATCGGTCATGCTTTTGCGCGGCGCAGCCAATACGATATGGCAATCGCCGTTCACCAGAACGGCTTTCCTGCTCTTCAGGAAATCATCTTCGGGTTTTACGTTAAAACCTTCCAGGCTTCGGTGTTTCAGCATCTTTTCTTCGGCCACCCTGGGCATATCGTTCACCGGCTCTTCGCAGCGGATGATACGCGTTGGTTCGTATATACGGTACAGTAAGGTATAATCGTTTGAAAAACCTTCCGTGGAAAACAATTCTTCCGCATATAAACTCCCATCGGGCTTGCGGAACTGGGTATGGCGTTTATGAGGCACCTGGCCTGCTCTATGATAATGAGGCATAGTATGAAATTTGAAATAAGAAATAAGAAATACCAATAAAGAAGTGCTGAGTGCTTAGTACTGAGTACTGAGTACTAAGTACTAATACGCTTTACAAAGCGCCAGCATGAGGAAATAATATTTCCAGTTTCGCTTGTCGATATAGTATATGAAATTCCTGAAAAACGGCATGGTTGAAATACCGATATTTATGTTCCCAAATATACAGTAAAAATAACCCAATTTTGACCCGGATAGGACTGATTTCAGACACACACGGCTACCTTGATGAAGCGGTTTTTGAACATGTCAGAAACTGCAACGAAATATGGCATGCCGGGGATTTCGGCGATCTGTCACTGGCAGAGAAACTGGCCGAAAGAACGGGCCTCCCCGTCAGGGGTGTCTTTGGCAATATCGATGGACGCGATATTCGTTCGATATACCCGGAAAAGCTTCATTTTTTTTGTGAAGAAGTGCCTGTTTTCATGCAACATATCGGGGGATACCCAGGCCGTTACGCCCCCGGTGTCAGGAATGAGATCATCAGCCACCACAGCCGGATCTTCATCAGCGGGCATTCTCATATCCTGAAGATCATGTACGATAAAACCCTCCAATGCCTGCACCTTAACCCGGGCGCAGCCGGCAAACAAGGCTGGCATAAGATGCGCACCCTCATCCGGTTTGTGGTCGATGGAAAAGATATCAGGGATTGTGAAGTTATCGAACTCGGAGTGAGATGAGGATAGGAAATGTTCAAGGATTAATGATCTTTACCAATGTAGATGGATCTGATCATCGTTTAACCTTTCACACCGACCTTACTCTCCGTTCCAATCCGCAATGAATATGTTAGTATCCCTCGTTCCCCCGTTATTACGGTTACTGCAGAATACGATCTTTTTGCCATCGGGACTGAACATGGGGAAAGCATCAAACCCTTTATCGCGGGAGATCTTCCGGATATTACTGCCATCCAGGTCGGCCATGTACATATTGAATGGGAATCCCCTTTTGTATTCGTGGTTACTGCAGAAAAGGAAATGCCTGCCATCAGGGGTGAAGTTGGGCGCCCAGTTGGCCTGCTCCAGGTTGGTGACCTGACGGGCGTTGCTGCCATCCACATTGGCGATCCATACTTCCATATGGGTCGGCGCCACTAAGTTCTGCGATAGCAGCGATTTATATTCTGCGATCTCCTCATCTGTTTTCGGACGTGACGCCCTCCAAATGACCTGTTGGCCATCCGGACTGAACCAGGCTCCGCCATCATATCCCAACGTATGGGTAATGCGTTTGACATGTTTCCCTTTCATATCCATCGTATACAACTCAAGATCACCATCACGCATAGACGTAAATACGATCATATCACCTTTGGGTGAAATGGTCGCCTCCGCGTCATAACCCGGGGTCTTGGTCAATCGCTTGACGATCCTTCCATTGGTATCCGCTTTAAATATGTCGAAACTTTCATAAATCGGCCAGATATATTTATTGCCATGTTTGCTCCTGTCGGGCACCGGCGGACAATCCTTGCTGCCCAGGTGAGTGGACGCGTATAGGATATGTTTATTGTCTGGATAGAAGAAGGCACAGGTCGTGCGCCCTGTTCCGGTGCTGACCAGTTTAGGCATAAATGGCTGGTCAGGCGATTCGGGCAACTTCCCCATCCAAATCTGGTCGCAGGGAATCCCGGCTTTGGGTTCCGTGCGCTGATAAATAAGGTATTTACCGTCAAAACTGAAATATGCCTCCGCATTGTCGCCACCAAAGGTCAGCTGACGTACGTTGGAAAAATGAGTTTCCCCGGGAAATTGGACGGTATCAGCTTTGGGTGAACATCCAGCAGGGTCTGCCTTTCCTGAAGGCATAGAAAATAACCCGCCGATGGCCAGTGGTAATATTGCGAGGATTCCGAATTTCATGTCTGTCTGTTTAGGACGCAAAGGTAATTCCTGTATGAGTTGCTTTTGTCAAAATTTTGTCAGTACCTGCAGGAATGAACGTTTATTTTTGCATCATGATGTGTCGATTCATATTTGTTTCCCTCAGCCTGGCTTTCCTCCACAGTGCCTGTACCCCTTCCGGAAAAAAGGACGGGGACAAAACAGGCAGCATGAGTGAAGAACAGCAACTCAAAAACGCTATAAAACAATATCCGGATTCCCTGTTGCTCGTGGAAACGCTGATACAATATTACCGCGACAATGGCCAGCCTGCCAGGGCCATGTCGCAAACAGACAGTATCCTGCATACAGACAGTCTGCTTGCCAATTTCTGGAACATCAGGGCCGTATTGTTGTTTGAACAGGCCGATACCACGGGCGCGATCCAATCCCTGGAAAAAGCGGTGTCCATCGAACCATATCCCGGATATTGGGAAGCATTGGGCACCCTGTATTCGGAAACCGGGAACCCGGCAGGACTGTCGTTGGCCGATTCATTACTCATACATGAAAGTCCGAAATGGGACAAGGAAGCCTATTATATCAAAGGATTGTATTATTCCGCCGTCAATAATGGCAGCAAGGCCATAGAATGGTTTGATAAAAGCCTGTCGATCAGTTTTACTTACATGGAGGCCTATCGCGAAAAAGCCATTGCACTGATGCATATGAACCGGTATGCTGAAGCACTCGCAGTACTTGATAAGGCGATCACCATTCAAAATGGTTTTGATGAAGGTCATTATTACCGGGGGCAATGCCTGGAAAAACTCAAACGGCCGGATGAAGCCATGGAAGCATATCAGACTGCCCTGATGTATGATGCGGGATATACAGAGGCCCGCTCAGCGCTTGATAAACTTAAGGCCAATGGTTCAAAATGACCATCCGGTGGATTTTTTTTCTGAACTTTACCGAAACAGCCAAACACAATGCCGATCATAGCACCATCCCTTTTATCTGCCAATTTCCTCAACCTGAGATCCGACTGCGATATGCTGAATGCCAGCGAAGCGGATTGGTACCATCTGGATGTGATGGATGGCCGCTTTGTTCCAAATATCAGTTTTGGCCCCATGCTTGTGGAGTTCTTCCGCAAGGCCACCCACAAAACCTGTGACGTGCACCTGATGATCGAGGAGCCAGAAAAATACGCGGAAGCCTTTAAAAAGGCAGGGGCAGATATCCTGACCGTACACGTTGAAGCGTGCCGTCATCTTCACCGGAATATCCAACAGATCAAAGGCCTGGGTATGAAGGCAGGCGTGGCATTGAACCCCCATACGCCGGTTAACAGCTTGGCAGATATCCTTGCTGATATCGACCTGGTGTGTATGATGAGCGTGAACCCGGGATTTGGAGGACAAACATTCATTCCCCAAACGATCAATAAGATCCGGGAGTTGAAAGCCATGATCATGCAGGGCGGTCACCAGGTTCTGATCGAAATTGACGGAGGCGTCACCTTAGCCAATGCCGCATCCATCATAGAGGCCGGCGCCGACGTTCTGGTTGCCGGAAACACCGTTTTCAAATCAAGCAACCCGACCGAAACCATCACTGCCCTCAAGAATATCTCCCGGTAAACAAAGGTCAATTCCTGAATGAAATATCCCCGTAACAAAGATCAATGACCAGTTTCCCCATGGAAATAAAACTTCGTCATTCGACCATGTACGGGCATGTTGATCTGCCAGCCGCCACTTTCTTACGAACTTGTTCAGACAGATCTTTTGAAACCTTTTAAAGATAAGTGCAGATGGCATGATCTCCCTGAACGGTTGGGATCTTTAAGAAACGGAACTACGTTGATGCAATTGAAAAATATCTATCTTCAACCCATGAGATGGCTGTCATTGTTTCTACTGCTCTTGTCTCCAGCACTGTTTGCCCAAAACAAATCGGCAACTGTCACGGGCATCCTGTTGGATGACAATGAAAAACCCATCAGCCAGGCATCCATCGTAATACTGGGCAGATCCAGTGGCATCTTTAGTAACGACAGTGGCCGGTTCAGCATCAAACTCCCGGCAGAAAAAGCGCTGGCTCTCATATTCAGTCATACCGGCTATACTTCTGTACAAAAAAATTTCCTGTTGAGTAATGGAGAAACAGAACAGGTGGTTATACGTATGAAACTCGCAGGAAAAACGCTGGAATCGGTTATTATTACTGATGAACGCGACCGGCGCGAGAACAGCCTGGTAAGGATCAACCCCAAAAATGCGATCACGCTGCCCAGCACAACCGGTGGCATTGAAGCGCTGATTAAAACCTACGTTGGAAGCAATAATGAGCTGACATCCCAGTACAATGTGCGAGGAGGAAACTATGATGAGAACCTGATCTACATCAATGACTTTGAGATATTCCGGCCATACCTGGTCAGCAGCGGACAACAAGAAGGGCTCAGCCTGATCAATCCCGCCCTGGTGAAAAACGTCAATTTTTACACGGGCGGATTCCAGGCAAAATACGGCGACAAGATGAGCAGCGTGCTCGATATACAATATAAAAAGCCCGCAGCCTTTGCCGGAAGCGCATATGCCAGCCTGTTAGAACAGGGCGCACACATCGAGGGCAGTGCCAAAAAGGGAAATATCACTTATCTGTTCGGCGCCCGTAACAGGAGTAACAGGAACTTGCTGAGCAGCCAGCCGACACTGGGCGCTTACACCCCATCATCTTCCGATCTGCAGGCATTTTTGGGCTATCGCATCAATAACAAATGGCAGCTTGAACTCCTGGGTATCCGTTCCGTTTCCTCCTTCAGTTATATTCCTGAATCCGTAAAAAAAACCTCGTCTGTATTCTCCCCTTTTTACAGTGCCAGTATCGGTCTGGATATTTATTTCGATGGCCAGGAAAAAGACCGTTACGCCAGTATGCTGATAGGCGCGTCACTGATCCATCAACCTGTTGCAAAACTCAGGATGAAATGGATGATGAGCCTGTTTACGGATGATGAAAAAGAGAACTACGATATAGGAGGGGCATACCTGTTCGGGAACCGCGACTTCGACAATACCAGCAGTACATTCGGAGAGATCATCAATCCGCTGGGTGCCGGTTACTACCAGCAATATGCACGAAACAGGCTGAAAATTCAATTATGGAATGCCACACACAAAGGCAGCCTGGAAACCGGCAGGCATTTCCTTCAATGGGGCAACAGCCTGGAACTCGCCCGGATAGAAGACAGGATCCGGCAATTCGAATACCAGGATTCCGCCGGTTATTCCCTGCCCTATCAACCCGGTAATCTCTCGCTTTTCCAATCAGTCAACGGCAGGTCCGATTTGGATATCCTTCGCGTAAGCGGATATGTGCAGGACAATATCCTTTTGCCCATGCGCAACAGTCAGGTCACCCTGCAGGCCGGTCTCCGTTACCATTATAACGACCTGAATAAGGAATTCCTCATAAGCCCTCGTATCCAGGCAAGCTGGAAACCGTCATGGAAACAGGATATTGTGTTCCGCGCAGCGGCAGGCATATATAACCAACCTCCCTTTTACCGGGAACTTCGCAGGCCCGACGGTTCATTGAACACCGATATACTTTCGCAAAAGAGCATGCAGTTCGTGGCAGGATTCGACTATAAATTCAGGGGCCCTGGCGACCGCCCGTTCCGCCTGTCAACCGAAGCATACTATAAGTTGATGCACGATGTGGTTCCTTACGATATTGATAATGTCAAAATCAAATACCTGGGAAGCAATAACGCCAACGCTTATGCGACTGGTATCGAATTCCGGCTGTTTGGAGAACTGGTACAGGATGCGGAAAGCTGGCTCAGTATTGGATTCATGCGTACGGGAGAAAACCTGGACAATGATTTTTATTACGAATACCGCAATGCGGCCGGAGAGATCATCGGCCCGTCCACGACCGACCAGGTTGCAACAGACAGCAGCCGCAGGGATGTTGGTTATGTAAGGCGCCCTACCGACAGAAGGATCACCGTTGGATTATATCTGGAAGATTACCTCCCCACCAACAAGAATTTCAAAGTGCACCTCAACATGTTATACGGCACCAATATGCCATTCAATATCCCCAACAGTTCCCGGTACCGCAACGGGCTCATCATCGACCCTTACATACGGATCGACATGGGCTTCAGCGTTTTGTTGCTGAGTGAGAAATCTGCCCGCCGAAGCCATAGTCCTTTCCGGAAATTTGACAATATATGGGCAAGCTTCGAAGTATTTAACCTGATCGACCGCCAGAATACCATTTCATACCAACTGGTCAAGGATTTTTCCAACAACACATTTGCCATACCCAACAGGCTGACACCCCGCCTGCTCAACCTCAAACTCGTTGCCCGCTTCTAGTTTTTATTTACATCCCCGCATACCAAAAAGGACGGGTGGCCGTTACATTCATAGAAAAGCAGACAAGCTGTCGCAATACGCTCAATTAACAAATCTTTTTTTCAGTCAGGAATAATCATTGATAGGATAATTATGTCATAAACGCGAAAGACTTTTCCACCAACAAAATGGCCATGTGAATAATTTTATGTTGTTCAAATGAATATTGTTGGATTAAATTTGGAAGGCAAGGCCAATGATTGACTACCACAACCCGATTCAATTACCCAACACGTACCCTGACAGCAGGATCCGTGTCTAAAACCTGAAAGCATTGACAGAAGCCATTATCAACCTCGACACCGTTAACCCAATCGAGTTCTTCGGAGTGAATAACGGAAAGCTTGACATCCTCAAAAAGAAATTCCCACTGTTAAAAATCCTGAGCCGCGGCACACAGATCAAACTGAGCGGTGCGCCCGAGCAGATCGAAGAAGCCAAAGAAAAGATCGACCTGTTGGTACAGTACCTGGAAAGGAACGGCCATATGAGCGAGAACTACCTGGAACAGATCCTCGGCGGTGACGATGAAAAAGTGGTTGATAATTTCATGGACAGGAACCCCAATGATGTGCTTGTTTTTGGTCCGAACGGCAAAACCGTCAGGGCACGCACTTCCAACCAAAAGATGATGGTGAACGCCTGCGATAAAAACGACATTGTTTTTGCAATAGGACCTGCCGGTACCGGTAAAACCTATACTGCCGTTGCATTGGCTGTTCGGGCCTTGAAAAACAAAGTGGTAAAAAAGATCATCCTTACACGCCCTGCCGTGGAAGCAGGTGAAAGCCTTGGGTTTCTGCCCGGCGACCTCAAAGAAAAGATCGACCCATACCTACGTCCATTGTATGATGCGCTGGATGATATGATACCGGCCGACAAACTGGGATACTATATGAGCACCAGAACGATCGAAATCGCCCCGCTGGCGTATATGCGTGGCCGCACGCTCGATAATGCCTTTATCATCCTGGATGAAGCACAAAACACGAACGACCTGCAGATCAAAATGTTCCTGACCCGTATCGGGCCCAACGCCAAGGCCATCATCACCGGCGATCCTTCCCAGATCGACCTGCCCAAAAACCAGCAGAGCGGTCTGTTCAAAGCCACCAGGATATTGCGTAACCTCGACGGCATCGCACACATAGAACTCGACGAAGAAGATGTGGTTCGTCACAGGCTCGTTAAGTCCATCATCAAAGCTTATAATAAGCACGATGAAGAACAGGCAAAACAACAAGATCAATACAAGAAATAAGAAGAATATTCATGCGGCTGTCTACCAAAGAATGTATAAGGTGGCTCTCGGGCTGCCTTATTTTTTTTCTGGCATCCTGCCGGGACGCACCCGCTTACCAGTCGATCGTTGTTACTCATGAGGATTCCCTGCTGAAAGAACAGGTGATCCAAAGAGCCTGGGATTCTCTCGCGGCCATTCGATCTATATTGAAAAGCGGCGACCTCATTACACGGACGGGGAACGATTTTACCAGCGAGACCTTCCGGAAAATGAACCAGCACGACCAGACGTACTCCCATTGCGGCATCGTGAGTATCGAAGGAGATAGCGCCTTTGTATACCATTCCCTGGGCGGCGAATGGAACCCGGATCAGAAAATTCGCCGGGACCTCTTGTCGGTTTTTGCAGAACCCTATAACAACAAAGGCATTGGCCTGTACAGCTTCCATGTACCTGAACCGGTTAAAAAAGACATTATTGACGTTACCCAAAACTTGTACAAGAAAGGCGTCCGCTTCGATCTCAGGTTCGACCTGGAAACAGACGACCGGATGTATTGCGCTGAATTTGTGAGCAAATGCTTCAACAGGGGTAGCCACGGAATGCTCATCTTTGAGCCAAGCCGGATAGGAAAAACGGCCTTTTACGGGGTTGATAACATATACCTTCATCCGCTATGCAGGCCCGTACGGCAGCTTGTATATAAATAATGGGGTGAATATTCGATTTTCCCTCTATTTTTGTGCCTTAAACCAAAAAATCGTTTATGAAAAAAATTATCCTGGCTGTAGCCGTGATGAGCACAGCATTTTTGTTTAGCTGCAAATCAGGTGGCAGTGACCCTAAGGCCGTTTTAACCAGTTTCTTTGAAGCCCTGTCTAAAAAAGACATCGCTGCTGCCCGCAAACTGGCTACTGAAGACAGCAAATCAATGCTGGATATGGTAGAAATGGGCATGAAAATGAGCAATGATACAAAAGAGACAGAAAAATATGACAAGAACAACATGGAGTTCGGCGATGTAAAGATCGACGGCGACAAAGCCACTGTTCCTGTTAAAGAGAAAAAAAGCGGCGAAACACTGAACTACAGCCTGAAAAAAGTGAATGGCGAATGGAAAGTTGCATTCGACAAATCATCAGTGATGAGCATGGGTATGGAAAAACTGAATGAAAAAGGGGTGGATGCAGGCGCTGAAGTCAACAAAGCCATGGATGAACTGAAAGACGTCAATGCAGACTCACTGAAAGCAGGCCTGGAAGAAGCCACCAAAGCACTGGATTCAATGAGCAAAAAATAATCCATCATCACAATGGTAAAAAAGTGCCTTTAACAGGCACTTTTTTTTATGTCTTGTAATTACCTTTAACGAAAGGATGAAAACATGATCAGACAACATAGGTTGTTAGGCCTCATAGCCACGTTCGTTATATTGATCTCCTGCCACTCAGAAGTGAAGGACCGCCCCGCCACCGCCATGGATACCGGCCGCGAATTCATCAGGGCGAGTTTAAACGGCGATTTTGACGAAGCGGGCAAATACATACTGAAGGATAGCCAGAATATACAGCTCTTCGAATCGTATAAAGTGTTTTTCAAGCGCCTGCCCGAGGATAAAAAAAATGGCTATAAAAAAGCGTCTTATGAGATCAATAAATACCTTGACCTGGATGATTCTACCACCATCATCAATTATTCCAACGATTATATGAACAAACCGATGGATATCAAACTTGTCAGGAAGAGCAAAGAATGGTGGGTGGATTTCAAATACACGTATTCCGGAAACCTTCCGATCGATTAGGTATACGGCCCGTCATTCTTCACCCAAAAATTCACCAGCATATGTATGTACTTCATCCCTGGCACGGCGCACCAACCGGTGACAAGTATCCCGAGAAGGTCAATGCACTCATTGAGATATCGCAGGGAAGCCGTTGCAAATACGAAATTGATAAACATACAGGGCTCCTAAAACTCGACCGCGTCATTTATTCTTCCTTTCATTACCCGGTGAACTATGGTTTCATTCCCCGCACCCTGGGCTTTGATGGCGACCCGTTGGACATTCTGGTCATATGCAGCGAATCCATTCAACCGCTCTGCCTCGTGGAAGCTACCGTGATAGGCAATATGCAAATGATCGATTCCGGAGAAAAAGACGACAAGATCATTGCCGTGGCATCAAAGGACCCTTCGGTTAACCATATCCGTGATATCAATGAACTTCCTGCGCACTTCATTGCCGTTCTGAAAAATTATTTTGAACAATATAAGGTCCTGGAAAATAAAGTGGTGGAGATCGATGAGTTCCAGGACAGGGAAACCGCCTACCATATCATCCAGGAAGCCGTCATCTTTTACAGGGATACCTTCAAGCCGGCTAAATGAACAAACAAAAAGCACCCCATATGGATACACAAACAATCCTCATCCTCCTGGCCACCGGGCTGGCTGCAGGCATCCTGGGTGGCATGGTCGGCATTGGCGGAGGCATCATTATTGTGCCCGCCCTGGTTTATTTTCTGGGCTTTTCCCAGTTCAAAGCCCAGGGCACTTCCCTCGCCCTGCTCATGTTCCCAGTCGGCATCCTGGGTGTGATCCAGTATTATCGTCAGGGTCATGTGGATTTCCGGATAGTTGGCCTCATTGCAGCCGGATTTGTTCTGGGCAGTTTACTGGGCAGCAGATTAACCCTTAGCCTTCCCCAGGAAACAGTAAAAAAATTATTCGCCGGGTTGATGATCGTCATCGCGGTAAAAATGTTGTTTTTCGATAAAAAATCTCCTGCCCCGGCGCAGCATACTGATTCAGGCATCAGGCAGGGAACTTAATTGATCCTGACATTTATGGAAAATACGCATCCAGTCATCTCAGCAGCTGCGATGTTAAACTGACCGCTTTGAAAAGGCAATCATATCAACATACCGACGACCAGGAATTATTGCAACATTTCTATCAGGATGGGAATAATGAATGGCTGGGCATCCTGCTGGAACGATACACCCTGCTGCTGTATGGCGTATGTATGAAATACCTGAAAAATGAAGAAGATGCCAGGGACAGCGTCCAGCAGATATTCATCAAAGTGCTGGCAGAACTAAAAAAATACCCGGTAACTTATTTCAAAAGCTGGCTTTACATGGTGGCCAAGAATCACTGCCTGATGAAACTTAGGTCTAAAGGTCACTTTACCAGGGAACTCAATGAAGCCGTATTGTCTGCACCCGAAGATCAGTCCATTCAGGAAGAACTGGTACTTAAAGACAAAAACCTCGACCTGATGGCACAGGCTTTACAACTCCTGAACAGGGAACAACAGCTTTGCATAACTTTGTTTTACCTGGAAAAGAAAACATATCAACAGGTAGCCGAAATCAGTGGCTACAGCATGATGCAGGTTAAAAGTCATATCCAGAATGGAAAAAGGAATTTAAGATCACACATTCAACGTTTGCAGGAAGATCATGAGCGATGAGCTAAAAGACATATTATCCAACCTGAATCCGGGTACTGAACAGGACAAACTGTTACAGTACATCAACCGTAAACTCACGGACGAGGAAAAGCATGCGCTTGAAAAAAATATGGCCAACGACGAATTCATGAATGATGCCGTGGAGGGACTTGAACAGGTGAATAATCCAGCCGAGATCCAGGATATCGTAAACAGACTGAACAGCAAGTTACGCGAACAGGTTCGCAGTGATAAACAAAAGCGCCATCAAAGAAAACCAGGTATCCAATCATGGCTTTATATCAGCATCGTGCTCATTATTTTATTGGCCGTCATCAGTTACTTCGTCATCCGAAAAATACAAGGCACCTGATCATATGATACAAAAAAGCCACCAGCAAAGGTGGCTTTACGAGATCTTTCTTCATACAATACATGTTATTGCCTGATGAATCGGGCAGCCTGGATTTCACCATCTTCCATCACCGCACTTACCTGATATACTCCCCTTGACAGGTTTTCCACCGGCAGGTCAATGAGGTTATTGCCTGGCTGTAATGAGGCTTTCAATGAAGACAGTTTTCTTCCCCACATGTCTGAAATGACCAGTTCTATATTCACCACCTCCGCTGAAGCAATTTGCAGTTTTGCGGAAACCTGCGCCGGATTTGGCATCACCTGTACGATACGGAAGCCGCTGGCTTTATTGAATAAGGCGACCACAGCACTGTACGTTATTTTTCCATCCGCATCGGCCAGTTTTAAACGGTAATAGTTTATGCCCGGTCCCGGGCTTCTGTCTGTCTGCATAAAAGGCTGGCGGCATTCTGGCGCCGTAGCATACCTGCTGTAAATTGATTTAAATACCCTGGCATCCTGGCTGTGTTGCAGTTCCATATTCACACCGGGTGTATTCGTGCAGGAGACCAGCCATTCCAGGATATTCTGATCACCGGTTGTCCTTCCCCTGAAATATTCCAAGGTGACGGGTAGTGAAAACAGATCGCCACCCACTGCAAAATCAGAAAAACCACTCATGCCAGACCGGGATGCCACAGCCAGTATATTATTGCCTGTTGTGGGGATATGCGTGCCGTCCAGTACCCAGGGCGCAAGCTCATCAGCACGTTTTACCAGCACCAGCCTGGAAAAATCCGTGATGGTATTGAATCCATTGGCCGTAAATGTTCCCGTATAAGTTCCCCCGCTGAGCCCGTCCGCTGCAGATATTCGCCAATACCCGTCTGAAGCGGTATTGAGCACTGTATTCAGTCCCTCCGTTATTGGCAATCCATTGAATCCGCCTGGCTGAGCAATGAATTCAGCCGTCAATGTGCCGGCACTCGCTGGGGAGACGGTAAAGTCGATCACTGCCGTTCGGGTAAACCCTGCAATACCAACCGGGAAACTCCAGGAATCTACCGAAGCAGTTATCCAACGACGGAATTTTCCTATCAGCGTACCGCTGCCATATGAGTAATTACCCGGGGTCGTTTGATCGGTCCCTAATACCAGTGTATTGCCGCCCAGGAATATATTGCCGGAATTTAGGGAAAGAGATAAGGTATTGATATCCTGGAATGCCGTATTGCTGAAGGTCAGCGGTTGTGTATTGTTCACGGTCAGGTTCACTAACGGGGAGAGAATAGCACCCGAACCGTCGTACACCTGTGCAAGGCCCAGTTCTCCCGAAAAAACAAGGGAAGATCCCGCCAGGGTTCCATCAATGACTCCTTCATTGACCAATGACGGTCCTTTTTGCGTGTATACATACCCGTTAACATCATCGTGCAGTTTCAATGTGCAGCCTGAGGCGATTGTTATATTACGTGCGGTGACATTGTTCAGCATTTTAATGACCTTGGGGCCTGATGCATTATTGATCTCGATATCCGGGGCGAAACCCTGTATATAAAAGGTATCCAACCCAACCGTTGAGGCGTTGCCGATCTGAAGTGTTCCGCCGGTGATATTCATATTGCTGGCAACCATATTATAATCGCGGGGACCGGTGCCGCTGATATTCGCATGTTGCAATACGATCTTACCGCCAGACATGTTAAACGTTGAATTGTCGATAGGCCTGATGTCAAAACTGGCATAGAGGTCCCGCGGGTTCTCCACCGTATTCAGCGTAATGGTGCCACCGGTTTGGGTATAGGAAACGCCATACGTGGTGGTGGCTGTAAACCGGCTCGCCACATTGATCTCACCGCCATTGATGATTACTACGGTTCCGTCTATATACCCCAGCCTGTTACCGGTACTGTTTCCAACATTCAGCACACCGGCGTCCATGATGAGTGTTCCCTCCAAATAGCCTGTACCATTTCTGCCAAGCACCGTATAATTTGGGTTGGCCATCCATAAGCCGCCCGTGGGTGGGATCGTATAATTTCCCGTTCCGCTGAACAGACCGTTACTCATGGTGAAACTGCCGCCGATCTTAAACATCCCATTAATGATGGTCAGAAATCCTTCGAATAATGCAGGTGTATTGCCGGAGCCCTGCATGGTAAAAACGGATGGATTAAGTTCCAATACCGAACCAACACTATTGCCTTTGTCGATCGTTATACGGTCTACGTCGGTTACCGTACCCGTTCCGCCCATAATCGCATTGGCGGCACCGGTAAATCTAATTGCAGCAGTGGCCGCATTGCCGTTATTACTGAAATCAAGGATGCCGTTATTGATGAGGTTTCCGCCGGCAACCAGTTCATGTCCGGTTTCTGTTCCCGTCAGCGAGGTACGGAATGTTGCACCCGGATTAATGAGAATATCAGAACTAACAGTAAGGGTTACACTACCTATTGCCTGGAACCTCAGTAACCCGCCGGAGCCCTGCCCGACAGTCAACCCAAGCACAGTGGCATTCACATCAATGACCACATTGGCGCCATCGGCAATAATCACCTGGTCTGTTGGTGTTGGAAGACTGGCTCCAACCCATGTTGCCGGATCGCTCCAGTTTCCACCCGTTGTTGTTGATACAACCTGGGATCGGGAAATAAGACTGACGGACAATGCTAATGCAAGGAGTATGAATATTTTTCTCATGACGGGAAGTTGAACTTGTTCAGAGTGATACGGTAAAGCTAATTTCAATTGATAAATATTCCTCGGATTGTTTAAAAAACATCCCCGATAAAAACCGCCCTTTCCAATAATCTTTATGATCAATGATAAGCGCCTGACTATTCCGGCTTCACAAAACACATTGAATTGATTTCCATTGATTTCAGGCTCCACACCCGTTCAAAATCAGGCGACCCGCTATTTAGCATTCCTGTCTGGTGAAAATATTTTTTTTTGATTTTTGTTATATTTTTATTGTTTATCAATAAATATTTATCATATTTGCATGATCAAAATAAACACACGTATGATCACAAAAAGCAAAGACCTCGTATTCAAAGGCCTCCATGTTGTTGCCTGGATGATCTTTATTGCCCTGTGCATTGAAGCCGGCAGCCTGGTTGTCAATTTTATTTACAGCTTAGTTAACCCCAGGGTTGTTCATAACCTGTATATGAAACTGGACTTAAGCGACATGTATGAAAAGAACCGATGGATCTTTTTCGGGATGTACAGTTTTTTACTTTTCATAGCGTTGCTAAAGGCATACCTGTTTTATATTGTCATCCGGCTATTAATGAAATTTGATCTGTCGAATCCATTCAGCAGTTTTGTTTCGGAACAAATAAACCAGATCAGTTACTATACTTTCTCCATTGGCATCATCAGTTACATTGCCCGGCAAATTGCCAGGAATATGGAACATCATGGCATAGATACCAATAAACTGAACCAGTTCTGGGCCGACAGCCAGGCATATATCCTGATGTCTGCCGTCATATATATCATTGCCACGATCATTACCAAAGGGGTGGAAATCCAAAAAGAAAACGAATTAACTGTATAAACCATGCCAATCATTGTAAACTTAGATGTGATGATGGCAAAGAGAAAAATCTCTCTGAATGAACTTTCAGAGAGGGTTGAATTGACATTATCCAACCTGTCAATTCTTAAGACGGGGAAGGCAAAAGCGATCCGGTTTTCTACCCTGGATGCCATTTGCAAAGCCCTGGATTGCCAGCCAGGCGATATTTTAGAATATGTTGTTGACAAAGAAAGCAAAGACGATCGGTAAAACTAATGTTGTAGTTGTTTGCTTTAATGCCGTGGATGCCGAGAGGCTTAGCCAGCAGCGCATGTGCGATCATGCTACAAGTACAGACATAAAAAAGCCCTCCTTAAATCGGGAGGGCTTATGACTATTTCGAGGATCAGTGATTAGTGACCTTTCGCTTTTTCAGCGGCTTCTTTCATTTTATCACCGGCCTTTTCGGCGGCTTCTTTCATCTTGTCACCTGCTTTTTCAGCGGCTTCCTGCATTTTATCACCGGCTTTACCAGCGGCGTCAGCGGCCTTGTCCATCATCTTACCGGCTGAATCAGTTGCAGCACCCATCATTTTGCTGGCGCTGTCTGCCATGTTGCTCATTTGAGTGGCATCTGCAGCAGGAGTTTCCGTGGCCGCAGGGGTTTCAGCAGCTTCTTCTTTTTTAGCGTCATTGCAGGCGGCCATGAATGCTGTCAGGGCAACCAGAGCGAGGATTTTTTTCATTGTTTGATTTTTTAATGGTTTTGAATCGCCGCAAATCTATATACTTTTTTTTGCTTATACAATAGGTGTGCATAAAAAACCACCGGTCAGTATCGGCGTCTCAACTACTTTTTCCTGAAAAACAACCTGACCGGCACACCGGTGAATTGGAAGTTCTCCCGAAGTTTGTTCTCCAGGTAATTTTTGTAAGGCGTTTTTATATCGTCCGGGAAATTGCAGAAGAAGGCAAAGGTTGGCGTTTTTGTAGGCAGTTGGGTCACATATTTGATCTTGATCGCATTTCCCCTGACTACGGGCGGATGATACGCTTCCACCGCCTTAAGCATGACATCATTCAATTGCGATGTAGGTACATTCGGGTTCCTGTTTTCATACACCTGAAGCGCCATTTCGATGCTTTTAAAAATTCGCTGTTTTTCCAGTACCGAGATGAATACAACCGGCACATCGTTGAATGGGGCCAGCCGTTTTTTCAGTTCATTTTCATAATCGCGGGCCGTATTGGTGCCCTTCTCTTCCACCAGGTCCCACTTATTCACCAATACCACGATGCCCTTCCCCTTTTTCTCCGCCAGCGAATAAATGGCAAGATCCTGCGCAGTGATGCCCTTATCGGCATCCAGTAACAACAGGCACACATCCGCTTCGTCCATAGCCTTAATGGCCCGGATCACGGAGTAGAATTCCAGGTCTTCGTGCACCTTGGATTTACGCCGGATACCAGCGGTATCGATGAGAATGAATTCTTTATTGAACAGGTTATAATGCGTATGGATGGTATCCCGGGTGGTACCCGCTATATCGCTGACGATCGTCCTTTCCGTACCTACCAACGCGTTCAGTAGTGATGATTTACCAACATTAGGCTGACCGATGATGGCAAATTTAAGTAACTCCGATGCGGGGTTTTCATCTTCCGAACCTTGTGCAGGGATCAATTCAGCGATGGCATCCAGTAGTTCACCGGTACCGCTTCCACTCACGGATGACAGGAAAAAGATATGTTCAAAGCCCAGGCTGTAGAATTCGCTGGCTTCCATCAGGCGGCTGTGGTTATCCACCTTATTCACGGCCAGGAAAACAGGTTTGGAACTGCGTCGTAAAAGATCGGCCATAGACTCATCGAGGTTGGTGATCCCCGTGGAAGCATCCACCATGAATACCACGGCATTGGCTTCTTCCAGGGCAATGATCACCTGTTTCCGGATCTCCCTTTCAAACACGTCATCGGAACCCGCAACAAAACCACCCGTATCGATGACGTTGAATTTCTTGCCCGTCCATTCCGCCTCGCCGTATTGCCTGTCGCGCGTAACACCGCTCTGGTCATCTACAATCGCCTTACGTTGCTCAAGCAATCGGTTAAAAAAAGTACTCTTCCCCACATTGGGCCTTCCGGTAATGGCTACTGTAAAACTCATGATGCGTATTGATATGATTGGATGCAAATATACTATGGTGGCCGCAAGGGCTGTCAATTAATACCCATATTCCCGCAGCAGGGTATCATTATCACGCCATTTAGGCCTGACCTTGACATATAACTCCAGGAAAACCTTCGACCCTACAAAAGCCTCTATATCCTGCCGGGCCAAAGTACCCAGCTTCTTGATCATTTTCCCTCCTTCACCCAGGATGATCCCTTTCTGTGTTTCCCGGTGAACAATGATATCGGCTGAGATCTTTATCAAACCGGTCTTTTCCTTGAACTCCTGAACCAATACGGTGGCATGATAGGGCAGTTCCTCTTCATAAAGCATAAAAATCTTTTCCCTGATCATCTCACCAACGAAAAATTTAACTGGCAGGTCACTCAGGTCATCCCC
>JAXLUE010000026.1:0-32878 GCA_046329695.1 Ferruginibacter sp.
ATTGCGTTTCCTGCGTTTGTGAAGTGACTGTTGAGCCTTTCCTCAATTCTTTGATGGATGCAACTAAGCCTTTTTCGGTAAGCCCTGCATCCTGCAGGATCTTGGCTGTTGTATCGCTGCCTTGCAGTATAGCCAGCAGGATATGTTCGGGTGTAACAAACTCATCGCCAAACTGTTTTAGTACGGCGCCTGAACGAAGTATCACTGCATTCGCATCGCGCCCAATCGATTGAGCAGGTTCACCACTGGTTGTAGGCAGCTTTTTCAGCAGTTCTTCCAGTTTGCTTTCCACCAGGTTTATGGTAACATTATTCTTTTTGAGCAGGTATTCAACGGGAGAATCTTCCATCTTTAACAGCGCTTTTAGCAAGTGCTCATTTTCGATGTTGGGATTACGCTGGTTGTATGCCAGTTGCTGTGCCTGCTGGATCACTTCCGCCGCTTTGATAGTGAAATTATTCAGGTTCATAATTGGGTATTATTCTGTTATTTTAAACAATGGCAGCAAATCTTTATCCAAAACAAAATCAGGAAATTATGTCATTGCGTTTCATGAAAAACTGCCTCCATTGCAGTCTGTTTGCCTTATTCCTGCTAGTTTTTCAGGTTTCAGCAGGACAAACGGGAGCTAAGCCCCTTGATAATTGGCTGGAAGAACATGCCCATGATTTAGGCGGACGGGCGGTTTTACTCATTTATCAGAATAACCGGATCATCTATTCCCATGCAGTGAATGAACTCAGCGGAAAGCAAAAAATGATCGGCAAAATGATCGCCAGAAGAACTGGCAAAGATTCCAGGGACGTATTTAAAGACTATGATGCAGAAACCAGGATCGGCATTGCGAGTTGCAGTAAATGGCTGAGCGCCGCATTGGTGATGACTTTTATTGATGAAGGCAGGCTAAGCCTTGAAGATACGATCGGGCGTTTCCTCCCTATTACAACACAACATGGGAAAGGAAACATTACCATACTGCAATGTCTCAGTCACCTGACAGGCATTTCTTCCATCGGACTCAAAGAAAATAAAGAGATGATGCAAGCCGGCACGATGGCTTCCGTTGTAGAAAATATCGCCGGGCTAGACATGGAAGGAAAGCCTGGCAGTACTTTTCATTACAGCAGTAATGGGCTTCAGTTAGCCGCTGCCGTTATAGAAAAAATCTCGGGCAAGGATTTCAGAACCTTATTCAATGAACGGATCGCCGTTCCCTGTGGCATGAAACAGACGGATTTTGGCGGGAGCCCGGTACCTCTGGCAGCGGGGGGCGCCAGGAGTACCGCATCCGACTACCTGAGATTCCTGGTCATGATCCTGCAAAATGGCATGATCGATGGAAGGCAGGTCTTGAGTGCGAAATCCGTTGAACTGATGCAAAGAAATCACATCATTGGTGCAGATATCAAACACTCGCCCGCTGAAGCGGGAAACTGGGGGTATGGTTTTGGAGAATGGGTGATGGATAACGCCGATAAACAAACTCGCTCGGAGTCTGTTACCAGTCCGGGACTTTTGGCACCTTTCCCTGGGTTGATAACCGCAGGCAATATGCTGCCATACTATTTACATTCAACCTGAAGAATAAAGGCCGCGGCGAATTATACAGAGCATTGAAAAAGTTGGTTGACACCTGGATAACAAACCACTAAACCATATTCTGTCATTTTATCTAACAAGCATGTAACTTTAGTCAAACATATTCCATGTTTGAAAACAAAAAGCAACAATTGGTACCCGCCAGGGTGTATTACCAACGGGTAGGAAAATATTTTTGTATTCCGGCCTGCTTATGGCAGCGAGCCTGGCCCTGGGTGTCATTGGATATAAAATGACGGTACCACAATTTGGCTGGTACGACAGCCTGCTCAATGCATCCATGATCCTGGGAGGTATGGGGCCTGTGATCAGCAATGACATTGTTCTCAGTAATACGGCCAAACTCTTTGCTTCATTTTATGCGCTCTTTTGCGGGATCGCCTACCTCACAACATCCGGACTGCTGATCGCCCCTATCGTACACCGCTTCTTTCACAAACTGCATCTTGAACATGACGATAAATGAATCGAGAACAGATTGGGTCAGGCGGGAAGCCCGAAGACTTGGCTTTGATTTTTGCGGGATCGCGAGGGCCCGCTTCCTGGATGAAGACGCACGGAGACTGGAAGCATGGCTTTCCAAAGGATTGCATGGTAAAATGGCCTATATGGAAAACCATTTTGACCTGCGGGTTGACCCTGGCAAACTTGTACCCGGAGCCCGTTCAGTTATAACACTCCTGATGAATCATTTTCCTGGAGAACTTCAGCCGGATGGAGTTCCCCGCGTTGCCAAATACGCTTACGGCGAGGATTATCATGAAGTGATCAGACCCCGGCTTAACGAGTTACTGGAAAACATGCGCCGGAAATTTGGAGAAGTGAACGGGCGCGGATTTGTAGACAGCGCGCCTGTACTGGAAAGAAGCTGGGCCCTGGAGAGCGGATTGGGATGGATCGGTAAAAACGGAAACCTCATCAATAAACAACAGGGATCCTTCTTTTTTATTGCCACACTCATCACTGACCTGCCCTTTGATTACGATGACGCCTATGCGAAAGATTATTGCGGCACCTGCACCCGTTGCATCGATGCCTGTCCTACCGAAGCGATACTTCCCGGAAAAGTAGTGGATGGCAGCCGTTGCATCTCGTATTTTACAATAGAACTGAAAGATGCCCTGCTTCCGGATACGATGAAAGAACGTTTTGGTGACTGGCTTTTTGGATGTGATGTATGCCAGGATGTATGCCCCTGGAACCGGTTTGCAAAGGCCACCGGCGAAGAGGCATTCACTCCCCTGCCAGAATTAATGACATTCAGCACAAAAGATTGGGAAGAGCTGACGGAAGAATCCTTCAAACTTATCTTCCGACATTCACCCATCAAAAGAGCGAAGTTTCAGGGGATCAAAAGAAACCTCCATTTTATATTAAATCGTTCCGATGAATAAATATATCGATCAATTGTGTGCAGCAGCCGCTAAAGAAAGCAGGGTGATCCTGGGTATGATGAGCGGCACTTCACTCGACGGACTGGACCTCGCCCTCTGCCGCATCCATCATCATGGCCTGCAAACAAAGGTTGAACTCTTGCATCACCGCACCCTGCCCTATACTGAAGCCCAAAAAAACATGATCCGCGAAGTTGCATTCAAACCTGAAGCAATGCTGGATAAGATATGCCTGTTACATGCCTGGGTGGCAGATGTTCATGCGGGCATGGTCATTGAAGCCTTGCAGGATTGGCAGTTCCCGGTTTCATCAGTTGATCTTCTTGCCAGCCACGGCCAAACAGTTTTCCATGCTCCCGATCATAGCGGGCGACTTAGTAACCCGGCACACAGCACCCTGCAAATGGGCGATGGCGACAGGCTTGCGGTAAAAACCGGCATTATCTGCATCAGTGATTTCAGGCAAAAACATATAGCAGCCGGCGGGGAAGGCGCACCACTGGCAGCCTATGGTGATTTCCTATTATTTGCGGAAAATGATTGCGATGTATTGCTGATCAACATCGGCGGCATCTCCAATCTAACCTACATACCGGCAGGCCGGCATTTCAACCGGGTTGTTTCCGGAGATACGGGACCGGGCAATAAGATCATGGATACTTATATCCAGTCGCTGCCCGGTGAAAGGTCTTATGATAAAGATGGTCAGCTGGCCTCCGGGGGCCAAATTCACGACGGCCTGTTAGCTGCATTAAAAGCCGATCCCTATTTTAACAGGCCACTGCCAAAAACAACAGGGCCTGAACTATTCAACATGTCTTACCTCCGGAAAGCGCTTAACCAAACCGCATGCCTGGAACTTCCGGCCGCAGATATCATGGCTACCCTGAACAGATTTACTGCAGACACGATCTGCGATGCCGTTCTGAATCTACCGGTAAGTAATAAACGAAAATATATGATCACGGGCGGCGGCGCACATAATCATGTGCTGATGAAACAGCTGGAAAAACAACTTTATGGAACCAGGATGGACGCCCCTTTCTCCACCGATGCAAAAGAAGCCATCCTATTTGCCTTACTGGCCAATCAATGTGTGGCGGGCAACGGAACCGATTTCGGGGATCCGGCACCCAACCTGCCGGCAACTGGCATGGGAAAGATCAGTCTGCCAGCTTAATGTTTATGATTTTTGTTCGCACAGATCCCTGAGCCGGCGAAGCGCTTCTTCATAACCAGGGCCGGTCATCTTATCGAACAGCATGCCCGAAAATTTTTCCCAGGGATACCAGGAAAGTTTGATCACGGCTTTCCATTCCACCTGAACTTCTGATGGATTGTTCATTGGCGTAACGCTTACAATATAATCAACCGGATTTTCACGACTACGCGTAAGCCTGGCACGAAATACGTGGGCGGAATCAGAGAGCACTTCCAGTTTATTATCTTTCCCGTTCGAGGTCCAGCTAGCTGAAGCGCCCTTCCCATGTGATGGGCTGCTATACGAAACCGTTATACCTTCCTGCCCAAATACCGGATGCCAGGCAGGCCACCTCGACAAATCGGAAATGTATTTAAAAACCGTATCACCGGAAGAACGCATGGATTGGGTTCGGACCATCATGACTTTAGATGGCATAAGAAGAGAAATCAGTGTGACCATGATGAATAACCCGGTCAGAACAAACAGAATTCCTTTAATCGCTTTCATGGATGCAAGTTATTCCCATTTAAAGACTTTAATGGCTATGGCATAAACCAGGATTCCCCAGGCGATCAGGATCGCAATCTCAGCTTTTACATCCCAGAGATTTTGCCCTTCAAATGCCACACTGCGCATAGCGGTATTCAGGTGCGTGAGCGGCAGTGCCCTGGAGATCGGCTGAAGCCAGGAAGGAAATGCATCCACCGAAAAAAAAGTTCCTCCCAGCAGAAATTGCGGCAGCGTGATCAGGTTGGCAAAAGGTGGTATGGAGCTATCGTTTTTGGCTACGCCACTGACGATAAAACCAAAACCCATGAATACCAGCAGGCCAATAAAACTGAGAACAAGCATTTCAAGGAAAGTATAGAAATGATGGATCAGGGTGAATCCAAAGAAGAAATACCCTGCACCGATGATCACCACAGCGGTGATCATCTGGAATATGACCCTGCTGAGCCCTTCGCCCAGAATGATGAATGTGCGGTTGATCGGCGTGGCAAAGAACCGTTTCAATACCAGTGTATTTCGGAGGTTGAAGAACATGAACGCTACACCGAAGACACCGCTGCTGAGCAGGGAGAAGCCCAATTGCCCGGGCAGGATAAAGTCAATCGTTTTATATTCCCGGATCTCTTTGACATCCCGGGCAACATTAAAATCAAATGTGGCATAGGTTGGCCGTCCGGGATAAGCCTTGTTACTCAGTTCATTTAACAGGTTTGCCAGGTAAGACCTTAGCTGCGGCCATTTATCGTTATTGGATGTGGTACTCTGCAGGTTTAGTTCATAAGCCGGCTGTGCCTGTGTTTTATTGATGCGTATGATGCCTGCCACCCTGCCCCTTTGCAGATCGTGCAGAAGTTCATCCTCCGTTGCATACTCGACCAGTTTAACCACCTCGGATTGTTGCAGGGCATGATACAATGCATTGGATGTATCGGAATGAACGTCTACCACTACCCGAAATGATTGCCTGCCCCCGCCTTCCCCGATGAAACCGAATACGAGAATGAAAATAAATGGAAATACAAAACTAAAGACCATAGCCGAAGGGCTCCGCGTGATGGAACGAAGGCTTGCCCTGGTAATGGCGAGCATCGCCCTGAACTGACTGTAAGGCTGACCGGTTTTACTCATGGTGGCGTAAATCTATATCAAAATATTCAAAGCTTACAGCTTGCCATGATTCCGCAGTATATTTACCCATGCTCCGCAAGAAAACACATGTCCATACCATATACCTGCTTCTAGGCAGTAACCTGGGCGACCCTTCCGGCCATTTGGCAACTGCCAGACAATTGATCCAAAAACAAATCGGGCCTATCACCAGGTCTTCGTCGCTATACCAGACAGCAGCCTGGGGAAAGACGGACCAGCCCGATTTCATCAACCAGGTCATCATCGCGGAAACTACTCTCAGTGCGGTTGCATGCATGCAAATCTGCCTTGACATCGAGCGGTCTATGGGACGCGTCAGAACGGAGAAAAATGCCGCCAGGGTCATTGATATCGACATATTGTATTTCGATAAAGCGATCATCAACCTTCCGGAACTGGAGATTCCCCATCCCCGGATCGGGCAGCGCAGATTTGTGCTTGTTCCATTGAATGAATTGTCGCCACGTTTCATGGCTCCGGACTCCGGCAAAACGATCCATGACATGTTACTTGCCTGCGATGACCGGCTGGATGTGAAAAAAATTTAACCGGCACAATGACCTTTCCTCTTATTTTGCAGCCGAAATGAAGTATAATTTTGTTACGATCGAGGGCAATATCGGCGCCGGGAAAACCACCTTATCACACCTGCTCAGTAAACACTACAATGCCAGGCTGATCCTGGAAGAATTTGCCGACAACCCTTTTTTGCCTAAATTCTATGAAAACCCCGGCCAGTACGCTTTCCCGCTGGAATTATTTTTTATGGCCGAACGTTACAAACAGCTGAAGGAATTACTGCAGACCAAGGATATTTTCCAACAAATCACCATTTCCGATTACCTCTTTACCAAATGCCTGCTTTTTGCCAAGGTGAACCTGCCGGATGAGGAATTCAGGTTATACCAGAAATTATTTGAGATCATCAACCCGCAGATCGTTCAGCCGGAGCTCCTGATCTACCTCCATGCACCGGTGAATAAATTGCAGGAGAACATCAAAAAAAGAAACCGGGAATATGAACAGAACATCCCGAACGATTACCTGTTCAACCTGCAGGAAACCTATACGCAATACATCAAACAGCATAATATCAAAACCCTGTTTGTTGATGCCAGCAATGCCGATTTCCTGGGAAATGAGCAGCACATGCAGGTGATCATCGATGCGCTCGACAAAGAATATGATAACGGGCAGTATTACCTGACGCTACCCTGATAAGTACCGAAGAGAATCAAACAAACAACTGTTGGCGCGAAATCCCGACCATATAAACCCATACGCCCCATTATCCATTCCCGAATTCAGGCACTTTATTGCCGGGAGATTCCTGTTCATCATGGGGCTTCGTATGACCGGAACCGTGATCGGCTGGTGGGTTTACCTTCTTACGGGAAGTCCGCTGGCACTGGGCCTGGTAGGATTATCCGAAGTCATCCCCGCTGTTTCACTGGCCCTGTATGCAGGTCAGCATATAGACCGCAGCGAAAAAAGGTCTCTACTGCTTCGATGCATACTGATGTATATCGGGTGTATCCTTTTTTTGTGGCTTTTATCATCCGGAACAGCCAGCAGGCATCTTAGCCCCTGGACCATCTGCCTGATCATTTTTGCTGTGATCGCAATCACAGGGGCCATACGATCTTTTTCGGGCCCCACCTTTTCATCGTTGATCGCACAGATAGTACCCAGGGAAATCCTGCCTGCTGCTGCATCGATCAGTTCGGCTACCTGGCTGGTGGCTTCGATCAGCGGACATGCTGCCGGCGGTTTCCTGATCGCGGGGATCGGGATACAAAATACATTCCTGGTCATTCTGCTGCAGGTATGCGCCGGCTATTTCATCCTGAGTCGTCTTAAGCCCAAAGAAGTGCTGGTCAGTGGCAAAGCAAACACATGGTCGAGGGTCAAAGAAGGCTTGCAGTATGTTTTTCACAGCAAGGAATTACTGGGAGCGATGAGCCTGGACCTTTTTGCCGTATTATTCGGCGGTGCCGTTGCACTGGTACCTGTATTTGCCAATGAGATCCTGTACGTGGGACCGATAGGTTTTGGATGGCTGAACGCCGCCACGGATATAGGTTCCATCATAACGGTAACCATACTGACCGTTCGCCCGCTAAAAAAACAACAGGGCCGGACCCTTTTCTATGCGGTGGCCGGCTTTGGCATATGCATTATTCTGTTTGCGCTGTCTACCGTATACTGGTTTTCCTTTCTGGCCCTGATGATCAGCGGGTGTATGGATGGTGTAAGTGTGATTGTCAGGAGTACGATCCTTCAGCTCAAAACGCCGGATGAACTAAGGGGAAGGGTCATGTCTGTCAGCAGTATGTTCATCAATTCATCCAATGAACTAGGCCAGTTTGAAAGCGGTGTGGCCGCTCGATTGATGGGCACGGTACCTTCTGTTGTATTTGGCGGCTGCATGACCATTGCAGTGGTCATTTTCACCTGGTTCAAAGCCCCTACCCTCCGGGAGATGGAATATTAAAGGGTCAGGGTTCCTCTCCCACCAGTTTTTGCAGCACCACGTATACGATCGGGCAGAAGCCGGCATTGGTCAGGGTTAGCCTGGGCCTCTTGAAAAATACATCTTCATCCGTATAAGGAAATCGGCTGCAATCTGAAGGCCGCACATCGTATATGCTGCAATAATTGTCGGCCCCGAGAAATGGACAGGGTTTCGATTTCAACACATAATCTCCTTCTTCGTCAACCCGCAGGTACGAATCAATGAAAGTCCCTTCCTTCATGCGCAGGTGGCGGGAAATCCTTTTAATGTCCGGCGTTTTGAACCTGGGCGAATAATTTTTGCAACAGGCAGCACAATCCAGGCAATTGACCTGATTAAAAGCCTCCTCATGCAGGTCGGGCAGTTCTTTCAGCAATTTATTCTTATCGGGCCGGTCCAGTAAACGCTGGTACTTCTTTTTATTTTCTTCCGACTTTTTTTGCCAGTTGGGGTGCAGGGGTCCACTCATTTGTTGAAAGATTCGGGCAGTTTTATAAAGCATTTATCCACAAGGGAAAACGAACGGCCAAACATGAGCCAAATATACTGGGCTTACCGTAATTTTGCGGCGTTAATCAGCCCATTTCCGGATAACATTTCGGTTAAAATAGCCTCCGGAGAGAAACCTGAAAAACAAAGCTCCATTGTTTAGCCGGATTAAAAATAACATATGAACCTGTTTGACCTTCAAAAAAACGAATTTGCCCAAAGACATATCGGTCCTAATGAGTCTGAAACGAAAGAGATGCTGGAAAGCATCGGTGTGAAAAGCATGGATGAATTGATCGCCCAAACTGTACCTGCATCCATTCGCCTGGAACAGCCCATGCAAACCGGTGGACCGATGAGCGAATACGAATACCTGCAAAGCCTGTGGGAGATTGCCAGTTTGAATAAAGTGTACAAATCCTACATCGGACAGGGCTATTTCAATACCATCACCCCAAGTGTGATCCTCCGAAATATTTTTGAAAACCCGGGATGGTATACGCAATACACCCCTTACCAGGCGGAGATCGCCCAGGGCAGGCTGGAGAGCCTGCTGAACTTCCAAACCATGGTAAGCGACTTCACCGGACTACCGATCGCCAATGCGAGCCTGCTCGACGAAGGCACCGCTGCAGCGGAAGCGATGGCGATGTTGTTCAACCACAAGAACAAAGACACCGACCATATCACAGCGCCCCGATTCTTTGTAGATAATAACGTTTATGGGCAGACGAAAGAGGTACTGATGACCCGTGCCAAACCCATCCATGTGGAATTGGTTTTTGGAGATTACCGGACCGTTCAACTGGATGAATCTTATTTCGGCGCCATCGTGCAATACCCGGATGCAACCGGACAGATAGCCGATTTCCGTTCTTTCATTGAAAAATCACATGCTGTTAACGCACGTGTGGTAATGGCCACCGATCTGATGGCCCTCCCACTCCTCACCCCTCCCGGTGAGTTGGGCGCCGATGTTGCCGTGGGCAACGCCCAGCGCCTGGGTGTTCCGATGGGCTTCGGCGGACCACATGCCGCGTTCTTTGCCACCAGGGATGAATTCAAACGAAACATCCCGGGCCGTATCATCGGAGTCAGTGTGGATGCCAGGGGCAACCGATGCCTGCGGATGGCCCTGCAAACCAGGGAACAACATATCCGCCGCGAAAAAGCCACGAGCAATATCTGCACGGCCCAGGCACTTCTGGCCAACAGGTCGGCCATGTATGCCGTTTACCACGGAGCCGAAGGCATCAAGAATATCGCCAAACGCATAAGCCAGCTGGCGCTCACACTCAGCCAGGAACTTAAGGAACTGGGATTTGTCAATGAAAACAAATATTATTTCGACACTGTTCGTATACACATTGGCGATAGCACACAGCTTCGTTCCGCCGCCGAAGCCAGGAAGATGAATTTCTGGTACCATGACGGATACGTGCAGATATCACTGGATGAAACAACCAATGAATACGATATCCTCGACATCCTTCACGTGTTTGCCTCACTGAAGCAACAGGACACAGCCGTCGCCCATTTCGACACAGACAGCATACTGACCAATATACCGACTACGCTTACCCGCACATCTGAATACCTGACCCATCCTGTTTTCTCCTCTCACCGCAGTGAAACAGAGATGATGCGTTACATCAAATCACTTGAAAACAAAGACCTCAGTCTGAATACTTCGATGATCTCCCTCGGCAGCTGCACCATGAAACTGAACGCAGCTACGCAGCTGATCCCGCTGAGCTGGCCCGAATTCAACGCCATACACCCATTTGCTCCGGCAGATCAATGGACGGGATACCGCCGGATCATCGCCGAACTGGAAGCCTGGCTGAGCCAGGTAACCGGCTTTACTGCCACGTCGCTGCAACCAAACAGCGGCGCCCAGGGCGAATATGCCGGATTGCTCACGATCCGCGCCTACCATGCCGACAGGGGCCAATCGCACCGTAATGTCATTCTCATTCCCATTTCCGCTCATGGCACCAACCCCGCATCAGCCGTGATGGCAGGTTTCAAAGTTGTTGTAACCAAGTGCGATGACATGGGAAACATAGACGTAGAAGATTTACAGGCCAATGCCGAAAAATTCAAAGACAACCTGGCCGGGCTGATGGTCACTTACCCCAGCACGCATGGCGTATTTGAAGAAAGCATACAGGACATTTGCAAACTGATCCACGATAACGGCGGACTCGTTTACATGGACGGCGCCAACATGAATGCCCAGGTGGGATTGACAAGCCCGGGAAGGATCGGCGCAGATGTCTGCCACCTCAACCTGCATAAAACCTTCGCGATACCACACGGAGGAGGTGGACCAGGCATGGGCCCTATCTGCGTAAACGAAAAACTGGCACCATACCTCCCCGGCCATCTGACTTTGGCAAACGAACCCAAGGCCATTCCCGCCGTAAGCGCCGCACCCTTTGGAAGCGCAAGCATCCTGCTGATCAGTTATGCTTACATAAAAATGCTGGGCGCCGATGGATTGAAATCCAGCACGGAATATGCCATCCTGAATGCCAACTACATGAGGGCAAGGCTGAGTGCCGATTACCCGATTCTTTATACCGGCAAAAACGGAACCTGTGCCCATGAGTTCATCATAGACCTCAGGCCATTCAAACAAAGTGCAGGTATTGAAGCAGAAGATGTAGCAAAAAGGTTGATGGATTATAATTTCCATGCACCAACCCTGAGTTTCCCGGTGGCGGGCACGATCATGATCGAACCAACCGAAAGTGAAGACAAAGCGGAGCTGGACAGGTTCTGCGATGCATTACTGCAGATCAGGGAAGAGATCAGGATGATCGAGAACGGCTCCATGGACAAAACAGACAACCCGTTAAAGAATGCACCTCATACGGCATATGAACTGGCTGAAGACGAATGGCTGCACCCGTATAGCCGCCAAACAGCCGTATTTCCGCTGGCCTTCGTCAGGCAAAATAAATTCTGGCCTTCGGTCAAACGGGTCAATAATACTTATGGAGACCGGAACCTGGTTTGCACCTGTGAGCCAGTCAGCAGTTATGCCTAATGACCGGACGTAAAGCGCCTAAAGGAATTAAATAGAGGTCTCAACAGGCTCATTTACATCCGTTCATGTATTTATTTTCTTTTTTAACTGCTCTTTATGAAGGGAAGAAAGCATAATGCCGCAGGAATGAGTTAACTTTGCGCTTTATTAATTTTTACAATACTTTACAATGAACACAAAAAATCAAGGAACTGTCAAGTTTTTCAACTCCACCAAAGGCTTTGGCTTTATCAAACACGACGATTCAGACAAAGAAACCTTTGTACATGTTAGCGGACTGATCAATGAGATCAAGGAAGGCGACAAAGTTGAATTCGAGATTCAAAATGGCAAAAAAGGATTAAACGCGGTGAATGTTACCGTCATCGGATAATAATTAACTTTTCCTGGACAGGCTGCCTGAAATCGGGCAGCCTGTTTTATTTTACACCGTTTAAGAGCATTCAGTACCAATCAAACAGCAGATCACTTATATGAAAAAGATAGTGTCAATCCTCCTCCTTTCCGCACCAGCCTTTTGCCTGGCGCAATCTCCCGCAGGCCTGAGTATCCAGCGTGGAAAAAAGATCAATGTAGTGAAGCAGACTTCTACGGAAATAGACATGGGCATGGGCCTGACCATGAATAACAAAAATGATAATTATTACAGCCTCGAAGTACTGGACGTCAATGATACCGCCATTATTTTTAAAAACACCCTGACCAGGATGACGCTGGATATGGATGGCATGGGCCAGCAGAGCTCGTATGATTCCGATAAGGCATCAGACAAAGATTCGGAACTGGCGAAGAACCTTCCCCCTGATATGTTTCAGGCGGATACCGTTCAGTTAAGCCGTAAAACCGGAAAGATCATCAATCCAAAAATAAAGGAATCCGTTACTGGCAAACAGGATGAAAACCCGATGAACGGATTGATGGAAGCGATGGGCAGCGCCGGCAAAACGGCTGTTTTAAGCGAAGTTGTTTTTATAATTCCTGGCGATATTAAAGTGGGAGGACAATGGCAGGATTCCGTGTCTGACAAAGGCATGAAGCGAGTCAGTTCTTACCAACTAAAGGAACTGTCGGACGGAAAGGCAACTATATCCCTTCTTGAGAAAACGGATCTGAATACCGATTCGGAAGTACAGGGAATGTCGATGCAGCTGGCGATGAACAGCATTAACCAATCCACCTTACAGGTAGATACGAAAACGGGTTTGCTCATCAAAAAAGATATGGCTGCCGATATGAACGGTTCTATTGAAATGATGGGACAAAATTCCCCGATAAGTTCAAAGAGCAAAATCAGTTTTACGGTTTCCCCACAATGATCGTTTATTGATGCGACCGGTTATACAGGTGAAGCCGGTAATACCCGAATCCGGCAATCAGTGACAAGGAGAATATCAACACCCATAAACCGGAAAAGCCCAACCAATTGGCCAGCCACGCACCGCTTGCGCTACCGATAACCTGTGCCACGCTCCAGGCCATGGTGTACAAACCCGCATACTGACCGCGGTTCTGGTCTGAACTGCGGGATATGTAAAAACTGTTCATGAATGGCATGGCGATCATTTCTGATAGCGTAATGATCACGATAAAAACTGAAGCGATCACAAAACCTCCGGGCCAGGAAAGGTTGAGTATGATATAAGCAATCGCCATCAGTACAGATCCTGCAGTCATGAGTGACAGGTAAGCCCTCCGGCCTTCCAGGGAAAATACGAGCACCATTTCAAACAGGGCGATCATGATACCATTGGCTGCCATGATCACCCCGATATTGAACTCATCGAGTTTTAGGCCTTCTTTCATGAATAATGGCACGGTGGTGAACAATTGAAAAAAGGCAATGGCAAAAAGCACCTGTAATGCCAGGAATATCATAAAGATCTTATCCCTGTAGGGGGCAGCCTGGATACCTGCAGGCTTTACCAATCCTGATTGCCGGGCATGAAGATGACCCGACCGAACCCGTGGCAATAATAACAGAAGCAGGAAGGATGCCAGGATATTGGTGCACCCGTCCGTCCAGAATAACCAGTGATAATCGATGGAGGCAAGTATGCCCCCGAGTGCGCTACCTATACCCCAGCCCATGTTGATGGCAAGCCTGACGAGTGAAAATGCCTGTGTTCTGTTGCCTGCGTGGCTATAGTGCGCGATGGCAGTGGCATTGGCCGGCCGGAAAGATTCATTGACCATACTCAGGAAAAAAGTGCAGACGAGTATAGATGGATACGATTCCATTTTCCCCAATAGTATAAAAAAAGTTCCGCCGAGGAAAAGAGCTGAGAACTGAGTGGGATAAAATCCAAAACGGTCACTGACCTTACCGCCCAGGTATGCGCCGGCGATAGACCCCAGTCCATATCCGGAAACGGTCCACCCGGCCTGTGCCGTACTGAAACCCAGGTGCCTGCAATATAGGGTCATAAAAGCCAACACCATGGTGCCGCTTCGGTTCACCAGCATGACAAAACTAAGCAGCCAGATCTCCTTCGACAGTCCTGAATATGAATTTTTATATAATGTAGCCAGTCGGGACAGCATCCATACTTCGTTTATTGTTAACCGGTAGTACCTGATCCGGATCGGGGAAAAATTTCCAGCATTTGAGCGATCTCTTCGGGCGGGCCGACCATTTTCCGGCGGTTAGTATCGATCCAGGCTATATCCGCATGAATTGTGGCGGCCAGTACTTCACCCGGCTTGGTGATCTCATGGCGGATGGAAAAACGGCTGAAGTCGGGTTTAAAATCCGTTACCAGCAAATTGATACGTATATCTTCCCCAAACCGTATCTCCCTTCTGAATATACATTCTTCCCTGAGCAGGATGGGGCCAATATGGTGAGTGACCATCAATTCGGGGGTGATGCCCGTTTCAACCATGAGTGCCATGCGGCAATAAGCCCCGTAGTCGTAATACCTTGAGTGAAGGACATGAAAATTAGGGTCAAGATCAGACCACCTTATTTGTATGGGCTTACTGTATGTATGCATATAAACAAAAAAAATCCTTTCCTAAAAGAACGTAAAGTATTCGTGAAAGTACTGTAAATAAAATTACCGGTACATGATCTCGTAGTATTCCTTCGCCATGCGGTTACTGTCGAATTGCCAGCGAACATCCCTCATGCCGTTTTTAACGATCTGCCTCCATACTGCCTGATTCTCGTAATACATAGGCAGTATCTGGTTTTCGAGGATGTCATACATTTTTTCAAGATCATACTCATCCTGTTCATGAATGGTCATGTTCTCATAATCGGCAATGGGAACAACAAAACCGTTATTGCCATGGTTGATGAATTCGCAGATCCAGCCGTCGTTGGTACTGAAATTCACGGCGCCATTCATGCAAGCCGTCATACCGCTGGTACCGCTGGCTTCCCGGGGAACCCGCGGGTTATTCAGCCAGACGTCTGCCACCTGTTTCAGGCGTTTGCTTAACCCCAGTTCATAACCCATGCATACGGCCATGTTCTTATATTTTTTACTGAGGTTGACCAGGTTATTAAAATCAGATATCGCCGGATAATCGACCGGGTAAGGTTTTCCAGCCCAGATCATCTGTACCGGATACTTACTGTTGGTCATTAATTTTTCAAAACGTTTCTCATCGCGGGTGATCAGGTCTGCCCTTTTATATCCCGCAAACCGGCGCGCCCATACAATGGTCAGCACCTCGGGCTTAAACAATTTACCGGTTTGATCGGCCACAATATCCATAGCACGTTTTTTCAGGTACCACTTGCGATCGATGAATGCATCGAGTTTATGTTCATCGATATAATTATACAACTGCTTATCGGCCCAGTAATGCCAGTTCTGTGCATTGGTGATCGCTTTGATCTCGCATATCCCGGAAAATTTATTCCACATTTTCCTGCTTACTTCGCCATGCAATTGGCTAACCCCGTTGGCAAGCCTGGCCATACGCAATGCAGCCAGTGAATGATTGAACAGGTCGTCTTCCATACCGGTGATCTTCCTGACTTCCTCGAGCGAAGTGCCACAGAAGTACCCCATTTTTTCGCAGAGGAAAATATCGTGCTTCTCATTGCCTGCCTCCTCCGGTGTATGTGTGGTAAAAACGAGGCGCTTCCTGACATCTTCCACCGTACCATATTTACGGTAGAGGTGAAATGCGGCGCTGAAACCATGTGCCTCATTCAGGTGATAGACTTCCGGGTGAAAATTGAGTTCATCGATCAATTTTGCCCCGCCCACGCCCAGCAGAATGAACTGGGCCACTTTCGTTGCCACGTTGGCATCATACAAACGGTGACAGATGGTTTGCGAAACATAATCATTCTCCGGCAGATCGGTTGAAAGCAGGAAGAGTGGCGCACTCTTAAATGTTTCGGGGTTCAGGTAAAAGGCTTTGACCCAAACCGGATGATCGTGAATGTCTATCTGGAATTTTATCCCGGTATCTTCCAGGAAATTATAGATCTTCTCATTCCATTGAACCTGAAGTGTTTGATCCTGGTTCCGGGCCTGGTCGTAATACCCGTATTTCCAGAGTATCCCTATCCCGATCAGGTTTTGCCTAAGTTCATATGCGCTGCGGAGGTGCGATCCGCTTAAGAAGCCAAGACCACCGCTGTATATTTTCAATGGTTGGTGGATGGCAAATTCCATAGAAAAGTAGGCTACCCGTTTCTGGTAGGCCGGATCAACATGGAAGGGTACCTCATACCTGGTAAAGTTCATGCCTTGGATTTTTTGATGTCGCAATATATGACCGAATTTCTGAAAAGCAATGTGTACTAATTACATATTAAATCCCCCTGCTGTGCATATCTTTTGGTGATACAATGATTTTTTAGGCCCTTCGAATAAATTATTTAGATTTGTCTAAATTTCAAACATGTCCTTTACCGCCACGGAAGAAAACTATATCAAGGCCATTTATCATCTGCAGCACAGGCATGGCAAGGTGGGCACTTCCCTGCTTTCGGAGGAAATGAATACCCGTCCGGCTTCGGTGACCGATATGCTCAAAAAGCTGGAAAGCAAAAAAATGCTTCATTACCGGAAATACAAGGGATTCATCCTTACGGAGCAGGGCGTAAAAACGGCGGTACAGGTGGTACGCAAGCACCGGTTATGGGAATATTTCCTGGTCAACAAGTTGGGATTCACCTGGGGCGATGTTCATAGTATGGCAGAGGAACTTGAACATGTATCGAGCCCTGAACTGATCACGAGGCTGGATGAATACCTGGGCAATCCTGCCTTTGATCCGCATGGCGACCCCATTCCGGATGGTGAAGGACAGTTTCGTACGATCGAGCAGGAAAACCTGCTACTGGTTCCGCTGAATAAAACGATCACCGTCAGTTCTGTCAGCAATCAGCAGACCGACATGTTAGAACTGCTTAACCATTATCGTATCGGGATTGGCACCCGAATCAAGGTATTACAGAGATTTTCATTTGACGGATCTGTAGAAATAGAGGTTGAAGGACAACCCGCCATTATCATCAGCCACGCGGTGGCGCAAAACGTATATTGTACATGATGAACAAGCAGCATCACTTTGATCCTTCCCTCGGGGAAGTTCATGGTTCGATAGACACCACAAAGCCGGGCGGCGGATGGAAGAAGGGATTGGCTTTCCTGGGGCCGGCCTACCTGGTCAGTGTAGGATATATGGACCCTGGCAACTGGGCCACCGACCTGGCCGGGGGCAGTAAATACGGTTACGCGCTGATCTGGGTATTGCTGATGAGCAACCTGATGGCCCTGCTGCTTCAGAGCCTGAGTGCCAGGCTGGGTATTGTACGTGGCATCGATCTCGCGCAGGCTAACAGGGAGGTGTACCCGAGATATATCAACTTAACCTATTGGGTGCTGGCCGAAATTGCCATTGCAGCCACCGACCTTGCGGAAGTACTGGGCATGGCCATCGGCATTCAATTGCTGACCGGCTTACCATTATTGGCCGGTGTATCCATCACGGTACTGGATACCTTCCTGTTATTATACCTTCAAAAACTTGGCATGAGAAAAATGGAGGCATTCATCATTGCACTCATCGCCATCATTGGCATTTGTTTCCTGGTAAACATCATACTGGCCGCCCCGCAATTAAATGAAGTGATCAGAGGTTTCATCCCATCACTACCTGAAGCATCCGAGCTGTATGCACAAAAAGGGATGACGGGGCCGATACCAGGGGAAACCGCGCTATACCTCGCCATTGGCATCATCGGCGCCACCGTGATGCCGCATAACCTGTACCTGCATTCCGCCCTGGTTCAAACCAGGAAGATCAGGAAGACACCTGAAGGAATCAAACAGGCGCTTAAATGGAGTTTTATCGACAGTACCGTGGCATTAAATATGGCCTTCCTTATCAATGCCGCCATCCTGATCCTGGCTGCCAGTGTGTTTTTCAATACAGGAAGAACCGATGTGGGGGAGATCAGGCAGGCCCATGAATTATTATCCCCGATGCTGGGCAGCACGATCGCCTCTACCCTGTTTGCCATTGCGCTGATCGCAGCCGGCCAGAGCTCAACGGTAACGGGTACACTAGCAGGCCAGATCGTTATGGAAGGTTACCTGAACCTGCGTATCAATCCCGTAGTGAGGAGGCTGATCACACGATTACTGGCCGTTGTTCCCGCTGTCATAATCATTAGCATTTACGGAGAAGATGAAGTGGACAGCCTGCTCATTTTCAGCCAGGTATTGCTGAGCCTGCAACTTGGGTTTGCCATCATACCGCTGATCCATTTTGTGAGTGATAAACATACCATGGGGACGTTCCGCATCAAACCCATCGTGCAGCTGCTTGCCTGGATCATAGCCGCCGTTTTGGTTTATTTGAATATCAGGATGGTTTCTCAGGAAGCGATGGGCTTTTTCAGTCAGAACGGTCACTGGGCGATCAAAGCGCTTATCATAGCCGCGGCCCTGTTCTTTGCATACCTACTGCTGTTCTCCATCATATTCCCACTCATCAATAAGATTAAAAAAACGGAAGCCATACATATGCACCCATATGAAAGCATTCCCGCCGACCTCAGCATTCCGGTATATAAAAAAATAGCCATAGGGCTTGATTTTGGCGAGAACGACATGAAGCTGATCGCTTCCTCCATTGGCCAGGCAAGGGAAGGATGTTCTTTTGTTTTGATCCACATCGTAGAAAGCCCTTCAGCTATCATTCATGGCAAGGAAACAGCCGATTTTGAAACGGAAAAAGATCGGGAGCGATTGGAAAGTTTTGTAGACGGACTAAAACAAAGGGGCTATGATGCCAAAGGGGTGCTTGGTTTTAAGAACAGCGCCAGCGAGATCGTACGTATCGTGAAGGAGGAACAGGCAGACCTTCTAGTACTGGGCGCCCATGGCCATACCGGTTTTAGGGATTTTATCTATGGAGCCACGGTGAATGCGGTACGCCACGAATTAAAAATACCGGTGCTGGTGATCAATCTCTGATCGCAGATATTAAAACGCTAATCTTATCTACCCATATTTCCTGGTCGTGACGCGAGATTCCATTGCGCGTCTGACGATCATACTCGTGCTGCATATCATTCATCCATTTGCTGCTTGCCTCGTATGCCTGCTGTATCTTTTGACCGGCATTCTCCCTGGTCAATTGCGCTTTGCGGAGATCCCGGATAAACTTTTCCGCCGCCAGGTAACTGATATCAAAATGCTTTTGTTCGTGTGTCAGCACATAATCCGATTTTTTGTCGGGCTTAACCCATGACTTTGTTTTGTCAAAATAACAATACACCTGAATCTTAAGGTAACCCTTTGTACCAGTATGGCTCATATTCATCTTATACCCGAAACCTGAGGTGGTCAGGGCTGCCGTATTCCCGGATGCCCCGGGAACTCCCTGGAAATCCGGCCATTCCAGTGGCCTGGATGGATGATAATACACGGTGGTGGAGGGCGACATATCAGATTCATTCGTCCAGTTAACCTGAACGGTTGTTTGAGCCCCTGCTGAAATGGACAAGCTACCCAGTAGTATGAAGAATATGAAGCGCATCCGGCTAGTTTGGCGGAAATTTAATTCCAAAAGCCAAGAACAGGAAGCGGCGGGATTGTCTTTAACAAAAAATTGCCTGATCAATAATATTCAAATTGACGAATGTATTTAGCTAAGGTATCTCCTGCTTTTTCACGCAACAGGTAAATCAACGTGCCATTACCCTGCTGATCTTTTGTGGCATACACGAACCGGGTAGTCTCAGGCAGTTCACCATTTTTCGGGATCGTTACCGTTTTGATCATATCTCCCTTCTCATCACGTTGTATTTGTATGCGATTTTCATACATATCCTCCCGTCGGGGTAATTTATATTGCGAATAGCTTTCCTTAACCCGGCCTTTTTCATCGAGGATCCTCTCCACGTGCGACCGCATTCCATCAACAGCTTCAACATCCAGGCTATACTGATTGCTTCCATTCCAGGTATAGGTTCCTTTTTCAACCGGCTTCTGTTTTCTGTCTACCGCCTGGTACGAAACCGGTCTTCCACCCTTCCACTGATATTCCGCAGTATAATTCAAAGAGGGAACATCATCCTCCCAACTGTTCAATCGCTCAACTTTAACCTGTTGCCCAGCTTTAGTATAATAATGTATGCTGATGGTTGGCCTGACCTTATGATCTTCGCCTGTGTTTGACTTTATCCAGAATTCTTCGCGGACCTTACTCACTTTCCCATGATACCCCGTTTCCTGCAGGCTGTTGAATGATTTCTTTTCCTGGCATGACAGGCTGAACAAAGAAAGTAACAGGCAGCAAACCCCCAGCTTTGTCTGACAATTCATGTTTATCATTTTTTAGTGTGCAGGCGTTGATTGATCTGTGCCGCCAATCTACCCATATCCAATCCTTTCATGCAGCGGAAATGACCCAAGGGACAGGATGATCCTCCATATTTACTGCAAGGCTGGCAACGAAGGTCCATCAAAACATTTTCGTATACTGGTTCCTGTTGGTTTTGCATGAACAGGCTGCCGTAATAGGGTTCCACATCGAGCTTAGGGGATGTTCCGCCCCAGATCGCCAGCAAAGGCTTTCTAAAAGCACAGGCTATGTATTGCAACCCCGTATCATGCGACACCACCAGCTTAGCGCCGCGAACGATGTCCGCCGATTCATTTAATGAGAATTTACCGCAGGCATTGTATATCCTGACATCATCAATGGCCGCCACTTGCTGCCCTGCAGCCGTTTCATCCTTTCCTCCCAGCAGTATGATGGGATATTCGATCAGGCTGAATAAGGTTTTGAGCTGATCGACCGGGAGTCTTTTTGTATAATGATTGGCACCGATCACCAGCGCCAGGTAACCGGCCGAGTGCGACATAGGCAGGTCTTCCTGTTTCAGCCTGTCTTTTTCCGGGATAAAATAATCCAGTCCATAGCCATCGTCTTTCACCCCCAACGGCAAAATGGTATCCAGGCTTCGCTGGGTGATATGACGTTTGGGCATGAGGTTAATACCGAATTCCGTGAGGAGGAATTTCTCCACGGTCAGTTTCCGGATAACATATGACTTTGCCTTCAGGGCCTTGCGGATCTTCCGGCTGCGCCAGTTCCGGTGCAGGTCGATCACGTAATCATATTTTTCTTTTTTCAGCGATGCGATGAGTTCCTCCATATTATCCTCATAGTAAAAAAAATGATCGATGTATGGATTGGCTGAAGTGACCGCCGCGAATGATCTCTTGGTTACGAAATGAAGTTCCGTATCCGCCAGTTGCTTTTTCAGGCAGCGGAATACCGGTGATGCGAGAACGATATCGCCGATGGATGAAAATCGTATGACAAGTATTTTGGGCAAAATGAATGACTCAGTTTTCGGTATAATTCAGGTCCTTTCCGAATGTCTCTTCCACCATTGCTGCAGCCACTATTGTGATCAGCATGATGATGATGGCGGAAATCCACCCGGCGGAAATATAATCCGTATAATTCCGTAATAACTGGAACAAAGGCAGGATGAATATGGCCAGCATGCCACGAACCATGTTAGGGATGGTGGTTGCGGCGGTGGCACGCAGGTTGGTACCGAATTGCTCGGCGGCCATGGTCACAAAAATGGCCCAGAAGCCGGTGCCGAATCCAAGCCCTGCACAGATCCAATACATCCTGTCTGCCGAACCGTTCCACTGAATGGTAAAGAACAGGATCATGAACAATGCCGTGATGGCGTAGAAAATAAACAATGCCTTTTTGCGGCTGCGGAGCCATTGGCTGATGAGCCCGATCAGGATATCTCCAATGGAGATGGCCGCATAGGCGTACATGATGGCTTTCCCGGGATCGATTTTTTCCGTGATACCGAATTTTTCGCCGAACTCACCGGAGAAGGTCACCAATACGCCGATCACAAACCAGGTAGGCAGACCAATCAGAATGTTCAGAAAATACCGCTTGAACCGTTCGCCCCTGGTAAACAACATCAGGAAGTTCCCGCGCCTGACATCGGCCTTTTTTATTTCATGGAACATTCCGGATTCAAAAACGGATATCCGTAACAGTAATAAAGCCAGTCCTAATCCACCGCCGATGAAATAGCAAACCCGCCAGTTGAAATTTTCCTTGATGATAAAGGCAACCACGGCGCCCGTCAGGCCGATGCCTGCCACCAGGGATGTTGCCACGCCCCTTCTTTCTTTTGATACCAGTTCGGATACCAGTGTGATGCCGGCGCCTAATTCACCTGCAAGGCCGAGCCCTGCAATGAAACGCACCAACTTATATTGAGGAACATTCTCCACAAAACCATTGGCGATATTGGCCAGAGAATAAAGCAGGATGGAACCAAACAAAACGCTTAGCCGGCCTTTCTTGTCGCCCATGATGCCCCATACGATACCCCCGATGAGCAGACCGAACATTTGCCACATGATGATCCCTTCCCCGTCGGTCATGATCAGTTCCTTTGACAGGCCCATATCAGCGAGGCTTGGCTTACGGATGATACTAAAAAGCAGGAGATCGTAAATGTCGACAAAATAGCCCAGGGCGGCCACCAGCACTGCTGTATTAAACACAGAATGGGATTGATGACGCATGCCGGTTAAGAATTTAAGGTATCCTGGCCATGATGTTTCTTCCTTCCTGTTACCAGTTTGATAATAACAGGTGCTGTGGTCACGAGTACGATACCAATGACGATGACTTCGAGGTGGTCTTTCAGGTCGAAGCCATAATGACTGAGGATAATCTGCTGCAGGTAATGCCCGGCGAACAGCATGGTGAAAACCCATGCAATACATCCGACTATATTAAAGAAGGAGAACTTCTTTTTTTCCATTTGTACGATCCCGGCAATGATCGGCGCAAAAGTGCGAACGATCGGCAGGAACCTGGCCAGAACGATGGCGCCACCTCCGTGCTTATCGTAGAAATCCTTTTCCTGGTAGAGGTATTTTTTCTTGAAGAAAAATGTATCCTTCCGTTCAAAGAGAAAAGGCCCGCTTTTCCTTCCGAACCAATAACCGACATAATTTCCGATGATCCCGGCCAGGGAAATAAATGCGCCCAATAAGAGCAGGTGCATAAAAGAACTGTTCAGGTCGATCCCCAACCCTGTTTTGATGAGGTCATCGCTATAAATTCCCGTAACAAAAAGCAGAGAATCCCCTGGCAGGAAAAACCCGGCGAAGAGACCGGTTTCTGCAAAAACGGCAAAGAGTATGAACCAAAGGCCACCGTTCTCGATATACCATTGCGGTTGCAGCAATTGTGTCCAGTGAAAATCCAGCAGAAAAAAATCGTGCATACCGCTAGGTTATAAGTTTAATTGAAATCAATCTAGATCAATGATGTTCCAGTGCGCCCTCCCATTTACTCACAGCGGCTGTTGCCAGTGCGTTACCTAATACGTTGGTCATACTGCGGCCCATATCGCAAAAAGTATCAATGGCCAATACCAGCCCGATGCCTTCGGGAGGGATACCGAACATGCCTCCGGTGGCGAGTACAACCACCAGTGAGGCCCTGGGAACACCGGCTATCCCTTTACTGGTCAGCAGAAAAACGAGTAACATGGCTACCTGTGTGCCCACGTCGCCGGTGACGGAGGTAATATTATATGCCTGGGCGATGAACATGCTGGCAAAGGTCATGTACATCATACTACCGTCGAGATTGAACGAATATCCCAGTGGCAGGGTGAATGAAACGATCTTGTCTTTACATCCGAACCTTTCCATCTCTTCCACCAATTTCGGAAATACGGCTTCGCTGCTGGCCGTATTGAAAGCGATGGCCATGGGTGAACTCAGGCGGCGGAGCAAGACGGGCAGGCGGTTCTTAAGTACCAGGTAACCTACAAACAAAAGCAATATCCAAAGCACGGCCAGGCCGAGGTAAAAAGACCCGATATAATAGGCATAGGTGGCGAGTATCCCCAGTCCTTTGACGGCGATAACCCCTGTCATGGCGCCAAAGACACCAAATGGTGCGAGGTTCATCACATAGCTAACCATTTTTAACACAACATGCGTAAGGTCGTCAAGTGCATGGATCAGCCTTTCTCCCCTTTTCCCAATGGCTGTCAAAGCCACCCCGAAGAATACGGAAAAGACAACCAGTTGCAGAATTTCATTATGTGCCATGGCTTCAATGACACTTCGGGGCACCACATGTTCCACAAATTTATCGAGAGAGAATTCTTCTGTCTTACCCATCAGGTCTTTGGCACCTTCCAGGTCGGCATTGGCCAGGTTTACCCCCACTCCCGGCTTGGTAATGGTTACCAGGATCAAACCGAGTGCCAGGCTGATGAGGGATGCAGAGATGAACCAGATCATGGCTTTGCCACCCACCCTTCCAACTGTTTTCAGGTCTCCCAGTTTGGCGATGCCCACAACGAGCGTGGCAAAAACAAGGGGGGCGATGATCATTTGCACCAACCGGAGAAAAATCGTTGCCAGCAGTTTGATCTTGGGCGCAAAAGATTTGATAAAGGCGGGTGAACAGTTAGCATGGATGAGATAACCCGTAACAATCCCAAGTACCATGGCGATAACTATATACATAGTCAGCCTGTTAGCGTGAGACTTAGCATGTGGTTTACTCATCCTTGTGTTGATTATGGTTGCAATATATGATTAAATCAGTTTGAACATTCCGGGTGCTTTTAAAATTAAGAGCGGCCTGTTTGTTAGCGATTTATTCCTTATTTTTCCGGATTATACACCAAAAAGAATACACTGTATGAGTTTATTTGCCAAAAAACCACTGGATCAGATCATGGCCCAGGCCGCCGATTCTGAAAAAGGATTGAAGCGAACACTGGGGGCCGGGAACCTGATCGCCCTGGGTATCGGCGCCATCATTGGGGCCGGTCTGTTTGTTCGTACAGCTGCGGCCGCCGGTCAGGCAGCCGGACCAGCCGTAACCCTGTCGTTCATTGTGGCAGCGGTTGGTTGCGCCTTTGCCGGGCTGTGTTATGCAGAATTCGCTTCCATGATCCCCATTGCAGGAAGCGCATATGCCTATAGTTATGTGACGATGGGCGAACTCATAGCCTGGATCATTGGCTGGGCACTGATCATGGAATATGCTCTTGGCGCCGCTACCGTCAGTATCGCCTGGAGCGAATATTTAAATAAACTATTGGGTGGCGCGATCCCCTATGAATGGTGTCATTCGCCCTTTGAACAGTTCACCGATGCTTCAGGAGTTCTGCACCAGGGCTATTTGAATGCACCGGCCTTACTTATACTTTTATTACTGACCATGTTGCTGATCAAGGGAACTCAGGAAAGTGCTTTTGTGAATGCCATCATCGTATTTGTAAAAGTTGCCATCGTACTGATCTTCATCGTGGTGGGCTGGCAATTCATCCAATCATCCAACCACAGTCCTTATATGATCCCTAAAGGAACCCCTCCCGTTGTGGATTCGGCCGGTAAGGTGCTGGTGAGTTATGATGGGTTCTTCAAACACGGATGGGGCGGCGTCATCGGCGGAGCGGCCATCGTGTTCTTCGCTTTCATTGGATTTGATGCCGTCAGTACGGCTGCGCAGGAAGCCAAAAACCCGAAACGGGATATGCCGATCGGCATACTTGGTTCACTGGCTGTTTGCACGGTTCTTTATATATTATTTGGCCATGTACTGACCGGTGTTGCCAACTGGCAGGATTTTGCAGATCCTTCCAAAGGACGTGAAGCATCCGTTGCGTATGCCATTTCGCAATACATGACCGGATATGGCTGGCTGGCAACAGGCGTTACCGTTGCGATCCTTGCCGGCTTCAGTTCGGTGATCCTGGTTATGCTGATGGGACAAAGCCGTGTGTTCTACACCATGAGTAACGACGGGCTGATTCCAAAAGTTTTTGGCGATCTGCATCCAAAATTCAAAACACCCTACAAATCAAACTGGATTCTCTTTGTTTTTGTTGGATTGTTTGCAGCTTTTGTACCCGGACACGTAGCAGGCGACCTCACCAGTTTCGGCACATTGCTGGCATTTGTGCTGGTCAGTATCGGCATTTGGATTTTACGCGTGAAGAGCCCGAATATTGAAAGGCCTTTCAAAACACCGCTGGTGCCCATCGTACCCATATTAGGCGCACTGATCTGTACAGGCATGATCGTGGCCATTGATACGTTCACGCTCAAAGCCGCTTTCCTTTGGATGGCGATCGGGCTGGTCGTATATTTCACGTACAGCCGCAAACATAGTAAACTGAAAAATCCATCCGAGATCCTGCCACACGCTTCTGATTTCGAAAGAAGGGGGTAATGGAATCTTGAAAATGGCCAATCGAATTCAAGATCAATTACAAAAATGAATGAATAAGGGGGTGCTTCGGCATCCCCTCTTTTTTTATCATGCAATCCGCATTTTAAATCACCAGGAATTTTTTCTTCAGCAGATTTCCTTTACCTGATCCAATTGTGTTTGCTGTCATATGCAAATTCAAAACCAACGATAGCAGCTGTGACATTTTCTAAATAAACCAACGTCTGACAGGTACCAACAGGATGATCAGCATCATTGATTTCCCGAACAGGATTCACTTTCCTTCCTTTGAATGAATCCCATTGTACAATGGAGAATTAAACTAATTGAGAAAGACATATTATTAGAAGCACCCTGGATCATTTCATCATACAGAAACCGATCAACATCATTGTATGTCTATCTCATCGACAAAAATATGGGTATCCCCACCCGCCCCTTCATGCCAGCCGGGAAGTTTACCATATTGGTTAGCCACGATCCGCACATAACGTACATATTCCTTTGGGAATGTAGCCATCACTTTTTTCAATGTGGGCGCCATTTCCTCTATTTTCATATAATCACCTCCCAGGTACAGCACTTTAAAATCCTTTCCATTCAATGAGCCCAATACCGACAAGCGCCTGGGCATAACGATCCACGATTTTGTTTCCTGCAGGAATCCAACCTCAACCTGGCTGATATGCCGGGGCATTTTCAGGTCAACGGTCACATCCATATCCGTTTTCTGGTATCCCTGCCAGTTACCCATGCGCCAGTTTTCCGTACCGCGGATCCCATCTATCAATCCACCCGGCCCGCCGGCGTCATATTGTTGTTCGTAAGGATTATTGATAGTAACCGACCAGTCATGCAGCATCTTTTTCCATTCACCCGAACTGATAAAACTGGCCTTGCCTTTTTTATCGATCGCCACAGCTTTGACCATGGTCGATCTTGTTAATGTAAAAGGGACCGTATATTTTTTTGATTTGATGCCCGGTTCCGCTCCGTCCAGCGTATAGAAAATATCAACATTTTTCTGGTTGGAATAAATCCTGATTGCCCGGCTGTTTTTGAATGACATATTTCCCCCATCGATGACCGGGTTCAACACGATGGCTGCAGATGGATCGGCCTTTATAATATCCAGTTCCGGCATTTGCCAGTTATATGCTTGGGGTTTACTTCCCATCATACATGTGATCAACCCACCTCCGGCTATGTCGTGGTGGCTGAGGTACCCATTTACCCATTCCTTTGGTTTAAGAGATGATGTTGTACTAAGAAATATTTTTTGGATGTAGGGATTTCCCTTTCCGGCACCCGGTGCGTTGATGATAAATGACCTTTCATTTTCCAGTTTTATTTCAGCCAGCGAAAATAAAGGCGAACCAATGATATACTGGTCGCTTCCCGGCGTTACCGGGTAAAATCCCAGCGCGCTCAGCACATACCAGGCGCTCATTTGGCCACAATCTTCATTGCCGATCAGGCCATCGGGATCGTTTGCATACATAGTGGTAAGCACTTCATGTACTTTTTCCTGAGTCTTATAAGGAACCCCTGCATAATTATACAGGTATGCGATGTGGTGACTGGGTTCATTGCCATGTGCGTACTGCCCGATCAATCCTGTGATATCGCTTTGATCACGACCTGTTGTTTGTTTTGGCGCTGAAAATAAACCGTCGAGTTTGCGTTCCAGTTTTTTTTGTCCGCCTATCTGGCGTATATATCCGCCGATATCCTGTGGCATATAGAATGAATACTGCCAGCTGTTGGCTTCCGTAAAATGGTTATTGACTTCACGCGGATCAAAAGGGCTAAGCCAGCCGCCGTTCTTTCTTGGCCGCATGAAACCGGTGCGTGTATCAAAGACATTCCTGTAATACTGCGCCCGGCGAATAAATGTTTTGTAATCTTCCCAGTTCCCGTTTTCCCTGGCAAACATGGCTATGCACCAGTCGTCATAAGCATATTCCAGGGTCTTGCTCACACTTTCATGTTCATCTTCCACGGCGATCATGCCGTTGCGCCGATAAGCGGGTAAACCGAAATGGTTCCAGTTGGCGCTTTTCTTCATGGCTTCCAGGGCAAGTACGGTATCGAAGCCACGTATGCCTTTCATATATGCGTCTACAATGACAGGTATACTGTGATATCCTATCATGCAATTGGTTTCGTTGGAAGCCAGTTCCCAAACGGGCAACCTGCCACCTTCCCGGTACATGGCGAGGAATGTTTTGATATAGTCAAGTGTGCGCTTCCGGTCGATGATGGTATACAGTGGATGCGTGGCCCGGTAAGTATCCCAAAGTGAAAAAACGGAATAATAATCAAATCCGTCTGCGGTGTGAATCTGTCCGTCCATTCCCCTGTATTGCCTGTCGACATCCATATTGAGGTTTGGAACGATGGCTGTATGATAGAGTGCCGTATAGAAAACCGTCATTTTATCTTTATCCTGGTCTTTCACTTCTATCCGGCCCAATTCTTCATTCCATTTTTTTTCTGCCGATTGCTTGATCCCTGAAAAATCCCACGCCGGCAGTTCCGCCTGTAAATTCTTTTTGGCACCTTCTATGCTGACCGGAGAGATGGCTACTTTGACAAAGATATCAGCAGACGGGGCCAGATCGAACGTAAAATAAGCTTTCAGGTTTTTTGCATTATCTATTGAGGTCAAGCCTTGTATAGCCTGCTTATCATCTTGCCAAATACCCATTTCCCGGAATGGTTTGGAAAAAGTCATTACAAAATAAACATATTGCTGTTGGGCCCAGCCTTTGCTCAGGCGCATGCCACTGATCGTTACACTATCTTCCCATTGAAGAGATGACATCAGTACCTCATCCCGGTGTTTCAGGTCGAGGATGACGGCTGCGTCCTCTGTTTTTGAAAAAGTATAATGATGAAAGCCCACTCTTTCCGTTGCCGTGCATTCCACATCGATCTTGCTGTCGTCCAGCGTAACGGCATAATATCCTGGGGAAGCTTTTTCGGATTGATGAGAAAAAGAAGAACCATAAACTTTGTTATCCGGAGAGGGCTTTCCGTTCATTGGAATGAGTAAGATATCGCCATAATCAGGCACACCGGTGCCGCTGAGGTGCGTATGTGAAAAGCCATATATGAAATTGTCGGAATAATGATAACCGCCACAGCCATCCCAGCCATCCAGCCTGGTATCCGGACTCAACTGCACCATTCCATGAGGCAGTGTGGCGCCGGGATATGTATGGCCATGTCCACCCGTGCCGATAAAGGGATTGACGTATTGAACATAGTTGTTCTGTGCAATCACTTGTACTGAAAATAACAGGCATGTGAAGAGGAAGGTTTGTCTGATATTCAACATATAGCGGTTTTACAATAAAAAAAGCTTCTCCGAGGAGAAGCTAAGTTAATTCAATCCATTAGTTCATGATTAAAACGGCAGGTCATCATTCACTGACATGGGTGCAGATTCAGTGCGCATGGCTGGTGCCGGTGCAGAGCCCATCTGGCTCACCATTCCCTGGTTTGCTCCCTGCCCTTCCGTATTACCGCCTAGTAACTGGATATTTTGTACCCGCATTCTCAGGGTTGCGGCAGGCTGACCTTCTTTATTGGTGTAAGCATCCGCCTCCGGGGCACCTTCTGCATATACCGTCCTGCCTTTTGTCAGGTAATCAGCCACTGCTGTACGATCGGTCCAATACGAACATTCCACCCAGGTGGTACGCTCTTTTGGGTTTCCCTGCGGATCTTTATACTTGTCGGTATGAGCCACACTGAAATTGATGACTTTCTTACCATTCACTTCCCTCACGTTGCAATCCTTTCCCAGGTTGCCGATAATCTGTAATTTGATCATGTTTGCTTTTTTTATGTGTTAATCGATGTATCTGAACAGTTAAAGATAGTTGCTCCATTTTCATTTACCCCGGCAGTTATGCACAACTTAACGACATTGAGTGGTTGATTGGTTGAATCGTTGAATTGGTTGTTGGTTGAATGGTTGAATCATTTTAACCAGAAAGTCAACCAAATCGAACCAACAACTATAAAATGCTCATGGTCCTTTAATACCTGTACCAATTTACAACCCTCAACAATCCCTCATCAGTTCATTTTCTTCTTGAGTGTGCTGACCTGGTCTTGCAGGTTGCTGACGAGGCTGGCCAGGGAGTTAACATCCCAACGTTGCTGATTGGTCACTTTATTGATGACCACCTGTGCCTGCCAGAGTTCAATCACGTCTTCCGTATTGACCTGGTATGGCTGGTAGCTGGGATTATCACTGACCAGGGTTATTTTATTCTTGGTCCGGTTATTCTTAACGATCCGTTTATATACGATCCCCTCGTTCCGGCTGACAACGATGTATGCATGGTTGTTTTTGACATCATCCATCGACTCAACCTTTTCACCCACGATGATGCTGCCACTGGGAGTCGGCATCATACTGTCTCCAATGATCTCAAAAGCCCGGTATTGGCCACCGGTGAGCATCGGCAGGGTGAACGTGTTCAGTTCATCCAGGAACTCGCTGTCGGCATAACCGGTAAGGTAACCTGCCGCTGCTTTGACAGGCACAAAATGGATGACATTCCTTTCAGCGGAAGCCATCTTCATCTGTCTGCGTTTTTGCAGATAACTGCCCCCTCCTGAACCAAGGGTACTCACATCTTTCAGCAACAGTTCATCGAGTGAAAGCCTGAAGATATCGGCCACGATCTCCAGAACTTCCAACCGGGGATCGGCCCTTTCCTCTTCATATGCGCCCAGCAGGGAACGTTTGATGTTCAGCCTGGCTGCGAATTCTTCCTGCGTCCATCCGCGGAGTTTGCGCAGGTACTTTAGGTTTAATCCGGCTCTTGACATGGTAAGCTAATTTGATTAGCACAAATATACTAAAATAATTAGTTTTCCAAATTTTATTTTTTGCCGCCCCGAAAAAGCGCAATCGTTGACCCCGAGTCTGTATTTTTGTCCAAAACCATTGATATGCAAATTGTACTGATCCTTCATAACCTCTTACGCTGGGTGGTTTTGCTGGCCGGCATCTGGACGGTATTGAATGCCCTGACGGGCCGTTTCGGCAACCGGGCCTACACGGCATCCGACAACCGCAGCAACCTGCTTTTTATGATCTCCTGCGACATACAGCTCCTGCTGGGACTGATCCTCTATTTTTCCAATGCATGGTTTGATAAACTCAAAGGCGGGATGGGCGAAGTCATGAAAAACCGTTTCGACCGCTTTTTTACCGTGGAACATATTTCCATGATGTTGCTGGCCTGGATTCTCGTGCATGTAGGACGCTCAGCCATTAAAAGAGCTGACACAGACGGGGCCAAACACAGGAAGATGCTGGTATTTTTCGGACTGGCCCTCATCCTCATCCTGGCCAGTATCCCCTGGCCTTTCAGGGAAGAGATCGCCCGACCATTGTTCCGTTGGAATAATTAATCATTTTAATCCCACTCATCTAACCCAAGATAAACATGGCAAAGAAATTGGAGAAGCCCATCATCCTGATCACGAATGATGATGACATCACCTCACCGGGTATCAGGGCCCTGGTTGAATCCGTAAAAGACCTGGGAAAAGTGGTGGTGGTTGCACCCGATAGCCCGCAAAGCGGCATGGGTCACGCCATCACGATCGGCTCACCCCTTCGAATGAATAAGATGTCCATTTTTGGCGAGGTGGAAGCCTGGCAAACTACCGGCACCCCCGTTGATTGTGTGAAACTGGCGGTAGATAAGATCCTGCACCGCAAACCCGATATCTGCCTCAGCGGTATCAACCATGGGGCCAATCACTCCATCAACGTGATCTACAGCGGAACCATGTCGGCAGCCATGGAAGCTTCCATCGAAGGCATCCCCAGCATCGGTTTCTCATTACTGGATTACCGTTACGAAGCAGATATGACGGCGGCCAAACAAGTCGTTCATAAAATCGTTTCTAAGATCCTTCAGAAAAAGATGGATAAACACCTGTTGCTGAATGTGAACATCCCTTCCGTTCCCCCCTCAGAAATCAAAGGCATCAAGGTTTGCCGGCAGGCTTATGCCAAATATGAAGAAGACTTCGATGAAAGGATCGACCCGCACGGTAAAAAATATTACTGGCTGACAGGCGAATTCAAAAACTTCGATAAGGGCAGGGATACGGATGTATGGGCGCTTCAAAGGAATTACGTCAGTGTGGTACCCGTACAATTTGACCTCACCAATTAC
>JAXLUE010000027.1:0-31188 GCA_046329695.1 Ferruginibacter sp.
AGCCTATATGCACGATGAAACCAACAAGGGTTTTGCCAAATATTTTGCATATCTGAACCTCTTTGTTTTTTCAATGCTGCTGCTTGTCATGGGTGGCAATTTCGTGATCATGTTCATAGGCTGGGAAGGGGTAGGCCTTTGTTCCTATCTCCTGATCGGTTATTGGTATAAGAACACGGAGTATACCGATGCCTCAAAGAAGGCATTCATCATGAACCGTATCGGTGACCTGGGATTGCTTCTTGCCATTTTCTGGCTGGTCATTAAAACAGGGCATGTCGACTATAAGGAACTCTTTACCCAGGCCACTTTAAGCAAACTTTCCGCAGCCGACATCACGGGCATTACCTTATTGCTTTTTATTGGGGCAACCGGAAAGAGTGCCCAGATCCCTTTATACACCTGGTTGCCCGATGCCATGGCAGGTCCAACCCCGGTGAGTGCACTCATCCATGCAGCCACGATGGTCACTGCAGGCATTTACATGATCGCACGGTCAAATGTGATGTTCAGCATGGCGCCATTTACCCTGAATATCATTGCCATCATCGGTCTTGCCACTGCATTGCTGGCCGCATCCATTGCCATCCGTCAGAACGATATTAAAAAAGTGCTGGCTTATTCTACGGTAAGTCAACTGGGTTTTATGTTCCTGGCCCTGGGCACCGGGCATTACGTGGCGGCGGTCTTTCATGTTCTTACGCATGCATTTTTCAAAGCGCTGATGTTCCTTGGCAGCGGTAGTGTGATCCATGCGATGGGCGGTGAGCAGGATATCCGTAAAATGGGCGGACTGCATAAAAAAATGAAGATCACAAGTATTACATTCTTCATAGGATGCCTGGCAATATCCGGGATACCTGGTTTTTCGGGATTTTTCTCAAAAGATGAAATCCTGGCCGGCACATTTGGTCATGCAACATGGATGTACGGCTTAGCCTTGTTTGCGGCCTTACTGACGGCATTTTATATGTTCAGGCTATACATTATCACCTTCACCGGCACGTTTCGCGGCACCCATGAACAGGAACATCACCTGCATGAAAGTCCGGCTGTGATGACCATTCCCCTGATCATCCTGGCCATACTCAGTGTCATTGGCGGTTATATTGGCGTGCCTGAAGCATTGGGCGGACGTCATGAACTGGCCGCTTACCTGTCTCCAGTCATCAAACCCGCCGAACATCACCTTGATCACGGTACGGAGTATGCGCTGATGGGATTGTCAACGGCGCTGGTCATCTTATCCATATTATTTGCATGGTTCCGTTTCAAAACCTATCGCGAAGCAGGCGCTTCCACAGGTTTTGCGAAGCTGCTCGAAAACAAGTGGTATGTGGATGAGATTTACGATGCAGTTTTTGTTCGTCCGTTGAAAGCGATATCCTCGTTCCTGGACCGTGTGATAGAAAAGAGCGGGATCGATGCGATTGTGAACGGAGCAGGAAAGGCCGTAAATTATGGCAGCCGCCAGTTACGCTGGATACAAAGCGGACAGGTGGGGGCTTACATCTTGCTGATGGTTATCGGCATACTGGTATTATTCATCATACAATTCTTTTTGTAAATAATTAGTCAATGCTGGGCACGTACATTACATTTCCTGAATTACTGATCTGGTTGCCATTGCTGGCGGGCATCCTGTGTTTCTTCACAGGCAGTGAAAAAGCAGCCAGGGGACTGGCCATTGCGGGATCGCTACTGGTGCTGGCAGTGTCCATTGCAACACTTTTTTATACCAACAATGAAAAATATCAGTTGTACAATAATGTCAATTATTATTGGCTTAAATACATAGGCAACAGTTTCAGTATTGGCCTGGATGGCACCGGTCGGCTGCTCACTTTCCTTACAGCATTGTCGTTCCCAATGATATTAATCGGGTCTGCCAGTAATACGGTCAAACAAGCTCCCGCTTTTTTTGGACTGATGCTGATGGCTCAATCAGGTTTAATGGGCGTATTCCTTGCCAAGGATGCCCTTGTGTTTTACTTCTTTTGGGAACTTGCGCTGATACCCGTGTACTTTCTTTGCAGTAAATGGGGAGGAGAGCGTCGAATTCCGGTTACATTTAAATTCTTCGTCTACACTTTCACCGGGTCACTGCTTATGCTCATCGGCATCTTATATGTATATCAGCATACCGGGGCCCGTGTATTTGAAGATGGTACAACATCCGCTCATTCCTTTGCCTTAAACCATTTTTATCATGCCAGCCTGACGGCTACTGAACAGAACTGGTTATTCTGGTTATTCTTTATAGCTTTTGCCATCAAGATGCCCATTTTCCCATTTCATACATGGCAACCGGACACCTATGATCAGTCGCCAACACAAGTGACGATGGTACTCAGTGGCATCATGGTCAAGATGGGGCTTTTCGGTGTATTCCGCTGGCTGATCCCCGTTTTCCCTGAGGCGTCTGTCAAATTCGATAATATCATTATGATCTTGTGCATTGTGGGTATACTCTATGCCAGTTGCCTGGCCATTGTACAGGATAATCTTAAAAAACTGGTTGCGTATTCTTCCATGGCACATATAGGATTGATGTGCGCTGCCATCTTTGCCCGAAATGACGTCAGTGTGCAGGGTTCCGTGATCCAGATGTTTAACCATGGTGTCAATATCATCGGGTTGTGGCTGGCCGTGGAGATCATCGAACGTCAAACAGGTATCAAGCAGATATCCCAACTGGGAGGAATTGCCACGAAGGCGCCCGTCATGACCATCATGCTGGTTGTCATTGCCCTGGCCAACATTGCCCTGGGTCCGTTGATGAATACATTTCCGGGTGAATTCCTGATGTTCTCCGGATTATACCGGTTTAACCTGTGGTATACGGTGTTTGCGGGATTGGGCATCATACTGGCGGCCATCTATACGCTGAATATGATCCAGAAAATATTTTTTGGCGAAACAAATCCGGCTACCGAGCAGATGCGGGATGCTACCTGGAATGAAAAATTGGTACTGACACTGATCGTACTGATCATTTTCTTTACCGGCGTTTATCCGCAACCGTTAATTGATCTGACCAAAGAGGCCGTATCGGTTTTTGTATCAAGATAAGCCCCGCATCCGGTTATGCCGGACGAAAGGCCTTGTCGAATCATTAAACAGAAGAAGAGATTATGAACGCAATATTGTTTACCGCGGTTTGGGGTGTGCTGATGATGTTCTGCGGCGCATTCGTAAAAAGCAAGACTGTTCCAAAATACCTCGCACTGGCCACCATTGAGCTTCGCTTTTGAATTTCATGGAGCTTAACACGGGCAGTACCTGTTCAATATCGATGCTCGTGAGATGCTTCGCACGGGCAGCTTCAACCTCACATTCGTGGCCATCGCCCTGGGATTCATTGATCATTTTTTGCTGAACGGCAAAGAAACAGCAGGAGAGCACGTTGCGGAATATTATGCGCTCATGTTTTTTGTACTGACCGGCATTTCCCCTGTGGCAACTTTCAATACCCTCCTGATCCTTTTTATCGGGCTTGAAATAATGACCATACCCCTATACATACTTACGGGGAGCGATAAACGCAACTTAAAGAGCAATGAAGCGGCCCTGAAATATTTTCTCATGGGCACTTTTTCCACCGGCATCATGCTGATGGGCATCGCGTTTATTTTCGGGGGCAATCCGAGCGGTTCATTCTTCCTGAACAATATACAGATCGGTAACGGGCCGATGCCTGTGATGATCGCTGTCGGCCTTGTGTTATTGCTCGTTTCACTTGCATTCAAGGTATCTGCCGCTCCTTTCCATTTCTGGACTCCGGATGTTTATGACGGAGCCCCAACCGTGTTCACCTCATTCATGAGTACGATAGTGAAGGCCGCCGGTTTCTTTGCCTTTCTGCGTTTGTTCCAAAATGCATTCGGGTCTATTCACGGGCAATGGCAGAACCTCATTGTGTTCATTACAACTGCAACTTTGTTTATTGGAAATATCACCGCAGTGTTTCAGCAAAGTGTCAAGCGAATGCTGGCGTATTCGAGCATAGCCCAGGCAGGATTTATGCTGTTCGGGCTTTTTGCCCTGAATGAGCGTGCCCAGGAAGGTATCATACTGTATTCAGCCGCGTACAGCCTGGCCACCATCGGGATGTTTGCCGTATTGGTAAAAATGGATGATTATACCATCGAAGGATTTAACGGCCTGGCCAAAAAGCAGCCTGTTTTGGCGCTTGCGGCCACGGTATTCCTGTTATCCCTTACAGGTATTCCCCTAACAGCCGGTTTCCAGAGTAAATTTTTCATGTTGATGGCAGCCCTGCAAAACGGGCACCACATATGGCTGGTGATATTTGCGGTATTAATGGCTGCCGTAAGTGCATACTATTACTTCCGTGTCATCCAGGCCATGTATTTCCGGGAGCCGTCTGCCGGTGACCTGCATGTCACAGCTTCACAACCGGGATTCCGGCTGATGCTCCTGATCGTGGCGGCTTTGATCGTGGCGCTCGGATTATATCCCGAGTTCCTGATTGGATGGATGTACCATTGATTCCCGCCGTTCATAAAAAGAACCCTATCCTCAGGCCCAATCATATTATCTTTAGGGTCAATTCACGGGCATGACCTACAGAGACTCACTTTCCCTTTCCTGGAGAAATATCAGGGCCAATAAGCTTCGGACAGGTATCACCGTAGTGATCATTGCATTGGGTATTTTCGCCCTGATACTGATCATCACCGCCATTGCAGCGGCCAGTAACAGCCTTACTTCCAGCTTTTCCACCATGGGGGCCAATGCGTTCAGCATCAGGTTCCGCGAAAGGAATATGGGCTTTGGGCGTCAACGGAGTTCTTCAAAGATGACCAAGGAATCTCAGCGTCGACGTAATTCAAATACAGGTATTTTTATCACTTATGATGAAGCGCGGACCTTCAAAGAGCGCTATTCGTTTCCCTTATCTAAGGTTAGTGTAGCACAGCGTGGCCCTTCCGGAATTGTTGTCAATACAAACAGCCGTAAAACCAACCCGGAGGTCAATGCATTTGGCGGTGATGAAAACTACCTGGCCCTGAACGGTTATAATATCCGGTTTGGCAGAAATTTTACCCCCGGAGAAGTTGAGGATGGACGTAATGTTTGTATCCTGGGCAGCGGGGTGGCGGAAAAACTCTTTCCCGGAAATAACAGCCGTGCCATAGATGCCGTGGTAAACGTTGATCACATACCCTATCGGGTAATTGCAGTTTTGGAAGAAAAAAGTTCCAGTGCTTTTTTTAACACCAGTAAAGTGGTTATTCTGCCCATCAATAACGTGAGAAGGGTATTTGCCGGAACAAGCAACAGTTTTGTCATAGCCGTGCAGGTGCCGGACATCAAGTATATTGACATTGCCATTGGAGAAGCGAGGGGCACTTTCCGGCCGATTCGTAAACTGGACCCCAGGGATGAGGACAATTTTTATATTGATAAAAGCGACAGTATAGCTGAGGCCCTACTGAATAACCTGGGATTCCTGGAAAAGGGGACCATCGGAATTGCTTTTATTACCCTGATCGGGGCTGCCATAGGGCTTATGAATATCATGCTGGTGGCTGTCAATGAAAGGACCAAGGAAATTGGCCTGGTAAAGGCGTTGGGGGGTACCCGAAAGGATATACGTGCCCAATTTCTTTTTGAGTCGGTGATCATTAGCCTTTTGGGTGCAACAGCAGGCATCATTTCCGGCGTACTGCTGGGTAATGTGGTTGCTTTGCTGCTGCACACCGGTTTTATAGTGCCCTGGGGATGGGTGGTTGCGGGTATTTTTGTTTGTTTTCGTAGGGTTGATAGCTGGCCTTTACCCTGCGGTCAAGGCTTCCCGACTGGATCCCATTGTGGCGTTGCGCTACGAATAACCACTAAAACACGGGCTATATGGGGCATTGTAAAATTTTATATACCCGGATTGCAGCATTCAATTATTTTATTAACTTGTGTCCTCCCTGGTTTAAGGGTATCTTCTGATTTCCTCAACCAGATTTTTTTTTCTCATTTATTTGCAATTATTTTAACCTCAAACAGTAATCAAACTTTTTTAACCAATTAAAATCAGATTGTTATGGCAGAGACTAGACCAACTGCATCCGTTAAGCCGGCTTCATCCGTACAGGCCAAAAAATCCAGCAACTTGATATCCATCTTAGCTCCGGTTTTATGCCTGGTGGCCGGTTACATTATCTGGCGTTTCGTGTTGGGTAATCCCGACAATTTTGGAAAGGGTGCTGAGCATGGAGGATTCTGGCCAGACAGGGAAGAGCCCAAATCTGCCTTGAGTAAAATGTACCTGGGAGGTATCATCGTGCCGGTTCTTATTGGTACATTCCTGACCATGGTCACCTTCGTGGTGGAAAGGTTCCTGACCATTTCAAAAGCTACAGGCGCCAGCAGCAATGCCGATTTCGTGCGCAAAGTCCAGTATCACCTGGCTAACAAAAACGTAGATGCCGCTCTGGCCGAATGTGATAAGCAAAAAGGCTCAGTTGGCAATGTGATGAAAGCTGGTCTGCACCGCTATAAAGAAATGATCAGTAATACTGAACTGAATACGGAGCAAAAAGTACTGGCCATCCAGAAGGAAGTGGAAGAAGCCACATCGCTGGAATTGCCCATGCTCGAAAAGAACCTGGTATTCCTTTCAACCATTGCTTCGGTTGCAACCCTGATCGGTCTGCTTGGTACCGTTGTGGGTATGATCCGCGCCTTCGGTAACCTGGGAGCTGACAGTGGTGGTGCATCTTCTGCCAACCAGCTTTCCATTGGTATCTCGGAAGCCCTGTACAATACGGCCCTGGGTATCGGCACTTCTGCATTTGCCATCATTTTCTATAACATTTTCACTACCAAGATCGACGGTATCACTTATGGAATTGATGAATCCGGATTCACTTTAACACAAAGTTTCGCTTCCCTGTATAAATAAGGAAGAGATACTGTGGAATCGATCCCGGTTTTGCATCTATTAACACGCAAAATAAAAACAGAATATGCCAAAAGTCAAGATACCACGGAAGAGTACCAATGTCGACATGACTGCCATGTGCGATGTGGCATTTCTGCTGCTGACATTCTTTATCCTGGCCACCAAACAGAAGCCACCTGAAGTACTGGCCGTTACGCCACCATCTTCGGTTTCCAGCACGGCTGCTCCCGACAAATCGATCCTTTTTACCATGACCAAAGAAGGAAAGGTATTCCTGATGTTGGGAGATGAAACCAAAAAAGGGGAGGTTCTGGATAATATCAACCTTACCAAGGCCATGAACCTGTCTCCCGCCGAAATGGCCAAATGGAAAAAGGATGAGTTCATCGGAGTGCCACTGAACCAGGTAAAATCTCACCTGAATGCAGCGGAAAAAACACCCGCATCAAAACTTCCCGGCATCCCTACCGACAGTACCAATAATGAACTGGTCGACTGGGTTCGCAGCATCACCAATGTTTATGCAGGCGGCAGTCAGCGCGACCTGGAAAAAATACTCATGGTAAAAGGCGATAACGGAACTTTTTACCCGGTATTTAAAAACATTAAGGAAGCCTTTAAAAAGAATGAGATCTACAAGTTCAGGATCGTTACCAATTCTGAAGCGGTGCCTGTTGGTTCGGAACTGTACAATACAGCAACAGAGAAGAAATAATTACGTCATTTAAAAAAGTTTTGCCATGGCAGAAATAGATACATCGTCGGGCGGGGGCCATAAGAAGGGCCCAGGCGTCAAGAAGGCAAAGAAGTTATCAACCAGGGTTGATCTTACACCGATGGTTGATCTTGGATTCCTTCTGCTCACATTTTTCGTGTTCACCACAACCATGAGCCAGGCAACGGCAATGAACATGAATGAGCCCAAAGAAGACAAGGACCAGATCTTAAAAGTAAAAAATTCAGGTGCGATGACCATTCTGTTAGGTAAGTCGGACCAGGTTTATTACTATTTCGGACAACTGGATCCCAATAAACTGAGCGAACAATTTAAAAGCAGCAATTTCAAGGATGTCCGCCAGATCATCGTGGATAAGAAAAAATCGACTCCCATGGATGATCTGATGTTCATTATCAAGTCTGACAGTAAATCGACATTTAAAAATTCCATCGATATACTGGATGAAATGAGCATTTGCGCTATTCCTCCGGGTCACTATGCAGAGGTGGATATCACCCCGGCAGAACAGGAACTGATCCGGCAAACCGAAATAGCCAACGGTATCCAATAACAAGACAGGAACTCAAGCATCATCCATCATTAACTAGAGTACATGGAACCAAATAAAATTTTAAGTGCTGATATTCTGGACATCATTTTTGATGGAAAGAATAAAGAATATGGGGCCTACTATCTCAGGAAGAATTACAATAAAACGCTTACGCGCGCCCTTATTTTCACGGCCGCTGTAATGCTTTTAGCATTCCTGGGATCTGTTTTTGCCAATTACATCAATAAGAATAAAAAGGCTCAGAATTTTGATGTAGTTGAAACACAGATGGCGGAGATCAAAAAAGATGAACCACCACCACCGCCACCCCCACCACCGCCACCAACGCCACCACCGCCACCGGAAGTCAACCAGGTTAAATTCACACCGCCTAAAATCGTAAAAGATGAGGAAGTGAAGCCTGATGAAAAGATCGAGGAAATCAAGGAAGACCAAACGATCAGTACCAAAACGGTTGAGAGCGACAATAAAGATCAGATTGTTCAGGCACCAGTGGAAGATAAGGGAACCCAGGTTGTAGAAGTTCCCAAAACCAGTGATGACGAGAATAAGGTCTTTACCAAGGTGGAAGTGGAAGCGCATTCCCCGGGAGGCGAATCTGCCCCGGAGGCGTTATCTGCAAAATAACCTGAATGCAAATGCGCCGATTGAAAATGGCGCTCCTGAAGGAACATACCAGGTAGTTGTTAGGTTTATCGTTGGCAGGGATGGCGCTATCAGTGATGTTCAGGCCGAAACCAACCACGGTTATGGCATGGAGCAGGAAGCGGTGAAGATCATCAAAAAGGGCCCGAAATGGACCCCGGCCATTCAAAACGGACGAAATGTAAATGCCTATCGCCGTCAGCCCATCACATTTGTGGTGCAGGAAAACTAAGTCATTCAATCGAATCAATATAGAGGCCTCCTGACCGGGAGGCTTCTTTATTTTTAGCCTGTCTGAACTTCACATCTCAATTATCTTTGCAACATGAACAGCAAGCTTCAGGGTTGGGAAGATACCATCGTGGCCCTTGCCACCCCACATGGCATTGGCGCCATTGGTGTTATCAGGATAAGCGGTACTGCCGCCATTTCCATTTGCAACCGCTTGTTCCCCTCGAAAAACCTGGAGCAGCAGCCATCACATACCTTGCATGTGGGCTATTTGAAAAGCGCAGGACAATTACTCGATGAAGTGGTTGTTTCCCTTTTCAAAGGACCCAGAAGTTATACCGGGGAGGATGTTGTGGAAATATCATGCCACGGATCACCCTTTATTCAGGAAAATGTAATACAGGCCATCATACAGGAAGGGGCCCGGCTGGCAAGGCCGGGAGAGTTTACCCAGCGTGCTTTCCTGGCAGGGCGAATAGATCTCGCACAGGCGGAATCAGTGGCCGACCTGATCGCTTCCAATACGGAAGCCTCCCGCAGAACAGCGTTACATAATATGCGGGGGGGATTTTCCGGCATACTCAAAAATTTGCGTGACCAATTGATCCAGTTTTCCGCATTGATCGAACTGGAACTCGATTTTAGCCAGGAGGATGTGGAATTTGCAGACAGAAAAAAGCTGCATGAACTTATTCAGCAGTCGGAAAAGACGGTGAATGATCTTCTTCATTCTTTCCGGTTAGGAAATGTCATTAAGAATGGCGTCAGTGTGGCCATTACCGGTAAGCCCAATGCTGGTAAATCAACCCTGCTTAATACACTGTTGAATGAGAACAGGGCCATTGTAAGCGAGATCGCCGGAACAACCCGTGACACCATCGAGGAGGTCATTAATATCGATGGCATTTTGTTCCGCCTTATAGATACAGCTGGCCTTCGTGAAAGCAGCGATATCATCGAAACGATCGGTGTGGAGAAAAGCATGGAGAAAATGAGGGAAGCCGACCTGGTTTTGTACCTGTTTGATGTAGTTGAAGAAACCAGGAACGAACTGGAGGCCGCGCAGTTAATGATACAGCAACACAACCCTAATTACCTGTTGGTGGGCAATAAAACGGATATACTGGGTAAACAAGAGGCTGAGAACAAATTTTCCGGTGATGATATCCTGTTTATTTCGGCACGATCATCCCATCATATCGATGTATTAAAAGATCGGTTGGTTGATAAAATTATTCAGGGTAATGTGCAGTCGGAGAATACGATCATCACCAATGCCCGGCATTATGCGGCATTGCAGGAGGTCAGCCGCTCCATTCTGGATATCAAAAACGGGCTCTCTACTCAACTGCCGGGAGATCTGCTGGCACTGGATATACGGCGTTGTCTGCATTATTTAGGTGAGATCACGGGAGAAGTGACGAATGAGGACAGGTTGGATTACATTTTTTCCAAGTTCTGTATCGGAAAGTAAACACTGCAAAGATGGTCACCCTGCCCCGAGTTTTTTTAGCCTGATAAACTGAGTAAATAAGTATATCAATGTTCCCCATACTGCAATCACAATGGAATAGGCCATGAATAAAAGCCAATAGGGTGTACGGAACCTGGTTGACCAGAGAGTCCTTTGTTCAAAAAAGTCTGTTGTAGGTTTAGTGATTTTACCCCAGGGTACAGCCTTTTCAACTGTCAGGTAACCCAATTGGTCGTTTTCATCTACCCGGGCCATCAGTATGATATTGGTTCCCCGGGAAACTGGCGGGGATATAAGTTTCAGTACAGTCATTATTTATGATATGTATTATATTGGCAAAAAGACGATCAGTTTATTTTGTGCCACTTCACATACGGGTGGTTGGCTCCAGCTTCTTGATAAAAAGCTTCGCATATTTTATGATAATCATTGGCAGCCTTCATTTTACAGGAAACCCAATTACAGCATGCATGCCGATGCAGGTATTGAAAGGCCAATATGGCAGTGACTTGTATTTACCAACCAGTTCAGTTTTTCGCAAGAGCAATTTCTGGTTAATAAAATAAACGTACTGACCGTATGTTGACTTTTGGGATATCATATTCTTTGGCAAAAAGGCATCCTATATCTTCGTTATGAGCTTTTTTTCCGTCGCAGCCATTTTTCAATTTCCACCGCAATGAACACCAGTGATGACAAAGCCCCAACCAGCAGAAACTCTTTCCAGCTTAATGCCTGTGTTTTGAAAATGGATTGCAGGGCAGGAACATAAGTTACAACGAATTGCAGGATCATGGCAATCAGTACGGCTATGATCAGTAATTTGTTGGAGAATAGCCCCTGGCTGAACAGTGATTCTTTGTCTGATCGAATGGCAAGTACATGCCCCATCTGGCTCAGGCATAGCACATTGAAAACAATGGTTTGCCAATGCAGTCCCTGCCCGATGGCCCAGGCTTGCACCGTTAATGCGATGGCAGCCATCAGTAGCCCAACCCAGATCATATGTAACCCGCGTCCATTAGCGAATACACTTTCCCGTGGGTTCCTGGGAGGTCGTTTCATGATATCTTTTTCCGCTTTTTCATAAGACAGTGAAATGGCCGGTAGCCCGTCTGATACCAGGTTTATCCATAAAATATGTATGGGAAGGAGGGCGATCGGCAAGCCGAGTACCGGGCCGGCTATCAGGGTCCATAATTCTCCGGCATTGGTGGTCATGAGGTATTTAATGAATTTTAAGATATTATCATAGATCCTCCTTCCTTCATTCACGGCTTTGACAATTGTTGAGAAATGATCATCAAGCAGGATCATGTCTGCGGACTCCCTGGTCACGTCAGTCCCGGTAATACCCATAGCGATGCCGATATTGGCCCTTTTGAGTGAGGGCGCGTCGTTAACTCCGTCCCCTGTCATTGCCACGAAATGGCCTTTTTGCTGCAGTGTTTTTACAATACGTAGTTTTTGTTCAGGTGAAACACGCGCATAGACTTTGATATCTTCTATACGGGCTAATAGTGATTCCTGGTCAAGTGAAGCCAGTTCCGGTCCAGAGATAACCAGGTCTTTGGCATGTTGTAAAATACCGATCCTCCTGGCAATGTTACTGGCTGTCAGCGGATGGTCCCCGGTTATCATCACCGGTATGATCCCTGCAGACTGGCATTGTGCAACGGCATCATACACATCATCCCTTGGCGGGTCTATCAGGCCAACAAGCCCGAGGAATGTGAGGCCTTGTTCATGAACTTCTGTATCAAGTTGTTCTGGCATGCTGTGCCAAAACCGGTAGGCGAAACCAATAACGCGTTGTCCTTCGAGAGCCAGCTGGTCAACTGCATGATGTAATTGCAATGGTTCAATTCCTGAACAGCGCTGGAGTAGTATATCCGGTGCGCCTTTTGTGATAGACATGATCTTGTCGCCCTGCCTGTGGAAAGTGGTCATCATTTTTCGCTCTGAATCAAATGCCAATTCGGCCACCCTGGGCCATTCAACGGGGTTTATCTGGAATTCCCGGGCCAGTTCCATCAAGGCTACTTCTGTACTGTCACCCTGCCATGAGCCATCTGTATGTTTGGTTACATCGTTATTCAGCGCACAGGCCTGCAAGAGTGGGCTGATATCTTCTTCAAGGTCATATTTATTTAATTGTTTTGTTACATATAATTTACCCTTTATCCAAATGGTGTCCGCATGCATTTTGTTTCGTGTAAGCGTTCCCGTTTTATCCGTACATATATATGTCACGGAACCCAATGTTTCAACAGCGGGTAATTTTCTGATCAGGCTGTTATGCCTGACCAGTTTTTTGGCTGCCAGTGCAAGCGCGATGGTAATGACAGCGGGCAAGGCTTCCGGAATGGCGGCGACTGCCAGTGAAATACTTGTCAACAGCATCGTCATCAGCTCTTCGCCCCTGGCCCAGCCGATGCCCATGAAGAGCAGGCAGAGGAAAAGTACAAGCAATGACAGTTTTTTACCAAAGGAGGCCATCCGCATCTGAAGCGGGGTCATCGATGGTTCTTCCTGCAGCATGGAGGCAATCTTGCCCAGTTCGGTCTGCATGCCTGTTGCTACCACGATACCTGAACCACGTCCATACTCCGCGAAAGTTCCTTTAAAGGCCATATCAGACTGGTCGCCGGGAACCAGGTTTTCTTTTTCTATGGCATGGGTGGTTTTTTGTGAAGGGATCGATTCGCCGGTTAAAGCTGATTCGTTGATCTTCAGGTTAACGGAATCAGTGATACGTAAATCTGCAGGTACTGCATTGCCCGCCTCAAGCAGCACAAGATCACCGGGTACAATGAATAATGAGGAGCATGTGATGATCTGCCCGCCGCGTATGACCCTTGCTTGGGAGATGGCCAATTTTTTCAGTGATTGCATGGCTTTTTCAGCCCGGTATTCCTGGAAGAACCCGATCGTTGCATTCAGGCACACGATAATGAGGATAACAATGGTATCGGCCCAGTCGCCAAGGAAACCTGATATGAGGGCCGCTGCAGCCAGGATGAGGATCATCAGATCGGTGAACTGGGAGAGGAATATGCCCAGTGCATTTTTCCGCTTCCCGGATTGCAGTTCATTGAGTCCTGATTCAATCAGCCTTTTTTCCGCTTCTTCGGCAGAAAGACCCGACGGACTACTTCCCAGTAACTCCATGGTTTCGTCTATGCTTAAGCGGTACCAGTTCATGTGTTAAGCCCGATAAGCTTATTTAGCTATGAGCGATAAAGAGAGGCGTGTCTGTATCCTGCATTAGTTTGTCGGCCATACTGCTTTTGAACCAACGTGACACTTCGCTTCTGCGGTAGGCTCCCAGTACCACCAGTTCGTTTTCCCGGTGTCCTTCCAGGTATTGCAGGATCTCTTCTTCGGGATCGCCTTTGATCACGGTAAATGTTGCTTTGGGAAAATGCCGTTTAATAAATTCCCTCATCAGTTTATTATCAGGTACATGAAGGTTGGGCATGTAATGGTCTTTTACGGTCAGAACTTCCACAGGATAATCTGTCAGCCCGCCAAAAAGGTAACTGTATTGGCGAATGGCGAAAAGTGAAGATGGTCGGCCATCATACAGTAACAAGATCTTATCGATCTCGAGAAACTGGGCAGGCACTACCAACACCGGACATTGAACATCACCGAGCAGGTCTTTGATAAAGCGGGTGGGTGGCTCTTCCCTGAACCGGGTAAATGTTTCATGTTTGTTGATGATCACGAGATCGGCGAACATGCTCTCGTGTTTAAGGTCGCGCAGGGCGATGTTTTTATCGCGGTGGACGGAAAAGGGAATGCCGGCTTTATTGCAAGCCTGCTGGAAACGGCTGGCTGCTTCATCTCTTTTTCGTTTGTCTTTTTCATCCAGTTGTTTCAGGATCTCAGATGATCTTGGACCGGATTTCAGCACTTTCGCCACCGGGTAACTGTGATAGATCGTTTCATCGAGAAATACGCCAACCAGGTGTGCATTCAGGGCACGTGAAAAAGAAATGGCATAATCTATGGTGCTTTTGGACAGTTTATAACCATCGAAAACAGACAGTATTTTTTTCATCTTACAAGTATTGAAACAGGTTATGGATGTAATTTAAGTTCTCCCGCAATGTATGGCTATGACATGGGTCAGCCATTGGCATGACGATGACTGATCTTGCGGTAAATGTGGCTACCGATCTCCATCAAACACAGGGTGTTCAGAATTTGAAAAACACGAACAGCCTGCCGAAATTCTTGCTGTCGTTTTCTATCCTGTGATATAGTGCTTTGATATGGGGTTGCTGCAGAAACCGCTCGACTTTTTTACGTAACTGCCCGCTTCCTTTTCCGGGAATGATCTCCACTTCGCGTATTTTCTTTTCAATCGCTTCATCAAAAGCCTGCTGGAGGGCCTGGTCGATGGCCCTGGAATTATTGAATATATCGTGCAGGTCAACTTTGATGCGTGCCATGCTCAGAGCAATTTGATGCCATTTTTTTCCAGGGCGATCTTTCTTTGCTTATAGAGGTTGCCTACGCCCATCTTGAAGGTCTTTTTACTCATGCCGAAGAACTCATAAATATCTTCCGCATCGCTCTTGTCGTGGTATGGCAGAAATCCTCCATTCTCCTGCAACAAGCGCAGGATCTTGCCGGTTTCGTCTTCCACACGCTGGTAGCCCGGTTTTCCTACTGCCACGTCAATTCTATTATCGGGGTATATTTTTCTGATATAACCGGATAACTGATCGCCTGCTGAAATATTCCTGAAAATATCGCTGAAGTGCAATACGCCTGTATGAAGATTATTGATGATCACCACGTAGCCGATATCCGTTCGGCGGTAAACCAGGAGGTTGACTTCATCGAGTTCTTTAACGGTCAGTGTATCATTGCTGAGGTAAGGTTCGATCTTTTCAGTGGCAATAAGTCTGCCGGTTTGTTCATCCAGGATGATCTTGACGATATACTCGCCATTTGGGATCATCCTCAGCCTTTGGCAGGCCCTGGGTACAAAAAGGTCTTTCATCAATCCCCAGTCGAGAAATGCGCCCTGTTCCGTGGCGCTGACCGCCCTGAGCTTGACAATATCCCCTATTTTGCCTTTGGGGTGCTGGGTGGTGGCTATCAGCCTGTCTTCACTATCGTGGTAAACAAACACATTGATGCTGTCTCCGACTTTCAATCCGGGGGGCACATAACGGACAGGGAGCAATATCCCTTCCTTGCCATCATCTAAGTAGGCGCCGAAACTGACCAGGCGCAGGACGGAAAGTGTGTTAAATTCACCTGTATGTACCATGCATGAGATTTACATGCAAGTTACCAAATGGCAGCCCAACGCTGAAATGCATTATCTTCACGGCCTTATGAAATTTACAGAATTCGGATTTGACGATCGTTTGATGGATGGAATTGAGGCTTCGGGTTATGAAGATGCCACACCGGTACAGGAACAGGTCATACCATTGGTATTGCAGGGAAAAGATGTGATCGCATCGGCACAAACGGGCACGGGCAAAACGGCCGCATTCCTGCTGCCGCTGATAGACAGGATGCTGTCTGAACCACATAATGCGCATAGTATCAATGCACTGGTCATTGTACCCACACGGGAGTTGGCCATACAGATCGAACAAAACCTGGAAGGCCTGTCTTATTTTTCAGGTATGAGCTCCATCGCTGTATATGGCGGAGGTGATGGGAATGCTTTTGTTCAGGAGAAAAAGGCCCTGAGCATGGGAGCAGATTTTGTCATTTGTACACCTGGTAAAATGATGTCTCATATCAAAATGGGTTATGTAAAACTCGACCAGCTGCACTACCTGGTACTGGACGAAGCCGACCGCATGCTCGACATGGGATTCTTTGATGATATCATGTTCATCATTAAACACCTCCCTCCCAAAAGGCAGAACCTCTTGTTTTCAGCCACTATGCCGCCCAAGATCCGGGAGCTTGCCAGGAAAATACTGCACCAGCCTGTTGAAATCAATATTGCCATCAGTAAACCACCGGAAAAGATCATTCAACGGGTGTTCCTGGTTTTCGATGCACAAAAAACGCCGCTGATCTTATCCCTGTTAAAGGGAAAGGAATTCAAAAAGGTGGTGGTTTTTTGCAGCAGCAAACTCAGTGTGAAACAGCTGACCCGCGAATTGAAACGGAGCCGGCTGCCCGTGGAAGAGATACACAGCGATCTGGAACAGGCCAAACGGGAAGAGGTGTTGATGCATTTTCGCAGCGGACGCTTATCGATACTGGTGGCCACGGATATCCTGAGCCGGGGTATCGATATCGATGATATTGACCTGGTGATCAACTACGATGTTCCGCACGACGGGGAGGATTACGTTCACCGCATAGGAAGGACCGCACGGGCTGAATCAAACGGTACGGCATATACGCTGATTAGCCCGAAGGAATTCCGAAAGTTCATGTCCATTGAAAAATTGATCGGTAATGAGGTGCCCAGGGGAGAAGTGCCCGCTGAATTAGGCCCGACACCGGTTCCGGGGCAACCTTCAGGCGACAGGGGCAGAAGGCCTGGCGGGCCAGCAAGGGGTGGAAGTGGATTTAGGGGGAATAGGAGCCGGAATGTAAAATAAGAAATAAGGAATGAAAAATAAGGAATGAAAAATAAGCAATGAGAAAGGGGGAGTGTACGAGGGGAATGCAAAATTCAAAATTCAAAATTGAAAAAGTATTTTACATAATACTGAACTCTTTCATTCAAAATAGCTTCCAACCTCCAACCAAATACACTCCATAAAACATACAACACGTTCCCTTAAAGGTATTTTTCTCCCTTCGTTCACATAAGCACCTGCTGAAATATCTTTGTATTCTCAGTTCATGAGCAATACACCCGCATCCATATTATCCAGCCCGATCGAATACCTGCATGGCATTTCCGCCATACGGGGCGATATGCTTCGCAAAGAACTCGAAATATTTACCTGGAAGGACATGCTGGATCATTTTCCGCTGCGCCATGTTGACAAGACGAGGGTCGATTTCATTTCAGGGTTGTCCTCTGCAAAGGAGTATGCGCAGGTGGCAGGCACATTGATCAGCCTGGAGATCGTTGGTGTGAAAAGGGCCAGGAGGTTGGTGGGACAACTGAGGGATAAAACAGGCATCATCGAACTGGTATGGTTCCAGGGAATACAATGGGTGGAGAAATCACTTGAAATAGGGCATCAATACCTGGTTTTTGGCCGCCTGGGCTTTTTTATGGGTAAGCCTCAGCTGGCACACCCGGAAATGGAAAATTATACCCCTGACATGTCTGCCGGGAAATCGCTCCTGGAGCCAGTGTATCCTTCTACTGAAAAACTTAAGGCAAGAGGACTTCACGGTAAGGCTTTGGGGAAATTCACCCGGGAGATCATTGACCGCATATCGGTACAAGATCTTCCTGAAAACCTGCCCCGGGCACTGCTTGATAAGTTCAGGATGATCGGCCGGTTTGACGCATATCGGTACATTCATTTTCCGGCTTCTGAAGACCAGTACCGGCAGGCTGTACGTCGGCTAAAATTTGAAGAACTGTTTTATGCGCAGCTCGGGATCCAGTTGGTTCGAATGGAAAGGCTCCGGTTCAGTAAGGGATGGGTATTTGAAAAGGTGGGCTCGCTCTTTAATGATTTCTATGAAAATCACCTTCCGTTCGAGTTAACGAATGCGCAAAAAAATGTGATCCGCGACATCCGCAAAGACACTGCCAGTGGGAAACAAATGAACCGGCTGTTACAGGGTGATGTGGGTAGTGGTAAAACAATGGTGGCGCTCCTGAGCATGCTGATAGCAGCGGACAATGGGTTCCAAAGCGTCATGATGGCCCCGACGGAAATACTGGCTCAGCAGCATTATAACAGCATTTCGGCCTATCTCGACGGACTTCCTGTTCGGGTAGGGCTCCTGACCGGTTCTGCACCCGCGAGGAACGTAAGCCAATCCTGCAGTCAGCGGAAGATGGCACAATGCAGATTCTGATCGGCACCCATGCCATCATAGAGGATAAAGTTCAGTTTAAAAACCTCGGCTTTGCCGTCGTTGATGAACAACATAAATTCGGGGTGGCGCAAAGGGCGCAATTGTGGAAGAAGAACAGTCTGCCGCCCCATATCCTGGTCATGACGGCCACACCCATTCCCCGTACGCTGGCCTTGACCGCTTATGGCGACCTGGATTACAGTGTCATTAATGAATTACCTCCCGGCCGAAAGCCAATCACAACCTCTCACAAAACAGAACATGCCAGGCCACAGGTCATGGATTTCATCCGTCAGCAGATTGCATTAGGCAGGCAGGCGTACATCATCTATCCATTGATTGAAGAGAGCAGCAAACTGGATTATGAGAACCTGATGAAGGGTTTTGAAGAGGTCAAATCATTTTTCCCCGAGCCAAAGTACTGGATCAGCATGGTACATGGCAAGATGCCGGCAGAACAAAAGGAAGTGAATATGCAGCGCTTTGTTCGCGGAGAGACTCAGATAATGGTAGGAACTACCGTGATCGAAGTAGGGGTCAATGTGCCCAACGCTTCCGTGATGGTCATTGAAAGCGCGGAGAAATTCGGATTGTCTCAATTACACCAGCTCAGGGGACGTGTGGGCCGGGGCGCGGAGCAGAGTTACTGCATATTGCTCAGCGGTTCCAGGCTTGGGCAGGATGCCCGTGAAAGACTGAAGATCATGGCCAGTACGAATGACGGATTTGTCATAGCCGAAAAAGATCTTGAACTGCGGGGCCCGGGAGATATCGAGGGTACCCGGCAAAGCGGGATGCTGTCCTTTAAATTGGCCAATATCGTGCAGGATAGAACGGTACTGGAAGCGGCCAGGGATGCTGTTGAAGACCTGTTGAGCAATGACCCCGACATTACTTTTCCCGAAAACCTGCCGATCCGGCAATACCTGCAGCAGCGAAAGGACAAAACCCGTTGGGCACGGATCGCCTGAGTTGAAATGTTAAACCAAATATAAAGCTTCCGGTCTTAGAACAAAGCCTGTGTAAATTGGTTAATAAAGAGTATTTTGTAAATAAAACCTTCTTGCGCCTACCGCGAAAAATATTAGTTTTTTTTATCCTCCTTACCGTTCAGCTGACAGTAAATACGCCGCTTTTTGCCCAAGTCGATTTTGTAGAGAATAAAGGTCAATGGAACCGGGCAGTCGATTTTAAGGGTGATTTCAAAATCGGCTCATTCTTCCTCGAGAAAGATGGTTATGGCGTAGTGATGCACCACCCCGATGACCTGGCCAGGCTGGCTGAGGTTTCTCATGGTCATGGCCTGAAAATGGGCGAAAGCGTTCCCAGGGTAACGTTGCGGTCCTTTGTATATAAGATGTCTTTTGCCGGTGGAAACAACCAGGCGAAAGCCACACCAGACAAAATTCAACCATCTTACAACAATTATTTTTTGGGTGATGACCCCGCCCGATGGGCAGGCAACTGCAGGTTGTACCAGGCTGTCACATACCACGATGTCTATCCCAACATCGACGTGCGTTACTATAGTGATGGATCTTCTTTAAAGTATGATTTTATTGTCAGGCCAGGCGGCAATATCGCCCGCATCAGGATGCAATATGAGGGTCCTACAAAACTCGATATTCAAGATAAAGCCCTCATTGTAAGGACTCCCGTTGGTGACGTTACGGAACTATCGCCTTACAGTTACCAGGTTAAGGATAATAAGAAAGAAGAGATAGATTGTAAATATGTACTTAGTGGGAAAACGGTCAGTTTCCAGGTCAGGAATTATGATCCATCGCAGGTACTGATTATCGACCCATCCATCATTTTCGCTTCATTTACCGGGAGTACGCCCGATAACTGGGGCTATACGGCCACTCCGGGCCCCGATGGCAGCCTTTACGCAGGCGGGATTGTTTTTTCCCCGCCACCGGGAACCAATTACCCGGTATCCCCGGGAGCTTATCAAACAAATTTTGGGGGAGGTGTTACGGAAGATACCTTCCCGGGGTATGATATTGCCATTTTCAAGTTTAGTCCCAATGGCGCCAACCGGGTATACGCAACATACCTGGGCGGTGCTGCCAATGAGCAACCTCACAGTATGATCGTGGATGCCCAGGGAAATCTCATCGTAGCCGGGCGTTCATATTCCGCCAACTTTCCAGTGACGGTTCCCAGGATCGGCCCCGGCGGGTTGTATGATATCATCATAACCAAATTCAATGCGGCAGGTTCAGCCCTCATCGGATCTGTGCGGATCGGCGGTACGGGCGATGACGGTGTAAATATCCGTCCAAAATATCGGGGTCAGGTTGGTCCTGATGGTCTCCGGCGAAATTATGGCGACGATGCCCGCAGCGAGGTGATCCTTGATGCAAGCAATAACATTATCCTGGCTTCCTGCACACAGTCTACCGATTTTCCCGTCAGGGGTGCGGCATTCAATACAAACGGCGGTTATGGCGGCGGCACACAGGATGGCGTGATATTGAAGTTCAGTCCGAATTTTTCCTCTTATATTTTCGGCAGTTATTTTGGCGGAAGTGGCCAGGATGCTTGTTTTGTTACCAGCATCAACCCGCTCAACAATGATCTGTATGTTGGCGGCGCCACATCCAGCACCAATCTTCCGGGCGACAGAACGTCTGTGATCAGTTCGGGATACCAGGGTGATATTGCAGACGGATTTGTGACACACATCCGTGCAGATGGTTCCGGTATCATCAAAACAACATACCTCGGTACCAATGGCATTGACATAGTATATGGATTGAAATTCGATAAGAACGGGTTTCCTTATGTCATGGGAACAACCACCGGCGTTTGGACGATAACCAATGCCCCATTCAGTAACCCGGGCAGCAGGCAGTTCATCAGTAAATTGAAACCCGATCTCTCGGCATATGTTTATTCAACGGTTTTTGGTTCGGGTTCGTCCATCCCCAATATTTCACCGATTGCTTTCCTGGTAGATCGTTGTGAGAATGTATATGTGTCGGGTTGGGGTGGTGGTATCAATGTATCACAAGGATACAGCACCGGTACCACGAACAATATGCCTGCTGTGAACGCACTGGCTGGCCTTCCCCCGCCAGATGGGGCCGATTTTTATTTCTTTGTTATGGAGCGCAATGCACAGCGGCAGTTGTTTGGTTCTCATTACGGGCAAAGGGGCGGAACGGGCGACCACGTGGATGGCGGAACAAGCCGCTTTGATGCCAATGGTGTGATTTACCAGGCCATTTGTACCGGTGTAGCGACGGCAGCAGCTGATAGCAGTATTCTAACCACTCCGGGTGTATGGGCATCCACCAATGGCAGCAGCGTGTAACCAGGCTGTAGTCAAGATCGAAATGAATTTTGCCGGTGTGGCTGCGGGAGTGGAAGCGGCCATTGCCGGAGTGAAGAATGATACCGTTGGCTGCGTACCGTTTACCGTCAGTTTCGGGGATACTTTATTGAAGGGCCGCAGATATTTCTGGGATTTCGGGGATGGGTCACCGGTAGTTTTCACAACAAGACCGGATACAACGCATGCGTTTACCGTTCCGGGACGTTACCGGGTCATGCTGATCAGAAGATCAATGCTTGTAACCGCAGCGGCACCTCTTATGCCGTCATTCGTGCCGGCAATAATGAGGCCAGGCTTGCCTTCCATCCGGTCAAGGATACACCTGCACCAGCCTTAAGTTTTACTTTTTCAATGAATCCACAGCTGATACCCGGGAGTTTTGCTCAAAGGAACTTGCGTTTGGGATTATGGCGACGGGTCGCCCGGACGCCGCATCATTTGTCCTGAGCGGCATAATTTTCCGGCACCGGGCAACTATGTCATCTCACTGACTTTGCTGGATACGGCATTTTGTAATTCGCCGCTTACGATAAAGGATACGCTCAGGGTAAACCCGCTGGTGGATGCACGATTCGGTAATGAGCCAACTGGGCTGCGTACCATATACAGCCGTGTTTGATAATATCGCACCGGCACAGATTTTATCTGGGATTTTGGTATTGATAACGCCAGTTCGCGGAGATTAGCCAACTATACGTACAATATTCGGGTACTTACAACGTCAGGTTGATAGCCATCGACACCGAGTACCTGTAATAAGGTGGATACATCTGATTTTGTGACGATCACCGTTTCGCTATTCCCGACGCACAATTCGATTGGGCGCAATCCGCCACAGACCAATACGCCACTCAATTCACCAGCTTGATCAACCAGAGACCTGAAAGCTATCGTGGAATTTTGGCGACGGTGAGGGTTCGGATGTCGTCATTACCAATATAACAGCACCAGTTCTTTTAAAGCTGAGCTGATCGCGTATAATACTGCCAGTTGCCCCGCAATGCATTCAGTCTTACCGTCAATGCCATCATAGAACCCTTGCTTGATAGCCTTGCCTAATGCGTTCACGCCGGAGCCGTTTTGGTGTCAATGGATTTATTGAAGTGCAGGGATTCGGTATCGGGAAAATGGATTGGCGCATATATAACCGCTGAAGTCAACCTGGTTTACAAAGTTAACGGCAGAAAGGATGCAGGACGGCACTTTCAAGGGTAAGCCACAGCCTATGGATGTGTACACCTATGCATTGGATGGTGAATTTACCGTGGAAAGAAACTCAGAAAAACCGGCGAAAATATCACTTTATTAAGATAAGCGAAAGGAGCCAATACTTCTCGAGCATATGCAAAATTATGGCAAGCTCGGCCAGGTTGATGTCCCACATGTATTCCTGCCTGTACTTTATTGGCGCTGACTTTGTTCGTCCCTGGCTGTAAAGGCGGAGACCTGCATTTTCTCAATTCTTCGTTTCCCGCTAAGTACGAACCCGGCCAATGCGGGATTCATCCCGGATGCCGATTACCGCATCGGTGCGCATTACCACAACCAGTATAGCAATATCATGGCGGTTCATATAAAACGATGAGTGTCTGTGCGGACGCGCAGCTTTTCAGGGACCGTATTGAAAACGGCTGGTTAGGCGTTGGAGGTTGCTGTTGTCGGACGTTGCCGGAAGCGGTAGTCTACGTTCGACCAAAATATACGGTTCACTGGCTTACCACCAGATGCTCGGCAACAGCAGTTTGCTTAGTGCCGGTTTCAGTAGCCAGGATGGGCCAATAAGCGGATCGATGTGTCGGCACTTAAATTCCCGAATCAGTTTGACGGACGTTTTTGATAACCGCCTGCCAACCCTCTGTAGTGTTGATGCAACAAGTGTAAGTTATATGGATATCCAGGCCGAGTTTAAAATTACGCCTATTTTCCCCAGGAGAATATTTACATCAATGCCGGATATTCCATGCCATGTCAATAACCAGGGAACTTTCTTTGCCGATCAGTCTGATAATGGGAGGATCCCATGCGGCATATTAGATTTATCAATGCCATACTGAAAGTGGCGCCAACGTCATCATCAACCCGAATATATTTTATAACCGATCAGGAGCCTCTGAACTGGTGCGCAGGAATGGTAAGTTCAATCTTTCGGAATCGGGGGAGAAGCAGTTGCTGGCAGGTTGTATTACCGGTACAATGATGCGGCTATCCCATGCTGGGTTTTCAGTTACAAAATGTACAGTTCGTTCCGCTTGCGACGCCACCATTTCATCCCTCAAAATTTCAACAACTACAGGGTACCGAAGCGATTTAATGTTACCAAATATGGTTATCGAACAGTAAAACAGGCGATCACTCTACCCTAAGTTCGATCATAATGCCCGATCTCAAACGAAGGTAGCTCAATTTTCGAATTTCGCCAAAATGACCGAACAGATATTGGCACAATCTAGCAAGCAAACCAAATACCACGAATACCTGGCTTCCTTTAAAAGTTGTGGGAGAGGAATATATGATCAGTGATGAGGAGGGCCTCGACAAGGTACATGACGAAACGGAGATCTTTATTTCATGCCAAATATCGCCATCAGGCCCAGAACCGCAGATGAGATCAGCCGGATCGCCGTACCGTTATTTCAGGAAGGCATGCAGTTCCGCCGCGCAGGGCGGAACAGGCCTGAGTGGCGGCGCGCTGGCACGTCGGGGTGGGGTGGTCATTTCTTTTAAACGGGATGAATGCCATCGGTGACGTTATTGAGCGCAACCTGCGGGTGACCACAGAACCAGGTGTTATAACCGAAGTATTACAAAAATGTGCAGTCGAAGGACTGTTTATCGCAGGGCCCAAGCTCAAGGGGCAGTTGTTTTATCGGTGGGAATATGGCAAGGAACGGTGGTGGACCAGAGGCGGTTAAGTACGGCGTGGTAAGGGTGCGTGCGCTGAACCTGGAAGTGGTTTTGCTAACGGTGACATCATCTGGACGGGCGCCAACGTATTAAAAAATGCCACCAGCTATAATCTGACACAATTGATGGTGGGAAGTATGAAGGGACATTAGGGCTGGTTACCAAAGGTGTGCTCCGGGTGGTCTCACCCAAACGCAGCCTGCTGATGGTACGCGCAACGTCTTGAAAAAGCAGGGAAGCTGTCAGTGCCATTTTCCGTGCAGGCTTTACACCCAGCGCCATGGAATTGATGAAGTCGTGCTGAAGATCGTCGATCGTTTTGTCGACGGCGCTATTGTGCCGGTGACGGATGAAATGGCAGCCAGAATCATAGAAGTGGATAACGACAATGCCGATGATATTAGCACGATGCGGAAATGGAGGCCATCGGTCAGTTGCTTTCGCAATGGGTGCGGGGAAATATTTTTTGCCATTGACGCCCGGCAAAAAGGCGGAATTTGGAAACTGCGCCGGCGTGTAGCCGAAGCCGTTAAGATCGATGGATATACGATCGAAGAAGAGATACCGTGGTTCCCAGGGCTCCATTTGCCTGAATTGATCCGGGGTGTAAAGAGCTGGGTAAGAATTTGATTTTCCTTACATTTGTACGAAGCGGCAAGATAGTAACCTGCGCCTTACGCATCAAAGAGCCGGGCAATAAGTTCAGCCTGAACAACCCGGAAGTTATACCCGCATTACGTGCCTTATTCGAACTGGTTAGGTCACTGAGCGCTGCACCATCAGCGGCGAACATGGTATCGGCCTTATCCAGAAGAATATATGGATATCGTAAATACAGGCCCGGCCATGGAGGTCATGAAAGGCATCAAGCGGGTCTTTGATCCTAAGTATTGACACGAACAGCGGAAAAGGTACGATATCAGCTGATCAAAAATAAGTGCAAACAACAAGCAGATGATGAAAGCAAGTAGATACAGAGAATCAATTATGGCAGGATGTTGATTCTACTGGTTTTATTTAACCTTGTTTCCTTTTCTATACAGGCGCAGGATGAATCCGAATCCGGTAAAAAAGGCTTTAAGAAGGAAAAGCTTTTCACCGGTGGCAGTCTGAACCTGGCCTTCGGAAGCCAGTTTACGGCATTGGGCATCAATCCTTACTTTGGCTACAGCCTGAATAAATTCCTGGATGTTGCTGTTACAGCCAATCTTAATTATACTTCTGAACGGGATTACATCATACTTGGTGATAAGGTCAGGCAGACCGTATATGGACCGGGGATGTTCGTTCGTGTTTTCCCTGTTAAGTTTTTGTTCGCCCAGGCCCAGTTAGAACATAATTTCATGCAACTGAAATACATCCCGGCCCCCAATAGCAGTTATTTGCGTGAAAAATACAAAGTTGATGCCAACAGTTTACTGGTGGGAGGCGGCTATTGCAGCGGCAGGGGCGAGGGTAGTAACTCCTTCTTTTATTTCTCCGTTTTATGGGATGTGGGTAAAGCTGAAAATTCGCCTTATTTGGATAATCTCCGCAGGGCGGTGCCCCAAATACGGGCGGGTTATAATATCGCGCTTTTCCAGGGAGGCGGCCGGCGCGGCTTCTAATGAGGGGTTTCCTGGTTGTTTAAGTACGGAATCATTTCGGCAGGATCGTTGATGACAGAAATTTTGTCATCAGGGTTTGTATACAACAATCCCTCATTATACATGTGATGTATATGCGCCACCAGGTGGTTGTAAAAACCATGGCTGTTTAGTAGGAAGATATGTTTGTCGTGTATGTTCAATTGATTCCAGGTGAGCATTTCAAAAAGCTCATCCAGCGTGCCATAGCCACCCGGCAGGATAACAGCGGCATCGCATTTTTCATACATCAGCCCTTTTCGTGTATGCATGCTGTCTACCACCAGTAATTCGGTCAGGCCTTGGTGCTGCCTTTCCTGCACCGAGAGTAATTCGGGGATGACTCCCGTGACCTGCCCGTTTCTTTCCAGTGCCGCATTGGCAACCGTAGCCATCAGGCCTTTGTTGCCACCGCCATAAATTATCCTGACCCCATGATCGGCCAGTATATATCCAAGCTCGCGTGTATGTGCATCATATTGGGGGAGCCTTCCATGCTGACTGCCGCAAAACACGGCGATAGAGCGGATATTCATACCTGTGTATATTATGTTGGGGCAAAGACACAAAAGTTTTTCCTATTTTCAAGCTTATTTTTAAGTAAACATACTCTATGACTCCACAGGTGCTGCTTTTATTTGTACTCGGATATTTTCTGCTACTGTATGCGGTGGCCTGGTACACGAGCCGCAATTCCAATAACGATTCCTTTTTTATCGGAAACCGCAGTTCAAACTGGAAGCTGGTGGCATTCGGGATGATCGGCACTTCTTTGAGCGGCGTCACTTTTGTCAGTGTCCCGGGGGGTGTGGGTAATATAGGCAAAGAAGGGGCACTGCCCAATGCGTTGGGTTATTTTCAGGTGGTCATCGGATACCTGCTCGGGTACCTGGTAGTGGCTTATGTTTTGCTCCCTTTGTATTACCGGTTGAACCTGACCTCGATTTATAATTACCTGTTGCAGCGTTTCGGGAAATGGGCATACAAAACAGGCGCATCCTTTTTTATATTATCACGCACGGTTGGGGCCACCGCACGTTTATACCTCGTCATCAATATCCTGCACATATTCATCCTTCAGAATATGCATATCCCATTCTGGGTTTCGGCGGCCGTCGTATTGTTGATGATCCTGCTGTATACATTTGAAGGCGGGGTTAAGACAATCGTGTATACGGATACTTTACAAACGTCACTGATGGTCCTGGGCCTCATCGTATGTGTGGTCTATATACTGAATCATATGGATTATTCGCTGACCGAAGCCGTTAACAGCATGCAGTCGAAAGACCTGACCAGGATATTCAACACTGATCCAAACAGCAAGGGTTTTTTCCTGAAGCAGATCCTGGGTGGCATGTTCATCACCATTGCCATGACCGGGCTCGACCAGGAAATGATGCAAAAAAACATCAGTGTGCGTACCCTGAAAGATTCCCAGAAGAACATGCTCAGTTTCAGCGTTATCCTGGTATTTGTGAACCTTCTCTTCCTGTTGTTGGGCGGCCTCCTGTATTTATATGCCTATCATCAGGGTGCCGCATTCAGCACCTCACCAGACGGTGTTTGGGGTCTTTACCGGGAAGGCACCAATATTACAGGCGATAACCTTTTCCCGTCGGTATCACTAGGTCTTATCAGCCAGGTGCCCCCGGTGATCTCGGTCATCTTTATCATCGCACTTATTTCGGCCCTGTTTCCCAGTGCTGACGGAGCGCTGACGGCATTGACGTCCTCATTCTGTATCGATATCCTCGGACTGAAAGAAAGATCGGACCTGAATGAAAAGCAAAAGCGCCGGACAAGGCTGACGGTTCACCTTACCCTCACGTTCGTTTTTTTTATTTTCATCCTCATATTCCGGGAGATTGACAGCAGGTCTATCATCGACAAGATCCTTGACCTGGCCGGTTACACCTATGGTCCTTTACTCGGGCTTTTTTCTTTCGGCATTTTAACACGCAGGGCACTCCCGAATTCATGGATGATCGCCGTGATTGCCCTCCTGAGCCCGGTAGCCTGTTATATTCTGCAAACGAATTCATCTGCCTGGTTTGGAGGCTATGTCATCGGTATTGAAATCCTCATCATCAATGGCCTCCTGACCTTCCTGGGCCTGTTAATGATTTCACAAAAAAACACTAACGTCAAACCATGAGCGAACTGGTGAATCATAAGGCGGAAAATTATGTTGAGATGTTTTCCAGTCCTTTGTCTGCCCTCCTTATGGAAAATGAAACATTCACCCGTTCCCATCATCCCAAAGCACATATGCATAGCGGATCGGTGCAGGGCTTATTCCTTTCGTTTCTAAGCCGAATGATAAAACCTCGGCGGGTACTGGATATCGGCACATTTACCGGGTTCAGCGCACTCTGCCTCGCAGAAGGCTTGACAGAAGACGGGCTTGTTCACACGATCGAATGCAGGGAAGAAGATGCCGGTCATGCCCTGGCTTTTTTTCAGCGTTCCGCATTTGCCGGCAAGATCAGCCTTCATGTCGGGGATGCCCGCCAGTTGATCCCGCAAATCCACGAAGACTGGGATTTGGTGTTCATAGATGCCGATAAAGTAAGTTATATTGACTATTACGAGTTAACTTTGCCGAATCTTAAACCCGGGGGCTGGATCATCGCGGATAACGTGTTGTTTCACGGCCAGGTTCTTGATCAGGAACTCAAGGGTAAGAACGCCCAGGCCATTGATGCCTTTAACCGGCATGTGGCAGGCGATCAACGGGTGGAACAGGTGATGCTGTCCATTCGCGACGGGATATTATTAATCAGGAAACTCTAACTCATGAAACAGGCGATATCCATCCTATTGGCCATATTGTGCTTCATGACTGCTGGCGCCCAGAAAACTTCCATTGAAGACTATATTCAGACTTACCGCGATCTGGCCATACAGGAAATGAAACGCACAGGGGTGCCTGCCGCCATCAAACTGGCCCAGGGGATACATGAAACCGAAGGCGGCAACAGCGACCTGCTCAAAAGATCGAATAATCATTTCGGAATAAAATGCAAGACGAACTGGACAGGGGAAACGGTTTATCATGATGATGATGCCCTGGGTGAATGTTTCCGTAAATATCCTTCCGCAGAAGACAGTTACCGCGATCATAGTAATTTCCTGAAAGGCAGCAGCCGATACGCCTTTCTGTTCAACCTCAAGCCTACCGATTACAAAGGCTGGGCCTATGGCCTCAAACGCGCCGGCTATGCCACAAACCCCCGTTATCCGCAGATCATCATTAAGTATATCGAGGAATACGGACTGGAAGAATATACGTTGATGGCCCTGCGCGATGGGAGCCCGGCTGATTCAATGAATATGCCATCCGTGAAATCGTCAGCCCGTACTCAGGATACTGTTTCAGCCAACGAATCGCTTGCAGTAGAGGACCGCGTTAGTGAAACCCGCACCGGAAGAACGCTGTTCAATGGCTTACATGCAGTTTGGTCGCCAGCCGGAACATCCCTCTTAGCCATTGCCACCGAACATGATATACCCCTGGCCCGTTTACTGGATTATAATGACCTCGAACATGACGGCTTGCTGATGAATGATGAATGGATATACCTGGAAAGAAAAAGGAAAACCGGCAAGCAGGATTCTTATGTCACTGAATCCGAGGAAACGCCCCGGTTCATAGCCCAGGTCAATGCGATACAATTAAATCATTTGCTGCAATACAATGCTTTCGAAAGGGGCAGCATGGTGCCGGCGGGTACCAGGGTGCTGCTGAAACCGGCGTCTTCCGATCTGGCCGTTACAACGTCAACCGCGAAAAAGGATATCATTCATGAGGTGCAGCCAAAAGAAGGGCTGTACGCCATTTCACGAAAATACCAGGTTCCTGTTCAGCAGATCAGGGCATTGAACAAATTGGAATCTGATCATCTAACGATCGGTCAGAAATTAATCATATCAAAAAAATAGAAACCTTATGCCGGTAATACAGGTGCACGACAAGAAATTCCAGCCTTATCTGACTGCAGAGCAAATCGATGTCGAAATTCGCCGGCTTGCATCTGAAATCTCCCGGGATTACAAGGGTAAACGGCCTTTGTTCATTGCCATACTTAACGGGTCATTCATGTTCGCGGCCGACCTGTTTAAACATATGGGTATCGAAGCAGAGATCAGTTTCATTAAGCTTGCTTCGTATAAGGGTACCCGTAGTACCGGGCAGGTCATGACCTCGATCGGGTTGGAAGAGTCATTGAAAGACCGCCATGTGATCATCCTGGAAGACATCGTGGATACCGGCAAAACCCTGAGCGCATTTCTGCCACAGCTGACAAACCAGCAACCGGCATCGCTTAAAATAGCCGCCCTGCTTCATAAACCGGATGCCCAGGTTCATCCATTGGATATCGATTACCTCGGGTTTACCGTACCCAATAAGTTCCTCTTAGGGTATGGGCTTGATTATGACGGGTTGGGAAGAAACCTGAAAGAGATCTATCAGTTGGTGGGAGAAGAATAATCGGGATGCCGCCGACACTTGTTTATTTGGCATAAAAATGGTATTTTACCCTATCATTTATCCTTGAGAAAACTATTTACATACTGCCTGGTATCCCTATTTGCATATCCTGCAATCGGGCAGTATTATCTCCGGGGTGAAGTGAAGAACGAGAAAAATCAGCCCCTTTCCAACGCAAAAATATTCCTCCATTCAGCCAAGTCTGTTTATTTCTCCGGTGCCAGTTATGGCAGTTTCGGGATCACGGTGAAGAATCTGTATGATTCCATCACAG
>JAXLUE010000028.1:0-30311 GCA_046329695.1 Ferruginibacter sp.
CTGTTCTGGCATTTGTTCAGGATTATTTAAAAAAGCACCGGTCAGTCATTCAGCTGAATACGGGGTATTATGATTACACAGATTACGAGCCTATGGCATTCTGGGGCGATACAACAAAATTATACCAGGCATTAAATATACAACGATGAGGAAATTAGGTTACCGGGTGATTCAATTGGTTCAACTGATCAGGTTTTTTGGAGCTAACGAAGGCCTCAGGATATTTTTAAGCCTTACCATGAGCGGACAATCTAAAACGGTTCGAATCAGAAGCAGGCATTTCCGCAATGAAGTTCAGGTTAGAAAATCACAATCGGATTTTGATATTTTCCTGCAGGTTTTTGCCGAGTTACAGTACGATATTAAATTCTACCTCAATTTTAAACCTTCCGTGATCGTTGATTGCGGTTCAAATGTGGGGTATTCCATTTTGTATTTTGCAGATTTATTCCCTGACGCCAAGATCGTCGGCGTTGAGCCCGACCCACGCAATTTTTCAGTCCTGCAATCCAATACCGCGTCCTATCCAAATGTCCGCCTCTACCAGGCAGGGATCTGGCACACCAGTGCGCGCCTTGATATAAGGGATTCATCCGATTGGAGCGCCAGCCTTGAAGTGAAGGAAAGCCTAGAGGGAAGTTTAATGGGGCTTCCATTGACGCAGATCATGCAGGAAAATGGGATCGATGAGATCGGTATCTTAAAACTCGACATCGAAGGGGCGGAGAAGGCCATATTTGAACATGATCCGCATCCCTGGCTGAGCAAGACCCGCTGCCTCATCATTGAATTGCACGACCAGGTTCAGCCTGGAACTTCAACGCTTTTCTTCCGGGAAATGGCCAGGTATGACTGGATTACTTACGTCAAGGGTGAGAATATCATCTGTTTTAGATCCTGATTCGGCAGATCATGAATATCTCATCGACCTGAGGCGGTTCCTGACCTTGAATATCCAGTGCCTGATTTTAAACAGAACCGACCTGCCCGGCTCATCCAGGTAGCCTACCGTATAATTTCCCGCTTTAATATCTTTGGGAGCATGCACTTTTCGTTTTTCGATCACAACGATCGAATCATAAATATGTATACCGTACATTCGGTCTTTCAGTTCATGATTCCTGATACGTGTTTTTTCACCCGCATACCAAAGGTGCATAACGTCAATGAGGTTCTTTACATATTCAATATAGGTGCCTTTTCTTTTCATTCCGCCACCAAAATCAAACCAGTAAGACGTATGATTGTCTTCACACAGATACAGGCCGTTTTCTTTGATTTTGCTGAATAAATGCTCAAAACTTACGATCTGTTGTTTCATGGTATGGCCACCATCATCAATGAATATATCCAGTTCGGGTATCTGTGATTTGACAGATTCCAAAAATGCCGGGTCTTCCTGCGACCCGATGAAAATCTTTACGTTGGGCTCTTCAAATTGTTTACATCCGGGATTTATGTCAATGCCATAATAATGCAAACCGGGGCCAAAGAATTTTTTCCATAACTGGATAGAGCCGCCCTGCGACACGCCGATCTCTAATAAATGGACTTCCTTGCCCTGAAACGACTGGAAATGGCGGTCATAGATATCAAAATAATGTGTCCATTTATGGATTAGGTTTCCCTGGTGCGCATCAAAAATATCTTTGGTCTTCAGCATGATTATACTCAAAATTATTATTATGGCTGTATTTTTAGCCCCATTTTAAGGCAATGATCGATTCTAATGCAAAAGTATGTGTTGTTTACCTGGCCTGGTTGCCTTATGGCATGCAACATTTCAGAAATTTCATCGGATCGTATTGCCGTTATGAAGCGGGGCACCCACATGATCTGGTCATTGCTTTCAATGGCCTGGCACTGCCACACCAGGATGGCCCGGAGGCTTACTTACAATATATGGAAGAAGCCGGGGTCAGCGTGTTTCGTACTGTCAATTTCAGCAAGGGCCAAGATATAGAAATATATTCGCAAATGGCCGGCAACCTGCACCATGATTTTATTTTATACCTGAATACCTATAGTGTTCTTCTGACCGACCAGTGGTTAAAGTTGTATGTGCAGGGATGGGAAGCCGGCAGAGGCGTTTTGTCCGCCACCGGATCCTGGCAAAGTTATTACTCATCCGTTTTTGGATTGAACAAATGGATGTGGGAAAAGGGGGAGTCATTTACCAACTTTATCAGGAAGATCAAATTGATGATCAAGGCAGGTCTTTACTGGCGTTTCTTATTTGATAAATTCCCTAACCATCATGTAAGGACAAACGCTTTTTTTACGGAGAGGGCATTGTTTGAGAAAGTGACCCGGGGGCTTCGTATTCATTCTAAATTCGATGCTTATTTATTTGAAAGCGGTAAGAGGGGCATGACAAGAATGATTGAGTCGATGGGAAGAACGGTTGCCATCGTTGATCGTTTTGGTCAGGTATATGACCAGCAGGATTGGCCCCGGGCCCATGTATTCAGGATCGGGCTTCAGGAAAATCTGTTGGTGTCTGATAACCAGACGAATGAGTACGAACTCGCCCAGGATGAGCAGAAACAGTTATTAACCCGATTAACCTGGGGCAATCATGGATAAGTTTTCCATCATATTACCCGTATATAACGGTGGGCACCTTGTAAAGGAATGTGTCAACAGCATCCTTGCTCAGGATCGCCCGGAATTTGATCTGCTGGTGCTCGATAATGCCAGTAACGACGGCACCTCCGAATGGCTGACTTCTTTATCTGATTCCCGTATCCGGGTAACCAGGTCTGATACAAAATTGTCAATGGAGGGAAACTGGGCCCGGATAAAAAATATTTCTAAGAATGAATTTATGACACTGATCGGGCATGACGATATCCTCCACCCGCACTATCTCTCCGAGATGGCCCGATTGATCGAAAAGCATCCCCATGCCACGCTGTACCAGGCTCATTTTGATTTTATCGACGCAGCGGGTAAGCATATCAGCTATTGCAAACCGATGGACGAAGTGCAATACGGTCACGAATTCCTGGCCTGCCACATGATGCAGACGATGGACAGCATGGGTACCGGTTACTGCTTCCGGAGCGCCGATTATGACAAGCTGGGAGGCATTCCCAGTGATTATCCCAACCTGATCTTTGCCGATTATGTTCTATGGATACGCCTGTGCCTGCTCGGTTATAAGGCTACGACCAACCGCAACTGTTTCAGCTACCGCATACACCAAAGCGTATCCAGGCTTACTAGCGGAGAGCAATACCAGCAGGCTTTTGAAAAATATGTTTATTTCATAGCTGGCTTATGCCAGGACCATGAGGAAGTGAAAAGGGTGGTGGAGCGCTACGGGCATCATATGCTGATGTACTATTGCGAGAGCCTGAGCCACAGGCTGCTTAAAACGCCTATGGAAAAACGGAGGACGAAGGTGGATGAATACATTGCCAGGTGCAAGGGGTATGCAGCGATGCTGATCCCCGGTCAGCCGTTTGCGCCCGAAGAAAAATTTCGCATACGCGTAGCCGGTAACATCGATAGTAACCCGCTGACCAGGGGTTTATTTCAATTTCTCAGGAAAATGATATAGCTTATTGGGGCCTTGTTTCGTTGATGATCTCCTGTTCCATCATTTCTTTGACCAGTGCCTGCAGGTCGTAGGTAGGTTCCCAGCCCAGTACCTTTTTGGCTTTGCTAGCATCTCCCACCAGTAATTCCACTTCCGCCGGCCGGAAATATTTGGGATCGACACCAATGACTTCCCTTCCCTCCGGAATCTGGTATTGCGGGTTATGGCATTTGACTACATATCCTTTTTCATCCAGGCCGGTTCCTCTGAAAGCGATCTCAATGCCCAATTCGGCAAAACTCAAACGGGCAAATTCCCGCACACTGGTTGTTTTTCCGGTAGCCAGTACAAAATCTTCCGGGGTATCAACCTGGAGCATCCGCCACATGCCTTCCACATAATCTTTGGCATGGCCCCAGTCGCGCTGCGCGTCGAGGTTGCCTAATGTGAATTTCTCCAGTTTGCCGAGCGCAACCCTGGCCGCCTGTATCGTGATCTTACGGGTTACGAAACCTTCACCCCTTAAAGGGCTTTCGTGGTTAAAGAGTATTCCGTTCACGGCAAATATGCCGTAGGCTTCGCGGTAGTTCACCGTGATCCAATATCCGTAAAGTTTTGCCACGCCGTATGGGGAGCGGGGATAGAATGGCGTGGTTTCCTTTTGGGGGATCTCCTGCACCTTTCCATATAATTCTGACGTAGAGGCCTGGTAGAATCGTGTTTTCTTTTCAAGTTTCAGGATCCTGATGGCTTCCAGGATCAGCAAAACACCCGTGGCATCGGCCGTTGCCGTATACTGTGGTGTTTCAAAACTGACCTGTACATGCGATTGTGCGGCCAGGTTATAGATCTCGTCCGGCTGCGTCTGTTGTATGATACGGAGGATATTACTGCTGTCGGTCAGGTCGCCGTAATGCAGGAAAAGCCTGCCTTTATAGTCCGGGTTGAAAACCATATGGTCGATCCGCTGGGTATTCAGCATCGAACTCCTTCGGCGTATGCCGTGTACGATATATCCTTTATCCAGTAATAATTCTGTCAAATATGCCCCGTCTTGCCCTGTAATACCCGTGATCAACGCTGTCTTCATGTAATGGTCTTGTTTTTGATTATTTTCGCAAATCTATTATAAACTTGTCAAATCACCATTGTACGGTGGTCCGTAACAGGAAATGTCACTGTTGATGCGGGTTTCAGAAAGTACATATGGGGCATATCAGGCACATGAAAATAGCTGTCAACTGCTGGGTTCTCAGGAACAAACAACTCGATGGGATAGGGAATTTTACGGTGGAAACCCTTCCGCGTATCATCCGGGCGCATCCTGAGGTGGAATTCATGATCCTGTGCGACAAGCATTTTACAGAGCCATACTTCGATTTCCCCAATGTGACGAAGCATCACATATTTCCGCCTTATCGCCATCCGCTTTTATACGTGGCTTTCATGGAATGGACGGTGCGGAGGTTCCTGGCTAAGCATAAACCGGATATTTTTTTGTCGATGGAAGGGTTCCTGAGCCTTGGTTCACCTTGCAGGCAACTCCCCATCATTTACGACCTGAATTTTGAAGAATACCCACAGGACCTAACGTTCAAGAATAGGGTATACTTCAGATCATTTTTTCCGCGGTTTGCGAGGAAGGCCGCCAGGATCGCCACGATATCCGAATACAGCAAAGAGGATATTGTCAAACGATATAAGATCAGTGCCGGCCAGATCGATAACGTTTCCTGCGGGATAAAAGAAGTTTTCGGGCCCCTGCGGGAAGAGGAAAAGGTGCTTACCAGGCAGGAATATACTTCGGGCAACGAGTATTTCTTTTTTGTGGGTTCCATGCACCCGCGGAAGAATATCGTGAGATTGTTGCAGGCATTTGACCTCTACAAGAAAGAACATCCATCAACGGTCAGGCTGGTGTTGAGTGGTCATATATTATGGGATGATACCAGTATCAACCAGGTATTGGATCAACTGTCCTGCCGCCAGGATATCGTCTTTACCGGGCGGGTTACGGATGACCAGTTGCGCCGTTTGATAGGCTCTGCATTGTGCCTCAGTTTTGTGCCGACATTTGAAGGGTTTGGCCTCCCCATCGTGGAAGCTTTTCAGGCAGGCGTACCCGTTATATGCAGTAATACCACCTCCATGCCTGAAGTGGCCGGTAATGCCGCCATACAGGTTGACCCGTTTAACATCAACGACATTGCCGGGGCCATGGGCCGAGTGTCAGCGGATCAACGCCTGCGTGATGACATGATAGAGAAAGGATTTGTGCAGAAAAATATATTTACCTGGGACCGTACAGCAAGCCTGTTGTATGATTGCATACTGCGTGCGTTACCGGCGGGGAGTTAATTGACCTGTCCCCAGAACGTCAGCAGGTCTTTCAGGCTCTGGTCGAGCGTAATGGAAGGCGACCAGCCGAGTTCCTGGTTGATCTTTTCGTAGGATCCGATCAGTTTTTTATTTTCAGTAGGCCTGATGATCTGCGGGTTGGTGGTACAACGAATGCTGGCTCCCGTAATATCTTCGAACTTTTTTACGAGATCTTTCAGCACCACACCCTTATTGGAGCAAATATTGTATGTATTGCCTGATTGACCTTTTTTCAGCAGGAGATAGTAAGCTTTTACCACATCCCGCACATCGGTGAAATCGCGGGTCACCTGCAGGTCGCCCACACAGATATCGATCTCTTTTTTTCCGTTTTTTAATCCATCGGCAATTTGCCTGGCAAAAGATGACACAACAAAATTGGAATGCTGGTAAGGGCCGATATGGTTGAAAGAGCGGGTATGGATGATGTCGAGTTGATAGTTTTTAGAATAGATCTCCACCAATTTATGCTGTAACATCCGGGATGTGCCATAAGGACTGGCGGGGTTCGGGCACCTTGATTCCCGCAGGGGAAGTTCTGCTTCCGGTACAATGCCGTATTCTTCTGCGGATCCAACGGAGAGTATCCGGCAGGGCATTTTCAGGTTACGCACATTTTCAATCAGTGAAATAAAAATACCAGTGTTATGCCGGATCGTTTCAGCCGGATGTTGCCAGCTGTAGGCGACACTGCTTTTGGATGCCAGGTGCAGGATGAAATCGGGATTCACTTCCATGAGAATTTCCCTGAGCCGCTCGCTGTCGAGCAGGTTGGCCTGGTAAAAGCGGCAGGTGATATGGGGAAACTGGTCGGCTTCGAATGAAGGGGAATTGCTGTGATGAATACCAGCTACAAAAACGGGTTCATTCATAGACGACAGGTATTCAACAAAATGCCTGGCCACAAAACCCGATATGCCCGTAATCAGTATTTTCATCTAATAGGTCAAATTAACGATGTGATGTTCGTAGGATATTCGCTGCTTTATCTGCAATATTAGCCCAATAAAAATGATTAAAAAAAGCCGGGGAAGTATTTTCTGATAAATTGGCCTCCCGGATCATCCGGGCAAAGCCCTCCCAGTCGGCATGATCGGCCACTAATAATTTGCCGGGAGATAAGCCGGGATCAACGCCAATGGCCCCGTTAAGGCTGCTGACAGCCGTTAGGTTATATCCCAGGGCTTCCACCAACTTGGTTTTAATGCCGCCGCCATCGGTCACCGGGTTCAGGAAGACGTCGGCCCCCAGGAAAAAAGTCCGGATATCATCCACAAATCCCGCATACTGAACATGTTCCGCCAAATAGCCCGCCTGGTCGGTTTTGAATCTTTCCGGCAGGTTTTTCCCGCAAATCAAGATCCGGTAGCGGTAACCGGGCGTTTTATCCAACAGGGGGCTTATTTGCCTGAGTATGGCCTCCAGGGCGTCGGTATTGGGTTTATAATCCAGGGTGCCGTTGAAAAGCAGGATCTTTTCATCGGGCCCGATATGGTATGCCAATTCAAGCTTGCGCCTGGCCTCCCGCCTGTCTGAGTCGCTGGGGATTGCCGGTATTTCAATGCCATAAGTGATGGTGTGGCAACGGGCCGGGTCGGCTTTGAATCGTGTGATGGCATATTGCCTGTCTTCTTCACTGATAAAGAAGCTGGTATCGGCGATCCGGTGAACCCATTTTTCATAATGCCAGAGAATGCCCCACCACCATTTTTCTGTGCTCCGGAAACGGAGTGCCTCAATATTATGGGAGTGAACCACCAGTTTAGCCTGGGTTGTCCATTTCAGCAAGATGCCCAGCCAGCCAAAATAGGGATGTTCCAGCACCAGGTGGCTGAATGATTTTTCCCTGATCAGTTTCCGGAAACGGAAAAACAGCCACGGGTTGATATACCGGTATTTGCTCGTACCCAATATGTCCAGGTATTGCGCGGGAGTTTTGGCGGGAAATTCATTGTCCCGGGTACTGATGATCGTTACTGCCAGTTTCTCCGACAGGTATTGATAAAAAAGGGCTATCCCTTTCTGGCCACCCATTTTGGCCGGGTAAACTGTATAAGGTACCAGGGCGGCAATGTTCAGGGATGTCTGTTTATCATGGCGCTGGTCACCCATTGTCAGGCTTTTGTATTTTCTTCTTTGGCGCCCTGGCGAAATTGAAGCGCCAGGAATCCGATGAATAATAAAGCCAGGAGCCAGCTGCTGATAAAGCTGATGCGTTTACTGGTAAAAAATATGGCAGGTTCAAAGCGGAATTCGACGGTGTGTTTACCAGCCGGTACAACCATTGCCCTCAGTACGTAATTCGCTTTGACGTAGTCGGCGGGTTTGCCATCGATATATGCTTTCCAGTCTTTATAGTAAACTTCACTGAAAACCGCCAGATGATTGCCCTGGCTGCTGGTTTCATATGTAATTGCGTCATTGTCGAAGGTCTTCTGGCGAATACTGGCGCTGCTGTCTGCCGGTACAAAGGCTGGTACCTTAGACTGGAATGAAGCGTCGATCACGGCTGAATCGGCTGGATTCAGTATGTCCAGTGCTTTCATTTCCTCAACCGGGCCATTCACAAACCTCGCGCCTTTTACAAACCAGGCATTACCCAATGCGCCGGGATTCCTCATGGCAACGGGTTCATTGCCCCTGCGTTGGATGATGTATTTGGCATTGAGCATGTTGACCACATTGATGTTGGGCTGCCCGCTTAACTGGTACATGATCAGGTCATCATAGATACCCAGTTTGGCAGGATGATAGCCTCCAATGGATTTATGATAATAGGAAGTGCGGGACTCTTCCAGGCTGGCAGTATTGAATACCCGGTAATTGGGGTCGGTATCTGCCAGTATCATTTCATCCGCTTTGGAGAGCGGGAATTCGGAGGCCTCATATTTGTCTTTGTAATCAAAGCTTTTGTCATTCAGGTATTTCATACCAAAACCCAGCAGGTCAATGGCTGAAAACAGGGTGGTGGCAGCCAGCATGACCATAGCAGAGATCTTCTTTTTCAGGTAGAGGGCAATAACGGTGGCGGCAATCAATACCCACATGAAAGAACGGATAAAATCAGTCAGGAAAAAATCAGTCCTGTCTTTACGTAATGCTGTCAGGAATTCGCGCCCCATTTTAGGCGCATCAGGATTGCCTTTGAAATTCATCACCATGCCTTCATATAACTGGTTGTCTGTTTCCGGTTTTTGGAGCTTATCCAGTTCAGCCAGCCTGGTCTCCATGCCAGATCCTGCTTCGTTATATATTTTATTGAACTCAGCCGTCCGGGCTTTGTTCTCGCGGCTGAAATCGGAACCTGCGTAAAACAACAGTGCCGCAGCAAATACGGCTGCCGTTGCAACTGTGCCGCGAAGGAATTTCTTCCAGTCAGACTGCTCGGTGCCCGACATGAGTTTTTCCATGACCAGTGATGCAACGATCGGGAAGAGCATTTGGGGGATCGTCATGGCCATGGTGGGCACACGGAATTTATTATACAGCGGGAAGTAATCAAACATGAAATAATTAAAGCCCTGCAGGTTGTGCCCCCAGGATAAGAGGATACCCAGTACGCTGGCAGCAAGGACCCACCATTTATGTTTCCCATCCAGCAGGAACATTCCCAAGATGAACAGGAAGCAGATGATGGCGCCCAGGTACACGGGACCGTTAGTAAATGGCTGCCCGCCCCAGTAAATGGAGCCGCTCTGTTGCATGGCATAATTGGCGGCCTGGTCTTCCGGCGCGTTGAGTTTTTCCACGAAGAAGTTGGCCACGTTGGATTTTTCACTGAGTTTGGGGAAGATGTATTGTTCATCATCCCGTTGTGCTATGTGCAGCCCATATCCCTGAACGCCGGGGATAAGCAGGCTGAATGACTCCGCCCTGCCATAACTCCACATGAAGGCATAATCTTTGGAGAGGCCGGTTGTTTTACCGTCTTTCACGGTTTCCTTATTGTTCCTCGAATTGCCATCCATAACGAGTTGGCCACCCCGTTTGGAGTATTTGGCAAAATCGTACGTGGGTAGCAGGTTGATGGCATTGACGGCCACACCAATGATACCGGCTATCAGCAACAGGCCCGTACTTTTCAGCAGGTGGGGCATCTCACCGTTCTTTATGAATCGGATGGTATAGGCAATGCCCATCGCCAATAAGATCAGTAAAAGATAGTAGCTGATCTGTTGGTGTCCCTGCCCGATCTGCAGGGCAGTCAGCATGGCGGTCAGAATGAAACCGCTGAGGTATTTTTTATCGAAAATCAGAATAACGGCACCGATGACCGCCGGCGCATAGCCGAGAGCCAGCATCTGGGTATTATGCCCGGCCGTTACAATAATGGGAGAGAAGCTGCAGTAGGCAAAGCCCAAAGCGCCGATGATCGACGCGTATGGCCTTATCCGAAGGCAAATGCACAGGAAATAGAAACCGATACAGGCCAGGAAGAAAAAATTCATAGGTTGGGGAAGCCAGAGTTGAAAGGCTTTGTCCACCACCGATAAGGGCGACCAATCTCCCTCAATGGCTACCTGGTATGCGGGCATCCCCGAGAACATACTGGTGATCCATAAAGGCAGGTGACCGTGTTTTTCTTTGTAAACAAATGACTGATGGCTCATGCCCTGCCAGCCAGTTACATCACCCTGTTTCATTACCAGTTCGGGGTCAAGGGCCGGTTTGCAAAAGATCAGGGTAACCAATAAAAAGATTCCAATGGCCACCAGGTGAGGCAACAGTTTTTTAAACTGGATTTGTTTCATCAGTCAGGTTTTACGGACAGCAATTTAGGGATTAGAAATAAGAAATGCTGAATAAGGAATGAGAAAGTGGGTCAGGTGATGGAAGAATATAAGTTTCTGCCGGCATAATGGCTAAACCCGGTTTCAGGCAGGATTATGGGCTTCCCCGAAGCATACATGAACCAGGAGCCCATCGTCACCTGTCATCCGCAATTACTGGTTAACGCCCTGTTGCATGTTCTGCATGTTTTCCATCTCGCCTTTGATGTTCTTTCTTTTGAACAGGTTTGCATCGAGTTTGCCGAACCGCCAGTTAAAGGAAAGGCGGGCTATCTGCGGATCACGGATCCTCTCATATTCCTGGTTAAAGAAAACAGAGGAAGCGACAGTACTGTTATATCGGCTGCGGAAAATATCGCTGAATTGCAGCGTGAGAGAGGCCGCGTTGTTTTTCAGGAAGTCTTTTTTCAGGGCAATGTCTATGCCATAAAATGGTTTGATATATCCCTGGGCGGTAACCGGTACCTGGCCGAAAGGTCCACCTCCCATCATACCCCTGTTGCCTCCGCTGCTTTGAGGCAGGAGCGTCCTGGCCTGGTATTCACCGCTAAGCTGAATGGAAAAGTTTTTGGGAAGCTTGAACGAATTGTTCATTTTTCCAAAGAAGCTGTACAGGTTGCTGTTGCCCGTTCCCGTTAGGTTATCGGCTTCCAGGGTTATATGAAAGAAATTCAGGTTTACGGTGATATCCCACCTTTTGCTGATCTTGTTTTTGCTGGTCAGCTCGAGTCCGTATGTAAAACTGCGGGTGGCATTGGCATAAGTGGTGAATACCACACTGTCTGTTTTGGCCGGGTTGGGATTTTTATCCCGGTATTGATACCGGGTGATCAGGTTATTGGTCAGGCGACCATATGCCGTGGCCAGGAATGTTTGTCCGCTTGCCACCTGGTTGGAATAGGTCATTTCCACCAGATGGGTAAATTCCGGTACCAGGTTGGGGTTCCCGATACTAAGGTTAAGTGAGTCGCTGAAATCGATAAAAGGGATCAGCTGAAAAAAACCAGGCCGGTTGATCTTTCTGGAATAGTTCAATTGGAGGTCTTCTTTCTTGCTTAATGAAAAAGTGGTATAAGCGCTGGGGAAGAAACTGAAGGGGAATTCGTTGGAGAATGATTGATTTTTAGATAACAGGTCTCCGGCATATTTAGAGCTCTCGATCCGTCCACCCAATTGCAGGCTAACTTTTTTCCACTGTTTGGAATAGGTCAGGTAGCCGGCATATACATCATCGTTGAAACGGTAATCGACATATAATTCCGGGATGGCAATGAGGTTATCAGCCTGGAATCCCAATTGATTCTCATTAAAGCTCTTGTATTTTCTTTTGGCCATGCGTAACCCTGCCTCTATTTTCTGATTGTGGGGGAGTGGCGTGCTGTAATCTGTTTGAATGGTCAGGAAATGCGTTCTTCCTTCGCCATAAGACCGTTCGTACAACACAGGTCCCAATGGATTATTGATTGCATCAAAGAACTGCCCGTTATACGTGGAATTGTTACTGCTGCGGGAAAAATTATAATTGATGTCGGCGGTCAGTTCCCTTCCTGTTTGCGAGAAATTGTGTTTAAATCCAAGACTGCTCCCATAGTTTCTGAAATCAGGTATCGACATCAGGTTCCTGGTCCCTGTAGACTTATCCAATACGCTTCCATTCAGGGTATCCCGGTTGAGCAGGATCTGGTCATTATTTTGAAAATGCCCACGACCGATATTGCCGCTTAACGTGAGGGTACTTCGGTTATCAATAAAATAATCCAGTCCGCTGCGGATAAAAGCAAAATAACCGGTACCCACCGGGCGATTATGCTGCTCCTGCAGGATCGTAAGGTTGTTATTGTATTCCTGCCTGTTGCTGCTGATGGTGCTGATGGATTTACGGAAACCCAGCATTCCCGATGCAAAGAAATTCACTTTATTCTGACGCAGGTTGAAATCGCCGCCACCTCCCGGCCGGCCGCGGGAATCTATACTGGCCCTGATATTCCCGTTATATCCCGTCTTTCTGTTTTTCTTCAATACGATATTCAGGATACCCGCTCCGCCGCCACTGGCGTCGTACTTGGCGGAAGGGTTTGTGATGATCTCCACACTGGCAATTTGATCCGCAGGGATCTGGTCCGGCGAAAGGGTCGTAGGTCTGCCATCAATGAATATCTGCGGTGGGGCATTCCGGAGGCTGACATTTCCATCCATATCTACCGTTACGGAAGGAATGTTCTTCATAACATCCAGGGCGGATCCTCCTGTTGACATCAGATCTTTTTCAACGTTGTATACCTTTTTGTCGAGGTTTAACTGTATGATTGATTTGGAAGCGGTGAGCGTCAGATTTTGCAGTTGTTGTTCATCGATGTCCAGTTTGATATTGCCCAGGTCTTTATCAACCCCGTTGAGTAAACTGCTGAAGTCTCCGTTTCTCGCGGCCTGCATGTTGAGGTCAAAAGACAATTTCCGGGTGTGATTTTTAAAACCGACCGCCGATATCTTCAATTGATAGCTGCCCATCACGGGTATTTTTTCCAGGCTGAATTCTCCCTTTTTATTGGAGAGTTTCAGCGCTATCACCACATCTTTTTTTCCGCGGGTAACTGAGTCGTATTTATTCTGGATGAGTTGAACGGAAGCGCCTTCAATCGGCCGGGAGTTGGCAACATCCATTACTTTGCCATAGAAGTGGCCGATATCCATATTTTGCCGTGACATGCCTCCGGGCATTGCCATCTGGCACCTGCCGATGAGGGATATAAGTAGTAAAATACCTGTGATCAGCAACGATGGCCTCACGCTCATGGCAGTTAGATTAAATGAAATAGGCTTCGCAAGTTACACCTAATTATGTGTAATTCTTACACTTATGCACAAATTTCAGGCCAAGCTTATCTAAGAACTGGCCTGCAAGCAAAGTAACAAAACAGAACCCACCAGCAGGCCTGCGAGAAAGAGGATGGCCATGAACATCGGCCTGAGTCTTTGTATGATTTTTTTTTGGAGAAGTGACTGATTTTTTCCCGGTTGCGGAGCAGGTTTTTCAGCCTGTTGCTTATCGCCCGGGTTAACCTTTGACAGGTAAAGGTTGATCACGGAAGGGAACAGTCTTTCCGTTTCTTCCAGGAATGCCTGGCGGAACTGCTGCCTGGTTTTTTCGCCCATGAATTTGACCAGGAGGGGAAAAAGTTCCTGCAGTCGGTTATTCATGAATAGGTCTACCTGTTCTTCTATGAACGGTTTTACATGTTCCATCGGTGCTACGGAATCGGCCGCTCCGGGGGTGTGCATAGATGTTATCCTGCTATCGGGTTCACCTGAAATTTCTGGTTGCTTTGCCACAAGCTGATCGTATTGATGAAAGATCTGCCGGGTAAACCATTGGGCGATGGGGATTGCAGCCAGCGCGAAACAGGCGGCGGGAATCAGTAAGGTTAGCCAGATCTGGGTGCTGTTCATGTTGAATTTTCAGGTCAAAGCTATGTCATTGGACAGGCTGCATGAAATGTAATTTTGTGCCAAATGTGTTTTTACCTATTTTTGCAGCCCTGAAATGGTGGCTATAGCTCAGTTGGTTAGAGCACCAGATTGTGATTCTGGGGGTCGTGGGTTCGAGCCCCATTAGCCACCCGCCCGATGTCCCCGCCAATACCCGGCGGGGATTTTCTTTACCGTTCATCCAATCTTTTAGCCAGTAGGTTTGTTTAACAAAACATTATTGAGATTGCTACGTTTACAGCTATAACAAAAGCACGATATTGTGCTACATTTACGTGATGCAAAAAATCACCGACATCATTATGAATAAACGTTTTATACCCGTAATACTGGGCCTCACCGTAGCCAGCCTTTTTATTCATTTCCAAACCCAGGGGCGGAATGAAAACAATGACAATCCCAGGGTAAGGTATTCCCGTATCCTTAAAAATGTAGGCGTATTGCTGGAGGAAGGACATTTCAGTCCGAAAAAGATCGATGACTCTTTCAGCAAGGAAGTGCTCAAAAAATTCATCAGCGGATTGGATGATGACAAAACGATCTTCCTGCAATCCGACGTCGCTTCTTTCAGCAAATTTGCCACACAGATCGATGATGAGATCCATGGGAAAGAACTGGAATCGTTTTTTACGATCAGCGAGGTTTATACCAAACGATTCGAGGAAATTTCCCAGTATTATAAAAGTATCCTCGCGAAGCCATTCGATTTTTCCGTCAATGAAAAGGTCATGATGGATCCTGATAAGTATGATTTTCCCAAAAATGAAAACGAGCGGTACGACCTGTGGCGCAAACGCCTGAAATATGGCGTACTGGCCCGTTACACGGATATGCTGGAAGAGCGGGAAAAAAATAAAGACAAGAAGGATTATGTGGTCAAGGCCGACAGTACTCTGGAAAGGGAAGCGCGTGATCAGGTCAGGAAACAGATAGACCGTTACATTTCAACCAGGAAGAACAGGGAAACACTCGATGAGAATTTCAGCACATTTGTAAATGCCATCACCGGCCTGATGGACCCGCATACGGATTATTTCCCCCCGATCGATCTGAGGTCTTTCAATGAGTCGATGAGCGGGCGTTTTTATGGCATCGGCGCCCAGTTGAAAGAGGATGACGGTAAGATCAAGATAGCCAGCCTGGTAAGCGGCGGCCCTGCCTGGAAAAGCGGGGAACTGATGGAGAACGACGAGATCATCAAGGTCGGACAGGGCGATAAAGAGCCCGTTGATGTTACCGGTTATTCCGTTCCCGATGCCGTTAAGCTGATCAGGGGTTCAGAAAAGGGTACCGAAGTCAGGCTGACCATCCGCAAAATGGATGGTTCGACAAAGGTCATAACCCTGATCCGTGATGACATCAAACTCGAAGATACTTACGCTAAATCGGCCATCATTCGCGGCCAAAATAAAATAGGTTACATATACCTGCCGGAATTCTATGCGGATTTTGAACGCCCTAATGGTCCACGTTGCGCAGCCGATGTTGCCAAAGAAGTGGAAAAGCTGAAGGCAGAGCATGTGGATGGTATCATCCTCGACCTGCGTAATAATGGAGGCGGTTCTCTCTATGATGTTGTTCAAATGGCCGGTCTTTTCATCGAAGACGGACCGATCTGCCAGGTGAAAGGAAGGGATGAAAAAGCGAATATCCTGAGGGATAAAGACAAGAATATTCAATATGGAGGTCCATTTGCCGTTATGGTTGACGAAACCAGCGCATCGGCCTCCGAGATTTTCGCCGCAGCCATACAGGATTACAAAAGGGGCATCATTATTGGCAGTACATCCACTTACGGAAAAGGCACTGTACAAAGGAATATCCCGCTGAACCCTGAAAATGAGAGTGTGTTCTCCTCTAAAAAACCGGATGACCTGGGTACCGTCAAACTGACCCTGCAAAAGTTCTACCGCATCAATGGCGGGGCTACACAGTTGAGGGGCGTGGTGCCTGATATTATCCTGCCCGACAGGTACGAGTACCTGAAATTCCGGGAAAAGGATAACCCCAATGCATTACAATGGGATGAGATCAACCGGGCCGATTATCGCCCCTGGAATGCGGACAATATCCGTGATGCCGTGATCAATGCCAGCCGGGAAGATATCAGCAGAAATGAAACTTTTAACCGTATCCGAGCCAATGTGGCCTGGATGGATAAGTATAACGACAGGGAGTATTCGCTGCAATTGAACAAATACCGCGAAGACCAGAAGAAATTAAAGGCCATGCTCAAAGAGTTTGACGAACTGTACAAACTCGGCAAACCAATGGAAATTACCAATCTTGCCGCCGATACGGCCGCCATCAATATTGCTCAGGATAAAATCGACAAGAATAAACAGTGGTTGAAGAATCGCAGTTCAGATATCTTCATCGATGAAACCGTCAAGGTGCTCAACAGGATGATCGGAGCACAAAATACCGCCAAAAAAGGGTAGTGGTTTCCAGGGTATCTGTGAATGGGGAGCCCTGACAGACATTCCCGAACATAACAAAACCGCCGTTGGGTTAATATCCAACGGCGGTTTTTTATTGCAGTGGTCTGAGAAAAGACCGGATCATTAATAGGTCATTGTAAAATTACCGGGACTGGGTTGTGTCCACTCAGCAGTTTAAAGGTAGCGTTCTTGTAATATCTGCACATGATGGTAAACATGCCCGAGTATAATGTATCCTGCCGCCAAAACACCCAGCTTGTTATTATTGGCCGTGCCGGTTTTTGTAAGCTGCTCATCGTCAAAACTGGAAAATAACAGGCGCGACGATAACCGAACGGAAATCATTTCTTCCAGCATGTCATTCCAGTGGCGGTCATTGGCTTTGGATGTGGCCGCATACTCATTTTCATCAAATCCGGGAAGGGATTGTTTTTCGCCTCTTGCTATGCACATGGCGCGGTATGAAAAAACCCGTTCCGTATCGATGACATGCTGCAATAATTCTTTGATCGTCCACTTGCCGGGTGCATACGCATAGTTGGCCTTTTCCTCTGAAATTCCCCGGAAGAAATCTTCCATGAGGTTTTGCTGGACATCAAAAGCCGGCAGCAGTTCATCTTCTTTGACTTTGGCGATGTAGTTGGTGTAATATGCGGCAAATGTGCCTGGTTCGGGTCTGGGCATATGTTTTTTTTAAGCCGACAAGTTAGTTTTTTCAACCCATTTTTTCTTACCGCAGATGTAAATGAAGGGTTGTGTCGGATAACCCCGTATTTATCGGGTGCACAGCAAATAAAAAGCCGCAGGCATTGAACCTGCGGCCTTTATAAGATGGGGATCGTGTTTATCCCAGTTTTGTTTTCTTGATATTCGTTTTCGGCAGTTTTTCTTTTGGTTGTTTCTGGTTCAGGGTACCGGCCAGTTTAATGGCTTCATAAGCATTGATGATACCACCGGATTTAGAGATCTCAGAGAGTTCGACCAACTCATCCGTTCCCGGTTTTTTGACCTTTTCTTTAGGCGCCCTGGTTGAATTTTCAATAACATACTTAACCTGTTGCGCACTCAGGTTGGGGTAGTGTTCCAAAATCAGAGCAGCCACACCTGCAACAACCGGGCATGCCATGCTGGTGCCATTGGAATTGCCATAGGTGTTTCCACCCGGGATGGTTGAATAGATTCCCACTCCGGGGGCAAATACATCCACTTCGGCTTTGCCGTAGTTACTGAATGATGCTGTCAGCCCACCGTTCTTTTCATCGCCGCTGGCGCCAACGGTGATTACATTGGAAGCCCTTCCCTTGCCATTGGCATATATCGGGTTGGGGAAATTATATTCTGTGTCGATGTTCTTTGCGTCGTTACCCGCCGCATGAATAAGCAGTACGCCTTTTTTCTCTGCATAACGGAAGGCTTCGTCTACCCATTCTTTTTCAGGTGAAAAATCCTTGCCAAAGCTCATGCTGATGATACGGGCGCCATTGTCAACCGCGTAACGGATGGCCAATGCAATGTCTTTGTCGTGTTCATCTCCGTCAGGTACGGCGCGGACCATCATGATCTCAACATTGTCTGCAACACCGTCCATGCCTATTCCGTTATTCCTGGCAGCGGCAATGATACCGGAGCAATGTGTGCCATGGAATGGGGTAGAGGCCATGATATCGTTATTGCCGTAACCGCGGTCATCAAAATTACTTTCATCATCGCCTACGATTTCCTTACGATAAGCTTTGGGTGGGTTGTTGGCCGCATCTGCCTTGCGCAACTGGCCATTGAATTCATCGAGGATCTGCTGGTTGGTGATCTCGTAACTGTTATTGGCCTTGCTGATGTTCATCAGGAACGATTTGGCCATTTTGGCGTCAGCTTCCGTTGGCGTAGCTGTTTTCAGGTCATTCCCGTTATATTCTTCTTTACCCAGTTCTTTACGCAAAATAGAATCCCCCCGCTGGAACTTGGGCATCATGTTTTTAATGAAAGCCATTTCTTCCTGGCTGACTCCGCCCACTGTTTTTTCTTTGGCGCGGAGATAAGTTTTGTATGATTCCTTCTCCGCGGGAGTCAGTTTGTCTTCATCAACTTCCTTACCATCCCAGAGAGGTTTGAGTTTGTGGTACACGCGGGCGCCTTCGTAACTGTCTTCTTTAACATTGCGGCCGTCTTTGCCACCAAGGAAGTTCCAGCCATGGATATCGTCTATATAGCCGTTTTTATCATCGTCTTTACCGTTTCCGGGAATTTCCTTCTTGTTTGTCCACATGATGGGTTTAAGGTCTTCATGCAAGGTATCGATGCCGCTGTCGATCACGGCTACAAGCACTTTTTTGCTTTTCAGTTTCTTGGCCTGGATGAGTTCATAGGCTTGAGACAGGCTGATACCGGAAAATCCGTCTTTTTCGGCATCCAGCAGGTGCCAGCCGTTCGGAACTTTTTTTTCTGATTCTTTTTTGTCGATGTCCTGTGAAAATGCCTGGCTGCCGGTAAATATCAGGGCTGCCGCCATCAGGGTAGATAATTTTGTCATTTGATGATTTTAAGTACTGCTAAATTAGTGCCTTTCGGCCTGCGATACGGGCCGTTTCTGGATATTAGTAATATTTTATAAATCGAACCGGATCCCCTGGGCCAGCGGCAGTTTATCGGTATAATTGATCGTATTTGTCTGGCGCCTCATATATACTTTCCAGGCATCGCTTCCGCTTTCGCGGCCTCCGCCGGTTTCTTTTTCGCCACCGAAAGCCCCTCCGATCTCAGCGCCGGAAGTGCCTATATTAACGTTGGCTATTCCGCAATCGCTGCCGGCATGGGAGAGGAATTTTTCCGCTTCCTGCAGGTTTTGGGTAATAATGGAAGAGGAAAGCCCCTGTGGAACGCCGTTTTGCAGGGCAATGGCCTCGTCCAGTGTCTTATATTTCATGATATACAGGATCGGGGCAAATGTTTCGTGCTGAACGATGTCAAAATTGTTCCTGGCTTCCGCGATACAGGGTTTTACGTAGCAGCCGCTTTCATAGCCCTTGCCTTTGAGAACGCCGCCTTCCACGAGGAATTTTCCGCCTTCGGCCTTACATTTTTCAATGGCAGCGAGGTACATGTTCACCGCGTCTTTGTCGATCAGCGGACCTACGTGGTTTTTCTCCAGGAGCGGGTTGCCGATCTTCAGTTGTTTATATGCGTGTACCAGTTTTTCTTTGAATGTATTGTAGATCTTTTCGTGAATGATGAGCCGGCGTGTGGTGGTGCAGCGTTGTCCGGCTGTTCCCACGGCACCAAAGGTTGCGGCTGTCATGGCTATCTGGAGATCGGCATGCTGTGAGATGATGATGGCGTTGTTTCCCCCCAATTCGAGCAGGCTGCGCCCCATTCTTTCGGCCACGGCAGCGCCTACTGCACGTCCCATACGCGTACTACCGGTTGCGGATACCAGCGGAATGCGTTTGTCGGAGCTCATCCATTCACCCACTTCACGGCCACCGGTTACCAGGCAGCAGACACCTTCCGGCACATTATTCTTTTTGAAAACCTTTTGTACGATCTTTTGGCATGCGATGCCGCATAATGGCGCTTTCTCACTTGGCTTCCAGATACAAACATCCCCGCAAACCCAGGCCAGCATACTGTTCCAGCTCCATACGGCCACGGGGAAGTTAAATGCCGAAATGATGGCAACCGGCCCCAGCGGATGGTACTGTTCATACATCCTGTGCCCCGGGCGCTCACTGTGCATGGTCAGCCCGTGTAACTGACGGGAAAGGCCAACGGCAAAATCGCATATATCGATCATTTCCTGTACTTCGCCCATACCTTCCTGCAAACTCTTACCCATTTCATAGCTGACGAGTTTGCCAAGTGGTTCTTTGAATTTTCTCAGTTCATCACCCACCTGGCGTACGATCTCGCCACGTTTCGGGGCAGGCCAGAGACGCCATTCATGGAATGCGGAAAGGGCGGTTTGTACCGTAGCATCATATGATGCCCTGTCGGCAGAACTGACCGAACCGATCAGTTTTCCATCAACAGGGGAATAGGAGGCGATTTGATCCCCCTTTGTTTTGATCCATTGATTACCGGTTGATACACCGGCGTTTTTCGACAGTATTTGCAGGGTTTTAAGGAATTCCATTATTTGTTACATTTTTAGAGATGCAAATGTAAGGAGTTTTGGCCCTGCTTCAGATGATTAACTGCCCAGCATACCCTTCAGCTTATCCATGAGTCCGCCACCGGCTGAGCTGGCATTGCCGCCACCGGTGAACATGCTGCTGATGTCGCTGAAATCCACATCGCCATCTCCGTCTTTGTCCAATCCGCCGGAAAATTTGGAGAACATGCCTCCAATGTCCAGCCCGCTGGTCTTATTATTGCTGAGTTTGTTGAAGATATCCTGAATGTTGAGGCTGCTGTCGGCAGGGTCATTGGTCTTTTTTACCAGTCCACCCAATACCGAGGGTAACAGGCTTCCGGCGATGCCACCTGCCTGCTGGCTGTTCAGGCCAAATTTTTCCATGATCGATCCCATGAAATTACCCGATATCTGTTGCATGGCAGGGTGATCGCCCACCTTGTCGGGTGCTGTTTTAAAGATACTCATCACGTCTTTGACCTGTCCGGATGCCAGCATTTGTTGCAGCGTTGAAGTAACGGAATTGCCCGCTTCCTGCATGACCGCTTCATTGTGTTCGTTGGGAACGGCCGGGTTATTGATGATGGTTTCAGTAGAATGCGTTTTAATGATCTCCATTAATTGTTCGAACATGGGAATGATTATTTAAGTGAGTTGAATGTATAATGTCTTTGGTGTAAGCAATGCCTGATAGGGGTTAAAAATTGGTTCTGTGCATTTGGATCAGTTGGATTTACAAGCCGTTTCGCTTGATTGATCCAATACTGGTAATGGTATTTGGGTCATCAGTATTAACTCAGGGTTGCATAGGGTTAAAGATGGCAGGAATTAGAAGTGATGTTTCCCGGTTGAAATTCTGGCAAGACATCATCCCTTGTTACACGCAATGGTTATCATCCTCTCCTGAAAACCATCCGGCTGTCGTTGCCCAGGTACAGGGTGAGAATTTCATCGGACAGTGAATAATTCACCAGCCTGTCGCTGATCCAGCGTATAAATATATCACCTGTTTTATTACCCTCGCAGAATTTTTTTGTACTTAGTAATGGGCCAAAAAGCAACCTGTCTCCCTGCACGGTCAATGGGGCGCTGATCGTGTTGCATCCGTCAAAGCCTTTCATGTTTCCTGATGCCAGGTTGATGTTGATGGTTGGCGTGGAAGCGGAACTGAAATCGGATACAGGCTTTTCGTCGATCAATTCCAGATTCCAGTTGCCCTGCAGCATGCTGTTACCGAGATAAGTATAGCATCCCATATATAACGCATCGGGGGTCTTCACGGTAACCCGGAACATTTGCTTTCCCTGGTTCTTGCAGCGTTCCCGGTATATGTTGATCTCCATGGTGCCTTTATCAACATTCACTCTGAACACATCTTTATTTTCATAAGAATCAAAAACGGGTTTCACTGCGGTGGTCACCATTGAATCTGCCTGTTTTGTCATGAACCGGAATTCTTTATCGAAGTCCATCTCCAGGCGCCAGTCAACCGGTTGATTGCCGGTAGCCACCAGGTCCACACCTTTCATCCTGTTATCCGTTTCCATGTTTAAGGGAACCGAATGTTCTTTGCTTTTGCCGGTAGCCACTTTTGTTTGTGTGCAGGCATTAATGCAAAGGGCGGTCAGGATAAGTAATGCCATCCACCTGTTTGCGCTAAGGGATTGATTGGAGCACATGGGATGCCGATTGAGTGAGGGATACAGTCTGCTGTAGGGCTGATTCATCAATTGTTAAAGTTATACCGATTCACTCAAAAAGCTTGTTAAAATAATAATTTCGCTGCCCGGGCAGTCAGCGATCAATGATGCGAAACTGCAGACTAACATGGATTTCCTGTTCAACATATTGATCAATGCGGGGGTCATCTTCATCCTTGCCAGCTTTGTTCCAGCGATCAAAGTGAAAAGCTACCTGTCTGCGGTTTGGGTATTTTTGCTGATCGGATTGCTCAATGCAACAGTGGGCTTTTTTCTCCGCTTGCCCATCAACCTGCTGACACTATACCTGCTTTGCTTTTTTGTCAGGATACTGGTGTCTGCGGTCATCATCAAACTGGCGGCCAGGTTGCATCCCGGTTTTGAAGTAAGTTCCTGGCGGGCGGCCTTTTTGCTGGCCGTATGCCTGGCGTTGGTTTCTTTTTTTATTGATCAGAATCTGTAAATTTTTATGAACAAAATAGTTTTGTATTTCTTTCTTTGCCTGGCAGCTTCATCCTGCCACAGTTCCAGGATCCAGGTTTCCCGGCCAATGGAACCCGGACTGGCTATCCATGGAAAAATTTTCACAACGGCTTATCAACAGACTGCCGCTGAATACCGGGCACTTTGTTATCAGGCGTTTAATCTTGCCCGTTATCGTGTCGATATGTACAAGCCCGGCAATGGCCTTCCGCCGGCTATCATTACAGACGTGGATGAAACCGTGCTGGATAACAGCCCTTACGCCGTCAACCGTGCCAGGATAGGAATGGATTATGAACCTGTTTCCTGGTTTGAATGGACGGACCGTTCTTCGGCCAAAGAAGTGCCGGGGGCTGGCGATTTCCTTCGGTATGCTTCCTCCAGGGGCGTAGAGATATTTTATATCACCAACCGGGATAAAAGGGAAAGGAACAGCACAGTAGAGAATCTTAGGAAGCTGGGCATGCCCAATGCAGATACCATACATGTATTGACCAAAGAGAGCGGTTCTGCCAAAGAACCCCGCCGAAAGGAAGTGCTGAAAAGTCATGAGCTGGTGCTATTCCTGGGCGATAACCTGTCCGATTTCAGTTTTGTATTTGATAAGAAAACGGTCAGTGAGCGGAACAACCTGGTTGATTTGAACGAAGCAGAATTCGGCAGAAATTTCATCCTTATTCCCAACCCGGTATATGGCGATTGGGAAGGCAGTATCTATCAATATAATTACAAGCTTTCTCCTGCTCAAAAAGATTCTGCCATACGATCAACCCTGACCGGTTATTGACCCCAATAAAAAAGCGGCCACACGGGCCGCTTATAGTATCTGGCACCAGTTTCATTTAAAAACTGCGGTTGATATCGAAATTCTCCAATTCCCGGCTGACGGAATTCAGGAAAGTGGAACCCAGGGAACCATCAATGATACGATGGTCGTAACTCATAGACATATACATCATGTGACGGATACCAATGGTATCGCCCAGCGGAGTTTCAATCACTACGGGTCTTTTTTTGATGGCGCCAACAGCCAGGATGGCAACCTGGGGCTGGCTGATGATCGGGGTGCCCATGATGCTGCCAAAAGTGCCAACGTTAGTGAGGGTAAATGTTCCACCCACGGTATCATCCGGTTTCAGTTTATTGTTGCGGGCCGCATTGGCCAGACCGTTTACCTGCCTGGTCAGTCCAACGAGGTTTAGCTGATCGGCATTTTTGATCACCGGAACGATCAGGTTTCCGGAAGGAAGTGCAGTGGCCATGCCGATGTTAAGATCCTTTTTGATGATGATCCTGTCGCCATCAACGGAACTGCTCAGCATAGGGTATTTTTTCAGGCTCTTGACAATGGCTTCGATGAAGAGCGGAGTAAAAGTGATCTTTTCGCCTTCCCTTTTTTCGAATTCCTTTTTGATCTTTTCCCTCCAAAGCACCATATTTGTCACATCACATTCCACAAAGCTGGTCACGTGCGGACTGGTGTGTTTACTATCCACCATGTGTTTGGCGATCAGCTTACGCGTGCGGTCCATTTTCAATGATCTCAACATTACCCTGGTATACGGCCGGTGTTTGTTCGGGAGCCGGAGTAGTGGCGGTTGATTATTGACAACGGTCACTTGTTGTACAGATTGCGGTGCGGGAGCTGATTGAACCGAGGTATTGGAACTGCCGCGGCCGGCGATATATGCAGGATATCTTTTTTACTCACCCTTCCGTCTTGTCCTGTTCCAGGATGTTTTCCAATTCCGCCGTACCGATCCCTTCGCTTTGGGCAATATTCAATACAAGTGGCGAATAGAAACGTATGCCGCCGGTTTGAGCTGGTTTGGGTTGTGCTGCCTGGGCAGTTGAAACGGTATTTCTTCGACAACCACGGCATCTTCAATTTCCCTGACGGGGCTTTGTAAAGGGCGGCAGGATGAGGGGGCTGCTGCACCGGCGCCCACCTTGATGCGGGCGATCACCGTGCCGATAGGAACCACATCGTTTCTTTGAACAGTATTTCATCGGTCACGCCTTCGGCTGTGGAAGGTACTTCACTGTCCACCTTATCTGTGGCAATATCCAACACGGTTTTCGTCCATGGCCCGCAGCTGGTCTCCCGGTTTTATGCCATCTTAAAAAATGGTTGCTTCCATGATGCTCTCAACCCAGTTTGGGCATAACGAGTTCAACAAAACTCATAATATATCAATGATTTAAAAGCCTTAAAAGAATAGGCAAATGTAAGTAAATCGGTCAATACCAGTGAGTGACGATTTTTACTGTGTGGGAGATGCACCAGATTCCAGGATGAGTAACCGGAGCATGTTTAGGGCCGAAACACTGGTCAGTTGAATGTTTCTCTGCCTGTCGAAGCGGAAATACAGTTTTTTGGTGATGATTTTTTCCCGGTTTGCCACGGCAACCCATACGGTCCCGACCGGTTTTTCCGGTGTGCCTCCATCGGGTCCCATGATCCCCGAAACGGCCACGGCATAATCGGTGTTCAGTTTATCCAGGGCGCCGCGGACCATCTGCCTGACCACTTCCTCACTTACCGCACCCTCATCGATCAGGGTATGTTCATCCACCCCCAGCAGGGTTTCTTTGGCTTTTGTAGGAATGGGTCACCAGACTCCCCTCATAATAAGCGGATGACCCGGGTATGGATGTGATCAGATGGGCGATGTATCCCCCCGAACAACTTTCCGCAGTGGCCATGGTTTGATTGCGTTCCAGGAGTAGTTTGCCAACCACCACTTCGAGCGGCTCATCGGCGTTGGTAACCATATAGTCCCTGACCAGCTGTTGCAATTCAGTAAAATATTATGGTCAATTTCACCGATCACGGATGCTTTTCCATTCCCACTGATGCTCAGCCTTAACCTGACCATTCCGTAATTGGGCAGGTAGGCAAGTTCGGCGTGGGGTGGAAGGTTTCCTCCCATGGCTGGATCAAATTGAGCAGTACCGATTCCCCGATCCCGGCCGTCAGCAGCGTTCGGTGCGCAATAACAGGGAAAGCTGAATTTTTCAGCAAGGCGGGGATAACATCATCGGTCATCATCCTTTCATTTCATGGGGTACGCCCAGCATTGCTCACAAACACTTTTCCATTTTTTCAAACCAGTACCCGGTGCGGTGCCTCTCTTATTGAGTATTACGTTGCAGTTATCCGGCACCTCTGCCTGTTTCAGAGTTTCTCTCGCCAGCCGGCCTTTTTCAGTACGGTTTTCGAAAATATGCTTAACATTATCCAATGCACCGCAGGTTTGCAGTCATTTTTCCGTCAAAATACCGGCAAAGCAAATGGTTTGGTGATGTCATCGGCCGTAGGTCAAGGCCACCGGTGATCAGGATGATCGAAGCATGAGCTTTCTTCATCCAATGCCTCCAGATCTCATCCCAACCTCTCCAACGGCTACCCGACGTTTACAGCTATGCCATTCTTGTTCAGCTCTTGTGCCATCCAGGCACTATTGGTATCTATAACCTGCCCGATCAGTAATTCATCTCCGATGGTTATGATACTGGCAGCATGTTGTTGACGTTCCGGCATGATCATCAAATTTTCTGCAAGATATAACCACGCCGACCAGGAATGGTTGGCCGCTGCGGTTTTTTATTTTACAGGGCATTGGAGGATAAGGTAAACCCATCACATCAGCCAGTCTGACCGCCTGAACCGCCATAAAGGATGATGAAAACGGCGCCCTGGTGACCAGGTAACCCAGTTTTTAGTGGGTATATGATCGGCAAACTGTATATTTAAGTATTATTTACGGCTATATTAAAACCAATCAGATGAAACAACAATATTCCAACCATATCAGGCTTTTGCCTTTGTATCATGGCGTGACCTTTTTTATGATACTCGCATTACTGGCCGGGTCTGTGGTGAATGTCATAAAATCCTGCCGGGCGGGAGAGGGTCTGTACAGTGCATCCCTGCTTTGCCTCGTTTCTGTGATCCTGGTTTTCCTGTTTTTCTTTGCACGTTCCTTTGCATTAAAAGCGCAGGACAGGGCCATCCGTGCGGAGGAGAACCTCCGGTATTTTATTCTGACCGGTCATTTGCCAGACAGCCGTTTATCCATTCAACAGATCATTGCCCTTCGTTTTGCATCTGATCAGGAACTGAAAGACCTGGCGCTCCGGGCAGTGGCGGAAAACCTGACCCCTAAGCAGATCAAACAGGCCATCAGGCATTGGAGGGGAGATTATCACCGGGTCTGATATCGGGAAATCGGGAACAGTATGGTACTGTTTTCAAGTGATTATTCCCTTACCCGTTCGTCTTCTTCTGCTGTTTACTGTTGTATAAAATACTGTGCGAGTTTTTCTTTCAGCAATGCAGGCATATCACAGCGTTTCATATTGGCTGCGTCCATAAAATACAGTGTGGTGACTCCTGTATTTAAGAGTTCATCATGTTGATTGTATATCTCCGTGTGAAAGACGATCTTATGGCCGCCGTGCATGTCTTTCAAAATGGTTTTTACCGTGAGCAAGTCATCGTATCGTGCCGGTCTTAGAAACCTGCAGTGCATGTCTACCACCGGCATGATGATCCCCATCGCTTCGATATCTTTATAAGTATATCCGATCTGCCGGATCGCTTCCGTTCTGCCAATTTCATAAAATTGGGCGTAATGGCCATGGTAGACGACACCCATCTGGTCTGTCAGGGCATAATGCACCCGGATTTGTGTTTCCGTTGTAAACATACGTGTGACCTATGTATAGTAAATGTAACGAATGGCCAGTGGTTAAACGAAGATCATTTGCCGGTCATGCCATCTACGCTTACCTTACCGGGGCCTAGCAACAGCAGCATGAGAAAAGCGGCCAGGAAGAGCGTTGCCATTTCGCCGTCACCGAAAACCTTCCAGTCGTGAGCTTTGATCAGCGCAACAGTCATGTTAATGATCAACGGGATCGCTGCAAGCCGGGTAAACAGGCCGATGATAATGAACAATGCGCAGAAAAATTCGGCAAATACCACCAGGGTAAATGAAACCGTACTGCCCATGCCAAGGAAATTCATGAATTGGTTATGCATGTCGCCGTAATGGATCAGTTTGTCGTAACCATGATGCATCATCAGTACGCCTACGATCAGGCGTAGAAGTAACATGGCGCTGTTGAATGCAGCTTCGCTATACCGCGTGGATATTAATTTTCTCATGGGAGGTTGTTTTGTCTTGTAAATATAATGAACCCTGGAGATATTGTAAACAGGAAGGGTGGAAGAGGTCATCAGCTGATTTATCAAAGCTTTAACAGCGAATCTTCGATTGATTTCATTTGTTTACAGTCGTATTGCACATTAATTGTAGGCTTAGACGGAATTTCTTAGCCTCTCAAGTTCTACATTTGCACCCAGAAATCAACCAACATGACCCCATTAAAACTCGTATTCACGGCAGCCTGTATTGTTTGGGCTTCCGCCGGCCTTACTCAGCCCACTCATGTGGTCACCGACCCCGAAAGAACATTCAAGGAAGTTAAAGAATACATGATCAGGGAAGAATATGCACTGGCCTATCCCCTGGTGAAAGAGTTGATGCAGATGTACCCGGATAACAGCATCAGCAATCATACCTACCTGAATGAGGATACCCGGTTTTATTATATTGTATGCGGACTGAAATTGATGCAGCCTATATCAAAAGATGAGGCGATGGCATATATCTATGCGATCAACAATGAACCCAGGCGCCAGATCATGGCCTTTCACCTGGCCCATTATTTTTTCCTGAATAACAATTATGAACAGGCGGTTGAATATTTTGACATGGCCGGTTACGACAACCTCAGCAATGAGCAGATCGCCGATGCAAAATTTGAAAAGGCTTACGCATATTTCAACCTGAAGCAGTTTGCGCAGGCCAGGCCTTTGTTTGATGAAATCCACCAGATGCCAGAACATAAATATTATGTGCCTGCGAATTATTACTATGGCTTTATTGCATACTACGACAGAAATTATGAGGATGCCCTCAAGGCTTTTAAGTTGGTCGAGGCTGAAGAGGAATATCGGGGCGTGGTGCCATATTATATAACCGAGATATACTATTTCCAGGGTAAGAAAGATGAAGCGCTTCGATATGGCGAAAGCGTACTTAACCAGGGCGGTGCCCAATATTATGCGAAGCAGTTGAAACTGCTGACAGGCCAGGTTTATTTTGAAAAGCAACAATACCAAAAGGCGCTTCCTTTACTGGAAGATTACGTCAACAACAGCGACAAGGTGAGCAAAGAAGTGCTGTATGAACTCAGTTTTTGTTATTACAAAGACAACCAGGTCAATAAGGCCATTGATGGATTCAGGCAGCTAAGCAATGAAAAGGATTCGATGGGGCAGAACAGCATGTACCTGCTGGGCGATCTGTACCTGAAGACCAATCAAAAAGCCAATGCCCGCAACGCTTTTCAGTACAGTGCTTACAACAGCAGCAATAAGGTTCAGCAAAAGGTTTCCCGTTTCATGTATGCCAAATTATCCTATGAATTGGGTTACCAGGACGTGGCGTTGAGCGACATGCGCAAATTCCTGGCTGATTATCCCAATTCGGAATACGATACGGAAGCCAAAGAAATACTGGTCAACCTGCTGGCCAATACCAATAACTATAACGATGCCTTACAGATATATGAATCAATGAAGCCTCCTACGCCAGCCATGCAGAAGGTGTATCCAAGGATATTATACGGAAGGGCCGTCGAGTACATCAACGATCAGCAACTGGCTTCCGCGGATATTTTATTGGACAAGGTCATTGCCAATACCAATGCCGGAAATACCGCATTTTATGCACAGTTCTGGAAAGGGGAGATCGCGTACAGGCAACAACGTTATGATGAAGCCATCCGGAACCTGGTAGCTTTCATTCAATCCGGCGTTCCTTCACAGGGGGAAGCTTCTCCCGTTTCGGCCAGGTATACTGCGGGTTACAGCTGGTTCCAGAAAGAGAATTACCGCAACGCGCTGGGCTATTTTGAACAAGTTGCCAGGCAGGTGGGTGCTACTTCCGGCAGTATGGAAATTGACGCATTTGTCCGTTCTGCGGATTGCCAGTTCATGTTACGGGATTTTGCCAGGGCTGGATCAATGTACGACCAGGTCATTAACCAGGCGCTGCCTCCGTCCGATTATGCCACCTATCAGAAAGCCATGGTCGCCGGAGTGAAAAGCAGTACCGAAAAAATCCGTATACTGAACAGCCTCAACCGGCAATACCCTGCCAGTCCGCTTGTCATGGATGTCAATATGGAAATCGCACAGACGTACATGGCGGATGAAAAATTCAGAGATGCCCTTCCATACCTTGCCAATATCATCAATGCCGAGCAGGGCGGAGGTTTAAAGCCAAG
>JAXLUE010000029.1:0-28183 GCA_046329695.1 Ferruginibacter sp.
ATCTTGTAAACGGCTGGTGTCGATGTGCTCCAGGCCTTTGATCTTAATGACTTTTTCCGCATTGCCGAGCAGGAGACCGAACAGGAGGATAAATATCAATCCGGGCAGGTGAAAATATTTAGATACAAAATAGATCAGTATTAATACCAGAATTATAGGGACGAATTTGATGTGATGGTCTATCCGGCGCAGGAAGAATGCCAGCAATATGGTCACCAGTAATGAAATGACAGTCATGAGCAATATCTGGAGGAACAGGTTGCCAACCTGCAGTGGCCCGATCGTTTCATTAAGAATTAGAAAATTAAATATCATCACACCAATGATATCCGAAAAGCTGCTTTCATAAATGACGGTTTCCCGAAACCTCGATTCAATGGTGGCTGCACTGGGTATGGCGATCGCGCTGCTGATGATGCATAAGGGTGTTATGTTGATCAGGCTGGTTTTCCACGAAACCTGGTACTGATCGTGAATCAGCCAGGCGCAACCCGCCAACATGAGTAGCATGGGCAGGGCAGACATGAGTATCGATTTTTTGATCAACGGTGATCTTTCACGGCTGAGTTTTAGCTCCAGCGAGCCTTCCAGGACGATCAGGATCAGGCCTATCGTTCCGAAGGCGGGCAATAAGGGGCTTAGTGAGGGTATGTCGATTTGAAGGAATTGAGCTACAAGCTTAACCGCCCAGCCCAGTAACAACAGTAATATTACAGAGGGTATCCTGGTGCGGGAAGCCGTCAGGTCAAACAGGTATGCGATAAGCAGCAGGCAACAAATGGTAATGATGATGGCATTCGTCATAACATATCATTGGTATCCGGTAAATAGTTATTCTGTTTCCCGTTTAACAATCAACTTTGCTGGTAAACATGCTCCTCTAACCAGGGTGGTCAGTGTTGTTCGTATGATCAGTATCAACCGCCTGCAATGCAAACCAGTTTATTCTGTTGCTTCAACAATATACGATAATACGTCACGTCCATCTACAACGATCCTGACCGGGTAACTGTCTTCTCTTTTAAATTGATAACTGAAATTCACGCTACCCCCCGAATTGGAAAAATTCATCGGAGCGGGTTTTAATTGTTTATTGCCTTCACCGATCAGGAGTTCGATCGATTGAATGGGTTCGTTACCGTTAAACTGGAAACTGAACTGTACGGGATTCCTGATACTGGTATGTATCACTCCTGTTACCGGATTAGGCTTAAACAATCCAAGGCCGTACGCGCCTCGGCCAATGACCGGAAGTGCATAAAAATCTTTCAGTCCTTTGGGGCCTGCACCCAATAACCAGGCTTCATTATCAGGAAAGTGGTCGAGGTTGAATAAGGTTTTCTCCGGAAAAAAATACCCGGAAACAAAGGATGGGGTGAATTGCAATTGTTTTTTGTCCAAAAAGCCGCTGCCCCGGGCTACATCAACATAATACCATTCTTCCGGGCTTTTCCCCAATTGCACTACGTTCCAGGAATGGTTGGGTTCATCGGCCCTGTTGTTGATGTCTTCGGTACTGTGCTTGACATATCCGTCAACCACCAGGCAGCGGATATTGCCCATGCTGCACATTTCCTGGAATAATTTGGCGAAACCCAGGGAGGTTGTCTTGCGGTTCATGACAACTTGTTCCGGGTTGATTTTTTTCTGGTCGTTTGAGCGGATGGCTTTTCCGTCCAGGGCAATATTGTTTGCGATCCAGTAATAGAATGCGCGGGCTTTATCCTGTTTATCGGAAAATTTTCGGGAGATCGTATCGGCTATCGTGGCAACGTTTTTATCTGGCATTGCGCCCAATTGTGCCACAACCTGGTCAATACGGTCATACTTCCCCTGGCTATGTCCGATGCCGGGGATCAAGCATGAAATAAACAGTGCAACATAAAATAACCTGATCATAATATATGGCGTAAAAATATGCCATTTCCTGTCAATACTTTACAGGAAATGGCATGTGTATGATTGTTCTTAGTTGGAGTCGGTCAGGGTTTTTGGCTCATATTCTTAAGCTTTTCCTTTTGTTCCGGGGTTAGCATGGTTTTGATCTTTTCCTGCCTGGCTTTGCGTAATTCTTTCAGTTTTTCTTTTTTTTGCTCTTCCGACAAGGCTGCATCATTTAAAATGGCGTTTTTGGCAGCGTCATCGTTTTGTTTGATCTCTTTCACCTGTTTTTTTTGCTCGCGTGAAAGGTTAAGTTCGGCCATCTTCTTGCCTTTTTTTGTTTTCATCACTTCTTTGATGGATTGTTTGGTACTATCGCTCATTTTACTGCGGTCTTTCTTAACCTGGCTAAATCCCGCTAAAGAAATGATCAAAGACAGGAGGGCTAACATAATTTTTTTCATGGTGTCAATATTTGTACGCATAGATAGGCAATTAGGTGGAAAGTTTAAACCACTGCGGATAATTTTAACATGAGGTATGTATAATGGTAAGACCGGATAAAAAAAGGCCCCGGATTTCTCCGGGACCCTTGTCTTCAAACGAGCCTTCATTTATCTTAAGAACAAGATCTCACGGTATTTGGGCAGTTGCCAGATGCTGTCATCCACGATCAGTTCCAGTTTGTCTACATGGTACCTGATCAGATCGAAGTATTTGCCTTTCACTTCATCACAGTAAGCGATGGCTTTTTTGCGTGTATCGGTCAGGTCGTTCGCCTTTTTCCTGGCTTCGATCATATGGGTGACATTTTCACTGATGATGCGGATGTGTTCGGCGATGTCCGTCAGGATGGCTTTCTGGCTGGCATAAGCGGATTCAGGCAGGCCGGCTTCTTTCAGTCCGCGGATATTCTCCAATAGGAGGTTTTGGTATTTCAGGGCAGACGGAATGATAAAAGTCGTTGCCAGGTCGCCCATGACCCTTGCCTCAATCTGTACTTTCTTAATATAATCTTCCAGCATGATCTCATGCCTGGCCTCCAGTTCGAGGTGATTATAAATATGATGGTCTTCAAACAGCTTTTTCGCTTTCGGTGCCGCGTATGCGTCGAGCGAGAGTGGTGTGGTCTTCACATTCGGAAGGCCTCGTTTTTTAGCTTCTTTTTCCCACTCTTCACTGTATCCGTCGCCTTCGAACAATACCTTTTTACTGTCTACAATATACTTCTGGATCACTTGCAGGATAGCCACTTCTTTCTTTTCTCCTTTTTCGATCAGTCCGTCCACCTCTGTTTTGAAATTTTTCAGGGTTTCGGCCATCACTGTATTCAGGGTGGTTTATAGGTCCCGCGCAGTTACCGATGAAAGTTTCCATGGCGCGGAATTCAAATTTGTTGCCGGTGAGCGCAAATGGAGACGTACGGTTCCTGTCGGTATTGTCCAGCATCAATTCGGGGATGCTTCGGTGGATATCCAGTTTGAGGATTGCTTCATCCTGTTCATCAAAATCACCGCTTACGCGCTTTTCGATTTGGTTCAGTACGTCGGTCAGGTACTTTCCGATGAAAATCGAGATAATGGCTGGGGGTGCTTCATTGGCGCCCAGGCGGTGATCGTTTCCGGCACTGGCAATAGAAGCCTTGATCAGTTCGGCATAATCATGCACGGCTTTGATGGTGTTCACAAAAAAGGTCAGGAACATCAGGTTTGTTCGGGCCCTGCCGGGCGACAGCAGGTTCACGCCGGTGTTTGTGCTCATGCTCCAGTTATTGTGCTTGCCGCTTCCGTTGATACCGGCAAATGGTTTTTCGTGGAGCAGTACAACCAGGTTATGGCGCTTGGCCACGCGGGTCATCACGTCCATCAAGAGTGTATTGTGATCAATGGCGAGATTGAGCTCTTCAAAAATAGGGGCGCATTCGAACTGTGCAGGTGCCACTTCGTTGTGACGTGTCCGTAAGGGAATGCCCAGGCGGTAAGATTCCTGTTCGAAATCGCGCATGAAAGCGTATACGCGTTCTGGTATGGCGCCAAAATAATGATCTTCCAACTGCTGGCCTTTGGCTGGCGCATGTCCGTATACGGTACGGCCTGTCAGCAGAATGTCTGGCCGAGCTTTCGCAATACCTGCATCTATGACAAAATATTCCTGTTCCCATCCCAGCGTGGCATTCACTTTACTGGATATTCTTGTCAAAATATTGGCATACATCCACTGCCGCTTTGTCCAGGGCCACCGCCGCTTTCAATAAAGGGTCCGGTATCCAGATTCTCCGGCATAGGAACAAAAATAGTCGGGATACAGAGCTGCTCCTTCGCCGATTTCCATGATGAACGGGGGGAAGATGGATCCCAGGCCGTATACCCGCGTGCTTCAAAAGTTGCCCGTAAACCACCACTGGGGAATGAGGATGCATCTGGTTCCTGTCAGGGCCGCACCTTCAAATTCTTCGATGGGCGTGCCATCTCCTTTCAGGGTAAAAAATGAATCATGTTTTTCAGCCGACAGACCGGTCAGGGGCTGAACCAGTGTGTAAAATGGGTGGCAACCCCTTTTCCGCCCAGGCCCGTAAGCCATTGGCAATATTATTGCCCATGGCACGGTCTATTTTCTTCCCGCCCTGGATGGAAGCAAGCAGGCTTTTGAATGCATCATCACTCAGGTAATGACGGGCCGTTTTTAATGTAAAAACATTTTCATTGAAAATGGCAGTTACCCGTCTGGCAGGTGATTTTTCCTCTTTTTCAAGGTTATTCTTGTTGAGGCTCTCAATGGCATTAAAGCGAAGTGAACTCATTTTTTAGCAGTTTAAGCTGCAAAAAAAGACTAATAGTTTGAATAAATCAAGTTTTTTTGGCTTTATCTTGTAGGAAAATGAAGAATAATGACAAAAATAAACACATAGATTAAAAAATAATGCGTTTATTCCACTTTTCTAACCAGCCATCGGCCAGGCATAGTAATGGGGTCAACAGGTAGGGCATATAAATGCTTCGGTAACGTACGATAGATCCCAGGTTCGGTATGATATAACCGGTCAGTAATAAGAGCACGAAGCCAGTACACAATCCAAAGAGTAAAAATGGCTGCCTGATCAACGCGCTGGAATTGCGGAAGAACAAGCAAATAACAAAAAGCACCAGCAACGCAAGTATCTCAAATGCCATGGGCCACAGGAATCTTCCGCTATTTTCCCATAAATACGGGCGCAAAAAGCCATGGTTCAATGCCTGGGGCATTGCATTGATGAAACTGCTTGGTTTTGCTTCCAGTGTCTGCATAGGTATTTGTGTGGAGGCTACGGGTAACGCTGCAAAATCACGTTGTTTTTGTACGATCACCGCTAAGGGGTTCAGCTTTTCGGAAAACAACGGGGTTAACCAAATGGCCAGCAGGCAAAAGAGGATCGATATGGCAAAAACCATCCATGCCGGTTGTTTGAACCTGCTGCTGGCAATAAAGGCAAAACTGAACGGTACCAAAACCACGGCTACATAATTCCTGATCAGGAGGATGCACAGAAAAGAAATCAGCAAGAGTATGATCCTGCGATATGTGAAACGTTCGAGTGATCCAAAGTACAGGGCATAGCTATAAAAACCAAGCATGGAAGCTATTACCAGGTCTTTATATATTCCGGATGTAAAGTACAGGGTTGAGGGAACCAGGAAGCAGCCTATGATCACGGCCAGCTGTTTGCCGGGAAACAAGCGGATGAATACACGGTATAATGCAACTAGTGCAAAAAATGCAACGGTATTAAAGAAAAGGCTGTTAATATAATAGTTGCCGCGGCTGAAAATATTGCAGATGGCAAGGCTTTTAATGATCAGGTTGTTCTTCAGGTCGTTCCAGTATGATCCAACAGAATCAAAAAAACCGTCATAGTGAGCGTACACAGAGTGAAAGATTCCTGAAAAAAAATCCCCGGGGTGATCTATTAACAATTGGTACTCCAGTTGCCCTTCTTGGTTCATGGCCCAATAATCATTGCCGGGGTAATATTGTTTGGACATCCATCCCAGTGCAATCCCTGCCGAGATCTTTAAGAGGAATAAGGTCAGTATGGTGCCGGTTTTCAGGCCCGCTCGCCTGATGAAGCTGCTTTTTGTTATCAGCCAGCAAGCGGCAAAAAGGTATATGGCAAAAAGCAGAAAAGGTAACATCGGGTGAATGATTGTGGGAAGATAGTTAAAATTATTACTTGGGATTCAGGATTTGTGGAAATGGGCAGTTATTACCTTTACAGCAATAAAATTAATCAGCCATCTCTGTAGCGAAATCACGCTTCAGTTGCTGCACAACTCAGATCACAGAGGAAGAATTTGAATTCGATCAGCGAAGCTCGGCTGGTGCCGAATTTTAATGAACTGCGCTTTCAGCGGCATGGAGGAACACCGCAGTTACAAGAACTCCATCAAATGGTTGAAAACCTTGCCCCGTGAGGGAAAGAAAATGCTGGTAAAAGCCGGCGAGGAAAATGCCGGGTTGATGGACATTGGCGAGGGTTACGGCGTGGTATTCAAGATCGAGTCGCATAATCATCCATCGGCCCTTGAGCCATTCCAGGAGCGGCCACGGGTGTGGGGGGCATCAACTGAGACATTTTCACCATGGGCGCCAGGCCTATCGCTTCGCTCAACTCTTTGCGCTTTGGCAATTTGCAGGATGCCAAGACCCAGCACCTGCTGGCGGGCGTGGTTCATGGTATCGGCCACTATGGCAATTGTTTTGGAGTGCCCACGGTAGGAGGGGAGATTTATTTTGAAAACTGCTATCATACGAACCCGTTAGTGAATGCCATGAGTGTGGGGATCGTAAAAAAAGGCGAAACCGTTTCTGCCACGGCGGAAGGGTTGGGTAACCCTGTTTTTTTTGTAGGAAGCGCCACCGGAAAGGACGGGATAGGCGGGGCGTCTTTTGCCAGTGCCGAAATTACAGAAGATAGTGTGGAAGATCTTCCGGCGGTTCAGGTTGAGATCCGTTTCAGGAAAAGAAATTGCTGAGGCCTGCCTGGAAGTTATACAAAACGGGTGCGGTCGTCGGTATGCGGCATATGGGCGCTGCGGGCATCATCTGCTCTACTTCCGAAATGAGTGCCAAAGGGAACAGGTACAATGTGATGCGTATCGATCTCGATAAGGTGCCCACCCGTCAAAACCCGCTTCCGGTCAGTCCGGAATGAAGGCTTGGGAACTGCTGCTTAGTGAAAGTCAGAACGTATGTTACTGGTTGTAAAAAAGGGCCAGGAAGCGTCAGTGCTCGGGGTTTTTGAAAAATGGGACCTTCCCTGCAGTGAGATCGGTGAAGTGACGAATGATGGCATTCTTCGGTTTTATATGAACGGTGAACTGGAAGCCGCATTGCCTGCCGATGAATTGCATTGGGCGGCGGCGCACCCCAGTATGAGCGGCCATACAGCAGGCCGGATTATCTGGATAAGGTACATGCCTTTGACAAAATTCCATTCCCGTTCCTGCAGATATGAAATCTATTGCGTTGAAACTGGTCGCTCTTCCCATTATTGCAAGCGATGGGTATTTGAACAATACGACAGCATGGTTGGAACGGGAACAACGAACACCAATTCCCCAGTGATGCTGCCGTTGTACTGGCTAAACTCCGCAGGTAAGGCGGCTGGCATTAACAACCGACTGTAACAGCCGGTACGTATTTGCCGATCCTTATACCGGCGCCATGATCGCAGTGGCGGAAGCAGCCACAGGAATATTGTCTGCAGCGGCGGGGAACCACTGGGGTTGGCGAATTGCCTTAATTTCGGCAACCCATATGATCCGGGGTTTACTATCAGTTTGTCCATGCCATCAGGGGAATGGGTGAGGCCTGCCGGAAATTCGATACGCCGGTTACCGGAGGTAATGTTAGTTTCACAATCAGTCACCTGACGGTCCTGTATACCTGACGCCTACCATCGGCATACGATTGCTCGATCATATCGGTCAAAAAATGACACTTGATTTTAAATCAGCCGGCGATCATATTTTCCTAATAGGGAAATTGACAGACGATCTTCATTCCTCTGAATACCTGCATAAGATCAGGTGGAATTTTCCCCGCCGCCATATTTTAACTCTGGAGGAAGAACGGGTAGATGCAGCAATTTGTATTGACACTGGTTCGGCAAAAATTGGTTTCTTCGGCACACGATATCAGTGAGGGCGGTTTGTTCGTCAGTTTGCTGGAGAGCGCCATGCCCAATAATCTTGGTTTTGAAGTGTAGCGGCCGGTCAGGATATCAGGAAAGAGCGCGCATTGGTTTGGGGAAGCACAAGGGCGTGTAGTCGTTTCGGTTAGCCCGCAGGCCTCGCTGCCTTTCAGGATAACCTGCGTACAGCCAAGGTGCCGGTTTTGGAGATCGGGCGAGTAACTGCCGGTACAATGATCGTGGATGGGGAAGATTGGGGTGATGTTAATTCATGGAAAGATATATACGACCAGGCGATCACATCCCTGCTCGGCGGGCAGGAAAGCGAACATGCATTATCGCCGATTTAAACGGGCGGGAAACAAACGGATGATCCGGCTTTCGAACATATTGACAAACAGGTACAATTTTATTCGTTCAGCGATCTAATCATACACATTACTTATGTCTGGAAAAATTGCAATTATCGGTGGCGGGAATCTTGGGCAGGCCATTGCAGAAGGTTTGCTTTTCAGTAAATTCTGCAAGCCGGCGGACATCATCATTACAAAAAGGAATGTGGCGACGCTGGAATCTTTACGCAAGCGCGGCATGACGGTAACCTCCGATAACTCCATGGCTGTGAAACAGGCTGGGCTAATCATTTTGGCGGTGAAGCCTTTCCAGGTATCGGATGTGTTGAAAGGTTGTAAGAAAGAACTTCATTCAGGCCATGTGCTGGTTTCTGTGGTAACCGGCGTGAGCATCAGGGATATGGAAGAGATCATCGCAAAAAAACTGGCCGTATGCAGGGCAATGCCCAATACAGCTATCGCGATCCGGCAAAGCATGACCTGTTTATCCTTCAGCCAGGCCCGGGAAGAACAGGTGCAGCGGGTGAAAGATATTTTTTTGCGATTGGGCAAGGTGGCCGTCATCGATGAGAAGTTGATGGATGCAGCCACCGTACTGGGCGCCTGCGGTACAGCTTACGCCATGCGTTATATACGCGCCAATATACAGGGCGGGATCGAGATCGGTTTTGATGCCGCCACGGCAAGCCTGATCGCGGCGCAAACGGTCAAAGGAGCGGCAGACCTTCTCCTGGAGAAAGGAAGTCACCCCGAACAGGAGATCGATAAAGTTACCACACCGAAAGGCTGCACCATTGCCGGCTTAAATGAAATGGAACACCAGGGCTTTAGTTCCTCGCTGATCAAGGGCATTTCTGCCAGTTTCCAAAAGATTGTCAGGGGATAGTTGGTCTATCCTCGGCCGGCATGTACGCCTTTTCGCCGAAAAATTGCCATTCAGGTTGAATGCCATGGTATTGAACACATAGTCCGGCGCTCGTTTCGCTTCACTGAAAAAAAATGCGCCTCTATTTTTTGCCTCGGAAAAATCCTATTATCTTTGCATGACCTCTAGGATTTTTTCTTTCCTCCGGTCATTTTTCAAAAACTGTTTAATTACCCTTTTGTCAAGAACGCTTCTGTGTAAGGCAGGGCTGTGACCAGGTATTTTTCGGTTTGAAACCAAGAAAACAACTTTTTGCATGGCTAAGTATATTTTTGTTACCGGGGGCGTTACATCATCGTTAGGAAAGGGGATCATTGCCGCTTCACTGGCCAAACTGCTTCAAAGCAGGGGACTGAAAGTGACGATCCAGAAATTCGATCCTTATATCAACGTAGATCCCGGAACCTTAAACCCGTATGAGCATGGAGAATGCTTCGTAACGGATGACGGGGCAGAAACCGACCTCGATCTTGGTCACTACGAACGATTCCTGAATATACCCACCTCACAGGCCAATAACGTAACCACGGGAAGGATCTATCAAACCGTTATCAATAAGGAAAGGGAAGGAGAGTACCTGGGAAAGACCGTGCAGGTAGTGCCACATATCACTGATGAGATCAAGCGAAGGATGTTGCAATTGGGGGAAACGGGTCTTTATGATATTGTCATTACAGAGATCGGTGGAACGGTCGGCGATATTGAAAGCCTGCCGTTCATCGAGGCCGTGCGCCAGTTACAATGGGAAATGCCCGAAGAGGATTGTATTGTGGTACACCTGACATTGATCCCATATTTGAAAGCGGCTAAAGAACTCAAAACAAAACCAACACAGCATAGCGTCAGGCTGCTTAGCCAGGAAGGTGTGCATCCGGATATCATAGTCTGCCGGACCGAGCATCCCCTGAATGCAGAACTGAAAAGGAAGATCGCCCTGTTCTGCAATGTGAAACCCAATGCGGTCATTGAAGCCATTGACGCTTCCACCATTTATGAGGTTCCATTGAAAATGTTACAGGAAGGCCTGGATGTGATCGTATTAAAACAGTTGCAGATCAATGGATATGCGGCGCCAGACTGGCAAAATGGAACGGTTTTCCTCGAGAAGCTTCATCATCCAAAAGGAAAAGTGACCATTGGGCTGATCGGAAAATATATAGAATTACAGGACGCCTATAAATCGATTCTTGAAGCCTTTGTACATGCCGGGGCTATGAATACCTGCAAAGTACAGGTAGTCAATATCCACAGTGAACATATTACTGAGGCCAATGTAACTGATAAGCTTAAAGACCTCGACGGTTTGCTGGTAGCACCGGGTTTTGGCTCAAGGGGTGTGGAAGGAAAGATCGTGGCCGTTCAGTACGCCCGTGAAAACAGGTTGCCATTTTTTGGCATCTGCCTGGGTATGCAGATGGCCGTGATCGAATTTGCCCGGAACGTTTTGGGATGGAAACACGCCCATTCAACGGAGATGGACCCGCAAACGGCCTATCCCGTGATCGCATTGATGGAAGAACAAAAGAAGGTGAAGAAAAAAGGTGGGACGATGAGGCTTGGCGCATATCCCTGTCATATCGATCCTCATTCACTCGCCTTCCAGGTGTATCAGTCGGCGGAAATTAGTGAAAGGCACAGGCACCGTTGGGAGTTTAACAATAATTATATCAACGATTTCATACAGGCCGGTTTGTACCCCAGTGGTAAAAATCCCGTGAATGGGTTGGTTGAGATCGTTGAACTGAAGAACCATCCTTTCTTTATTGGCGTACAATACCACCCCGAATTGAAGAGTACAGTGGAAAATCCCCATCCGCTGTTTGTCAATTTTATCCTGGCCGCCAAATACCATGCGGAACAACGGGCCGCGGAAAAGCAGGGTAACAGGGAAAAGCAATCTGCCTGATGGATGCCTCACAAGGATTGATGCAATGATCGTAATTTTGCCCGATGCAGAAAAGAAGCATGATTGAACTCAACCGGAAAACGGTGGAAGAATGCAAGAGGTCTGATAAAACCCCCGTCATCGCCGTTCTGGAGAATGTGCGCAGTGCATATAATGTTGGTTCTCTTTTTCGTACGGCAGACGCCTTTTTGATAGAATCGATTGTGATCACCGGCTATACTGCACGCCCCCCGCACAAGGAAATCCGGAAAACAGCGCTGGGAGCCGAAGAGTCGGTTGACTGGTCTTATTTTCCCAATGCCACCGAAGCCATTACACACCTGCGCGATCAGGGTTATGCCATTTATGCCGTTGAGCAGGTGCACGACAGTATCATGCTGCAGGACCTGTCATTGACAGCCGACCGAAAAATTGCCGTCATTTTTGGCAATGAGGTTACCGGGGTGGAACAGGATACGATCCTTCAATGCGACGGCTGTATTGAAATACCCCAAATGGGTATGAAGCATTCGCTCAATATAGCAACGGCGGCGGGCGTGGTTCTATGGGAGATCACCAGAACCAGGGTCATGAAAAATGATGCATGATAACAGTAGGATTATAACCGTATATCTATGATCAGGAATTACCTGTCGCTGATAAAATTTTCACACACTATTTTCGCAATGCCATTTGCGATAATCGGCTTTTTCCTGGGAGTGATGCACCTGTACCCTCAAAGCCCGCATTCGAACTACCTGCAGGAGTATGGAAAGCTCTTTATCCTGGTTGTTTTGTGCATGGTTTTCGCCCGTAGTGCAGCCATGGCTTTCAATCGCTATCTCGACCGTTCATTTGATGCCCGTAACCCGCGTACTGCCATTCGGGAAATTCCGGCCGGTATCATCGCTGCCAACAACGCACTGATATTTACGGCGCTCAATGGGCTCTTGTTTATCGTTTGCTGCCGGTTCATCAACTCTTTGTGTTTTTACCTGAGTTTCATCGCTTTGTTCGTGATCCTCTTTTATAGTTATACCAAGCGGTTCACCATGTTATGCCACCTGGTTTTGGGCCTCGGCCTCAGTCTGGCTCCGATCGGCGCATACCTCGCGGTAACAGCCCGTTTCGACCTGCTCCCCGTATTGTTTTCCTTTACGGTATTATTTTGGGTGAGTGGTTTCGACATCATCTACGCATTGCAGGATGAGGAATTTGACCGTGTGAACCAACTGCATTCCATTCCGGCGACAATGGGAAAAAAGAAAGCATTGAGGTTTTCGGAAGTATTGCACGTGTTGTCGGCCGCTACCGCTTTCTATGCCGGTATCCATGCAGGTTTTGGCATATGGTATTGGTGCGGAATGGCCATATTCGCAGGGATACTTTTATATCAGCATAGTATTGTAAAACCGGCCGACCTGAGCCGTGTTAACATCGCCTTTATGACCGCCAATGGCATTGCCTCTGTTATTTTCGCTGTCTTTGTCTTACTGGAACTATTCATACCTTTCCATTAAATTTTCAGTATGGCCCGCATCATGGCGATCGATTATGGTAAGAAGCGTACAGGCATTGCCGTAACCGACCCGCTGCAGATCATTGCCACCGGGCTGACCACCATTGATTCAAACGAACTGATCCCTTTCCTGAAAAAATATACCCTGGAAGAATCAGTTGAGCGGATCATTGTGGGGCTCCCCAAAAATCTTGATGATACCGATACACATGGTACCGCAGGGGCCCTGGCGGCCATCTCCGCGATCAGGAAGGCCTTCCCGGCGATTCCCGTGGAAGATGCCGATGAACGGTTTACATCCAAAATGGCCAAGGATGCCATGCTCCAGATGGGATTGAAAAAAAAGGACCGCAGGGATAAGAAAACGATAGACCGCATCGCGGCAACCATCCTCCTCCAGGAATACCTCGCCTCAATAAACCGTTAAATAAAACCCCGGAAAGGGCTAAGATGCATGTTTTCAGGCCCGATGCCCTAACTTTGCACGTCATTTGGCACAGAAAGGCATATTATGATTTTACCTATTGTAGCATACGGTACTCCCATTCTCCGGAAGGTTTGTGACGATATAACTCCTGATTACCCGGGCTTGCACCAATTTATTGAAGATATGTGGGAAACGATGTACCACAGCAGCGGGGTGGGACTGGCCGCACCGCAGGTGAACAAAGGCATTCGGGTTTTTGTAGTGGACAGTACCCAGATTTTTGAAAACCAGGAAGAAGACGAAAAGGGATTGTATCCGGATGAGCCGGGATTCAAAGGCGTTTTCATCAATGCGCACATCGTTGAATTGGGCGGACATGAATGGTCGTACAACGAAGGCTGCCTGAGCATTCCTAAAGTCAGGGAAGATATTAACCGCAGGGAAACAGTCACCATGAAGTATCTCGATGAACATTTTAACCCTCACACCAAAACCTTCAACGGTATCACCGCCCGTGTCATCCTGCATGAGTATGATCATATTGAAGGCCGGTTATTCATCGATCATATCAAACCTTTAAAACGCACCTTGCTTAAAAGAAAACTGGAAGATATCAGCAGGGGAAAGGTCAAGGTGGATTACCGCATGATGTTTCCAAAATAATCTGTCGCTTCCTTACAGGCATTTACAATAATTTGCAGGTATGAAATCCGTTTTCATAACTGTTTTATTTTTACTCATAGGCCAGGCGTATGCTCAGCCCGGCATTGATTCATCGGTATTGATCGGTAAAAAGGTGATCACCCTCCGGGAAGTGGTGGTCGACCGAAACCTGAATGTTCCCGCATTCATCCGTCGCATACAAACAGACAGCAGCTTCTATAAAGCATTTAAAAATCTCCGGGTACTGGGATTCTCCGCGTGGAATGACATACGGATGCTGGATAAGGAAGGCGGACTGAAAGCATCGCTTCGCAGTAAAACCAGGCAGGAAAGGAAAAACGGCTGCCGCAGCATGCAGGTGATCGAACAGGAAACGAGCGGTGATATCTATGATGAAGACAGCTCATTTAATTACTATACTGCGGAAATGTACGCTTCCCTGTTTTTCACCAAGGGGTTGGTATGTGGGGAAAACAATATCATTGGAGCCAAGGATTTTCATACTTCCGGGTTGTCGGGCCTGGAAAAACACAAGCAACAACTGAAGATGCTTTTTTCAGTCCGGGCAGGAAAATATCCGGTATTCCTTTCATGAGTGGCAAAACAGCCATCTATGACGATCATATGGCAGACCGGTATGATTTTGATATGGACATGGAGGAGCATGGCAGTCAGTCTTGTTTTGTATTTAAACAAAAGGTCAGGCCCGGCAGGGAAGATGCTGTGGTGATCGATGAGATGGAGACCTGGTTTAACGACAGCACTTTTGACGTGGTTGCACGCAAATGGCACCTGAGTTATGAAGCAGGATTATATGATTTTGATGTAAATATGGAAGTTGAAATGGGCAAATACCAGGATATGCTGGTGCCGGTGCTGATCAGGTATACAGGTAACTGGAAGGCTCTCTTTAAAAAAAGGGAACGGGGTGTTTTTACGGCCACCCTGTTTGATTTCATTAAATCAGATTGACCTCGTTTATGCCTTTTGGTTAGTTGATCTTTTTGAGCCCCGATAACAGATGCTCTAGCCCGTTGAGCTTGATCTCGTATAACGTCTGCAATTGCATCCCCAATTTACCTTTGGGGAAACCTTTTCGAGCAAACCATTCCAGGTAACTAACGGGCAGTTTATACAGAACCGTGCCTTTATACTTGCCAAATGGCATTTTCATGTCAACCAGTGAAAGAAGTAAGGCCGGATCGGCCATGGGGTTTTCCTGCATCTGTCTGTTTTAAACGGTGTCGTTCCTGAACTGGCTGTAGCGGCGCCATTTATCGATCACCAGCGACATATCTTCCGGAAGTTCACTAACAAACATCATGGGTTGTCGGGTGGTGGGGTGGATGAAGCCCAGTTCTTTCGCATGAAGGGCATGCCTGGGGCAGAGTTTGAAGCAGTTATCAACAAACTGTTTGTATTTGGTGTACACCGTTCCTTTAACGATCTTATCGCCGCCATAAAAGTCGTCATTGAATACCGGGTGCCCTATGTGTTGCATATGCACGCGGATCTGGTGCGTACGGCCTGTTTCCAGTCGGCATTCCACCAGGGATACATAGTTGAAGCGTTCCAGGACCTTGTAATGTGTGATGGCGTCTTTACCATGGTCTCCTTCGGGATATGCCGTAAAAAGTTTGCGGAAACGAAGATGCCTGCCCACATGTGCGATCACGGTGCCTTCATTTTCTTCGAAATTGCCCCATACGAGCGACAGGTACCGGCGGTGTACGGTATGGTCGAAAAACTGTTTGGCGAGTTCCGACATCGCTTTCTGTGTTTTGGCCATTACGATCAGCCCGCTGGTGTTTTTGTCGATACGGTGAACCATACCCAGCCTTGGCAGCGCGTCCTTGTCTGTTCCGTTACCGTGGTATTGAAGGTGCCAGGCTACGGCATTCAGCAGGGTGCCGTCGGGGTTTCCGCTTCCCGGATGTACCACTAAACCGGCCGGCTTGTTTATGACAAAAAGGTCATCATCCTCGTAAATGATATTCAGTGCAATTGGCTGCGGTATGATATCATTTGATTCGGGTGATGAACTTTCATAGATCACCAGTTTGTCTCCCGGTTTGATCTTATAATTGCTCTTAACGGGTTTTTCATTCACCAGTACCATATCATTCTCAATGGCCTGCTGGATCTTGTTTCTTGTGGCGCCTTCGATCCTGCTCATCAGGAATTTATCAACACGCAGGGGTTCCTGTCCTTTGTCGATGGTGAGGGATAAGCGCTCATAAAGATCTTCCGATTCGGGGATGTCTTCTTCTATATCTATGTTCATCAGTCTGATATCAAAAGTGAAAAGTCTAAAAGTCAGATGTTATGTATTGTGCCAATAACATCTGCCCTGTTTAACCAATAGTCTTGTTATTGCCACCTCCACTACTGGAATCATTCATGTGGCTATTTGATTTACTTTTGCAAATTACATGAAAGCATCGGATAAGCAGCCAGTGATTTACCGCGACATGGGCCGGATGGGTTACCAGGATGCCTGGGATTACCAGGAATCGCTCCTGGCGCAAAATGTTCGGATCAAATCGGAATACCGTCAATCGGGTCGTGAAATTGATCCGATGTCTTTACCCACCTGTCATTACCTTTTATTTTGCGAACATCCTCCGGTATATACTTTAGGGAAAAGCGGAAAGATGGAACATCTTCTGATGAATGAAGATGAACTGGCAAGTCGCGGCATTCAGTTTGTCAAGACCAACCGTGGGGGTGATATTACCTTTCACGGTTTGCAGCAGTTGGTCGGATACCCCATTCTTGATCTGGAAAAAATGTACACCGATATCGGATTATATCTGCGCAATGTCGAGGAGGTGATCATCAGGGCCATAGCCGAATTTGGTATCGTTGGAGGGAGGAGTAAAGGGGAGACCGGCGTTTGGATAGATGCTGATATACCGGGCAGGGAAAGAAAAATTTGTGCCATTGGTGTACGGTGCAGCCGGTGGGTGACCATGCATGGTTTTGCTTTAAACGTCAATACAGACCTTGATTATTTTACGGGCATTGTACCTTGCGGTATTACAAACAAACAGGTCACTTCCATGCAAAGGGAAACCGGCGCAGAAGTATCATTGGAAATGGTAAAAGACGCTGTTAGGAAACAATTTGAACAGGTTTTCCATGTGGCGTTGATGGCCTGATCGGTCTTTTTTACTTTTTCTTATTGTCCTTTTCTATCTGGAATTTATTCTTCTCAATCAGTTTGTCTCCTTCAAATAATTCAAAAAAGAACCAACCCGTTCGTACAAAATTCACTTTGTCGATGATCAGGTACTCTTCCTGTAATTTATTCAGTTCGAAAAGAAAAACATTGGCGTCATTATAAAATTTAACGCTGTATTTTTTCTGCGGTGCGTCTGGCAGGTAAATGATGATATTGTTATCGCGTGCGGTAAATATGCGTTGGCTGGGATATGTTGGTTCTCTTTTAACGGGAGGCAGGTTAGGCGGTGTTACCAAAGGAGGGGCCTTATGAATGGAATCTTTCACCGGCAGATTTATGGTATTGCCTGAAGAATCGATGAGAGGTTTGACCTGCCACGGGTACCTGAAATTCAGGATGTCTTCTTTCTCTGTTTCCGTAACGGGGGGCAGCTCCTTAACGGGCCTGACTGGTTTACTGATCACGTATTTACCGCCTTCAAAAGTGACGGAAACCCTGTAGTACATCTTATTATACGGCGGATTTGCATCAGCGTAGCCGTTTTCCTTATTCATGGGGTTTAATACAGAACCGATGGTAGAGTATCCTTTCAGGCTGTCATATGACCGCTGGATCAGTATATTGGTGACGGTCATTTGGTAATCATTCAGCCAACTGACAATGATCTTTCCATTGATATTTTTTACGGTAATATCAGGTAGGGTAGACTGTGCCCGCGATCCGGCAGAAAATGCCAGGCAAAGTACGGATAGAAAAAAACATCGGGTTTTAATCATGTCGGGCAGTCGTTCTTTCAACATCGGGTTCAGGAATATCTGGTCAGCAAATATAAAGCCATGTTTAGCTATTAAAAAATCAGGCTGCCTTTCGTTAAGGATCCATTGCCCTGCAATCCGCCTGTATGAATACATAGTATGTGGCTGCCATCAGGGAAATGCCTGTTTAAAATGAGTTCCCTGGTGGCATACATCATTTTTCCCGTATATACGAAATCCGTAGGTAATCCGTAGTCACGGTACAGGATATTCATATAGTCAAGCAGTTCGGGGGTATGTTTGGCATAACCTCCAAAATGGACATGATCAACAATGACCGGTTTTTTTTCTGCGGGTACTTCCAGATAGTTTAACCGATCGGGTATGTCGCTCATGTTCTTCAAAACGGGAATGGCTATAACTTCCTGTTTGGCCGAAGAACCACACAGAATACCGGCAAGGGTTGTAGCTGTGCCAACCGCAAGTACTATATGCGTGGCAGGTATTTTTCTTAGATACTCCATCATGAGACTTGCGCCGCGGGCTCCATCTGGATGGAATCCGCCTTCCGGTACAAAAAGTTCTTCCTGGTCTGGTTGCGTCTCCTCATCAGGAAGCATGGATCCGCTAACCTGCCGATATCGTTCCCTGCTCAGGAACTCCAGTTCCATACCATACTCCCTGCAATGCAGGAGTGTGTGGGAATAAATGGCCGGTTCTTCACCTCTCACAAATCCTTTGGAGCGAAGCCCTGCCATGCGGCATGCGTAAGCCGTGGCCACCAGGTGGTTCGAAAAAGCACCGCCAAACGTGGTTATTTGTTTTTTGCCGGATTCCCTGGCCCGAACAAGAAATTCATGCAGTTTGAACAGTTTATTCCCGGAAACGACCGGATGTAGCTGGTCGAACCGGGCCACTTGCCAGGTGATCTGTCCCATCCTGGTAACAGGGTCCGGAATATCTGTTATCCGAATATCTTGGAAAGGGAAAAGCATGATATTATTCAGGATGATTGTGCTATTTTTGCAGCCTCAAAATTCGACTAATTTCTTGACCGATAAACATAGTTATGAGTAAACCTACGCTCTTAATTTTAGCCGCCGGGATGGCAAGCCGTTATGGCAGTATGAAACAGACGGAAGGCTTTGGTCCCAATGGGGAAACCATCATGGATTATTCCATATACGATGCCATACAGGCCGGGTTCGGGAAAGTGGTGTTCATCATCCGCAAAGATTTTGCAGAGGGCTTTCGTGCCGTGTTTGATGTCAAACTGCAAGGCAGGATAGCGGTAGATTACGTTTACCAGGAGCTGACCAGTTTTGTCGATCAGGCGGATATTCCGGCCGAAAGAACCAAGCCGTGGGGTACAGGCCACGCCGTACTGTGTGCCCGTGATGTTGTCAGGGAGCCATTCGCCGTGATCAATGCCGATGATTATTATGGCCGGGATGCTTTTACAAGGGCTGCCCAGTTCCTGAACAATGATTGTAATGAACATACATTTGCCATTATCGGGTATAGGTTAGATACTACCTTAAGCGCACATGGTACTGTGAGTCGTGGCGTATGCCAGGTGGATGCGTCAGGCAACCTGGTTTCTATCAATGAAAGAACCAAGATTTACAGGGAGGGCGACAGGGTTGTGTATGAAGAAGGAGAAACCAAACATGAAGTGGCTGGCCAATCCAGTGTTTCCATGAATTTCTGGTGTTTTCATCCTTCTGTGTTCGATCTCGCTGGTCAGTTGTTCGAAAAATTTGTACCAGCCAACAAGCAAAACCTGAAATCTGAATTTTTCATTCCCATTATAGCGGATCATTTTATCTCTTTACCGGGTAATGTTATTCAGGTCATACCTACACAATCTCAGTGGTTTGGTGTTACGTATAAAGAGGATGCCCCCAGTGTTAAAAAGTCAATTGACGAGTTGATTGACAATCATACCTATCCAGCCAGGCTCTGGCCAGATCCCATGGTGGCCGGATAATGGTCAAATACACGATTTACGGAATAAACCATATAAAAAGGGCTGAATAAACAGCCCTTTCTTATTTTCTGATAATTGAAATTGAATGTGCGGTTGCCTTAATTTCCTTTGATCATAAAAATATAATCCTGCACTTTTTTGATTTGAGCAGTTCGGTCAACACCCCTGAGGGATGGGGATGAATTCAATTTGATTTTTTCCTGTTCGTTGAGCTTATTCACTTCTTCAATGGCCTTGTAGATATTGGAAGATTTGATGGCAAAAACAACCCCTTCGGCATTGGTTTCCATGCTTGAGATAATACCCAGGATTTCACCATTGCGGTTAATGACCGGTGATCCGCTATTGCCCTCATTGGCGGAAGTGCTTAACTGGCAAAAGATGGTATCCATCCTGTAACCGTTACGGGCGCTGACATATCCTTCTCCATATACGATCTCCTGCTTGGGATAACCGAGCATGAAGATCTGTTCGCCTAACTCAGCGCTTGTCTTTTTGATGGAATAGGGCAGCGGTGGCATTTTCCTGAAATCCTTATCGGTAACTTTCAGTATCGCCAGATCGTTTTCATTATTGACATAAACGGCTTTGGCGGCGAACTGCTCCCCTTTGTTATTTTCCACGATCAATTGATTGGGGGCTTCTTTGACAACGTGGGTATTGGTAATGATGTATTGATTGTTGGCATCAATTAAAAAACCGGTAGCTCTGAATTTGGCTTCAACCCTTGGTTTTTCCGGCTGGGTTGCGGTTGAACCGGCGAGTTGTTCTATTTGATTGATCTTCCTTTCCAGGCGGCGGGTCTTATTATCCTGTTCGATCAGTTTATCCACGAGCGGCTTGATATTGGAGGCATCTTTCTTATTGCTGAATACAGAAATGATACTGGCGCTGAGAATGGATACGATGCCTGCTATCGATGCGGCCACGGCGATCGTCCTTTTAGAGCGGTTCCATAAGTAAACGATGCGCGCTGTTCCGGTCAGTGGGGTCTTGTCAATAAAACCTTCCCCAACCAGTTTATTGACCGTTTCCGAGAGGGTATGCCTGAAAGACCGGTTTTGACTGAAATTATCCAATTCATGAAGGAAAAAGATATGTTCAACCACCAGCTGGTCGATTTCGGGATTATTTTTCCTGATCTCTTCAAAATAAGTCCTTTCCTGCTCCGACATTTCGTCTCTCAGGTATCTTTCCGCAGCATCTATCAATAATAAATCATCCATGGTCACTGTGCGTTTTTATATTGTGCAAAAAACAGTTTCTTCAATCTCACCAGGCATTTATATTTCTGGGTTTTTGCATTATCGGCATTTGTATAACCAAAGTCCGTTGCGATCTGGAGCATCGGCTTTTTCAGGATATAGTAGGCTTCAAGCAGGCTTTTACAGGGTTCTCCGATTTTATTCATGGCATTTTCCATCATATAAAAATCGGATTGCTTCTTTTCATGAATCTCGAGGTCTTCTTCAACAGGGATCGTTACTTCCATGTCATCGGACTGCCTGCCAAATCGGTTCATTTGCTGTAACCTCTTGAGCCATAGCCTTTTGCTTACAGAATAGAGGTACGTTTTTATCTGGCAGTTCAGTTCAAATTCGGGTGATTTCGACTTTTCAAACAAAACGATCATGGATTCCTGAAAAATGTCAGCGGCATCATCATGGGTTCCATTGTTAGCCAGGATGAGCGACTGAACCATTTTATAGTTATCCCGATAGATCTTTTCAATGGACTCTTTATCTTCCCGGGCTAACCCTTCCAATAACAGCTTTTCTTGAGATATGTTATCCACTAATCGTTGATTAATACTGTAAACCCTGATTGGTAACCCAAAACAACGAAAATAATATTGTAAAAAAAATTTAGGAAAACGGGTTACCTTTTTACATTTGCCGTATTAATCATCAAATTATAATTTTAACAAACAAAAAAACAAACAATGAAAAAGTTCTTAGCAATTGCTCTGATCGCTGTTTCTTTCGCCGCTTGCAACGAAGGTGAAAAGAAAGCTGAAGAAACCACTCCTGCCGCTGACACAACGGCTCAAGCTCCGGCTGCTCCTGCTGCTGCTGACACAACTGCTCCAGCTCCTGCTGCTGCTGATACAGCTGCTAAAGCTCCGGCTGCTGACACTACTAAGAAATAATTTTATTTCTTATATATCCAAACCGGTACTTGCCGCTGGTTTAACGATCAAATTTTTTTTAATGGCAAGCAATCGTACAAGCCGTCCCGGTTCTCCGGGATGGCTTTTTTATTTTACGTAAGTTATTGTCATTCATATGTTTGCTATATTTATATGAATTAAATATAGATATAGATTTATCCTCCCATGCTATTTTTTCATAGTCTATTCCTGAACAATACTTCATGTTTTAGGTTCTAAATCAGGTAACTTACAGTTGATTTCCAATTATGAATGAACATCTGAATATTCTTTGGGAAAAAAGGCCTTTGATCATCAGCGGCCCTTGTAGTGCGGAAACTGAAAACCAGGTTTTGGAGACTGCCCGGCGCTTAAAAAGAATCGGCAAAATTGATATGCTTCGTGCCGGGATATGGAAACCCAGAACCAAGCCGGGCATGTTTGAGGGCATCGGGGAGCCGGCCTTATCCTGGTTATCGGCTGCAAAAGTCGAAACTGGTTTACCCATTACCGTTGAAGTGGCCAATGCCAGGCATGTGGATATGGCCTTGAAAGGAGGGGTTGATGTCATTTGGATCGGTGCTAGAACAACGGTGAACCCATTCAGCATCCAGGAACTTGCCGATTCTCTCAGGGGGGTGGATGTGCCCATATTGATAAAGAATCCCCTGAACCCCGACCTGGAATTATGGTGCGGTGCAGTAGAAAGAATATTGCAGTCTGGCATTCGACGCATAGGCCTGATTCACAGGGGTTTTTCCTCCTACGGTAATACTGAATACAGGAATGCGCCCATGTGGCAACTGCCTATTGAAATGAAAAGACGTTACCCAGGGATGATGCTTTTATGCGACCCCTCCCATATTTGCGGTAACAGGCATATGCTTCAGGGAGTATCTCAAAAGAGCATTGACCTCGATTTTGACGGGCTGATGATCGAAAGCCACATTGATCCGGATCATGCCTGGAGCGATGCCAAACAGCAGGTGACACCGGAAAGGCTAAACGAATTGCTTGATTCTCTCGTCTGGCGGTCAGAAACAGCCCCATCACCTGAAACCATGTCTCATTTATCCCTTCTCCGGTCGCAAATAGACCAGGTTGATGATGAACTTTTGGAGTTGTTCAGCCGGAGGATGAAGCTGGCTGAAGATATCGGATTGTATAAGAAAGAGAATAACATGACCATCCTTCAGGCAAAACGATGGAACGAAATTTTGCAAAGAGCTATTGGTAAAGCTGTGCAACTTGGCCTAAGCCGGGAATTTATCGTACGCTACCTCGATGCCGTTCATATGGAAAGTATACAGCACCAAACGCAGGTAATGAACACAACAGAGCAAACAGAACATCCATGATAACCCCCAGGTTATATTCTTTTCCTGATAAGACGGTTTCCATTTACTCCGACGAACCATTTGAGGTACTTCGGGAACTGACCGATCCTGCACATACGGTCATCCTCACCGATTATCATATTTATTCGGCACATCATCGCCTGTTTACGGATTATCCTGTCATCAAGATCGCTCCGGGCGAATCACATAAAACACAGGCTACGATAGACCATATCATTCATGAACTTATAAAACTGGAAGCCGGAAAAGATACGACACTGGTAGGCGTGGGAGGTGGCGTGGTTACTGATCTGGCAGGATTTGCGGCCAGTATTTATAAAAGGGGAACCAGGCTCATACTGGCGCCTACATCCGTTCTTGCGATGGTGGATGCCGCTTTGGGCGGTAAAAACGGCATCAATACCGGGTTGTATAAAAATACAGCAGGAACAATCTATCAGCCAGACAGTATCATCTATGATTTCCGTTTTTTACAGACCCTGCCGGCGGCCGAATGGATCAATGGCTTTGCGGAAGTGATCAAGCATGCCTGCATCAGGGATCGTTTGCTTTTTCAAATGCTGGAACAGTACAGTTTGCATGATATTCAATCAGACTTAAGCCTGGCTGCCTCCATTATTGAAAAAAATATACAGATCAAAATGGATATTGTTACCCGTGATGTGCTGGAAAAGCGGGAAAGGAAATTACTCAACTTCGGACATACCATTGGGCATGCCATCGAGAACCTCCATCAATTGCCACACGGCCATGCGGTCAGTATAGGGATGGTTTCGGCCTGTAACCTGTCTGTTCGGTTGAATTCATTTCCTTTTGATGAAGCGGCCCGTGTGATCAAATTATTGGCAAAATTCCATTTGCCCGTTGATATTGAAACAGACTATGATAAGGTGATCATGGGAATCAGGCAGGATAAAAAACGCTCAGACCAGGATATACAATTCATTATGCTTGACCATATCGGCTCTGCTGCCATCAGGCCAATACCCGTAACCGATTTGTCATCGATCATCAATCATATATTGTGATGGACGCCGTTGTGTTTTCTTCACGAATAAACGGTTCTTTGCTGGCACCGCGTTCCAAAAGTGCCTCGCAACGGGCATGTGCATTATCCTTGTTAAACCAGGGCATCACCCAGATCTGGACTCCCGGTTACAGTAGAGACGACCAGGTTGCCATTGAACTGGTCAAGGCCATGGGCGCAGCAGTGCATGTGCATGCCGATCGCCTGGAAATCAACAGTTCCGGCAAGCCGATTCCCCAGCCAAACCTGCATGCCGGTGAAAGTGGGTTATCGGCCAGGATGTTTACCCCGATCGCAGCAATGTCAGAAAAGCCCTGTGTGTTAACTGGCGAGGGCAGTCTTCTATCCAGGCCCATGCATTTCTTTAATGATGTCTTGCCATTACTTGGTGTCAGGTTCGACTCTCAGGATGGTTATCTTCCATTCCACATTCAGGGCCCGCTGCGGACTGCGAATATTGAGATCGACGGATCTGCCAGTTCACAATACCTGACCGGATTGTTATTCGCATTGGCTGCTTCCACGGAAGAGCAGGTAATCATAACCGTTAAAGATCTCGTGAGCAGACCATATATCGATCTCAGTTTGGATATCATGAATAATTTCGGGTATCGGATCGAGCAGGAGGCATACCGGCGATTTGTCATTTATCCCCGGGCCCGCAAGGATAGAAATATTGATTTTCATGTGGAAGCCGATTGGAGCCAGGCTGCAATGTTGCTGGTGGCCGCCGCTACCGCCGGTGAGTCTGTTTCCATACAGGGACTTGATATGAATTCAACGCAGGCCGATAAGGCCATTTTGTCCGTTCTCTCTGATGCTTTTGCTCAATATGTAATCAGGGAGGGGGAGGTCATCGTGGAAGGCGGTCAGCCTTTGGAGGCCTTTCGATTTGATGCAACACATTGCCCGGATCTGTTCCCGCCCCTGGTGGCGCTTGCAGCAGCATGCCGGGGAACCAGTTACATCGAAGGGGCCGGCAGGCTCGTACACAAGGAAAGCAACCGGGCCGAATCACTGATAGATGTATTCAGCAAATTGGGGGTTTCGATACAACAGTCGGGCAATACGCTGGCGGTGACAGGGCAGGAATCGGTCAATGGGGTAACTGTTTCATCACATCATGACCATCGCATTGCCATGGCAGCAACAATTGCAGGCCTTCGTTCTGAGAAGGACGTCAGGATTTGTCATGCGGAATCGGTGGGAAAGTCATATGCGGAATTTTTCCTGGACCTGCAGTCACTGGGTGCGGGAATCCAACTTGAAGAATAGTAATTTTACAATTATATGAATCGATTCGGAAAGAACATCAGGTTACAGATTTTTGGAGAATCGCATGGTCCATACGTGGGCATTACCATTGATGGTTGCCCTGCCGGGATCAGCTTACAGCCTGATGATTTTGAATCGGACCTACAGAGAAGACGCGGCGGAATGATACCGGGCACCACACCCAGAAGTGAAACAGATACACCCTTTATTATTTCCGGATGGTTCAATGGATTTACTACGGGTACACCACTGACGATCCTCTTTGAAAATGCGGATACCCGGAGCCAGGATTATGAAAAACAAAAAAATCTGCCAAGGCCTGGCCATGCCGATTGGGTGTCTGCGGTTAAGTTTAAGGGATACCAGGATTATCGTGGAGGCGGACATTTCTCCGGCCGGCTCACCGCCTGTCTTGTAGCAGGAGGAGTGATCGCTCAAAAAATACTTGATCGGTTGACGGTGTCCGGGAAAAGCATTAGCTGCCGGTCACGTATAGTCGAAATAGGTGGGTTGCCTAGTGCCGAAGAAGGGATCAAAAAGGCCATGGAACTGGGCGATTCCGTTGGCGGTATAGTGGAATGTTCAGTAACAGGCATACCCCCTGGTTTAGGAGAACCATTTTTTGATTCAATGGAATCGCTGATCAGTCACGCTGTTTTTTCTATTCCGGCCATTAAAGGCATAGAATTCGGAAGCGGTTTTGCCGCAGCACGTATGACGGGTAGTGAGCATAACGATGCATTGTTGAATGCGGCAGGGCAGACATCAACCAATCATGCCGGAGGAATTTCTGGTGGCATATCCAATGGAAATGAGCTGCTGTACCGTGTGGCAGTCAAGCCCACTTCTTCCACACCCAAAGCGCAGCAAACAGTTAATATGGAAACTGGTAATCAGGAAACGCTTGCCGTTAAAGGCAGGCACGATCTGTGTATTGCATTGAGGGTTCCCGTGGTGTTGGAAGCGGTAACTAAATTGGTACTGGCCGATTTATTCCTGGAGAACCACATGCATCAATAGCAGTAAAGCATGATACTGACAATAAAAAACTCCCGGTTTTAACCGGGAGTTTGTATATCATAAGATTCCTTTTCTATCTGATCAGAATAACCGTTCCTCTTTTCTCCACTACTTTTCCATTCTTATCCATTCCCTTGATCATCCAAACATAGGTGCCTGATTGCACCGGTTTGCCAAGGAAGTTGCCATCCCATCCTTTCAGCCATTGGTTGGTACTGAAAACCAGTTCTCCAAACCTGTTGAATACCCTGAACCACTCGGTATATGAGATGCCTACGGGTACGGCGCGGAAGTAATCATTAAGGCCATCATTGTTGGGCGTGAATGAATTCGGTACATAATAGGTTGGCCCGTTGTAAACCTGCACAAATACGGTGTCGTATCCAATACATCCGCCGACATCTGTCACTTTCACAACGAATTGCTGGTCGTTAAGGAGGGTCGCCAGCGGATTGGCGATGGTTGACAGGTTGAGCGGGCCGGCTGGAGTCCATTCATATTGGGCGCCGCCGGAAGCCATCATTTGATGAGGTTGGCCGCTTACGGCAATTGTATCATTACCTGCAAAGGCGGGTACAGGAGGCTGTACATAAACGAACATGCTGTCTTTCACATCAAAATTACATCCATAGTCATCCAAAACGGTCAACACATACAATTGCGTTGAGTCTGGGTGAGCTACCGTATAACTGGAATCCGGAGTGTCCAAAGTGGCCGCAGGAGCCCAGGAATAAATAACGGGGCCTGATGTATCCAGGGCACTGGCCTGCAGGAAGGTTACCGGGTTGTCAAAACAAACATATTTATCTGGCCCTGCCTGAGGTATCGGTTTATGTTTGACATTGATGATGATGGTGTCGATCCTGGAACAAACACCCCAGGTGGCATGCAGGATATAGGTAGCGGTGTCAGTAGGAGTGGCAATCGGGTTTTTAACCGTGTCGTAATCCAAAGTACTGATCAGCGCATCCGGTGAAGTCCATTGGAAAATGGACACTTCAGGATTGGTTTGGGGTTCAAGCCTGACAGTGGATTCCACGCAAATGGTTGAGTCTGTTCCCAGTGTCAGGAACATATTATCGATCAGCACGACGGTTACATTGGTATTTGCTTCGCAGTTGTTGGCATCTTTGACCTTGATGTTCGGATAGCTGCCCCCTGAAACGGTGAAACTTGTACCAGGCTGGTAAGTGGTACCGTTATCAATGGAATATTGGTATGCCGGCGTTCCGCCACCTGCGGTTACGGTGATCGTTCCATCATTGCCGTTGCAAGTACCGGGTAAGCTTACGGCGCTTGCAGTAAGCAGGGTTGGTTCGCTTAGAGTGACGATCGAATCCTTGATGCAGCCCACATTATCCCGTACACGGAAAGTATAGGTGTTGGCAGTCAGTCCCGCGAAAGTGCCTGAAGCCTGGTATGTTGTGCCTGCATCCATGGAATATTCATATGCCGGTACGCCGCCTGATGCACCGATGGTGATCACGCCATTGTTATCATGGAAACAAAGAGGCATGGTCAAGCTAACGGTGAGGGCAAGGGGAGAATTGGTTGTCAAAGTTGCGGTGCCTGAACCTGTACAACCCAGGGCATCAGTAAAGTT
>JAXLUE010000003.1:0-167511 GCA_046329695.1 Ferruginibacter sp.
GGAATTCGATTACAGCAATAAGCCAACCATGACATTCCCATTCGACCAGGCCAAACCGAGATGGACGATGTGGATCCTGAAAAAATATATACTCCCCTGGCTGTATTGGAATAAGATCCTCAAAGGAACAGCATAAGGAAAGTTTGGTCGTTGACAGGGTGTTACTTAAAGTCGGATTTTGATTGAGGCCTGATCTGGTAAACGGTCTGTTTGACCAGGGTTTATTGTAATGGTCAATTTCATATTCATTCACCCATCTTTCTATATTCATGTGACTTTTAATCAAACTGGTATTGGTTGTATCAAGGGAATTCCCAGTGTAACCAATGTTACTTCCCGCCCTCTTTTTATGAGGTAAATTTGCATATACAATAAGTTATTATGAAAGGAATGATCATGGAGAACTGGAATGTAATGCGCGTTCTGAGGCTTGTGTTGGGAATTATCATCATTTTCCAGGGTTTTGCCGCTTCAGATTTTGTGCTTGGATTGCTGGGTCTGTTGTTCAGTGCTATGGCATTGTTCAATATGGGCTGTTGTGGAGTATCCGGATGCAGTGTGCCTGTTAAAAAAAATGGTCAGTCAAAGGAGATCAACTATGAAGAAGTTACTGATACAAAATAAATGGGCTGTTGCCGGGTTGTTTCTCGGCGCCATCGCCGGTTATGCCTACTGGTATTTTGTCGGATGTTCAAGCGGTACATGTTCGATCACATCAAAACCCCTGAATAGCACCCTCTATGGTTCGGTGATGGGCTTCCTGCTGTTAAGCTTGTTTGAAAAGAAGAAAGGATGAACGATAGCCGTAATCTTTAATTAATAAATCTTATACCTGTTATGACCTTTAACGAAATCATACAATCTGATAAGCCGGTGCTGGTTGATTTTTTTGCTGAATGGTGCGGACCATGTAAAATGATGTCACCCATTCTGCATGAGGTGAAATCGGAACTTGGCGAGGATGCGACGATCATCAAAGTGGATGTGGACAAGAATCCACAGGCCGCTTATGAATACCAGGTACAGGGCGTTCCGACACTCATCCTGTTTAAGAACGGGAAAGCGCTTTGGAGGCAGAGTGGCGTTGTTCCCAAAAACGGGCTGTTGGGTGTGATCAGGAAATTCATCTATGAAGTTAACACCTGGATGAACCTTGAGCCGTTGAATTTGCACCAAAGTTCTATGTCTATTTTCGGTCTGCGCACATAGGTTTGATGAATCAAACCAATCGTAGTTTTTTCATTCATATCACTTACATCATAGATCATAAAATTTCATATTATGAGTTTCCTGATAAACTTTTCGGCGCTGCGCCCTTCTGCTTGGGCCTGGCTTCTGTCATTGCAGAAGGGGCGTATTTAATGGATGTCAGAACACCCGGCGAATTTATGAGGAAGCGTGAAAGGTTCTGTCAATATTCCATTGGACACTATACCTCATCAGTTGGCTAAATTCAAAGGCAAAAAGAATGTTATTGTTTTCTGCCGGAGCGGGAACAGGAGTGCACAAGCCAAAGCTTTCCTGGAATCCAATGGCATCAGCCCTGTCATAAACGGCGGCACCTGGACTTCAGTAAATCAGTATGTTCAATGAAACCATATTACCGGCTGGTCATTGTATTCATCCTCAGTGTATCCTTGTATGCCTGTCGAACAAATGAGCGGGATAACGTTGCGGGCAATAATCCTGCAGGGTCTGCAGGATAAGGCATCCGAAAATGGTAAATTGATCATTGACGATGTTCAGACGACGGAAGTGGCAGGAAGATGGCACCTTCCCTGTGCCGTGAACTCGCTGAATACCCGCAGAAGCAAGATGGCATGAGCTGGCGGAGTATAACGGGGTTTGTTTGGTTGCAGAAGCGGCCACAGGGCTGGTATGGCAAAACAGGTACTCCGAAGAAGAGACTGAAGCACGTAGAAAACAAAGGCGCATGGGAAGAAGTATCCTGCACGGATACTATGAAATAATCGCACAATGCAGGGATAACAATGTTGTTGCCAGCATGAACTGTATATTTTAAACCACAGTTCAAATATTTTTATTTACTATGACACTGATTGAATGGATCAAACAACCCTGGCCCTGGTATATTGCGGGCGCTTTGATTGAGTTGGCGAAGTCACCTGCCTTTATTCTCGGGAACAAATCATTTGGTATCAGTTCTTCACTGCAACGTATATGCGCAGCGTAATGTACCCGCTAAGATTCCTTTCTTTTCATATGATTGACAGTATGGGCAATGTTTTTCGTAGTGGGCATTTTCAGTGGCATCATAGCGGCTCAATGGCTGGCGGATCCTGAACCGATCCGTGTGCATCAGGCACTGGTCAGTGAACTGGCAGGTTACGGAATTAACGACTACACGTCGTTAATTCCCCTGCAGGTGTTCAGCAGCCGCGACATTGCTCACTGTCAAAGGTTTGGTTATGATGGTCGGTGGGGGGATTCCTGGTGGGATTTGGCACCCGGTATGCGGGCGGTTGCACAAGCGGGCGTGCCATCATGGGTTTGTCGACCTTCAATGGCCTTCACTGGTGGCAACCTGTTGTTTCATGGCGGGAGGCTTTATCATGGCTAACCTGATCCTGCCTTTTTATTTTATCACTGTAATGATTCATCGAGATGCAAAAAATTACCACTAAAAGAATGACGCAGTCTGTTCCAGCACTCAAAGAAACCAATACGGATTTTGAAGTTCGGTCACTCGATGCCATGTGTGTCAATAAAAGTGACGGGGACGATAAGAAATGGTATAAGAATATCAAGTACATGATCGTGGGTATGCTTTTCGGGATCGTATTTGTCAAAGCCGAGATCATTAGTTGGTTCCGGATCCAGGAGATGTTCAGGTTGCAATCTTTTCACATGTACGGTGTCATTGGGAGCGCCGTTGTTGTGGGTATGATATCTGTGTGGCTGATCAAAAAATTCAAGATCAAAACGATACATGGCGAAACCATTGAATTTCATCCAAAAACTTTTAATAAGGGGCAGATCTATGGCGGTCTGATCTTTGGTTTCGGTTGGGCCATAACAGGCGCTTGTCCGGGACCGTTATATGCGCAGATCGGAACCGGTGCAACGGTGGTGGTCATCACATTACTAAGCGCCATCGCCGGTACCTGGGTGTATGGATATTTCAGGGATAAGCTTCCCCAATGATTAGGTCATTCAAGTTTGTATATCATGTCAATCAATGAGCATCATACCGAAAATTCTTCCGGTCTAACAACGGGTAACATGGTTTCTGTGATCAACAGGCTCATGTTTATCATCGTGGTTCTGGTGATCGGGCTGGTATCAGTTCCATTCATCCTGTTATTTTCAGGCGGGAAGGAAACCGGCCTGGCTAACGTACATTCAACAAACGCGCCATCCGGCAGTGGTGGGAACCAACAGGCAACGGCGGACAAAACGCCATCTTACTGGCAACCAGCCGACATAGCGGTCATACAGGATCAGGCTTTGAAAAAGGAAATTGAATATGGAAAGGAACTGGTGTCTCATACGGCCAGGTATTTGGGTCCTTCCGGATCAGTCATGCATTCCACCAATGGAATGAATTGTCAGAATTGCCATTTAGGGGCAGGTACAGCCGTGTTTGGTAATAATTATGGCTCAGTGGCATCCATGTATCCAAAATTCAGGGCGCGTTCCGGTGCAGTGGAAGATATCAATAAGCGTGTGAATGACTGTTTTGAAAGAAGCCTGAATGGAAAGGCGCTGGATAGCGGAAGTCGTGAACTCATGGCTATCAGGAAATACATTGAATATATCGGTAGTAATGTTCCCAAAGGTGAAAAGGCACCGGGTTCGGGATTTAAGGATCTGTCATATCTTGACAGGGCTGCCGATCCCGTGCATGGCAAACAGGTATACCAGGCAAGATGTGCCAGTTGCCACCAGGCGGATGGCCAGGGCGTTGCGGCTGGCGGTGAGTATGCATTCCCGCCTTTATGGGGGACGCATAGTTATAACGACGGCGCAGGACTATACAGGATCAGCAATTTAGCGAAGTATGTCAAATGTAATATGCCACAGGGAACCAACTTTGAAAACCCTGTGCTATCCGATGAAGAAGCATGGGATATCGCCGCGTTTATCAATAGTCAGCCCCGTCCGCATAAGGAAACGCCCCGCGATTGGCCGGATATTTCTAAAAAACCCATCGACCATCCTTTTGGCCCTTATACAGATGGGTTTTCGGAAAAGCAGCATAAATACGGACCATTCAAACCCATGGTCGCCGCACAGAAAAAATCAACCCAGTCATCCGATACAAAAAAGCAGCAAACTAAAGCGTAGAGAATTTTCTCCGGGTAATTGAATGTTTGGACAGGCGGTATGATGAATATGTAATGACAACATCTGAACTTTGTTCAGCAAAAATCAGAAGAAATGAAAGACAGTGTCAAGCAATATTTAAAAGCAGGTAATCTTCTTCTTTTGACCATTCTTTTTGTTTCATTCCTCCAGGCACAAACAGTTGAAAAGGCGACCACTCATTACGATCATCAACATGGTCATACAGGGGATGCTGATACCACCAGCCTGTTATATGCATTTCGTTCAGGAACACTGCACGGCCATTTCCGCTATTTTTTCATGGCAACCGACAACCGGTCGGGTTTATCTGATTATTACGGACAGGCGGCAGGTGGTGGCATACGATATGAAACAGCCAAATTCAAGGGATTCCAGGTGGCCATTGGGGGTTTTTATATTTTCAATATTGGATCATCTAACCTTACGCATCCCGATCCGCTGACAGGACAGGCCAATCGGTATGAAATAGGATTATATGATGTGGAAGACCCGTCAATAAAAAGGACATAGACCGGCTGGAAGAATTTTACCTGAAATACAGCCATGGAAAAGGATCCGGTAATGCAGGAAGGCAACTGCTCAATACGCCGTTCATCAACCTGCAGGATGGGCGTATGCGGCCCACAGGTGTAGAGGGGATCTACGGAGAATGGAAGGCCCATAAAAAATTGACTGTCGAAGGGGTTGGCTTTATGCCATTTCGCCCAGGAGCACCACCCGTTGGTTTAATGTAGATGAATCGATGGGCGTATATCCTTCCGGTGTGCGTGCAGATGGAGCAAAATCGCAGTATCTGGCAATCTTACAAGTGCCGGGGCTTTTTCAGTTGGGCATCCATGCCAACCCTGGCAAAAAACTGGCCCTGCGTAAGGTGGGATCTATTTGTAGAGAATATCTTTAATGCTGCAATGATCCAGGCAGATTACCGTTTGCCCTTAAAAGACAAACAATCCGTTTTAATATCGGTGATGGGTATACGCCAGGACATTTTGCATAACGGGGGAAACAACGACCCGGCACTCGCTTATGCAACACCGGGAAGCCATGCCTGGGCATTTAGCGGTCGCGCTGGCTGGTCTGATGAAAGATGGGAAGCCACCCTTAATTATACCCGAATAACAGCAGATGGCAGGTACCTGATGCCCCGGGAGTGGGGAAGGGACCCCTTTTATACCTTTATGCCCCGGGAGCGCAATGAAGGCTTCGGGGATGTGGATGCAGTTGCGGTCATGACCACCTATAAGGTTCCGCGCAAGGGTCTGAAAGCTGCGATTTCTGCGGGTTACTACCAATTACCCGAGATCAGTGATTTCCGCCTGAATAAATATGGCCTGCCATCCTACTACCAGGTGAATACCGAAATACGGTACCAGTTACACGGGTTACTGAAAGGCATGGATGCGCAGTTGCTTGTTGCTGCCAAGAAACGGGCGGGAGAACTGCCTTCTAACCTGAAATATGTGATCAATAAGGTGGATATGATCAACTATAACCTGGTGGTGAATTATAATTTTTAAATCTGGCAAGTCTGATCAGATGCATTCGGTGCATGGGTGCATAAGAAGATAAGTAATGATTTAATCCTGTAACTTTAGTGAACTGTGTATAGCATATCCCGGCATATCTTAAACCAAAACAATTTCATTTGAACCTCGATTCATTAGCAGGCTTGTTCCAGACCAAAACTCATTACCGAGGATCGGTCAGTTTGGCGTGTACCAGCATTACCGGGAAGGGGATGTGATCATGGATTACGGAAAGTATATCCGGATGATGCCCATCGTATTGAAGGGCACGGTGAAAGTGATGCGGATGGATGAGAACGGAAAGGGGGATTCCTGTATTACCTGGGAAGCAGCGAGAGCTGTTCAATGGCTTATAGCTGTTGCGTGGAAGCTAAGAAAAGCGAGATCAGGGCAGTGGCGGAAGATGATGTGGAGTTGATCGGCATCCCTCATGTAAAACTGGACGAATGGCTGTGCACATACCCGGGCTGGAAGAACTATATTTTCCGGAGCTTCAACGACCGGTTCACCGAATTGCTTAAATCAATTGAAAGTATCGCTTTTCATAAACTCGATGAACGCCTGGTTTCTTATCTGAAAGAGAAGCAAAAACTTTCCGGTTCAAGTGTTATCAAATCATCTCACTACCAGATCGCGGATGAGCTGGCCACTTCGCGTGTGGTCATCTCAAGGCTGCTCAAACAACTGGAGAATAATAAAAAGATCATCCTGTACAGGAACGAGATCAAGATCCTGAAAGACCTCTGAGGTAATCTTGTTTTTTCACTTTTCTTTTAGGTACGGGCCTGGGCTTGAATGCATTTTTCATAGGAACATCATGCTCCCCGGATATATCAATCAGGAAATGGAATATTTCATCCATTGATTTCCAAAACAATCTTTGTATGTCTGTTATGGTCATGTGTGATCTCATGATCAAGTTATTCCTGATTTAATGCTGCATTAAGCTGCACGGTTCCTGTCTCCCGCAAGTGCGATAACGGGTTGGGCCATTGAGCCGACCATCAATTTGCTGATGGATTCCGTCAAACGCTCATGGTGACCTTTGATCGATTTGGCTGACTGTTTGTTTCCCATGCATACGATCATGATTTGCGTGGTAATGAATTTCCCTTTCATGGCTGGTTGTTTTTATTTTTTTAATTGATTGTGCTTTTGATACGGATATCGGTTTTCAAAAGTTACAGGAAGTTCATTTTTTATTTTCCCGACTTTCATGATGCAAATATCCGTTGAGGTGGTGCGTCGGACAATCGCATAATCGTGTGAAAGATCTATGAACCGGTGGACGTAAAGTCCGCTGTGAAGGCTGCCGATCATCCCTGTCAGCCTGATTTGCCGTCTGTCATACGGATTGCATCAACTAAGGCTACCGTCATCACATAAATATGTGGTTTTTGCCTCCCTGTTTAAAAATGCCTTTCCAATGGTTAGATTTGCAACAGCATATGAGAAAGTCCCGGTCATACAGTTTGATGATCCTGCTCCTGCTTGCAATACAGTTTTGCAAGGCGCAGCAGTTCCAGGGATTTGCGTTTAACCGCATTACCACCAGCGATGGAAAAGGACTGGCCAGCAACCTGGTACAATGCCTGTACCAGGATCCGCGCGGATACATCTGGGTGGGAACGGCCAATGGCTTGCAACGTTTTGACGGAGGCAAGTTTGTGTATTTTGCCACCACCGCTAAAAATGGAAGCGAGCCGCTTCCTTACGCTCCGGTAGGCCAGATCATTGGACTGGATTCAACGCGTTTGCTGATCTCATTTTATACACTGAGGGAATTCGGGATTTTCAATACGGCAGACTTCAGTTATCACAAACTCCAGCTTAAAACCAAAAAGGTCGTTCAGCCCAGATCGGATTTTTTTTTATGGAAATCACAAATGGGCGAGGTCTTCCTCCATGTCAGCCGGTTGGGATTGTTGAGGCTTGATCTGCTGAAAATGTCTTTTGTGGATGATCAGACGATCACGTTTCCCAAAGGTTGGATACCCACGTCCATCGGGGCTTATGAAGATGTGATCAATAAACGGATATGGTTGCCATGCGACAGTGGATTATGTGTTTACGACCGCGCGACTAAACAGGTCTGGAGCCGGCATTTCAATCCAAACAAACTGGCCATTCTGAACAATGAGAGGATACAGGATGGCATTACGACTGTATATATCGATCAGAAAAGGCGATTCTGGATCGTCGGCTGGCCCAAATGGGGTGGTGGTGGACAACAGGTTCATTGCCTCGACAGCACAGGTGCTACCTACCTGAACGCAGACACCACGGGCATCTAGACAGGCCCGGTCGGGTACACTGAATTCCATCATTTTTACGAAACCCGGAATCATGGATTTTGGGTGTATGGCTCCGGCATCCTGTTTAACTACGACAGGAGCCTCCAAAAGTTTGATTACATCGCCAGTGGCACGGAACAAATCGGTATCAGCTACGAGACTATTTACCAGGTTATGGAAGACAGGGATGGCAGTCTTTGGTTTGCCACCGATCGGGGGTTGTTCTTTACACCGGTTGGCACTGAATCTTATGCACTGGTCAACCTCATTTTTGGAAATAAAAAAGAGCCGGTATCGGTAACCGATATACTGGAATTACCCAATGAAGATATCTGGATCGCATCCTGGGGAACCGGTATCAAGATCATCGATAAATTTTACCGTCCTAAAACTTGCGATGTATACAAACAGCCGCCACCGGCCAATTGGGACCCCGCATCCAAATGGGCCACAAAACTCACCTGGAGCCTTTGCCGCGAAAGATTGACCGGCCATATCTGGGTGGGATGTAATAGCGGGGTGTTACTGATCTATGACCCTGAAAAGAAAACCACGCGTTACCTTCAGCCTGCAGAGGCCGGGGGCAGCACCATTCGGTACATAGCAGAAGACAGGGCTGGCAGGATCTGGCTCGGAACGCAATCGGGCAAACTGATTTGTTATGAGAATGGCCAGTTCAGGATCGTGCAGGAAATAGGGACCATTATCTATAAAATATTTGTCGACAAACAAGGCTGGATCTGGTTGGCCACACATGAAAAAGGATTATATGCCGTGCACCCGGTTTCCGGCAAGGTCATCCAGCATTATACAGCCAATATGGCCAGCAACAGGCTATACAGCAATACAGGCAGCGATATCGAGCAATTGAACGACAGCATCATCGTGTATGGCGCAGGGGTGTTGAATTTTGTCAACAAATGGACGGGGCGGGTTTCCTGGTTGTCTTATGAAGACGGACTGCCATCGAATAACGTGTACCGTTTGCGTATGGACAAAAAGGGTTATTTGTGGATCATCACATCGAGCGGACTTTGCCGTTTCAACCCGATGAATAATCACATCACCCCCTATGGCCGGAAAGACGGCATCCTCGTATCTGAACAAACCAGCGTGGCCGACCTGGTTTGTAATAACGGAAACCTGATCTTTGGCGGCAGCAACAATGTCTTGTTATTTGACCCCGGTATCTTTTCAAATACCAGGCCACCGTCGAACGTCAGTATCACCGATTTTAAGATATTCAATGAATTTCTGCCGGTAGACTCTTTGCTTGCCCGGCCGGTGTTGAAACTCAACCATAACCAGAATTCCGTCTCCATTTATTTTTCTTCGCTGAGTTTTACCGAAAGGGATAAACTTACCTATTACTATAAAATGGAGGGGATCGATAAAAACTGGATCAAGGCCGACCAGGGATATTTTGCCAATTACTCTTTGCTTCCTCCGGGAAAATATACCTTCAGTGTGTATTGTGAGAACCTGGAAGGGGTTCGTTCATCGGGCATTACCTCATTCGATATTCAGATCAAACCCCCTTTCTGGCGAACCGGCTGGTTTATCAGCAGCCTGATATTCCTGGTATTGCTTGTCATTTACGATCTGCATAATGCACGGGTAAAACGATTGCTGGCTGTGGAAAAACTGAGAAACAAAGTGGCCCGCGACCTGCACGATGATATGGGCAGTACACTGAGTACGATCAATATCCTGGCGTCTATGGCCAAAACAAAAATGAATACCGATGCGGTCAAAACATCCGAATACCTCGGCAAGATCAGTGAGAACAGCCAGCGGATGATGGAAGCTATGGACGATATCGTTTGGAGTATCAAGCCATCCAACGACAGCATGCAGCGCATTACATCGAGGATGAGGGAATTTGCCACCCACGTGCTGGAGGCCAAAGGCATAGACCTTGAATTTCACGTGGCGGAAGATGTGCAGGACGCCAAACTGAATATGGAAATGCGCCGGGATTTTTTCCTGGTGTTCAAAGAGGCATTGAACAATGCGGCTAAATATTCGAAGGCATCTCGAGTATCAGTTGACGTTAGTATCATCGGCAAGCGAATAATTTTGTCTGTAAAGGATGACGGTGTGGGATTTGATATGCAAAAAAGTTCAGGTGCCGCATTCGGGGGCAATGGTATGGGGAATATGAAAAAAAGAGCTGAATCCATGAACGGGACGCTCAGCATCCTGTCGGCACCCGGTGCGGGAACTGAGGTGATACTCAGGGTTCCGGAGCGATAAACCGAAAACAAAACAACTGTATGAACCGGTTCTTAAGCCAGAAACTGCGGTTTTATTCATTCCTGTGCATCTCCCTGCTACTTTTTGTACATGGGTACAATTTGCAGGAGACATACCTGCAGCCTTATAGCCTGGTGAATGAACCCACCACGTTCACCACTTTCTTCGAATACTATGTGGCCAACGGATTGTTGCGTTTCAGGATACCCCTGTTGTTCATCATTTCGGGATATATTTTTTCCCTGCAGGACACACGCCCTTACTGGGGCAGGATCGGCAAACGATTCAACACGCTCATGATCCCTTTCTTTATCTGGAGCGCGATGGGGTTGCTGATGACATTTATCTGGCAACAATTTCCCGTTACAGCCCGTGCGGTTTTGGAATCACAACTCGACCAGTTCAATGACAACCGGCCCTATTCAGCATTTGGGGTCATCGACATCCTCAAGCGATGGCTCCTTGCGCCGGTGTCTTTTCAGTTATGGTTTATCCGAAGCCTGTTCTTTTATAACATGATATACCCGTTGTTAAAAAAGGCTGTTCTAAAATTTCCATTACCCTGGTTTGTGACCTTATTCATACTGACGATCCTGAAATTTGGAATATTATTCTTTGAGGCCCAGGGCATGCTCTTTTTCTCTCTGGGGATCTGGATCTCAAAAAGCCATTTCCCGGTTGAACGGAAACCTGTATGGGTTAGTACAACGTTGTGCTGGCTCATTTTTGCCGGACTGTCGTTCATTAAAACATGGATGGCATTTGAATTTGATGAATACAATTTTACCACCGTACTCACCATGTCAACCCTTCATTACATATCCATTACCAGCGGCATCATCGCGGTATGGTATAGTGGAGATAAAATGGTGGCCTGGTGTATGTCTAAGAAATGGTTTACCTGGATAGCCTCATTTTCGTTCATCATTTATGCGCTGCACGTACCCTTGTTGCCTTACCTGACCAGGATTTTTTATATTTACCTGCAGGGCTTCACCTATTACCGGTTGTTTACCTTCCTGGTTGTTCCATTGATCATACTGCTGATTTGCATTGCTGTAGGCGCAATCTGGCGGAAAGTATGGCCATCTGGTTACCGGGTGGCAACCGGCGGCCGGGGTTTTTAAGGTTCTTTAACATATTTATGTGATTGTTTTTGCTGTGCTTCAGGTTTACATTTGTAAGGCTACATTCCACATACATCAAATTTATCGTTATGATCAAGGTGCTGATTTATGAAGATAATGCCCAGCTAAGGGAAGGACTAACCATGCTGATCAATGGTTCAGACGGCTATGATGTGCTGGCATCCTATCCCAATTGTATGAATGTGGTTGATGAAGTGGAAGCTTTCAGGCCCGATGTGATTTTGATGGATATTGATATGCCGGGCGTCAATGGTATCGAAGGGCTTAAAAAGATCAGGGAAGTGGACCCCGAGGTAAAGATTCTCATGCTAACGGTATTTGACGATAATAAGAACATCTTTCAGGCCATCAGTCATGGTGCAAACGGGTATATACTTAAGAAAACCCCACCGGCCAGGCTGCTGGAATATATTGCGGAAGCCCAAACGGGCGGAGCGCCTATGACGGCTTCAGTGGCCACACAGGTATTAAAAATGTTCTCTTCCATGAACAATGAAAAAGGGGAAGATTATAACCTGTCGGACCGGGAAAAGCATGTTTTGCAACTCCTGGTTGACGGCTACAGCTATAAGATGATTGCCAGCGAGATGTTCATTTCCATCGATACGGTCAGAAGCCATATCAAAAAAATCTACGAAAAACTGCATGTGAACAGCAAAAGCGAAGCTGTAGCTAAAGCGTTCAAAGACAAGATAGTATAAAGCCGGAACCCGGTTTTTCACCCAAGCCTGCAACCTGATCTGAAACCACCTGCCACGATTTTTGACCTTCCCACACATCATTTTTTCACATATTTATGTGATTGTGGGGTAGTTGGAATAACAATAGTTTTGGACATATTAAAACTGTATTATGAAGAATAAAGTGATTTGGCTGCTGATGATCATGATGATGGCAAACCTGGCTGCTCAAACGTTTTGCTTTGCTTCATCTAATTCCCAAAGCCTTCAACCCAAACAAAAGAAAACGGCCGTAACCCAGGTGAAGGCCAAATCCACTACTTCCAACAGTAAATACTGGGTACTCGGGGCATTGTTTAAAGTGTAAAAACCTCTCCTTTGATAGTCTGCATATCTTTATCGGACCGTCATGTCTGCAATATTTTTCCTCTGATAATAGGATCATAGAACCTTACCCAAAAAAAACAGCTGTTCTCAGAACAGCTGTTTTTTTATTCGGGGGATACTTAAAGTATCTTATGTGTTTACTCAATATGCAATGATCCTTTGTTGCAGTTTTTTTACATCAATGGATGCAGGCTTAAATTTTGATTCCAACAGTACAGTACAAATTCCGTGCATCGGATGGTAGTATGCCTGGTCCGGGATATCCTCCTGATCGCCTGGTAAAATACTTTTTATTGGACAGGTTATTGACACCGGCCCTGAAAGTATACCGTTCATTCATCCGGTAAGTGGCCGAAACATCAATGATGCTGTATGCGGGAATGATACCCGTCTGACCATTGGCTGATGCCACCGCCGTATTATTGGCATCGCTGAACATACGACTGGTATGGCTGATCTGGGGTGTGATGGAGAATCCCTTGAAATAGTAAGTGAACCCGCCCCTGAAAACATGCTCCGGTGCATTTTCCACCCGGTTGTTTTTTAAATTGCTTTCCACCAGGGTATTCCCTTCTTTCTTGACAACGCTAAAATTTCCATAACGGGCATCGGTGTACGAATAGGAAGCAAAGAGGCCGATACTGCCCCAGTTGGTCTTCTTCATCCAGGCTTTTACCGGGTTAAATTCAATCATGGATTCAAATCCGCGGCTCCTGCTGTTGGCTACATTGGTCCGGTATTGATAAGTGCTTCCATCAGTTCTTTCCTTTGTTATGGTTCCGATGCGATTGTTGTATTGCAGCAAAAAGAGGCCTGCATCAAACTGGAGGTAATTGGAAATCTTTCCCCTGTAGCCGGCTTCAATACTATAGCCCCGGGCGTCCCGCAGGTTGGGGTCGATCAGGTCTGTGGTGGGAGAGGCCGTCAGGTCGGAGAAGAGCATCGGTCTGTATGCCTGGGTAAAGTTGGCATATATTTCCGTTGAAATGGATGTATGGTATTCTGTGCCGATACCGAATAAGATAAAATTTCTGGAGCGTCTTTCGCGGTTGATCCGGTTGGCCGACCCGTCTGGGTTGAAACTAAGCCTGCCATCGGCCAATGTACGGAGATGTTCAAAACGGAAGCCCGGTACGATCAATAGCTTATCGTTTATGCGGAACAGGTTTTCGGCAAAGAAGGCCATATTCTCCGTTGTCAGATCTACATCGGTTGGGAAATCTCCATCGATGCTGTGATCATAATCCGATCCTGTGGTACCTTTCCCGTTTTTCAACCGGTCGGTTTTTCCTTTAAAATATCTGATGCCTGCAGAAAGGGAATGTTTCATTTTCCCGATCCGGTAGTCGGATAGGGATCTCAATTCTGCGCCGATATTTCGGTATTTGTCGATGTCAACCTGGCGATTCTGGTATTGAAGCGTGTTGGCATCAATGGTATCCGGAATGGTTATAGCTTTCAGGTAACCGACACTGTTACGGTCTCCGGTAAGGCCAAACAATTTAAGGTCAAGCCGGTTCGACCGGTTGAATTGATAAGTGGCGGAAAGTGCCGCCGTATTCCAGGCAATATCAAACCAATTGCGGGCACGGAAGCTTTGCTGCGCATCAGTTGCCCATTGCGTATCGGTTAATCCTCCCGGTTGTTGGCTCCTCATATTCCAGCGCATCAGTTCAAACCCGAGTTTAAGTTTTGGCGAAACCTGGTAATTAACTGAAGTGAAACCGGTACGTACTTTATACCGGCCGTTCTCTCTCCAGCCATCGGCTTGGCGGTGATCGTAAAATCCATAATAATGAACCTTGTTCAACTGGCCTCCAATGGCCGTATAACTGTTGAAAAGGCCAAAACTTCCTGCAGTGTTTTGTGTTTCCAGTTCAATGGGTTTTTGAATGTCGCTTCCATCACGCAGAATGAAATTCAGCATGCCGCCAAATTGAGGACCGTATTGAAGGGCACCGGCACCCCGAACGATCTGTAACCGTTGAACGGCCTGTAACTGCGGGGTATAATAGGCTTCCGGGTATCCAAAGGGATCGGATGAAATATCATATCCGTTTTGTCGCACATTGAATTCCCAGCTCCGGTTAGGGCTTAAGCCACGTGTTGCCATGCCGATCTGTATGCCACTACCGTCACTTTCCCAGGTATGGATACCGGGAACCTTGGCCATGACCTGCCTCATATTGTTCGTTACGATATTGGCATTCAGGTTATCGATGATGATGAGTGAATTCTTTTTTCCGGCAAAAATGCTGGTGCCAACGATTTCCGGCATCTGGTGAACATCCGTTTGGCTGTTACGGCCGATCAGTGTGATCTCGGGAAGATATACTGGTGGTAGTTGGGTACTGTCTGATTGTTTGACCTGCCCATCGGTTTTTAGTGGGAGTAACGATTGGCAAATGCAAAGTACGGTCAATGCGGGGATGATCTTTTTCATGCCGCAAAAGTGCCGAGGGAATGTACAATCTCACTGACGAATCGGGAAATTGAATTACGAATAAGGAAAAAGAGGGATCAGATTGCCGGTTCTTACGAGGCGGCCAGGCTTTCCCTGATCTTGCCGGTAAGGTCTGTTTCAATCATCCGGCAGGCGATATGGATCATATTCTTGAATGCGGTGGCATGCGAGATGCCGTGTCCGATGATCACTGGTTTGGAAACGCCCAGGACAGGCACGCCACCGTATGTTTCAAAATTAAAACGTTCAAAATGCTCGTCCTGTATTTTCCGGCGTGTGACTATGTCATAAATGCTCTCAGCAAATTTGAGCACGACGTTTCCCGTGAACCCATCACATACGATCACGTCGGCTTTATCGAGCAGCACATCCCGGCCTTCTATGTTCCCGATGAAGTTGATCTGTTTGTTTTCTTTCAACAGGGGATAAGCGGCCTGTGCCAAAAGGTTCCCTTTGCCTTCTTCTTCCCCGATATTCAGGAGACCTGTTCTGGGGTTATCGGTTTTGAGGATATGCCTGGCGAATAATGATCCCAAAATGGCAAACTGGTTCAGGTTTTCCGGTTTGCAATCGGAGTTCAGGCCCACATCCACCAGTAACCCCAGGGAGCCGTTCTCGCGGGGCATATAGGCGCCGATGGTTGGCCTGGCTATTCCTTCGATGGCTTTGATACTGTACAAGGCTCCCACCATCATGGCACCCGTATTTCCGGCGGAAATGAACGCATCGATCTTTCCGGTGGCCAGCAAATGAAATCCTATGGCTATGGAAGATTGCTGTTTTTCTTTCAGCGCTTTGGTGGGATGTTCGTGCATCTCAATGACCTGCGGGGCGTGAACCAGGCTGTATTTACCTTCCGGGAGCGAATGGCCTGTCATTTGTTCTGTGATGGCATCCTGGTCGCCGATCAGTACGAGGTGTGCATCATGGCCATTATCTGCCAGGAATGCTGCGGCACCTTTGACGGCTTCAAGCGGGGCGTAGTCGCCACCCATCATATCCAGCCCGATTTGGATCATAGAGAGGTCATTGATGGTAAATGAAAAATTCCAAAACCAGGATTGAAGTTATTCAATCTTTAGTCTTGGAATCAATTATTTTCAGAAGAGACAATTATGCTTTCAGCGGAGCTTTTTCAGCAACCAGTTTCCCTTTGTAAAACAGTTTGCCTTCGCTCACATGAGCGCGGTGGCGAACGTGGATCTCACCGGTGGTGCTATCGGTGCTCAGCGTGGCTGCTACAGCCTTATAATGCGTCCTTCTTTTTGCGCTGCGTTGTTGTGAATGGCGCCTCTTGGGATTTGGCATATGTTCGTTTTTTTATTGTTTGTTTGTTATGTTATCTTGTTCTGATCAGTTTTCCTTGTACTTATCCAGTCCTTTCCACAGTGCATTGGCATTGTGTTCCTGCTGGCGGCTTTCCATTTCCTTCAGCATATTCAGCACTTCCTGGTTACATTGCGGGCCTCCCATTTCCGATTCGCTGCACATCCGCTGCATGGGTACGCTGAGAATGGCAAAGTCGTACAGGAAATCACTTACATCCAGGTGGCTTTCCGTTCTTGACAGGTAAAAAACGTCCGGGTCTTCTTCCTGTTCGTTCATTTCTTCGGCGTTGTCAACCAGTTTTACCAGCGTCTTGAATTCGTCCCAAAGGTCGATCATCAATGGGTTACCACATCGGTCGCAGGTCACCTGGGCCTTGCCGCCAACCTCAAACGTCAGCAACATGAAAGAGCTGTGCTTTTCCAGGCTTAGTTTGACATGGGCCTGGGCATTGACAAAGTCTTTGGCCCCCTTTTCTGTAAAGAACTGATCGTTTAAATCGTATTCAAACTGGTGAACTCCCGGCTTCAGACCAACGAATGGTATTTCATATTCATGCCTGTTCGCCATGGCGTTCAGTTTAAAGGAGGGCAAAGGTAAGCCTTTTTTGTTATTTTTTGTGTTTCTGAGGCCATTTTTATCTGTTGTAAAGCCCCGTAAACCGGCTTTGCCGTATTTTAGCCCGATGATCAAGGTTCCAAGGTACCTGAAATTGGCCGGGTGGCTGCTGGTTTGTATCGTGATTCGCCTTTATGCAGGGGATCAGGCCCGCGTGGAGACGGGTTACAGTACAGGCCTGTTTCCCAAGATATCCGCCGTGCTACGTAACCTGACGGGTTTATTGCCCTTCAGCCTGGGGGATATTTTGTACGGTTTGGTAATTATTTGGTTGATAGTCAGGCTATTCAGTAAAGGAAGGATATGGTTTCAAAAGCGAAGAGGGGAAGCCGCACCGGGAAGCCGATCCGCTTGGTGGTACCGATTACTGGTACGGGTATGCGCGATCTATATCATTTTCAATCTTTTTTGGGGTATCAATTATAACAGGCAGGGCATTAGCCGGCAGTTGGGTTTTACCGTCAGTGATTATACGGAAAATGAACTTAGGACATTGAATGGATTGCTGCTGGAGGCCATCAACCGGGAAAAGGGCCTAATCGTTCAAAAGGATCATCCTGATTTTGATAAGCGAGCACTTTCAGGGGAAGTACAACGATCGTATGAGCGGGCGGCCCGGGAATACCCTTTTTTGCAGATCAGTCCGTTTAGTTTCAAATCATCCTTGTGGGGATGGCTGGGGAATTATACCGGGTTTACCGGGTACTATAATCCCTTCACCGGTGAGGCCCAAGTCAATACTACGGTTCCTGCTTTCCTGCAGCCTTTTATCGGGTGCCATGAAGTGGCCCATCAATTGGGTTATGCCAAAGAAAATGAAGCCAATTTTGTCGGTTACCTGGCAGCCCGTTCATCCACAAACCCGGCCGTGAGGTACTCCGCCTATCTCGATCTGTTCACGTATGCCAACAGGAGTTTGCAGGCGGTGGATTCTGCCACAGCAGGGCAGTACCGAAGGGCTTTGTCGGAGCCGGTTAAAAAAGACATCGATGAATGGATACGTTTTAACCGCAACCACCAGAGTGTACTGGAACCCTTGATCCGCTGGGCATATGGAAAGTATTTGGAAAACAACCAGCAGCCTAAGGGTATTTATAGCTACGATGAAGTGACGGCTTACCTGATAGGCTATTACAGGAAATACGGGCATATCTGAAACGGGTATACGAAGAATTGTTCCGGTTCATGAGCCGCTTTCAGAATTGTTTCTTCCCTTCGGTCAGAATGCATTTTTCCACATCATGCTTTCTACGGGTTTGTCTGGCTGGCCGCTGTATTTGGCATTTTTCTTGGCATTGTATTTCACCTCGATCTCGCCTTCAACGGGGAAATAGATCAACTGACCGATCGGCATGCCTTTATAAACACGAACGGGTTGTTTTACGGAGATCTCCAACGTCCAGTTTCCGCAGAATCCCACATCACCTTTGCCGGCGGTTGCATGAATATCGATCCCCAGCCTCCCGGTAGACGATTTTCCTTCCAGGAAGGGTACATGGGCATGTGTTTCGGTGTATTCTTCCGTAACGCCCAGGTAAAATATGTTCGGCATCAGTACGATGCCTTCATCGGGAATTTCAAAATGTTTGATGTGGTTATGTTTTTTGGCATCCAGTTCAAGGTCAACATAGGTGGCCAGGTTTTTTCCCAGGTGAACATCATAACTGTTGCTGCCCAGGCATTCACGATCGTAAGGCACGATTTTGATTGTTCCTTTTTCCATTTCTTCCAATATCCTTTTGTCGCTTAATATCATCGGTTAACAGGTTATTCGTTACTTTGTAAAAATATCGTTTTCCATTTTTCAACAACGTGAGCTCATACATAGATGCCGCTGGTTTATCAACAAAATATCAACGCAACAACCAGGCTGGGCCTGTGGCATATTCAGGAAAATGAATCATTTTTTTTGCGGGAAGTGCCGCTTAGCCGCCAAATCACGCATCCGCACAAACGTTTGCAGCACCTGGCGGGGCGCCTGTTGTTGAAAGTACTCTTTCCTTCTTTTCCGCTGGACCTGATCAAAGTGGCGGACACCCGAAGGCCTTACCTGGAAGATGATGCCTTTCATTTTTCCATTTCGCATGGTGGGGATTATGCTGCCGTACTGGTCAGTACACGGTTTCGGGTTGGCGTGGATATTGAAATACCGCAGGAAAAGATCAGCAGGCTTAGTGGTAAGTTCCTTGGAAGCAAAGAACTGGCCGTGATCAGTGCATGGCCGCTGGATGAGATTCAAAGACTGACCCTGGCCTGGAGCGTGAAGGAATCGTTGTTCAAATGGTATGGCCAATCAGTGATCGATTTCAGGGAGCATCTTCTTATTGAGGAGGCTTCCACGGAGGGTCACACATTCCTGGCATCCTGCCGGATTCAAAAACACGAACCCCGTCACCTGGTGGTCAGGGGGCAATGGCAGGAAGGATGCATCCTCACGCATGTGGTGAGTTAGTTCTTGCGTACCGGAGCCTTTTTTATTTCCACTTTCCATTCATTGCCACTTGACACATGGTATGTGTTTGCAAAACTGCCTTCATTTATGGCAAAGGATAACTGCATAAGGCTGTTGAAATAGGCCAGGGGTTTGCCTCTGGGTACAGCGCCAAAAGTTGTTACGTATGGCATGATCCCCTGGTAGATCCTTTTACCATTGTGAAATATGCTCACCTGTACGTTTTCGCCGGGTTTGACTTCCAGTTCCCAGAACAGTTCCTGTGGAATATTCGTCCATACGTTACCGTATTGTATATCAAGGATGGGGATGGTGCCTGTGATCATCGGGCCTTTCATGTCTGCTGGCTGATAGGGAATGGATACCACCGTTTGAGGCAATGGCGGGCCTACCTGGTCAAACCGTATGATGCCGGATGCAAGCCTGGCCGCCGTATATGCGTAGACATCCCTTCCATGAAAAGTATACGAATGTTCCGAGCCTTTTCTGCGGTTGACCGCTTCATCGATCTCCCTGATTTCACTGATGCCTGCCGAAGCCGCCACGAGGGTCAATGTGCCATTGTCGGGTGTAACGATATAATGGCCGCTCTTTGTTTTCAATACCACCGATTTACGGTTGGTTCCGACACCCGGGTCAACAACGGAAACAAATACTGTTCCTGTGGGCCAGTAGTTAAGCGTCTGTTCCAGGCGATAGGCCGCTTCCCAAATATTAAAAGCGGGAATGTCATGTGTGAGGTCAAAAAGCTTCAGGCTGGAATCAACGCCCATGGCCACGCCTTTCATAGCCGATACGGCGCCGTCCTTCAGTCCAAAATCAGTTTGAAAGACCACCATCTTATTGGTTACCTGTGCATGCCCGGCAAGGGTCAGCAGACAGCAGGAGAGGACCAGTAAACATGTCCGGTAAAGTTTGTGGACGTTTGTTGTCATATTCCTTAACATTTGATTTCCGAATGTACCGTTTTGTATGGAATTGATCAATAAAAAGGCCGGTCATGTTTGTGACCGGCCTGCTATGGTATATGATTGAATGATCAGAAGTTGAGAGACAGTTTCGCAAATAGCTTTCTGCCATTATATCCCATCTGAACTGGTTCCCACGGGCCTCCCGCTTCGTTGTCGAATGATTGGTAACGGGCAAGGGTAACTGCTGCGAAATTCGGATGTACATTGAACACGTTATCGGCGCCAACAAAAATGCTGGCTTTTTTAGAAAACCGGAACGACATGTAGAAATCCGTTGTGATCTTGGGATCGTAGCGGAATTCTTCCCTGAGAACGTTCACGCCGTCGCTGAATCCGTCGATGTCAACATAAGGGTCAATTCCTGTAAAGCTTCCGGAAATGGCCGGGTCGCCGGGGCCGCCTGTTCCAGCCTGGCTTGCAAGCCCCGTCCAGCCGAAGCCCAGGGAAGATTGCAGGCCAAAGTAGTTCAGGTGTGTTCCAAAGCCCCACCTTTTTACGCCATATTCGAGTGTAAGGGTTCCTTTGGCTTCAGGAGCGGAGGCAAGCAGGAATGCCTCTTCGCGGTCGCTGAAAAAGGTCTTGCGGTGGCGATAGCTGTCATCAAGTGATTTGGGTACGTTTACCTTATCCACTTTCATTTTCTGGATATTACCGGCCAGCTGAACCTTAAAGCTCTCATTGCGCCATTTTGTGCTGTAATCGATCACAACGTCAACGCCGGTATTGGTGGTGTTCACGGAGTTGGCAAAGAACTGGGCGGTTTGTACGCCGAGTTCTGTCAGTTTATTGGTGAATGCACTGGGCAGCGTATTGTCATCTTTGTCAAACAGTCCGGATAAAACGATCCTGTCTTTAACCTTGACCATGTAACCATCGATGGTGATGGTCAGGCCTTTGATCGGCTTATATGCAAACCCGACGCTGGCATTGGTTGATGTTTCTTCTTTCAGGTTGGGGATCCCTGCGGCACGCGTCACTTCATCGCCATTGCGGGCGATGCGGGATTGTACCAACTGACCGCCGCTGAATGAGGTCAGCGTATTGCTGAAATTGATCTGCTGCAGCGAAGGTGCGCGGAATCCTGTACTAACGGAACCGCGTATGTTCAATTGCTTGTTCACGAGATAGCGTGTTGCCAGTTTGTACGTTGCCAGTGAACCGAAATCGGAGTAATTTTCAAAACGCAATGCTCCGTCAACCAGCCATTCTTTGGTAACATTCAGTTCCGCATCAACATAGGCGCTGAGGTTGGAGCGTGATTTTTTGATCACGTCATTCGGGCTGAAACCGGGGAATCCCTGTGAACCGGGGGCCTGGCCAAAAGAGTTGGGATAGCCCGCATAAGAGGCTTCCTCTCCTTCATAAATCGTATAATATTCATACCTGTATTCAGCACCGAATCCGAGGTTGAGTCCCTGGGCCACTTTCTTGAAAGATTTTGTCAGGTCGAGATTGACGGTGTTTTGCAGGAAGTTAAATCCGCCATCGTCAAAATGTGTCTGGCGTTTCGTATTGTTCACGATGATGGATGATACATTATAGGTTTGGTCGCCGTAGTAATGGAAATCGTTGCGGCCAAAAGTGTTGCTTACATCCCAGTTCCAGTTGTTCCTCAGTGAGCCGCGTACGCCGGCAGACATGGAAACATCCTGGATCTTGCTTTGGATGATGGGGTTATAATAGATTTCCCCGTCATCTGCCACCTTCATGATGGAAGGGTCGAAAACCAGGTCGCCGTTGGCATCAACCGGGAAGCGGTCGGGGCGGCCACTGTAATTTCTCGTGTAGGCGTAGGCGTCAGATTTTTTATAGTTGTAACCGCCAAAAGCGTAGACGGTTGTTTTTTTATTCTTCGAAGGGATCTCCATGTTGATCATGGCGCCGAATTTATCCAGCGATCCGTCGCCGAAAGCCCTGCGGCTGCTGTTGAGCGGAAGCGCTTTGTAATTGGTGGCCACATTGGTATCGGCTACCTGGCGGAAGGTTTTGGCTTGCTTCTGGTACTCGAGTGAAAAATTGATGAACCCGCCGTTCTTACCGAGAGGCAGGCCGTTATTCGCCATCAGCGAAACGGTTCCGCCATCAATGGGATTACTGGAATAATACTGATTGGATTTACGGGTGCGATAGGCGTTATACATATCATCATAATACCCGGCCCATCCGGTTGTGATCTGCCAGTTCCTGACATCTTTCTTCAGGATGATATTCATGACGCCGGCCATGGCATCCGAACCATATTGGGCGGAAGCGCCATCGCGGAGGATTTCGATCCGGTCAACGGCTGCCTGGGGGAATGCGTTCAGGTCAGCACCTGAGTTACCACGGCCGCGTGTACCAAAGAGGGCCACAAATGCCGTTTGGTGGCGGCGTTTACCATTGATCAGCACAAGGGTTTGATCGGGTCCGAGCCCACGCAGGGTTCCCAGGTCGATATGGTCGGCGCCATCCGCACCTGTTTGTTTATTATAGTTAAAGGAAGGGGCTGCCATATTCAGGGTCGACATCATGTCCATCCTCGCAGTAGGCAAACCTGCCTGGTTGATCTTAATGACATCAACAGGCACGGCTGTTTCGATCTTGGCTCGACCCGTTCCGCGCGATCCAACCATCACCACGTCGCTGAGATCAACGGTACCCGGTTGCAGGATTATCGTAACCGCAGATTCAAAACCCAGTTTGAGGGAGGTTGACTGGTATCCGACACTCGATACTTCAATCACATCACCATTATTGGCGGAAACCTGGATAATACCTTCGGTATTGGCAGAGGCGCCTTTCTTGGTTGATTTGATCTTGGCTGAAGCGTTAGCGATCGGTTGGCCCGATTTGGCATCTTTTACGGTGATGCTGTAAGTTTTCTGGGCAAATAATGGAGCTGCGACGAAAATAAGGCACAGCATGAAAAGAAGTCTTTTCATAAACAGTTGTTTGGTGAATGAAGCAGCAAATATATCAATGTATCTATTGCTGCGTAAATTTTAATTTGATTGCATTGTAAACCAGTTAGTTGCCAGAGTTTAATTGGCAGGTACCAGGGTACTTATGACGGCAAAATGATCGGAGGCGTATCGGCCATTCCAGGTTTCAGAAATGTTTGCATGATTCAGCACTTTCCATGGTCCGTGAAGGAAGATATAATCAATGGGGTGCTGGCTAGTTTCGGCGGGGCTAAAATTATTGAAACTGCCGGTGGGGCCGTAATGCGTGGTGACGGATAATGACTTACTGTCCTGCAGATGAAGTGGATCAGACGGGTTAAGGATAACCTGGATTGGTTCATCCCATGGTTCTGCATTAAAATCTCCGGTAACCACTACAGGGGATGTGCCTGCGAGTTCCCGGACCTTTTGAAGCAGTAGCCTGGCGCTTTCCCTTCTCGCTGTTTTTCCCATATGGTCGAAATGGGTATTGAATGCTACGAAACTGACATGGTTTTTCAGATCGGTAAGCCGGGCCCAGGTAACGATCCTGGTGATAGCGGCATCCCAGCTTTTGCTTCCCGGGATCTCAGGGGTTAGTGATAACCAAAAGGTTCCTGAAGCCGAGACGGAGAAACGGGTTGTATCATAAAATATCGCGGAATATTCGCCTTTTTCTTTTCCGTCGTCGCGGCCTCCGCCAACATACCGGAATGCCGGCAGTCTTTTTTCCAGGTCTTTCACCTGGTCATGCAGGGCTTCCTGCACACCCAGCAATTGTACTTCGTGAAAAAGCACCTGGGAAGCCACTTTGTCTTTCCTGTAAGGCCATGCGTTCAGGCTGTCCGACGCTGTGTTCAGGCGGATATTGAAGGTCATGACCCGAAGGGGGCTTTGTGCAAACAGGTGATGCGTGATGGAGTAAAGAGCCAGTATGATCAGTGTGGCTGTTATTTTTCGGCAGCCAATGGATTGTGATATCATAGCGATCGTTTATACGTCAATGTTAGGAATGATGCTAATCCAGCAGATCTTCTTCGTTCACTTTATCTTCAATTTGCATGTTGATGGCATCCTGTCCGGCAATGCCTTCGATAGAACCCGAAATATGCAGGGAATTCTGGATGATGAGTTCGATCTGTTTCTCTTTTTTCTTGAAATTCTTTTCAAAATCCTCTCTTTCTTTCTGAAGCAGCGATCGCAGTTGCCTGAATCCTTCGCGGATGGCATTCCAGTTGCCAATGAATTCCTGGCTGGTCAGGTAATCGTATAGGGCCACCATTTTATCGCCTTTGTTTTCCTGGCTTCGACGGCTTTCGCTGATCTTCAGAATGGCATTACGAAGAACGCTGGCGAGGCTTTTTACTTCCGAAAAATTACAGATGTACACGCCGTTCTTTTCACCGAATTGTGTCATGTCTTTCGGCATGGCTTTGGTTACGATCACCGCAATTTCGGCGCCCTGGCTGAGCATGTCTTTTTTCAGTTTATCGATCCAGTCGGCCGCAAAATGTTCGGTTCTTTTGCTTTCAAATATGATCTTCCCGCATTCTTGTCCCAGGCTGTTACGAACGATCTGTATGCAATCGGCCCCTTTAACCCCTTTGCCTACCTCTTCCACCAGGTCGAAGGGAAAACTGGAACGGAGCAATTCCTCCAGGGCCAGTTCCTGCACCTCGCCCTGCAACTGCATCGAGCCCTGTTCCGCTTTTCGCCTCATTTCATCCGCCAGCTTTTTCTGGTCTTCCAGTTGCTTTTCCAGTTCCTTCATCCGTAAATGCTGTTCATTTTCTTTCAGCAGGTTCTTTTCCTGTTCCTGTTTGCGGATCTGTTCTGCGAGGGATTGTCTTTCTTCCTGTAGTTTTTTCTGAATTTGAAGTTCGAGTTCCGCTTCCTTATTATTGAGTTCCTGCACTTTTTTAAGAAATTCCAGTTCCTGTTTCCGTGCTTCTCTCAGTTTCTCTTCGTTTTCTTTATTGGCGGCTTGTAAGGATTTCAACTGGTTGTCGAAATCAGATGCGATGGATTTGCGTATATTCTCTTCCATGGCTGAGCGGAAAGTGTTTTTTTCCTGCTCCAGTCTTTTTTCAAATTCCTCATCTTTTTTTTGCTGCCATTCCTTCACTTTCAGGCGAAGTTCTTTTTCTACTTCTTCCCGGATCGCTTCATTGGGCTCAAACTGGTGGCCACAGTTCGGGCATTTTATTTCGTTCGACATAGTATAGACTTTTACCGGGTAAATGTAATAAAAAAGCCCCTCCGTTCGGAAGGGCCTGTGCGGCAAAGGAGATTCGAACTCCCACACCCTTTCGGGCGCTACCACCTCAAAGTAGTGCGTCTACCAATTTCGCCATCGCCGCAGGTGAAGCGCAAAGGTAAGGGAAAATAAAATATATTATCCGTGTTAAGGGAATCATTTGTTCGGGTGAGGCGCCGTGATGAGACTTCGATTGGAGCTGTCGGAGGCTGTTATAAAAACGATCATTTTCTTAATATGATCCGGAAGGTTGTTCCTTTTCCGGCTCACTGTGCTTCACGAAAATCTCTCCTTTATGATATTGTTCAATGATCCGTTTACTGAGTGAAAGCCCAAGGCCCCATCCTCTTTTCTTGGTGGTGAAGCCGGGTTTGAAAACGTTGGATATGTTTTTTGCTGATCCTTTTCCGGTATCAGACACATCAATGACCACCTGGGTATTTTCATTTTTTATATCGATCTGTATACTGCCCTGACCATCCATGGCATCCAATGCGTTTTTGAGGAGATTTTCCATTACCCAATCGAAAAGGGCGCATTGATCATGGCCGTAATATCGGTGTCGCCACTGTGCATGATATTAAAGTTCACCTTATCCGGAGAGCGTCGGCGGATATAGGCCACCATCGATTCGACCTGTTGAAGGATATTGGTTTCTTCCAGTTGCGGGATGCTGCCAATTTTTCCAAAACGGTCGCTCACGAGTTTAAGCCTTTCCACATCTTTGCTCATTTCCTGTGCGATCTTTTCATTGCCCGGGGATTCTTTCAGCATTTCCACCCAACCCTGCAGGGAAGAAAGGGGAGTGCCCAGTTGATGGGCCGTTTCCTTTGCCATGCCCGCCCAAACCTGGTTTTGTGTGCTTTTATTCCTGGTGCTGATGGCAATGAGGGTGATGATGATGAATAAGGCAACGATCATCAATTGAATGATCGGGAAGTACCGGATCTGTTTGAGCAATACGGATTCACCATAATACACAAGGTTGTTCTGAGACGGGTTGTACGGGTTCTTCCAGATGATGGGAGGATACGTTTTTTTGAATTCCTCCAGTTGATTTTTGAGGTACTGCTTGTCTGATCGGATCCTGGCAGAATCAAGGTTGTAGTGGTCGAGTATGCTGTCACGTTCATTGACCGTGATCATGGGAATGCCTTCGCTGTTTTCGATGAGGATTTTACTGGCCAGGTTAGTGGAACCCGATGTACTGGTGTTGATATCTGTCACAGCCTGCAGCCATTGTTCGATCTTGACCTTTTCTTCCGCTGCGATTTTCCTGGCCAGGAAATTCGAGTAAAAGATGGTCCCGGTTACTATGGCGATGGCCAGTAGTGCCAGTCCGCTTCGCCAGTTGACAATTTGAGAAAACATGCCTAAAAATAATGATTTCAAACCAAGATTGGCCGGGTATCAGGTACAAATCAAGTATGTTTGTGAGGCAACTTTGTCTCTTTATTGACAGAGGGTGATTTAATTCCGCATGAACAGTTATCAACACGGTAGTCAAAACTTGCCAGGCACAGCCAATACGCCCCGCGTGGCGGTTGTCATACTGAACTGGAATGGCCGTGGTTACCTGGAGAAATTCCTGCCATCGGTGTTGTCGTCAACTTATGTCAACCTGGAGATAGTCGTGGCCGATAACGCATCGGTGGATGATTCACTCGACTGGCTGGCTGCCCGCTATCCAACAGTAACGGTTGTACGCAACGAAAGGAATTACGGGTTTGCCGGCGGTTATAACAGGGCATTGAAAAAAGTACAGGCAGACATTTATGTTCTGCTCAACAGCGATGTGGAAGTTTCGCCGGAATGGATAGAACCCGTTGTTGAACTGTTGTCGAATGACCCCGGTATTGCTGCATGCCAGCCAAAGATGCTGGCCTTTAATGATAAGCGTTCATTTGAATATGCCGGTGCCTGTGGCGGCTGGCTCGACAATTTCGGGTATCCCTTCTCGAGAGGCAGGGTCTTTGATCATTGTGAAACAGATCATGGTCAGTATAACCAGCCGATTCCCTGTTTTTGGTCGAGTGGGGCGGCCCTGTTTATCCGGGCCGGGATATTTCATGCATTGGGCGGTTTTGATGAACATTTTTTTGCCCACCAGGAAGAGATTGACCTCTGTTGGCGTATCCAGGCGGCCGGCTACCGGGTATATGTGCAGCCAAAGTCCGTTGTGTGGCATGTGGGTGGTGGCACACTGCCCAAAGGGAACAGCCTGAAGACCTATCTGAATTTCAGGAACAACCTGTTGATGTTGTATAAGAATATGCCTTTCACTGAGGCCATTTGGAAGATCCCTGTGCGGTTCTGCCTGGATGCGGTAGCTGCCTGGAAGGCACTGCTTGGGGGCGACAGCGGCTTTTTCCTCGCGGTAATGAAAGCACATATCCGGTTTTTTCCGGGCATGTTTTCGGTGAGCAGGCAAAAGCGGAAAAAGAAGGGTAAAGACCTGGATGGATTGTATCATGGTAGTATCGTTTGGCAATACTTTCTGAAAAAGCGCCGGGAATTTTCACAAATTGTTGGTAACAAATAGTTTTTTTTCCCGGAAGCCCTTATTTTTGCTCCGAAAAAAAGAGGATATGGAGAAAGAAATCATTGATAATTCACATCAGGATTTTACGCATAACTGGGTTTCCACATCGAGGTTCCTGTGGTTTTGCCAGGTATTCCTGATCATCGCATTTGTTCTGGGTGGTTGCTATAACCTGTATACCCACCGATACAAGGGTAAGCCAGAAGTTAATGTGCCGGATAATACCCTGTATAATCCCAAATACAAATAAAAAAAGTTTGTTTTTTTTATTGAACAAACCTTATTTTTGCCATCCTTTTTAAGGAAACAGTTCTTATTATTAATGCGGAAGTAGCTCATTTGGTAGAGCACGACCTTGCCAAGGTCGGGGTGGCCGGTTCGAGCCCGGTCTTCCGCTCAAGCAGTCCCGTCCGGTTTCGGCCGGGATTTTTTTTGGCCTGTTTACCCGGGTGGTGGAACTCCGATAAAGATCGGAGCAAGTTGGCAGACACGTCCCGATAAAAATCGGGATTCGCAACATACGGGTGACGGAAATGGAGATTGAAATATTTGATTTGTAAATACAAGAGGTGAAGGGTTGTAGGGATAGGAAAAAGTAAGAATTTACCCGGGTGGTGGAACTCCGATAAGGATCGGAGCAGGTTGGTAGACACGCCCTGATAAAAATCGGGATTTGCAACACGCGGGTGACGGAAATGGAGATTGAAATATTTGATTTGTAAATACAAGAGGTGAAGGGTTAGGGATAGGAAAAAGTAAGAATTTACCCGGTGTAGAACTCCGATAAGGATCGGAGCAGGTTGGTAGACACGTCCCGATAAAAATCGGGATTCGCAACACGCGAGTGACGGAAATGGAGACTGAAATATTTGATTTGTAAATACTAGAGGTGAAGGGGTTGTAGGGGGATAGTAAAAAAGTAAGAATTTACCCGGGTGGTGGAACTCCGATAAGGATCGGAGCAGGTTGGTAGACACGTCCCGATAAAATCGGGATTCGCAACACGCGAGTGACGGAAATGAGACTGAAATATTTGATTTGTAAATACTAGAGGTGAAGGGTTGGGGATAGGAAAAAGTAAGAATTTACCCGGGTGGTGGAATTGGTAGACACGCAGACTTAAACTTGCCTGCAGCAATGCGAGTGACGGTTCGACCCCGTTCCTGGGTACAAATCCCTGGCAATCTGCCGGGGATTTTTTTTATGTACTATACTTATATTTTATATTCTCATTCATGTGATCGTTATTATGTTGGACATTGTGCGGATATGGATGCGAGGTTACGTCGTCAAAATGCAGGAATGGTGAAGTCTACTCGCCCATACATGCCCTGGGAATTAAAGCACATGGAAGTTTTTTCAAGCCGTGCAGAGGCATCGGCAAGGGAAAGTAGGATCAAATCGATGAAAAGCCGTTTGTACATCGAACAATTAATCAAATAAGGTTGTGCTTAATTAGTGATTGTCATTGGCAGACGGGTACCGAAGAAATAAGGGTTTGCAGCCATGCGAGTGTCCCGATTTGATCGGGATCCTGGGTACATATCCCTGGCAATCTGCCGGGGATTTTTTTATGTACTATACTTATATTTTATATTCTCATTCATGTGATCGTTATTATGTTGGACATTGTGCGGATATGGATGCGAGGTTACGTCGTCATAATGCAGGAATGGTGAAGTCTACTCGCCCATACCTGCCCTGGGAATTAAAGCACATGGAAGTTTTTTCAAGCCGTGCAGAGGCATCGGCAAGGGAAAGGAGGATCAAATCGATGAAAAGCCGTTTGTACATCGAACAATTAATCAAAAAAGGTTGAGCTTAATTGGTGATTGTCATTGGCAGACGGGTACGGAAGAAATAAGGGTTTGCAGCCATGCGAGTGTCCCGATTTGATCGGGATCCTTGGTACAAATCCCTGGCAATTTGCCGGTTCTTTTTTATGTACTATACTTATATTTTATATTCTCATTCATGTGATAGTTATTATGTTGGTAAACCTTTTGCTACTTCATGTCCATGACCTGAGAGCCAAGTGAAAATTGACATTTCTCCGCACAATGAACGACATTTGTTTTCGAAGCTTTATGTCAATCAACGAAAACCTGATCAGAAAAGCCGTTCCGGTGCTTCCGGCCATTGACCTGGTCAGGACGAATCAGTATTACCGCGACAGGTTGCATTTTCAAACGATTTTTTATGGTGATTGCCTGGTTGTGAAACATGGCCTTGCCGAACTTCATTTTTATGAAACAGACAAGAGAGAGGTATTCAGGGGATCGGTCTGTTGCCTGCTCGTTTCAAATATAGAGGATGTCTATGCCTATTTTTCCGGGAAAGACGTCATGCTGCCGGAGCAACAACTGAAAGAAACCGTTCGCCGGATGAAGGAATTCAGTATTCTGGATAACAACGGAAACCGCATCCGTTTTGTGGAGAGATGAGGAGGAAATTAGCTTTTATCCTTTTCCGTTAGTTTCCTGGCCACTTCATAAACCGGGCTGAATAAATACAATTTTCCGGTTGACAATTCCGTGCATTTAAACCTTTTTCTGATCTTTTCGCCCCGCCGGAAGATCCTTCCGCCTTTTATGGCAAATAATTCCCCATCGGCAAGCTGCTCCACCAATACCAGGTGTTCTTTTTTGGCGTCATGGTTGCGAAGCACTCTCAGGAGTTGTTCGTCGCCGCAACTGCTGGCAGCCGGGTTCAGCAGGCTTTTTCTTAAAGCCTGTTCCACATCGGCAGGGAATACACCTTTTTCGAGAAATCGTGCCAGGATATGTCCAAATGCCTCTTTCCATTCCCGCCCATGCGCCTGCACACGGTGTCCAAAACGTTCATAGGTGAAGAGATGTGCCAATTCATGTAAAAGAGTGACGAGGAAACTGTATTGGTTCAGGTTGCCGTTAACGCTGATCCTGTGCGGCTTTCCATTGTGTGCATGGCGGTAATCGCCCAGAACGGTCTGCCTCTGCCTGGTAACGGTTAGGTGTACATGATAATGTTGCAGGTAATCGCTAACCTCCTGGAAAGCGCCTTCCGGGAGATATTGCCTGAGCTGCTGAAGCGGTACTTCCTGTTTAGGCATCCTTATTCCTGTTCAGCTTGGTGAGCACCGATCCTTCCACGGCCAGGTATGCCAGGTACAGGAAGAGTGAAATGAAAACCGCCCTCTTGTTAAATGCATCCCCGCTGGTTGCGTGATAGATGAAAACAGCGGCCACACAAACCAGCATTTTCAATATCAGGGAAGTCATCACCCCCCTGACAAACGCATGCGGATTGGGGTTTTTCATGGCCTTCATCTGGAGGAAGAGGGATCCCAGGCTGATCAGCAGCAGGATCGTATTGGCAAGCCTGACAACCGCCACATCAATATGATTACGGTCCATCTGCTTCCAAAAAACATAGGTCAGCGCGGATATGAGAAAATATAAAATGAACAGGGGTATCGCGATTTTTCCGGGGCGTTGCATGCCTTTATTTTTTTTGAGCCGTATCCCTGATGATGGCGTAGATAACGGCAATGATGAGCAACAAAGGTAAAACCCAAACGGCAACCGGCGTGCGGAAATGAAATGCATCATCGGCTTTTTTTCCTATAAACACGGCAAGGCCTATGCCCACCAGGAATTGAGTGGCCAGGCCCGCATATTTCCATAATAATTTGTTATCCGGTTTATTCATTGACAGCCGGGGCGAAAGCGGTGTTCATTTCCACCACATTGGCTCCCATTTTGCACTGACCGTTGAAACTAACGGCAGGGTCTATTTGCAGTTGACCGGCATGAATGTCGCCTTCAATGTTGGCGTTGCCATGCAGGTATAATAAGCCCGTCATGCTGATATTGCCATGAACAGTACCCATGATATCGGCTTGTTTCCCATGAATGTCTCCTTCAACAGAGCCATCGGGGCCGATCAGGATCTTCGACTGGCAATGCAGGTTTCCTTTCAGGACGCCATCAATCCGGATATCTCCGGCAGATTCAAGGTTTCCTGTAATAATGGTACCCGGGCCGATCAGGCTTAAGGATACGGCGGTTTTTTCACGGTTAGCGGATTTGGAAGTGAACATCGTAAACAGTTTAATGATAATTAAAATATGTCTTGGCTGTTACTTCCTTGTAAACGTTCGGGTGGGGCAGTTTATTCTTATTCTATCGAATTTTCGACCTTGGGTAATTTTAAGTTATTGGTATCCAGTGTAATAACCGTTCCTTTCATCACTTTTTCAATGTCCTGCAAATATCTTTGTTGGTTATCCAGGGCCCTTTCCATCGAGTCTGTCCGAAATTTGAGCGCCCGGTATTCCTTGATCTGTTTGGCATTCCCATAACCCGAACCGGGCAGGTAATATTTGAGCGGCGTAAATATGATCAGGGATACGGTCAATGCCACCATCAGAACAAATACTGTGCTGACAATGGTGTACACTCCGAAACGGGTCAGTTTGAACTTGACAACCTCTTCATAGGTATCTTCATTCATGATGACAAGCCGGTAATGATTCCGTAACCTTTTCAGCCGGCTATTGATCTCCGTTTGAGACATGTGTTGACTTTTACAGATTAAAAGTACAAAACCCGGGGCATACCCGATCAGTGACCGTTTCAATCAAACAACAATATTTAACAATATTTCTGTGGCAATTGCGGCAAAACTGGCAACTCAGACCTTATTTTTGATGGAGAATTACCAAAAAAAAGCCGATATTTAGCCGGTTATAACAACCTCCATCTTCATGAAAACAAGAAGGCTCCTCTCAGTCAGGTTAGTTGTGATCCTGAGCCTGTTATCTTTTTCCGTACACGCCCAACCTACCTGGACGCTGGATCCCTTTGGCAAAGAGAAAAAGCCGGAGAAATACGAAGAGAAAAAACTGGGCTCCGAAAAAACCGCCGATAAGAAATTTACGGTCTCCAGGAGGTTCATCCAGAACAATGTCACTCACTATAATTTCTATTTTAACGCAAAATCGAAACTCAATGCGGTGATAGAAAGGGCCAAGATCGCCCAGAAGGACGACTATTCGAAACTCCTGAATTTTTATCCTTATACACTGGAGAATACGGCATCCCAGCAAGTGGAACTTGATTCCGTCATTTATAAATCAACCGCCGGAATTTTACTGCATGACCTGCGGAATGACTGGGTAGATAACCTCTACCTCCTGATCGGCAAAGCTTATTATTTCCGCAAAACATTCGATTCGGCTGCCCTCACTTTTCAATTCATCAATTATAACCTGTTTCCCAGGAAGAAAAATGAAGATGACAGCCGGGTAGTTGGTACCAACCAGGCTGCGAACAATGGGGTGATCTCCATTGCAGACAAAGAAAAAAGAAACCTCGTTCAAAAACTCGTGACCCTGCCCCCCAGCAGGAATGATGCCCTGATCTGGATGGCCAGGACACTGGTTGAAACAAAGGAGTTCAGCGATGCCGCGGGTATACTGAATATACTGCAGACAGATCCAAATCTTCCCAAGCGCTTACGGAACGATCTGGAAGAAGTAACGGCCTATTGGTTTTATGAACAGGAAATGTACGACAGTACGGCCGTTCACCTGGAAAAAGCCATCAGTAATGCGGAAACAAAACAGGATAAGGCCCGCTGGGAATACCTGCTGGGCCAGTTGTATGAGATGTCGGGCCAGTTCGATAAAGCATCCGGTCATTACAACAGCGCGGCCAAACATACGGTGGATCCCATCATGGATATTTACTCACGCCTGAACGATGCCAAACTTTTTAAGAAAAGCGGAAATATCAAGGAGCTTCAAAACGCGATCGACAAACTCCTCAAAATGGCCAGGAAGGATAAGTATGAATCCTATCGGGATATCATTTATTATTCCGCAGGAAGGATCGGTATGGAAATACCGGACACGGCCAACAGCGTGACCTACTATAACAAAAGTCTGAAATACAATACGGCAAACCCGGAAGTCAAGTGCAAGGCAAATCTGGAACTGGGCAATATTTCATACGACCTGGCTCAATACAAATCAGCCCTGGGGTACTACGACAGTATCGACCTGGCCAACCCGGTCATGCGGGAAGATTCCCTGATGATCGACAGCCGCAGGAAAAACCTCGCCAATGTTGTGGCACAGCTCGATATCATCAGGTTGGAAGACAGCCTGCAGGTGATCGCGGCCATGCCCCCGGCCGAAAGGGATGCACTCATAAAAAAACTGGCACGTAAACTGCGCAAAGAAAAAGGCGGTGGTAAAGAAGAGGAAAATGCGGGAGGCGGTGCCATGATCAGTTTCAATAACGATAAAAACCAGCCTACGAACTTATTTGAAACAGGATCCGGCAAAGGGGAGTGGTATTTTTACAATGCTTCCATGAAATCGAAAGGTTTCTCTGAATTTAAATCTAAATGGGGCAAGAGGGAAAACGTAGATAATTGGCGCCGTAAATCAGCCAGTGAATCGGCCACCAAAAACGCCAACAACAACATGGGGGATGACCCGCTTGCGGCAGCTGAAAAAGGAAAAGACCAGGTGGCAGCCGCTGATGCCAAACCGATCGACAACAGTTACGACGGATTGATGGCCAATCTTCCCCTGACACCAGAACTGATCGACAGCAGTAATGCAAGAATTGCCTGCGCTTTGCTGGAACTGGCGCGTATCTTCCAATACGACCTGGAAGATTACCAGCAGGCCATCCATACATACGACATCTACCTCCAGCGCTTCCCCAACCGGCTGCAGGGAGGAGAAGTCTATCTCGGATTGTACTATTGTTACATGAAGCTGCAGAACAGCGAAAAGGCCAATTATTACAAGGGACTCATCAACCAGGGATTTGCTGATTCAAAATCAGCCAAAATGATCAACAACCCGCTGATGATGCAGGCGGATAAGAAGAATCCAGAAGTAACAGCCCGTTATGAGGCCATCTACAATAAATTTATCGAAGGGAAATTTGAAGAGGCCATACAGGAGAAAAGCCTGGCCGATAGTACCTATGGTGATAATTACTGGTCGCCTCAATTGCTGTACATCGAATCTGTTTATCATATCCGAAACCGTAATGACAGTTCGGCTATCCGGATATTGAATGACCTGATCCAACGATATCCTCAATCTCCCCTGAAACCAAAGGCTGAAACAATGATCGACGTACTGCGCCGCCGTGCGGAGATCGAAGAATACCTGACCAAACTGGAAGTGACCCGTGCCGAAGAAGAGAAATTCATTTTCTCTGACGATAAAGCCGTTGCGCCAAAAACCGATATGCCTTCCGTCAGCGAACCAAAGCAGGTAGCCGCTCCCGTGAGCATACCGGTGAAGAAGCCGGATGCGCCCATTGCCCTGCCGCCCAGTATGGTGAGCGGGGGTTTCCAGTGGCAGGCCGATAAGCCGCATTATGTTATGATGGTATTGGAAAAAACCGACGGCGTTTATGTCAATGAAGCCAGGAATGCCTTTATGCGCTTCAACAGGACCAAATTCAGCAACCGCACGATCACGATCAATAAAGATGCGTTGTCACCTGAAAAAGCGCTATTGCTGTTCACCGGATTTTCCGATGCACAGGATGCTTTCACTTATTTTGAAGCAGTTAAGAAAGCGGCGCCTGCTGAAGTATCCTGGCTGCCTGCGAACAAATATTCATTTCTGATCATTTCAGAGGCCAATCTGCAGGAACTCAGGAAAAACCCTGATTTCGGTGCTTACAGGAAATTATTGAACAACCAGTATCCCGGTAAATTCTGATCATTGATAAAACGCCGCCACAGCGGTTTTGCTTAATATGACGAGAGCAGTTAACATATTATGGAAGGTATTTTTTTATGGACTGGGTTTGGTTGTATTGCTTTTCCTGGCAGCCAATTTCGGTTTGTTTGGTAAAATGCCTTCACTCCGTGAACTGGAAAATCCCGAGGCCGACCTGGCCAGTGAGATCATCAGCGCAGACGGATTGCTGATGGGCAAATATTATGCTGAGAACCGCAGCGAAGTAAAATACAGTGAGATATCACCGAATGTGATCAATGCACTCATCGCTACGGAAGATGAGCGGTTTTACGACCATTCAGGGATTGATGCCGAAGCGTTGGCCCGGGTGGCATTTACCGTTGGTTCGCAGGGTGGCGGCAGCACCATTACCCAACAGCTGGCCAAGATGATGCTTGGGCAGGGTCGAGGCAACATCCTTGTTCGCGGCGTGCAGAAGATCAAAGAATGGATCGTGGCGGTGAAGCTGGAGCGCAACTTTACCAAAGAAGAGATCATCACGCTTTACCTGAACAGGGCCCCCTGGGGTAACGTGTACGGCATCAGAAATGCTTCGCGTACCTATTTTCAAAAAGAGCCTGTCGACCTGAAAGTAGAGGAGGCCGCCGTTCTCGTTGGTATGCTGAAAGGCTTTATCTACGAACCGATCCGGCATCCCAAGGCCTCGCTGAACCGCCGGAATGTGGTCATCAGCCAGATGGTCAATTGCAAACAGCATTTTCTTACGGCTGAGCAGGGACAAAAGCTCCAGTCGAAACCGCTCATCACCAATTATAAAAAGATCGATGAAAACCTGGGTATCGCCCCATACTACCGGGCAGCCTTAGCCGACGTTCTGAAAATATGGTGTAATTCTCACAAGAATCCCAAGACCGGGGAATATTATAATTTATACCGCGATGGATTGAAAATATATACCACGATCGATTCGCGGATGCAACAGTATGCGGAAGACGCGGTGGAACAGCATATGCCCGTCATTCAGCGGAAACTGGATGAATATTTCAAATATGCCGGAAAAAAAATGTGGCAGGGTCATGATCGGGTGATCGAGTCGGCGATGAAATATACGGAAAGGTGGAAAACAATGGAGGAAGAGGGTATCGATACGGCGGAGATCAAGAAATCCTTTTTCACACCCGTTAAGATGAAAATTTTCTCCTGGCGAGGTAATGACAGGCATGAAAAAGATACGGTCATGTCGCCTTACGATTCGATCCGTTACCATAAGCAATTGCTCCAGACATCATTCGTGGCGATGGATCCCCGCACCGGTGAGATCAAGTGCTGGGTGGGAGGGATCAATTTTAAATGGTTCAAATACGACCATGTAACAGCCAAAAGGCAGGTAGGCTCAACGTTTAAACCATTACTGTACACGCTGGCGGTTACGGATGCCGGTTATACACCATCTACGTATGTATCGGGTGGTCCAACCACGCTGTCGGGTAAAACGATCACCACGGCCGGTGGCACCATGGCGTATTGCCTGGCCAAATCGCTCAATGGTGCAGCCTGGCACCTGATGTCGGTCATCGGAGTTAAACGAACCATTGAATTTGCAAAACTCTGCGGCATTTCCACCAAATTACCTCCTTATCCTTCGATCGCATTGGGGGCAGCGGAAATACCCATGCTGGAAATGTTGCAATCGTACACCATGTTCCCCAATAAAGGGTACAATACGGCGCCTTTATTTCTTACCAGGATAGAAGATAAGAACGGCAACCTGTTGGAGGAATTCCCGATATCACAGAGCAAGCAGGTGATCGGGGAAGCCGATGCTTACACCATGGTCAAATTGATGCAGGGTGTGGTGGAATATGGAACGGCAAGGCGCATCAACAGTTATAATATTCCGGTACAGAAAGCTGGTAAAACAGGTACCACCAACGGCAACACGGATGGTTGGTTCATCGGTTACACACCCGAATTGCTGGCAGGTACCTGGGTGGGTTGCGAAGACCCCTTCATACCTATTTATACCAGTAACAGCGGCGGTGCGGAAATGGCCGCTCCCAAGTGGGGCATTTTCATGAACCGTGTATATACTGACAAAAAGCTTGACTTTGGAAAAGTGACTGAATTTGAGAAACCTGCTGAATTGAAAAATGACCCGATATACGCAGATATCAATTTTGCAGATATCGTGAACCAGGGCGACAGTCTGCATGAATCTAACGGTTACGATGATGCGAACGATTTCTTCCAGGATGAATCAACGTCCAATGATCTTGCAAACCCCAAACCAAATGAAACGCCGGCCAGGAAACCCGGTGCGGATTCCGTGAAAGCCGTTATGCCTTCCAGGCCGCTGATCAAAGTGCTCGATGAAAAGGAGAAAAAGAACCTGCCCAAACCCAAATCAAAACCATCCAACGATTATTAATGGAAGACGGCCCTTTCGGGCCGTTTTTACTGATCTGATCACCTGATCAGGATACGGTCAGTCCGTATATGGAGAGGCTATAAGACTGGTTATCCATAACGGCCACATCAGGTAACAATCCCCAACGGGTAAAACCGGCCTGTTCAAAAAGTTTAATGCTGGGGATATTATGAGCAAAGATGAATCCCAATAGCTGACGTACGCCCAACCTGGGGCATTGACTGATCGAGTACTGCAGGATCTCTTTACCGAGTTTTCTGCCCCGATGGTCCGGGTGAAGATAAATACTGATCTCCGCGGTGGTCCGGTAGGCCGGCCGGCCATAAAAATCGCGAAAGCTGACCCATCCAACGGTTTGTCCTTCATTTTCCACCATCCATATGGGCCTGCTTGCAGGTTGATGAGAAAGGAACCAGGAGCGTTTACTATCTACCGTTACCTCTTCGGTATCGGCTGTTACCATTCTGCCCGGAACGGTTGAATTGTAAATATGAACGATAAGCGGTAGGTCTTCCTGTGTGGCGTCTCGGTATTCCATGATCAGCGCAATTTAATAAAAAAGCCTGCTCGCAAGGAACAGGCTGTAGAAGTTATGATAAGGATTGACCTAGGCAACGGCTTTATTCACCAATGCGGCGGCTTCACTAAGCAGGATGGCGCTTTGCACTTTGAGTCCGCTGTCATCGATCAGTTTTTTGGCCACATCGGCATTGGTGCCCTGGAGCCTGACAATGATCGGTATGTCGATATTGCCGATGCTCTTATAGGCGTCAATGACACCTTGCGCAACCCTGTCGCACCGCACGATACCACCGAAGATATTGATCAGGATGGCTTTAACTTTCGGGTCTTTGAGGATGATGCGGAAACCGGCTTCTACCGTTTGAGCATTGGCAGTTCCGCCTACATCCAGGAAGTTGGCAGGATCACCTCCGCTCAGTTTGATCATATCCATGGTTGCCATGGCCAGTCCGGCGCCATTCACCATGCAACCCACATTGCCGTCGAGTTTTACAAAGTTGAGGTTATATTTTCCTGCTTCCACTTCGGTGGGGTCTTCTTCCGACAGGTCGCGGAGAGCTTCCACATCGGCATGACGCATCAGGGAATTATCATCGATATTCATTTTGCAGTCAACGGCAATGATCTTGTCGTCACTTGTTTTGAAAAGTGGGTTGATCTCCAGCATGCCACAATCCAGTTCCACGAATGACTTATATAGATTGGTGACAAATTTTACGCAATTTTTGAAAGATTCGCCGCTGAGGCCAAGGTTGAAAGCGATCTTCCTGGCCTGGAATCCTTGCAGCATCCCGCCGGGGTGCACCCATTCCTTGAATATTTTTTCAGGCGTATCATGTGCCACATCTTCAATATTCATTCCTCCTTCGGTGCTGTACATGATCACATTCTGGCATTTGCTCCTGTCGAGCAGTATGGAAAGGTAAAACTCCTTGACCGGGTTGGGTCCTTCATAATATACATCCTGCGCCACCAGTACTTTGTTCACTAACTTACCTGCAGGACCGGTTTGTATAGTTACCAGCGTGCCGCCCAATAGGTTGCCTGCTATGGTTTTCACATCTTCCGCATTTTTAGCAACCGCCACACCACGTTGCTCTTTACCTACGATTGTTCCTTTACCGCGCCCGCCCGCATGAATTTGTGCTTTGATTACGGCGAACTTGCTTCCATGCTGCGTGTGGATCTGTTGGTAAGCTTTTTCAGCTTCCATAACACTGCTGCAGGCTATCCCTTCCTGTACGGGAACCTGGTATTTTTTGAGTAATTCCTTGGCCTGGTATTCGTGGAGATTCATGCTGTAAATTTTGGCGAAGATAAACAAAAAAGGAGAAGTTCTCCGGCAGGCAGGGGGCTGTGTATTAATTGTTTACAGGTTGGTCTACCGGCCTGGCACAAGCCTATTTACCAGATTTCTAACAAATACTTGTATTACCTTTGACGGCTTGTATATGGGCCCGGAATATCCAGCCTGTTGAACCCGACTGCATGCGCACATATTTCTTATTGATATCTTTTCTCTGCCTTTCAACTGCTGCGTTGGCACAGGTTGACCCTGATGTGCGTAAGGAATCGATCCGTAACAGCCGGGTGCCTGCCAGTACCGGAAACAGTACCAATACCGTTCAGGGCGTGAAAAACCAGGGCCCAAGGAAGGATAGCCTGGCATTTGAGCACCGGGATGATTCTAAAGATTCCATCAATATAACATATCGATTCATCGATTCGGCTCGCCGGAATTACATCGATTCGTCCGTCAATGATTTCGATAAATACTTTTCTGTTCCGTCTGGCTGGCTTTACCTGGGTAATAACGGACAGGCTGCACACCCGATCGTCTTTACACCATTTGACAAACCCGGATGGGACGCCGGTTTTCACGCGTTCGACCTCTACCGGTTTACTCTGGAAGATACCAGGATCTATAAAACAAACCGGCCCTTTTCTTCCCTGAGCTATCAGCTGGCTTCAGGTAAGGAGCAAATGCTGAAGGCCATGCATACCCAGAACCCCAGGCCTAATATCAGCGTGGGTTTTGATTACAGGCTGATCAGCGCACCCGGGCTTTTTGTTACACAGAATACCAACCACAATAACTACAGGCTATACGGCCATTACCAGGGGAAGCGAAAACGTTATGCCAATTATGTTGTCCTGGTGGGCAATACGATCCGTGCGGCAGAAAATGGCGGTATTCAAAATGATACTTTTCTGCTGGATCCTAACCGAAAAGACCGGTTCAGCGTGCCGGTCAACCTGGGTGGCGCCAATGCGTTCAGGCAAAACCCATTCGTAACAACCGTCAATACGGGTAATACGTACCGTGATGCAACTTTGTTTTTCAGGCAAAGCTACGACCTGGGTAAAAGGGATTCTGTGGCCGTAAATGATTCCACCACAGAGTTTTTGTTTTATCCAAAACTCAGGTTGCAACATACCATCCAGTCTGCCACCTACCGTTATCAGTTCCGGGATATCGTAGCAGATTCACTGCTGTATCAGAATTGGTATGATATCACACTTAAAAAGGACCTGGATACATTTCAATTATGGGAAAAATGGCGGGTTCTGACCAATGATTTTTCAATTTACCAGTTTCCGGATACAAAGAATACGGCGCAGTTCTTCCTGGCAGGGGTTTCTTATCAGCAGATCAGGGCCAGCCTGGATACAGGACAATTTTCATTTTATAATATCCAGGTTCATGGCGAATACCGGAATCGTACTCGAAATAAGAAATGGGATATGCTGCTGAAAGCCGAGTTTTATGTAAACGGGTTGAACGAAGGAGATTACCAGGTACAGGCCAAACTAGACAGGTTCCTGAATAAAAAGTGGGGGCATTTCAGCTTGTTTTTCAAGAACAGCAACAGAACGCCATCATTCATATTTGACCGCCGATCCACGTTCAACCTGTCTGGACAGGGCGGTTATAATAAAGAAAATATCACCAGTTTCGGCGCCAAGGCAGAAAATCCATTATTTACCCTTGGATTTCAAAACCACCTGTTGACGAATTATGTGTATTATACCAGTTATTTTAAAACGGATCAGTATTCCAAACCGATCAATATCCTGCAGGTTTCGGCGTCTAAAAAGATCAAGTTATCCAGGAAATGGTTCTGGTACCTGGATGCAACCCTGCAGCAGACAGATGGGGCAGCTCCGGTTAAAGTTCCATTGCTTTTCACCAGGAACAGGCTGACTTTTGAAGGGAAATTCTTTAAAAACCTGAATCTCAGTACCGGACTCGAAGTAAGGTATTTTACCCCTTATACGGCCGATGCATATTCTCCGCTGGTTGGTAAATTTGTTCCCCAGGACACCCTGCGCATTAAAAACCTGCCGGATATTGCGGCATTTGCCCATTTCAGGATCAAGGGTTTTACGGGCTTTATCCGTGCTGAAAACCTTAATACTGCGCGTTTTACCGATGGGTTCTCCTTCACCAACAATAACTTCGCAGCGCCACTCTATCCCACACAGGGGATGATATTCCGGTTTGGCATACAATGGTGGTTTGTTAATTGATCTTGCTTATACGGGCTTTTATTTTCCATATTCTTGTGTATTTTTACAGCGTGAGGAAAATCCTTCTTTCCATATTGACATTCATCTACCTGGGCGTTTCTTCCGGCCTTGCGATGGAAGTGCATTACTGCATGGGCAAGAAAGCAGGTGTTGATTTTTTTGCATCTTCCGACGACCGTTGTAACCGTTGTGGCATGAAGGAAAAGAACACGGGATGTTGCCACGACGAACACAGTTTCTATAAACTGACGGTCGACCAGAAGCATGTTGTCAATGATATCAGTTTTGAACAGGCTCCGGTCATTTTACTGACCGCCTATTATATCCATTCATGGATGATCCAGGGTCAAACTGTACATCCTTTTACACCCGATCATTCTCCTCCCTTATCCATACCCGGTATACAGACCTGTATACTGCATGGTGTTTTCAGACTTTAGACTGATGATGTGATTTTTGTTTCCCTGTGATGGATCATTGGGATAGTACTTTTATTTATTAACATCATCAACCATCTATTATTATGAAATCATCATTCATGTTATTCGCATTCATTTTTGCGATATTTTCTTTTTCCAATACACAAGCCCAGGACCTGACTAAAGAAACCATTAAAGTTTGGGGCAATTGCGGCATGTGCAAAAAGAATATTGAAACCGCTGCTTTATCGGCCGGTGCAGAGGAGGCTGAGTGGAGCATTAAAAAGAAGAAACTGACAGTCGGGTATAATCCTGCCAAAACCAATATGACGGCCATTCAGAAAGCCATAGCCGAGGTTGGTTACGATACGCAGGATATGACCGGCAGCCAGGAAGCTTACGATAAACTGCACAGTTGCTGCAAATACGACCGCAAGGATGCCGGTAAATCCGCCAAGGCCGCCTGCTGCAAGGATGAAAAATCATGCAAACACCTGGGCGATTGCGCAGGAAAAGATTGTTGCAAAGACGGCAAGATGTGTACAGACCATAAGGCATGCGAAGCGAAAGGTTGCTGCCCCGCTGGTCATTCTGCCAAAGCTTCCTGCTGTAAGGATGAGAAATCCTGCAAGCATATGGGTGACTGTGCAGGTAAGGACTGCTGCAAAAATGGCAAGGCCTGTACAGATCATAAAGCCTGCGAGGCTAGCGGTTGCTGCACAGGAAAGTCTTGCTGCACTACAGCTGGTATGAACAAATCATGCTGCAAGGAAGGAGAAGCCTGCACAGATCATAAATCCTGTACTGAAAAAGGTTGCTGTGCGGGAAAATCCTGCTGTAAATCTTAATCCGCAGCAATATGAAACAACTTATTTTTATAGTGGCTTTTATGGCCACCATAACATGCTATGCACAGGTTACCGGAATTTCCATCCAGGCAAGTGGATTAACATGCAGTATGTGCAGTAACGCGATACGTAAATCCCTGCAGTCTGTAGAATATATTGACCAGGTGAAAGCGAATATCAAACAGTCTTCATTTGATATCACATTCAAGCCGGGAGTTGCCGTTGACTTTGATCTCCTGAAGAAAAAGGTGGAAGACGCCGGTTTTTTTGTAGCCTCTTTTCGCGTAAACCTCAACGTGAATGGCCTGGAAGTGAAAAATGACAGGCATGCAGTTTTGTTGGGATATAATTTTCATTTTTTGAAAGTGAAAGACCAGAAGCTAAGTGGCCCTCAGTCATTTCGGGTGCTTGATAAGGGGTTTTTACCGGCAAAGGAGTATAAGAAAAACCAGTCGCTTACTGAAAAAGCCTGTTACCTGTCTGGCTATGCTGGTCCGTGTTGTTCAATTGACCAGGTTCCTTCGGGGGGCCGTGTTTATCATGTAACCATTTAAATTCCGACGGCAGCATCTTATAGTGCTGCCGTTTCTTCTTTTCTGAAACAAGTTGTTTTTGGATGTGTACTGTTCCTATCCGGCAGCGCATATGCCCAGGAGCTATTCGTTTATACTGAACCGGCGAGCAATGTGCCTGCCCGTAGTCTTGGATTCAGGTTGACGCAGCAATTTGCTGCATCTTCATCCGGCAATGGGGTGGATTACCAGCTTGTGCCCGAAATAGTATGGGGTGCGTCGGCGAAGTGGATGCTCCATGTGGAAGGATTTGCCAATAGTCGTAATGGGTCACTGAAGCCGGAAGGAGGTTCTTTGTTTATCAAATACCGCTTTCTGAGCCATGATGATATCCACCGTCATTTCAGGATGGCATTTTATTCCAGGTGGGCATACAGCAGCGCAGCTATCATACAGCCGGCAATTGACCTCAACGGCATGAACAGTGGTTATGAAGCGGGTACGATTGCCACCAAACTGATCAACAGGATGGCTGTTTCAGGCTCTGCATCCTGGATCCATGCGTTGAACAACTGTAACAAAGCAGGCTTTATTTTTCCCGGTAGTTACCGTGATGCTCTGGGGTATTCATTATCCGCAGGAAGGCTGATGCTTCCCAAAGAATATGATAATTATGAACAGCTGAACATGAACTGGATGATTGAATTCCTGGGGCAGACGAATTTGGAGAGCGGGGACAGCTATATTGATATGGCGCCGAGTTTGCAGTTCATAATAAAAAGCAGGTTCAGGATCGATCTTGGTTACCGCTTTCCCTTAGTGAACCAATTAAACAGGCCCGCTTCGAGGTTTTTCCTGTTTCGCCTGGAGTATAATATATTCAATGCCTTTAAATAGCTTCAGTTTCCCGTACCGCGGGATTGGGGAAAATATCGAGGATGAGTTTATTGAAGTGTTTTTCCCGGAAGAATTGCTGGCAAATAATGGTAGCCTTATCCAATAATTGGTCGAGGCAATGTTGGTCTTTATTCAGTAGCCTGCACGCTTCCTTCACGGCATCGTGGTGTTTCATCCGGGCTATTTGAGCCAGGGCTTCGGCTGTGGCCATAATGGTGAGGCCTTCATCTTTGATCCTGCCCAGTTCAGCGATCATCCAACTCAGGCATAGGAAGTATTTTTTCTCAAACCTGAGTATGTAGGGGTTTTGTGCAGGTGGCGGTAAACGGTTAAATGGGGATTCAACAATTTCCGTGGTGAGATAAGGTACGGTCAACGGGTCTGTCTCCCCATTATCGGAAAACTGGATGGCACCTTGTAATGCCTGCGGATAAATGCTCAGCCAGCGTAGTTTGCGTCGCATTTCGTGTACCTGGGATTCCATTTCGGTGAAACGGTCAGGCATAAACGAAATGATTTCCCGGATGGATTCTTCATAAAAAGACCTGATCCCGGCTATTTCCTTTTCGGCTTTCATCCATTCCGCTTCGTCCAGTTTTTCCCGGATTTTAGATAACCTTCTGGCATCTTCCCCGGTCCATTTGTTCTCTGTCAGAATATCATTCAGCCTTTGTACCTTTTCACGCGTCTGCGCCTGTATGTAAGCAATGACGAATTCCGGCATGCCGGCTACCTGTTGCAGGTCTTTTGCGGCATTATCGTAATAATCGATGGCTCCAATGCCATCTTCCAGGAGTTTGAAATGTTCTTTGATTTTTTCGAATTTCTTTGGATTATGCAGGCTGCGGTGCAATTTGGCCAATGCCTCCAGCATGAAGAAACTGGTGCGGGCATTATTCTGATAAAGCCATAGGGCGGGATTGACCGCTTTGAAAGCCTGTTGTAACAAGGTTTCCGTTTCCAGCAGGTATCTGTTGAACCTGGTACGCCCCGGTCTCATATCGATTGGTTTAAGCTTGTTCAAAATAAGCGACGGAACCGCCGACCCAGGTTTTATCCTTATTATATCTTGTGCCTATCATTTTTCCCTTGCTCAGCCTGGCGAGGTTATGCACGGCTTTTGGTCTGTCCCATCCGTCTTTCCAGAAAAAGAACAAGCGTATTTCCGCTTTAGCCGGTTCATCCATTGTTTGGATGACAGACGCATATTGCACCTTCTTCTGCAGTATCCAGTTTTCCGGGTCGGTAATGCGGTCGATATCTTCCTGTGTGACATCTATCACAACGCCCATTCCTGCAAAAGAGAACAGGGGTTTTAACACAAATTGCGCAAGATCGACAGGCTGGGTCATTTCGTTCAGGAAGAAAGTCTCCGGTACATACGGATTACTGATAAAGGGAAGGGTGAATTTGCTGATGCGGTAAAACCAGTTGGGGTGGGGTACCCATTCCACATCATAAGGTTTGGTCAGGTCGATAATGGAGCCCAGGTCTTCCTGTTTCATCAGGTCATCGAAAATAAGCCTGTTGTAAATGCGGCGAACCCTTGTTTTTTGTCCATCCCTTTCATAAAATAATTGGTTGCCTTCGGCCATCAGTTTGGTCAGGCAGACCGTTCTGATGCCCAGTAATTGTTCGGTGCAATAAAAATCGATCCTTGTCTATTGCTGTTCCGGAAAGATCTCCATCAGGATCACTTCAGCGGGATCATGGTTGCCAACAATGATGTCTTTCAGTAATTGTATGTATGTGTCTTTCGTATATCCATTCAGGTAAGAGCTGTAATGAGCAGGCACACCGGCATATTTCCTGGTGATTTCGCTATGGAAGGCCTGGAAACAATAGAGGGTGGGGAATCCCTGCATTTCGATCAGTTGGGGTTCAAGCCCGCCCTTTTCATTTTCACAAACGCCAAAATCAAATACGAGCATGGGGGTATGGCTGTTTTCGCCGGGTACCCTCAGGTTGTCGGGAATGCTGCGTTCTGTCAGTTCCTTAAAATGGGGAGCGGTGATCACATCAATGATATCCTCGCAGGCATGCAGCATTTTGTCTGTAAAATCTTTCGGAACAAATACGGGGGTTTCCGCGTTCCTGAAATCCAGCGCACCGGGATGCAGCGCTTCGATCTCAGCCATATATTCCTCATATTTTTTTTCGGTGAACTGACTGTTGAATTGTTTCCTGAGTTCCTGTTGCATGTATGTTCGTTTATGGAGTCGTTCAATAAAAATAAGGATTATTCGAATCACCTGATCCTGAATTCAGACCATGAAGAGAGGAAGCAAAATACCGAGGAAGACTAAACTTCAACAGGCACGAGCCGGTTAATGGAATGCTGCAGGAAATTGGGCAGTACACGGGCATAGGTGTACATGATCTTATCGGGGTCGTTCAGGTGGCCGATCATCGACTCCCATTTTTCATATCCGTGGTTCTCAATGACCGTTTTTTTCTTTTCCTCCGTTTGCAGGTAAAGCGACATACCCACCGCATCGGCTTCCGGATGAAATTGTGTGCCGATCATATGATCATTGAATCGTAATGCCATGATGGCTCTTTCGTAGGGAACATGTGGACGGGATTTTTCGATCGCCAGGATGCTGGCTCCCAATTCACGTAAACGGTTGTGCCTGGGCTGTATGACCTGGAAATCGCGGCTGTCCACCGCGTAAAAGGGATCCCTGAGTCCTTCGAATACAGGTTCTTCCCGGGCATCGGAAACATAATGAACCGGGAAAACGCCAAATGCGGTGCTTTTGCGTTGCGTCACTTCTGCCAGTTTGAAATACCGGCACGCCAGTTGAAAAGAATGACAGATAAAAAAGACCTGCTTTTTCTGTACGTTCGACTCCAGGGCATTATACCGGCTTACATCACTGATCCAGTCGAAATAGGCATTTTCCCAGGCGGAGCCTTCGCTTTCCAGCGGACTTCCGGGGCCGCCACTCGAAATATAGATGTCATAATCCAGGCCAGGTACCTGGTTTTCCAGCCTGACTTCGAACTCATCCCATTGAAGATCAAGGTTGTTCATCTCTCCAAACTGGTTCAGAATCTCTCTCAAACAGCGCATTCCCTGGTTGGCAACCCCGGCGTACAGATCCAGGATGGCCACTTTTACTGTTTTTTTTCCGAATGCGCTCATGCTCCAAAAATAAACTTTTTTTAATCAAGGGTCAATCTAGAACGACAATCACGGTGCACAATTGTTCATTTTCAGTGATTTCTGTTTGCACAGGCTGCGCAGGTACCCGCCCAATGACGATCATTTCTTACCTTTGCCCGGTTTATGAAAACAAAAGCGATACGCAGGGATAAGGTCAATATCATCACCCTCGGGTGCAGCAAGAATATGGTTGACAGCGAGGTGCTGAGCGGCCAGTTGCTTGCCAATGAAATTGATACAGTACATGAAAATACCAGTCGCGATCACAACATTGTGATCATCAATACCTGTGGTTTCATCGATAAGGCCAAAGAGGAGAGTATCAATACCATTTTGGAGAATGTGGAACTGAAGAAGAAGGGAAAACTGGATAAGGTATATGTGACCGGATGCCTGAGTGAAAGGTACCGCCAGAACCTGGAGCAGGAAATACCTGAAGTAGATGCTTTTTTCGGCACGATGGAACTACCCCTGATCCTGAAGAAATTCGAAGCCGATTACAAAGGAGAACTGATCGGCGAACGCATGCTCAGTACGCCACAGCACTATGCATACATGAAGATCAGTGAGGGTTGTAACCGAACCTGTTCCTTCTGCGCCATTCCGCTGATGAGGGGCAAGCACGTCAGCAGAACCATCGAATCATTGGTTGAAGAGGCCAAAAAACTGGTTCAACGCGGGGTGAAGGAGGTCATGCTGATTGCACAGGAACTGACATATTACGGGTTGGATATTTATAAGAAAAGGGAATTGCCGAGATTACTGCATGCACTGGCCGATGTGGAAGGGCTTGAATGGATACGCCTGCATTACGCCTATCCTTCGAAATTCCCGCTGGAGATATTGGATGTGATGAAAGAAAGGGATAATATCTGCAAATACCTCGACATGCCCCTTCAGCACGCTTCCAACCGGATGCTCGATGCCATGAAAAGGCAGATCACCCGCGAAGAAATGGAAGACCTGGTGCATGCCATCCGGGAAAAAATACCGGGCATTTGCCTCCGCACCACGCTGATTGCAGGATTCCCCGGCGAAACCCGCGAAGATGTGGAAGAGTTGAAGGATTTCCTGCAGAGGATGCGATTCGACAGGGTGGGGATATTTACCTACAGCCATGAAGAAGATACCAGCGCCTATGCATTGATCGATGATGTGCCGGCTGAAGAAAAGGAGGCCAGGGCCCAGGAGATCATGGAACTGCAGCAGGAAATCAGTCTCGAAAAAAATGAAGAGAAAGTCGGACGGGTATTCAAAGTGCTGGTCGACAAAAAAGAAGCCGGCCGTTACCTGGGGCGCACCGAATTCGACAGTGTGGAAGTGGATAATGAAGTCATCATCAACAGTGGTCGTAAACTTGCCGTCGGGGAATTTGTCCATGTCAGGATCACCAGGGCCTTTGATTACGACCTGGAAGGCGAAGTGGTTGACTGAGCTGTTAAAATAAGTTGAAATCAACCGGCGGTATCACCTGTTCTGCTAACAGGCAGGTATATTCGCGAATCAAAACCATGCGAGCCCAACCTGATCATATTCCATATAGCCAGACCGGAGCATTTTCATCCATCGTACTGGATTACCTGCGGGATGATCCACGCTTGTCGGCTTTTTACCGTCACAGGCCAGATCTGCAGGGAGTGCAATCGGCCATTGCCGAAAGGAGAACAAAACCCACCGACCGGGCATTGCTGGTTGAACAGTTGTTGAAGCAATATGAATCCATGCCGGATGCGGACAGGGCGATCGATCAGATCAGGCTCCTGGCAGATGAGCATACATTCACCGTGTGCACGGCGCATCAGCCCAATATTTTTACCGGGCATTTATACTTCATCTTTAAAATACTTCATGCGATCCGCCTGTCTGAAGAACTGAGCAGATCCATCCCCGGGGCTTCATTTGTGCCGGTGTATTATATGGGTAGTGAAGATGCGGATCTGGATGAACTGGGGGAAGTGAATATTCTGGGCGAACATTATCAATGGCGCACAAAACAGCGCGGTGCCGTGGGGCGAATGCTGGTCGACCAGGGATTGCTGGATATTGTGCAGGCAATGGAAGGCCGTTTGTCCGTTGAGCCACATGGGGCGGAAGTGATCGCCATGGTCCGGCGTTTTTATAGATTGGGTATATCAATAGAGCAGGCCACCTTCGAACTGGTGCACGCACTCTTTGGTCGCTATGGCCTCATCGTTTTTCTGCCCGACCGTCCAGCATTCAAAGCCAGGTTTGCCGGCATCATGAAAAGGGAATTGCAGGAGCAGTTTTCATACCCTCTGGTAGCCGGTACCGTTAGCAGATTTCCGGAAGAGTATAAGATCCAGGCTGCCGGCCGGGAGATCAACCTCTTTTATTTGTCCGACCAATTGCGTGAAAGGATCATATCCACCGATCATGGGTTCCGCGTGGCCAATACCGAGATCAATTTCACGCGCGAAGAAATTTACAGGGAATTACAGGAGCATCCGGAAAGGTTCAGTCCGAATGTGATCCTTCGCCCTGTTTTCCAGGAATATTTGCTTCCCAACGTAGTGTTTGTCGGGGGTGGCGGCGAACTGGCTTACTGGCTGGAATTAAAACAGGTGTTTGATTCTTCCGAAGTGCCTTTTCCCGTTCTGGTCCTGCGAAATTCGTTTATGTTGGTCAATGCATCCGCATCGTCTTTGTTAAGCAAAACAGGCATCACAGTGTCGGCGTTGTTTAAGCGTACCCTAGACCTGCAGAATGAACTGGTCCGCCGTCATGCCACTCTGCGTCTTGATCTGGATGAGGAGAAAAAGGCTTTGAATAAAATCTATGATAGCGTTTCAGGTGTATCAGGCAAGCTTGACCCAACACTGGCGCAGCATACGGAAGCATTACGCACACAGGCCCTCCGAAAATTAGTGGCCCTGGAAAAGAAAATGATGCAGGCGGAAAGGAAGCGCTCCGATGCCGGTTTAAGACAGGTTACAAAACTAAAACAATCTCTTTTTCCCAACGGTATTTTACATGAGCGGGTAGACAATATCCTGCCTTACCTGTCTGCACATGGCTTCCATCTGATTGATGATTTATTATCGGCCAGCCTGGGATTAGACCAACAGTTCACGGTCTTCTATATTTGATCATTCTCCGGTAACTTATTCTTTTCATTTAATCATTCTGTTATTCCGGCAATGCCTATGCGGTAAAATGCAGTAACCGGTAAGGTATGTATAAAAAAAGCCCCCATGGAGGGGGGCTTAAGAGATGTTCACAACTGGCGGCTTTAGTTGAAGTCGGCTTCTGTCACTCCATCATTTATCTTCGCTTCTTTCACCTGCATGTTGAATTCCATTTGTCCGGCTTGCTGGGTGATGGTAAATGGCAACAACAGGTTACCGGCTTTCTGGTAATTCTTATACTCGGTGATGGTGGTTATTTCCTGTCCTTCCTGCGTACTGCTGCTTTCGTCTTTCAGCAGCAGGCCCGATTTGGTGGAATAATATTCCAGTGTCACCTTTCCGCTTGGCTTTGTGACCTTGAGTTTATAAGCATCTTCTCCCGCCACTTTTTCAGTGCCCAGGTAAGATAATGTGTAGTCGGGCGACAGGTAAAATAATTGTGGAATTACACCCTTGTCGTCCTGGTATTCTTTGACCTCATCGGCGGCCATGTCTTCTTTTTTCCCCATTTGCATCTGGTAACCTTTGGTGCCGTCAAAAACCATTTTAAAAACGGTCATTTCCCCCATTTTCATTTCATTGCTGTGTTTGTTGGGAGCCATGCGTTTTTCAGTGCCGGAAAATTGTTGGCCCATCATATCCATGCTCATTTCCATTCTGATGGTTTTCACTTTGGCTATTTCCTCTTTTCCGCCAATGGCTGTAAGATAATCGCCGATGACTTTGGAAGCTGAAACGGATTCGGTGTTTTTTACGGTTTCTTTGACAGATACTTCAGCCGGTTTATCCAGGATGGGGTTGGCGTATTTATCATATTTTTTGATGGGGTAACCAAGCCTGCTCAGGTTGGGTAAGATCTTGCTGCCATTGCCAACGATGACGATGCGCGACTGGTCACTGAGGAAATATTTCCGGGCCACGCGCTGGATATCGGCAACGGTGAGTTTGTTGAGTTTTTGCAAAAAGCTGCGGTAAAAATCCTTGGGCAGGTTATTGATCAGGATGTTGGACGCATAGCTTGCAGAGCGTCCTGGGTTTTCCATTCCTAATGCAAAGGCGCCATTGTACAGGGCTTTGGCCGTGGCCAGTTCTTCTTCGGTAATCTTTCCTTCCCGCATATTATTGATCTCATGGATGATCTCGGCTACGGCACTGTCGGCTTTTTCGCTCCTGACCTGTGCGCTGCTGACAAAGGTGCTCATGAACCGGCCATCGCCCACATCGGAATAACTGCCGTAAGTAAAACCATGTTTTTCCCTCAGGTTCATATACAGTTTGCTTTCCGCTCCGCCACCCAGGATCTGATTGGCGATCAGGAGGGCGTGATAATCCGGATTATTCAGCGGGTTATAAATGACATTGGTGACCCTGATTTCACCCTGAACGGCAGAGGGGAGGTCTACAAAATCAATTTCCGTTGAAGGCGGGTTAACCGAGGGTGGGATGCTGGGCAGGCTGAGTTTGGGGCCCGTCCATTTACCAAACGCTTTCATGGCAAGTGCTTTGGCGGTTTCCGGTTTGATATCACCCACAAAAGTCAGGTAACTCCGGGAGGGGCTCATGTGCTTGCTGTAGAAGGATTTTACATCATCCGGCGTGATGGCGTTGATGGTTTCTTCCGTTTCGAATTCACCTAAGGCTGTATTCTTACCGAAACTGAGCGCCGATGTCACACGGGACGATATCGTGCCCGCACTTTTTTCGCTGCTTTTTAATGCCGTGAGGGTTTGTTTTTTAAGCTTGTCGAATGACTCCTGCGGAAAAGCGGGTGACTGTATGGCATCTGCCATGAGCAAAAAGGCCTGCTCAAAATAACGGGTAAGGGCAGACGCGGATCCGCCTCCCGCATTCAGGTTGACATCGGCCCCGATACGGTCCACCGATTCGTCGAAAATGTCTTTGGATTTGTTTTTGGTCCCTTCGTTCAGCATTTGCCCCATCAGGTCCTGCACGCCGGCTTTATCAGCTTCCAGCACCGGCCCGCGGTCGATGTTCAGCCTCGCGGTGACTTTGGGTAATTTGTGGTTCTCCACCACCAATACCGTAATGCCGTTGGGCAAGGTGAAAATGGCGGGGTCTTTGAACGAGATCACAGGCGCATTGCCCGGTTTGGGCGGCTTGCTCCTGTCGATAGGTTTTTGGGCAAACACAACCATGCTCACCAGTGTTCCAAACAAAAGACTTATATATTGTTTCATGATCAATCAGTTTAGTATATGCGGTTGAAGGGTTGATTATTTCTTGGGAAGATAGTAGAGTACCAGTCGTTGGTTGCGGTTCAGGTATTTGCGGGCAACCTGGCGTATATCCTCCCGGGTTATCTTTCTGATCTCATCCATTTCCTGGTTGATATGGTTCGTATTCTTATGATGGAACGTATATCCTATGGCCAGGTTCTCCGCCACACCGATCATCCGGGCATTCTTGCCCATATAGTCATTCTCGCGCTGGTTCATGATCTTGTTGAATTCGTCTTCCGAGATCAGGTCGGTCTGCAGTTTGACGATTTCTTCATCCATGTCTTTCAGCAATGTGTCCAGCGATACTGAGCCGCTGGGCAGCGCCAGCGTAATATAGGCCCCGTAATCTTCCAGGGTGTAGTTGAATGCGCTTACCTGCAATGAATTCTTTTTAACGTCCACCATTTTCTTATACATCCGGCTACTGGCTCCCTGGCTCAGCACGTCGGAAGCCAGCCCCAGTGCCAGCGATTCCTTATCCGTTACGCCCGGTGTCCGGTACGCGGTAATGATCGCCGGAAGCTGGATATTATTATCGTAGGTGGTATCGATGATCTCAGATGTGATGGGGTCTTCCTTGATCGAGACACGCTCGGGTTTTTGCCCGGCCGGCACTTCGGCAAAATAGGCTTCCACCAGTTGTTTTGTTTTAGCGAGATCGATATCGCCTGCTATAACCAGTACTGCATTGGTGGGCGTGTAATATTTTTTATTGAAGGCAATGAACTCTTCCAGTTTGGCAGAATCCAGGTGGGCCATACTGCCGATGGCTGGCCATTTGTACGGGTGCTTCGAGAACAGCCTTCCCATCACTTCAGCAAGAAATTTACCATAAGGCCTGTTATCGTACCTCATGCGCTTCTCTTCCTTGACCACTTCATTTTGTGTTTTAACGCCGATCTCATTGATCACCGGGTGCATCATCCTTTCACTTTCCAGCCAAAGCCCTGTTTCCAGTTGGTTCGATGGAAACACTTCATAATAGAATGTCCTGTCCTGCGTGGTGTTCGCATTGTTCTGGCCTCCGTTCTGGCTGACGAGTTTCATGAATTCGCCGCGTTTGATGTTTTTGGAACCTTCAAACAGCAGGTGTTCGAAGAAATGGGCAAATCCCGTACGTTCGGGGTTTTCATCCTTGCTCCCTACATGGTACATCACCGACACGGCTACAACCGGTGCGGATTTATCCTGGTGCAGGACAACATGGAGCCCGTTAGACAGATCGTATTCCGTAAAGGCAACTTTCTGGGCGTTTGTTGTAAAGGCCAACAGTAAGAGTGAAAAGGTAAAGGTCTTTTTCAGCATGTTCTGGGGTTTAATGTGGCGCCAAAAATAGCCACAAAAACGCGCCGTTTCTGTAAATGCCATTTTTCTTGATGAGCGGATAAAATTGAGTATCAGCAGTTGGAAATCGCGGGATTATTTTGTCCGGGTATTTGTCCGGTTGACCATATCCAGTACCTGGGTTTCCAGTTCTTTTTTATAGTCAGCAAGTTTTGCAGCGATGGATATGTCTGCGGTTCCCAGTATCTGTGCGGCCAGTATGCCGGCATTTTTTGCACCGTTAAGCGCCACGGTTGCAACGGGTACGCCGCCGGGCATTTGCAGGATAGAAAGTACCGAGTCCCACCCGTCGATCGAATTGGATGATTTGACAGGAACCCCGATCACGGGCAATGTACAATACGATGCAACCATGCCCGGGAGATGCGCGGCCCCGCCGGCACCGGCAATGATCACTTTTAAACCCCTGGATGCCGCATCCGTGGCGTATTGCCTCATCCTGTCGGGTGTGCGGTGCGCAGAAACAATGGTGAGTTCATGGGGAATGCTAAAATAGTTGAGCATATCTGCCGCCGCCTGCATGACGGTCAGGTCACTTTCGCTGCCCATGATAATGCCTACCAAAGGTTTCATGTTCTTGCTTTCGGTAAAAGTAAATCATTTTACCAAATCGCCGCGGAGCCGGAGCAGTTCCGTTTCGGCATTTTTGGTGTTGTACCTGGCGGCAATCAGGCGGTTATATGCTTCTTCGAGGCTTTTTTGAGTTTCCCGCAGTTCGAGGGTGGTGGAGATCCCGAGGCGGTTTCGTTCCATCGCGATAGCCACGTTCTCTTTTGCCATCAGGATATTTTCTTCTTCCAGCTCGAGTATTTTCAGTTGCATCGTATAATTCTTAAAAGCGATGCTGATGGCGTTTTGCACCCGGTACAACTGGTAATTATACAGAGTGGATTGATAATCCAGGTCAAGCATGGCCTGTTTGATCTGTTGTTTAACCAGGTGTCCGTTGAAGATGGGGACGTTCATGGTCAATCCATAATTGAATCCGAGGTTCCGGTTGAAGAGGGGAGTGAAACTATTCACGACCGTCTGGTTGGTCAGCTTATTGAAATTATATGCCGCGTTGAATTGCAGGGTGGGAAATCGTTCAGCCTTTCTTTCTTTGATGACAAGCCTGGCCAGGCTGATCTGTTGCCTGGTCACCAGCAAGGAAGGATTGTTTTTTTCTGCCTGTGAAAGGATGTCGGGGGCTTGCAGTCCTTTGTCGATGGGAATGCTGTCGGTTACCTCATAAGATGTGCCCGGTTCCGTTGCCATGAGGCCGTTGAGTTGTTCTTTTACCTGTTCGATGAGGTTTTGCTGAGCAAGCCTGGACGCTTTTTGTGCATTCAGGTCGAGTTTGGCCTGCAAGAGTTCGGGTTTTGCACCGAGGCCAACGCTGAATTTTTTTTCAGCCTGCTTCACCCTTTCTTCATTTACCTGCATCTGTTCATCAATGGCCCTGAGCTGTTGTTTTTGCCGGACGATCAGGTAATATTGTTTCACCACATCGGCAATGGTATTGACCAGTTGGTTGCGGATATTCAGTTCACCGAGTTTTACCTGTTCAGATAGCCTGTCGCGCGTGGCAAACATTTTCAATCCGTCGAACAGTGTCCAGTTAAGGTTTATGTTACTGGCCAGGTTACTCGACCGTATCCCGCTGCCTTTCCTGATCGAGCCATCCTGTAATTCCTGTTTGACATTGTTATTATTGAAAAGCATTGTTCCTGCCGCGTTGATCCTCGGATACAGGGCGGAGTTGGCATATTTTTTCTGCAGGGCAAATACCGCCGAATCGTTTTTCAGCAACAGGATATCGTAGTTGTTCTTCAGGGCGGTGGCCACGGCCTCTTCCACCGTCAGCATGCGTTGGGCACTGAGGGTAGCGGTGAAGAGGCAAAATGATATAACGATACAGGTTAAACGAAACATTGGCTTGCTTTTAGGCCGGTTTATGGCTTGTTTCCAGGTCGTCCAGTGCGCTTCTTTTTTTCCGGGACGACAGGAAGGAATATATGGCCGGTATGACAAAAAGTGTCAGTATCAGTGAAAACATAACGCCACCCACGATAACGATCCCCAGCGGCATCCGGCTGGTGGCCGCATCGCCGAGTGACAATGCGAGTGGCAGTGCGCCCAGCGACATGGCCAGGCTGGTCATTAGGATCGGCCTTAACCGCGCAACGGAGGCTTCGATGACCGCCGGGATCTTATTTGCCCCGGCCAGCTGTTTTTTATTGGCAAAATCAACGATCAGGATTCCATTTTTGGTTACCAGCCCGATCAGCATGATCATGCCGATCTGTGAAAAAATATTGATGGTTTGATCGAATAGCCAGAGAGAAATCAATGCGCCTGCCAATGCGAGCGGAACGGTCATCATAATGGTAAACGGATCGATGAAACTCTCAAACTGTGCGGCCAATACCAGGTAGATGAGGATCAGGGCCAGGAAGAACGCAAAGTAAGTATTGCCGGAACTTTCCGCATAATCGCGGGAAGGCCCGGAGAGGGAAGTGCGGAAGCTTTCGTCAAGCACGCTGTCGGCAATGGCCTGTATTTCCCTGATGCCGTCGCCAATGGTTTTGCCTTCCGCCAGCCCGGCAGAAATGGTTGCCGAGCGGTAACGGTTGAAGTGGAACAGGGTGGGAGGGGTCACATCTTCCGAGATATCCAGTAAACTGGTCAGCGGTATCGGTTGCCCCTTCCTGTTAGTAACATACATTTTTTCCAGGTCATTCGGGTCGTCGCGGTCGGCACGGTCAACCTGTCCGATCACGGAATATTGTTTTCCTTCTTTGGTGAAATATCCCAGCCGCTGGTTACTGAGGGCCAGTTGCAGGGTTTGGGAGATGTCCTGCACGCTCACGCCCAGTTCGGAGGCTTTGAGGCGGTTGATATTCACGCGTATCTCCGGTTTGTTGAATTTGAGATCGGCGTCCACGCCAGTCAATACCTTGCTCTTGTTGGCCCCTTCCAGTATCTTGGGCAGCGCAGCCTTGAGCTTGTCGGCATTGACGTTTTGTATGACGAATTGCACGGGTTGTCCGCCCCGGCGGTTAACGGCAATGGTTTGTTCCTGGATCGCAAATACCCTGCCCTGGTTGAAGCGTTGTATGTTTTTGTTGACCCAGTTTACGATGTCCTGCTGGCTCCTCAGCCTGTCGGAAGGGTTTACCAGTGCCACGCGCAGGAACCCGGAATTGGACCCGCCCGAACCGACAAATCCGGGGGCGGTCATGCTCACCACATACCTTTTTTCCGGGAGGGAATCCATCAGGAAATTGGAGAGTTTGTTCATGTATTTGTCCATGGCATCGTAGGAGGTTCCTTCAGGGGCGCTGACCAGCAGCCTGAAATTACTTTTATCTTCCATCGGGGCGAGTTCCGATTGAAGGTCTTTTCCGATATAATAAATGAGGCCGAAACAAATCAGGATGATGGGAAGCGCCAGCCAGCGGAGGCGCATAAATCCTCCCAGGATTCGCCGGTATCCATTTTCCAAACCGCGGAAGAATGGTTCGGTTGCGTTATAGAAACGGGAGTGCCTGAATGTTTTTCGTGTAAGCTTGACGTTTAGTACGGGAGTCAGTGTCAGGGATACGAATGCTGATATCAGTACGGCGCCGGCAACGACCACGCCGAATTCGCGGAACAGGCGGCCTACAAATCCCTGCAGGAAAATGATCGGCATGAAAACCACGGCCAGTGTGATGGAGGTGGCTATGACCGCAAAATAGATCTCTTTGGAGCCATCCCTCGCGGCCTGCCATTTGTTCATCCCGTGTTCCATCTTTTTGTAGATGTTTTCCGTGACCACAATGCCATCATCCACCACCAGGCCGGTAGCCAGTACAATGGCCAGCAGGGTCAGCACATTGATGGTATACCCAAACAGGTACATGATAAAAAAGGCGGCGATCAATGACACGGGGATGTCAATCAGCGGACGGATGGCGATCAGCCAGTCGCGGAAGAACAGATAAACGATGAGTACCACCAGCACGAAGGCAACGATAAGGGTCTCTTTCACTTCGCTGATGGATTTGCGGATATTGATGGTCTGATCATAGGATACTTCCATTCGGATATCACCTGGCAGATCCTTTTTGATTTCTTCCAGCCTTTTCTGGATCTCGTCGGCTATGGAAATATAATTGGTGCCCGGTTGGGGGATGACCGCCATGGCGATCATGGGTATATTGCTTTCCTTCAGCACACTTTCTTCATTTTCGGGGCCCAGGACGGCTTCGCCGACATCTTCCAGCAGGATATCCGCACCACTGACATTTTTTATGATGAGTTTGTTGAACTCATCTTCCGTGTTCATTTTACCAAAGGTGCGTATGCCAAGATCGGTTGCATCGCCCGACAATTTTCCCCCCGGCAGTTCCACATTTTCTTTTTGGAGCGCATTCTGCACATCCTTGGGAGTAATGGAATAAGCGCTCAGCCTGCTGGGGTCGAACCAAAGCCTCATCGCGTATTTCTTTTCACCCCAAACATTGACTGCACTTACGCCGGAAACGGTCTGCAGCCTTTCCACCAGGTTATTGTTGGCGAATTCGGTGATCTGCAGGGCGTTTCGCATATTGCTTTGCAGGAGGATGATCATCACGGGATCGCCGCTGTTATCGGCCTTGCTCACCACGGGCGGCGCATCCAGGTCGGAAGGCAGGTTACGGATGGCTTGTGATACTTTGTCGCGCACATCATTGGCGGCTTCTTCCAGGGCCGTTCCCAGTTCGAACTCAACCGTTATGCTGCTGCTCCCCTGCGAACTTTGTGAGGTGATATTCCGGATGCCGGCAATTCCATTGATGGCTTTTTCCAATGGTTCGGTGATCTGCGTTTCAATGATCTCCGCATTGGCGCCGGGGTAATTGGTTCGTACATTGATATTCGGTGGGTCGAGAGCAGGGTAGTCTCGCACGCCCAGGAATTTATAACCTATCAATCCGAATATCACAATGATGATATTCAGCACGATGGCAAATACGGGGCGCCGTAAACTGAATTCTGATAAGTTCATGTTGTATACATATGCCTGTCAGGCATGTTATTTAATTTACAATCCTGCTGATGTTGGCCTTGCCGCCGGGCTTTAAACCCATCAATCCGGTCAATATAACCGTATCGCCTGTACGAAGCCCGCTCAGGATCTGGACCCTGGCCGAATCCCTGGCCGCAGTGGTGACCGTTTCAAATGACAGTTCCCCGTTTTTCATTAAAGCTACCTGCTTGTACCTGGCCTGTGGGATGACTGCCTGTGATGGGATCAGGATAGCCTTGGTATCGGGTTCAAATGTCAGCCTTACCTTGGCAAATTTGCCCGGGATGGCGGCCCCGTCGCGGTTTTCAACCAGGGCCCTGACCGTCAGGCTGCGGTTATCTTCCGACACGGAAGGCTCGGAAGCCACTACCCGTGCCCGGTAGACGTTGCCGCTACCTTCTGTTATGAAGGTAACCTCATGGCCTGTCTTGATCTTATCGGTGTATTTTTCCGGCAGGTTGAAGTCGAGTTTCAGCCCTTCAATTTGTTGCAGTGTGGTGAGGGTGGTTTGCGGGGATACGTAGGCACCGGGACTGATCATTTTCAAACCCAGTTTTCCGGTAAATGGCGCCCTTACTTCGGTTCGCTGAATATTGGTGCGGACGATGTCGATGTCGGCCCTGAGGTTGTTGGTTTGCAAAGCGATCAGGTCGTATTCCTGCTGGCTGACCCCGTTGATCTTCAGCAGTTCTGCATATCTTTTTACGGTTTGTTCCTGTACTGCCAGTTGTGCCTGTAGTTTATTGAGTTGCGCTTTCAGGTCGCCGTCAAAAATTTTGGCCAGCAAAGTCCCTTTACTGACGGTTTTTCCTTCCTGGATGTTCAATTGCACCAGCCGGCCGGAAACTTCCGGGTTTACCATGGCCGATTCATTGGCCACCAGCGAACCGGGCACTTCCAGGGTTTCGGTGAATGTGTCGTATCGAACGATAAAGGCCTCCACTTTCGGCACAGGCGGTTTTTGGCCTGCGTTGGGCGCAGTTGCCGTTTTTTTATCCTTGCAGGCCTGGGGTATGAAAACCAGGAACAGGGCGGAAAACAAAACCAGCCTGTTCAATATGGAATGAATTGATGTCATCATGATGGGTGATCAGTTAACAAAACTAAGTCAATGATGTTTAACCATCTATTTAAATCAGGATAGATGGTACTGTTCAGGTCAATTTATACGTCGATTTCACGCTTAGGATGTTTGATATCTGGTTGACTTTATGCAGTAATTCCTGTTTTTCCCTGCTGAGAATGGTGATATGTCCCATTTTTCTACCCGGCCTGGTTTCCTTTTTTCCATAGATATGTACGAACACGTTATCCATGGCCAGCACCTGATCAAGACCCACATACACAGCGGTTCCGGAATGACCTTCCGAGCCCACCAGGTTTACCAGGGCGGATGGCATGATATTGGCCGTATTGCCCAGGGGGTAACCGAGCATGATCCTCCACAGCATATCGAACTGGCTGGAATAGGAACCCTCAATGCTGTGGTGGCCGCTGTTGTGAACACGGGGCGCTATTTCATTCACATATACCTGTTCGTTCTTGTCTGCAAACATTTCTACGGCAAACAAACCCGGGCTTTTCAGTTGCCTGACTGTTTTGAGGGCAATGGCATCCGCTTTCCAGAATACTTTTTCGGGCAGATCGGCCGGGCATAATTGATAGCAAAGCTGGTTCAGTTTTGGATCGAATACCATGTCAACCGGGGGATAGATGGCGGTATTGCCTTGCTGATCCACCGCAATGATGATGGATATTTCCTGGCTGATGCCGATCTTTTGCTCCAGTACGGCGGGCGCGTCGAAGCCCAGGCCGATCTCTTCTTCCCGGTTAATGATCTGCACACCCCGTCCGTCATACCCGCCTGTGGCCAGTTTATGAACGGCGGGCAGCAGGTTTTTGTGCTGGCGAACTTCCTCCAGGTTTTGGGTGACCACATAAGCGCTTGTCGGTATCTGGTTTGCCTGGTAGAAGTTTTTCTGAGAAATTTTATTCTTGATGATTCGCAGGGCGGCCGAACCGGGAACAACCTTCACGCCTTCCGATTCCAGTTTTTCTAAGGCGTCTATATTGACCTGTTCTATTTCAATGGTCAGCACATCAAGGTTTTTACCAAAGGCATAAACATCTTCAAAACGGGTAATGTCACCTGAGATAAAATGATGGCAAAGATGGGCGGCCGGGCAGTTGGGGTCCTTTTCCAGGACGAAGGTTTCTACCGGGTAATTCGCTGCAGCCTGGAGGAGCATCCTGCCTAATTGACCCCCGCCTAAAATCCCCGCTTTGATCATATGTAATCTTGTTTTACAGCCAGATATAAAGAGATGGTAGCATGGTCTGGAACCGTGTACAAATATAGCCCGATACGATCGAAGATGCTTGGGGAAATTATTATATTTGCCTTGATATGGCGCCTGATTATCCACATAAGATTTTTGGCGATAAGCGCATCAACTACTCCCTTCTGATGATCACATTGGCCATGGATCATGCCTGCTGATGGAGAGCGATCCAATATCCGCTGAAAGCAATCCATACCGGTATCCCGATTATTCATCTTCTTTAAATAACCAGTTATGTCAATATTAGCTACCTCCGCTGAGCCGGTCAAGGCTGCGGGAATTGATTTCCTGCCTTTGCAGGGAACAGATTACGTCGAATTTTATGTAGGGAATGCCAAGCAGGCGGCCCATTTTTATAAAACTGCTTTTGGTTTCCAGTCAGTGGCTTATGCGGGTCCTGAAACAGGGGTGATGGACCGTGCCAGTTATGTGATCCGTCAAAATAAGATCACTTTTGTGCTGACTACCCCCATCAAAGCCAATAATGAGATCGCCGATCATATCTATAAGCATGGCGATGGGGTTAAAGTACTTGCCCTGAAAGTGGACGATGCCACCGATGCCTGGAAGCAAACCACCAGCAGGGGCGGTAAAAGCTACCTGGAACCCAAAACGCTGACGGATGAACACGGCAAACTGGTCATGAGCGGCATCCACACGTATGGCGATGTGGTGCACTTATTCATCGAGCGCAAAGATTACACGGGTCCGTTCATGCCGGGTTTCAAGGAATGGAAATCAGCTTATAACCCCACGGAAACGGGTTTGCTCTATGTGGATCATTGTGTGGGTAATGTCGGATGGAACCAGATGAATCCCTGGGTTAAATTTTACGAAGAAGTCATGGGGTTCAGGAATATCCTCTCCTTTGATGATAAAGATATTTCCACGGAATATTCCGCTTTGATGAGCAAGGTTATGAGTAATGGCAATGGATATGTCAAATTCCCCATCAATGAACCGGCCGAAGGCAAAAAGAAAAGCCAGGTGGAGGAATACCTTGATTTTTACAATGGGGAAGGGGTGCAGCATATTGCCGTAGCTACCAATAATATCGTTGAAACGGTCACCGCCCTCCGGAACAGGGGTATTGAATTTTTGAACATACCGGACAGTTATTATGAAACCGTGCTGGACAGGGTAGGTAAGATCGATGAAGACCTGGCCCCGTTGCAGGAACTGGGGATATTGATAGACCGTGATGATGAAGGATACCTGTTGCAGATCTTCAGTAAACCGGTGGAAGACCGCCCGACCCTTTTCTTTGAGATCATCCAACGAAAAGGAGCCAAGAGTTTTGGCAAGGGTAATTTTAAAGCCCTTTTCGAAGCTTTGGAAAGAGAACAGGCAATTAGGGGGAATTTGTAATTTAATTGATTATTAGCCAGATGTGAATGTTATTTAAATATTTACATCTGGTTAGTTTTATGTGGAATTTACGGATGCAGGATTCCAAGTAAATCTGCCCGATTACAATGAACAGGGGTTTCGGAACGTTTATTTCAATAATTTCATCGTCTGAAACCAAGTATAACAAGAGAATTTTCATGACAAGCAGGCAAGCCCTTTCCGCCTTAGTGTGCAGCCTGGTCATGTTGTTTGGCGTAACGACCGGCCGGGCACAGACCAGTTTCGTGGATATGCAGAAATCATCCATGAGAGTATCTTCCATTTTTAATAAACTGGAGGATTCGGTGCAGAAACAATTCGAAAAAATGAAGCTCAGCTGGCCCCCGCAATCCATCTATATCCGGGCATTCAAATACGACCGTCAATTGGAGATCTGGGTTAAAGGTGAAAGTTCAAATGAGCCTTATAAGTTATTCAAATCGTATAAGATATGCATGCAGAGTGGAACGATGGGGCCTAAGCGTATGCAGGGTGATTACCAGGTTCCTGAAGGCTTTTATCATATCAACGAATTTAACCCGAACAGCAATTATCACCTGTCATTGGGATTAAATTATCCCAACGCGTCTGACCGTATTCTGAGTGATTCGATCAGGCCGGGAAATGCCATTTATATTCATGGTAATTGTGTGTCGACCGGCTGTATCGCCATCAACGATGCCCCGATTGAAGAATTGTATTATATCGCTTCCATGGCCCGCGCGCAGGGTCAGGAATTCATTCCGGTTCACGTATTCCCCGTCCGGTATAATGTCAGGAAATCCTTCGAATACCTGGAAAACATTTTTCGTGAGAACACGAGCCTGCAGGAATTCAATAAGACCATCCGCCCCGTTTTTGAGTATTTTGAAACCAGGCACCAGCTTCCGGTGATCATGGTGAACAGGAAAGGCGAATATGTGGTTAATTGATCTTGTATCCGATCATGTTAGGCGTAGGGGGTAACTCCTTCATCCCCGATTTCAAACCCTTATCTCATGATGATCTGCACTGTTTGCGGGGTTTTCTGCTCCAGCACGATCGTTTTTCCTGCGGTCAATTGATCGATGGAGTCTTCCGTATAGTGCCGTATCGTCAATAAACGAAGATTTCTTTCCAGTTCCACATCAAATATTTCGGAGGCGGCTGATGCCAACTGGTCTATTTTTTCAGGGTGGTCGTCAAAACAGCACAGTAAGGAAATGGCCGTATTCTGCGACACATTGGGTTTTATCCTGATCTGGTGGAAAACTTGGTGGAGTTCTTCCACAGGCTTGTCTTCCACAAAGGAAAAGTCGCGCGAACGGAAAGTGATCAGCACCTGGCCGGGCTTGTCGACAATGATCGGCGGAAGGTTCCTGGGGTTCATGCCGCTGATACTCGTGCCGGGCAGGCTTGGATCGATGAAACTCTTGACATATAACGGGATATTCTTGTTTTGTAAGGGTTTGATGGTCTTGGGGTGTATCACCTGTGCGCCGTAATAGGCCATTTCGATCACTTCAAGGAAACTTAGGGCCGGTATGATGCTGGCATCGGGGTACTTTTTAGGGTCTGCGCTCATGACGGCTTCCACATCTTTCCAGATCGTTACCGACTCTCCCGGCAATAAATTGGCAAATATGGCAGCGGAATAGTCGCTTCCTTCCCTGCCGAGGGTGGTGCTTTCATTTTCATCGGTCGACCCGATAAATCCCTGGGTAATGATGATGTCGGTTTGCCGGAATGCGTTCTGTACGTCTTCCCCTATGCGCTGGCTGGTGTAATCCCAGTCGATACCCGCATCGCGGAAATTATCATCAGTACGGATGATATCTCGTACGTCCAGCCAGGTATTTCGGATACCCCTTTCATTGAGGTAATGGCTGACCATGGCCGTGCTCATCAGTTCCCCGCTACAAACGATCTGATCGTAGTAATAGTCATATTGCCTGACCGGTTTGTCGTGCAGCAGCCATTCCACCTCGGTGAAAAAATCCTTCAGGTGGTTTTCTGCAGCCTGCCAACCGGTTACGGTAAGGTATTTCAGGGTATCCAGGTGCTGTTGTTTGATGGTCTGGAACAGGTTCAGGGCATCGTCTTTTCTGCCGGAAAAAAAAGCTTCGGCCACTTTTTCCAGTGCGTTGGTGGTTTTACCCATGGCCGATATGATGATCAGCAGTTTTTCACCCTGGGATGATGCGATGATGTTTCCCACATTTTTGATCCGATCGATGCTGTTTATGCTGGCTCCCCCGAATTTGTAGACTTTCATCCCTGCTCTTTTTTTTATTACCAGTAAGGCAAGTCCCTTCCTGATTTGTTTATTACATTTGAGCAGCAAAACTAACTTCGTTCATCGTAAACAGAAAATTGTTTTATGGTCATCAACCGGAAAATTCAAACGCTGGATGAATTCACGATCCAGCAAATGCGGGACTTCCCCCATGCAACCGGTGAACTCTCCGGACTGCTGCGCGACCTGGGGCTGGCAGCCAAAAGAGTGCACGTGGAAGTAAATAAGGCCGGCCTGGTAGATATCCTGGGCGATGCCGGTACCATGAATGTTCAGGGAGAAGAGGTAAAGAAGCTGGATGTGTTTGCCAACAACCAGTTCATGGGGGTATTGCGTCACGGGATCAGTTGCGCCGGCATAGGAAGTGAAGAGTTGGATGATGTGGTGGTTTTTGACGACGAGGTCAGTAACCAGTCTAAGTATGTTTGCCTGTTCGATCCGCTCGATGGCAGCAGCAATATCGATGTCAATGTATCGATCGGTACCATTTTCAGTGTGTACAGGCGTGTGAGTGAATTAGGTAAACCCGCCCGTAAAGAAGATTTTCTGCAGCCGGGGAACCGCCAGATCGCCGCTGGGTATGTTATTTACGGATCATCCACGATGCTCGTCTATGCCACCCGCCGCGGGGTTAACGGTTTCACGCTCGACCAGTCCATTGGGGAATTTACCCTCAGCCACCCGGATATCAAATGCCCTGAAACAGGTAAAATTTATTCGGTCAACCATGGTAATTTCTTTCAGTATGATGAAAAGGTCAGGGATTATATCAATGTCTGTCAGCGTAAAGATAAATCCACCGGTGGCCCGTACACCCAGCGCTATATTGGCAGCATGGTGGCCGATGTGCACCGCAACCTGATCAAGGGCGGAATTTTCATGTACCCCGGCACCACGGATAAGCCTAAGGGCAAACTGAGGTTGATGTACGAATGCAATCCTTTTGCGTTCATTGTGGAAAAAGCGGGGGGGAAGGCAACGAACGGACAGATCCGGATACTGGACATCGAACCCACGGACGTGCATCAGCGCACGCCTTTATTCATTGGTAGCCACAAAATGATGGATGAGCTGGAAAGCATCACGGGACGCTCATAACGGTTCATAGTAAACGATAATATGCCAAAAACGATCATATCGGTCCGCAACCTGGTCAAAGATTATGGTGATTTCCGGGCCGTCAATCATATTTCCTTCGATGTCTACGAGGGCGAGATCTTCGGTTTGCTCGGGCCTAACGGCGCGGGTAAATCCACCACGCTGGAGATCATAGAGACATTACGGGAAAAATCGGGAGGGGAAGTGAATGTGGATGGATTCGACCTCGACAAATTCCCGCAGGAGATCAAAAAGATCATTGGAGTCCAACTTCAGACATCGGGCTTTTATCCCAACCTGAACCTGATCGAACTGCTGCACCTGTTCGGTGGCCTCTATAACCGCCCGGTGGATGCCATGGAGCTGCTTAAAAAAGTCAACCTCGAAGACAAAGCGAAGAATAAAAGCAAGGAACTCAGTGGCGGGCAAAAACAACGGTTTACCATTGCCACCACGCTGATCAACCGGCCCCGGATTATTCCCGGATGAACCCACTACGGGGCTGGATCCCCAGGCACGCAGGAGTTTGTGGGACCTGGTGAGGGAAATACGCGGACAGGGGACTACGGTCATCCTAACCACCCATTACATGGATGAAGCCGAACAACTATGCGACAGGATCGCCATTATGGACAAAGGCAGGATCATAAAACTGGATTCGCCCGATCATATGATCGACGAACTGGTGGAAAGCGGGTTTGAGCGACCAAAACAAGTGAAGGCCGCCAACCTGGAAGATGTTTTTATACAATTGACCGGCCGTGAGATCAGAGACGAGTAATGTTGTGCCAACGAAATAAATCAACACCTACATTCTTTAATCATAAGCCCCATTTATTTACATGAAGAGAATCATTTTTGGTTGTATTGTTGCAGCAATTCCAGCAATGACACTGCATGCACAGGTGCAGAAAAAGGCCGCGGCACCCGCAAAGCCCGTACTAAAAAATGCCAAAGACAGCTTTGGCTATGCCGCCGGATTGAACATTGCCGCCAGTCTTAAAGATCAGGGTGTGCCGGAGTTCAGCACCAGCGCCATGGCACGCGCCATTGAAGATTCGTATGCAGGAAAAACGCCATTACTCACCAGGGAACAAGCAGAAATGACATTACAACAAAAACTACAGGAATACGCCCGTAAAAAAACCGATCTCGAAAAAGCCAAAGGCGCTGCTTTTATGGCTGAAAATGCCAAACGTAAAGGGGTGATAAGTTTGCCCAACGGGTTGCAGTATGAAATTCTGCAGTCAGGAAAAGACAGCAGCGGCCTGAAACCCAAACCCTCAGATAAAGTGACCGTACATTATACAGGAACCCTGATTGACGGAACGGTTTTCGACAGTTCGGTACAAAGGAACCAGCCACATTTAACCTGAACGGGGTCATCCGGGGATGGACAGAAATATTGCAACTGATGTCCAAAGGCGATAAATGGAAGGTCTTTATTCCAAGTGAGCTTGGTTATGGCGATCATGGATCACCCCCGGCGATCGGCCCGGGCGCAACGCTCATTTTTGAAATAAACCTTATTGATATCATCCCCTCAGCGAAAAATTGATGGAGCATTTATCTTATCCCATTGGCCGATATGAAGAACAGGCCTATTCCGACAAACAGCGCGATGAATGGATCCGGGACATTGAGTTTCTGCCCGGCGACCTGGAATACGCTATCACCAACCTCGATGCGGAACAGCTCAATACGCCTTACCGGGACGGGGGGTGGACGGTACGCCAGCTCGTTCATCATGTGGCCGACAGCCATATGAATGCCTGTATCCGTTTCAAACTCGGGCTGACCGAAGATAACCCGTCGATCAAAGCATACGATCAGGATGCATGGGCAAACCTGCAGGATTCGGCCCTGATACCCGTAAACGTGTCGGTAACCTTATTGCATGCGCTTCACTTGCGTTGGGTGGCCCTGCTGCAGTCGATCTCCGGCGAACAATGGCAGCGGACCTTGTATCATCCGGAATATAAAAAACAAATGACGTTATGGTACCTGCTCGGCCTGTATGCCTGGCATGGCCGTCATCATGTGGCACATATCAGGGCATTGCGCAACCGGATGGACTGGAACTAGCGGTATAGAATATTCGAACGGATAAAATTTCTCCCATGCCTTACGAATTGATCTCTTCAGAATACCTGAATAAACACATATACTTTACTGCACGCCGTGATAGCTACCGTACGCCCGACGGAAAAGTGGTTGATCCCTATTTTGTAGTGGAATTGCCGACGAGTGTGGTGGCGATGGCGCTGACGGCAGGAGGAGAGGTCATCATGGTCGATCAGTACCGTCATCCGTTGAGAGAATCGATGCTGGAATTGCCGGGAGGTTTTATCGACGCCGGTGAAGTGGCCGCGCAATCCGTTGAAAGGGAACTGCTGGAGGAAACCGGCTATACCTTCGATTCATTTCACTACCTGGGCGTCACAACTGCCAACCCCGGCGTATTGAACAATGAAACCCATATGTTTCTGGCCCTGGGGGTAAGAAAACATCGGGGCAAAAGCTGGATGCCAATGAAGTGATCGATATAGTTCTGAAACCCATACAGGAAGTAAGGCTTGCACTCCGCCAACATCAGATACGGCAAAGCATGCATGCATTGTGTTTATTCTACGGATTTGAATGGCTGAAGGAAAACGGACTGCTTTAATAGCCACTTATTTCTGCAATAACGAAGAAACTCCCGCATACAATGATGACATCATCTTCTGAAGCCCGGGCAATGGCTGCTGCCAGCGCATCGTCGGGCAGGTTGTAACTGTCACCGGTTAACCCTGCTTCCAGGGCCTGTTGTTGCAGGCTCTCATGTGGAAGTGCCCCGGGTAAATGGGCCTGAGTGAAATAATAACTGTCATTTGGATCCAGTAGCGCCAAGACTGCACGGATGTCTTTATCCTGTACAAATCCCATGATAAAATGCCGCCTGGCATCCGGGTACAGTCTGTTCAACTGATCCAGTACCTGCATAATGCCGTCTTTATTGTGTGCAACATCCAGGATCACATCAGGTTTGCTCCGGAGCACATCCCAACGGCCCCTGAGACCTGTCATTTTTTTTACCTGTTCAAGGGCAAGGCGGACGGCAGATGGTTCCAGGAAAAAGCCTTTCTCGCGGAGTACTTCAACAGCCGACAGTACGGTACATAGGTTTTTTGATTGGTATGATCCGGTAAGATCCAGTTTAAACATATCGGTGGCCAATGTCTTGTTCCTGACCACCGAACAAATAAGCTGATGGCCTGAATAGCTGGTGATGGAGGCAGAAAACTCTTCTGCGGCAAAGTGCATTTCCGAGGAACACTGACGGGCCTTATGTTCAAAAACAGGTTTGGTTTCTTTCAGCACTTCACCAATAACAACGGGTATGCCTGGTTTGATGATGCCGGCTTTTTCAGTGGCGATCTCTTCCAATGTATTTCCCAGGATGGCCATATGATCAAAACCAATATTGGTGATGACCGAAAGCTCGGGCGTGATCACGTTGGTGCTGTCGAGCCGTCCACCCATTCCGGTTTCAATGATGGCTATGTCTACTTTTTCTTTGGAAAAATATTCGAATGCCATGGCCACGGTCAGTTCAAAAAAGGAGGGTTCGATATCCTGGCAGGCCTGTTTCATTCTTTCTGTGAAGGCAACAACAAATTCCCGCTTCACCATTTCTCCGTTGATGCGGATCCGTTCCCTGAAATCATGTATATGGGGAGAGGTGTAGAGCCCTGTTTTATAGCCGGCCTGTTGAAAGATGGCGGCAAGCATGTGACTCGTACTACCTTTACCGTTAGTGCCGGCAATGTGTACTGATTTGAATGACTCTTGCGGGTTATTAAGAAGGTCCAGCAGTGCGAGCGTATTGTGGAGGTCTTTTTTATAGGCGGCGGCGCCAACGCGGCTGAACATGGGCAATTGGCCATAGAGCCAGTCTATCGTTTCTTCGTAGGTCATTGGCACAAATATAGGAACTGTCGCCAAGTACGGGCATCTTTGGATGGCGGTAAGGATCCGGTGGGATCAGTTTACATTGAAATTGAATTGCACCGTAACGGTCGACTCATCGGGGCCTTTGTCGAATTGAATATTCCGAAGGTAATTCCGGATGGCATCGGCATAGCCCTGGCTGCGGTTGGTAGAGCCTTTATCGAATCCGATAAAAGTACCCTGGCCGGATGGGGAAACTTTGATGATGGCGTAGATGGTAGCTTTATTCAGTTCGCCGGTAAAGGAATAATACCGAACGAATTTCCTGTTTCCTTTTGTAACCCTGGGTCCCCCGGTTTTTCCTCCGGTTGTATTGCCATAAGAATCTTTGTTGCCTGTGGGGGCTCCATTATCACCGGGGCCTCCCGGTTTATTGCCCTGGTATTTATAGCCGTTATCTTCTTTGTCGTTATTACCGCCGCCTTTACCAGGTCCGTTATAGGTGATCTTTGGTTTTTGTGGTTTGGGGGTAGGTGTAACCGGTGCCGTAGTTTCTGTTTTTGTTTTTATTGCCGGTGTAGCTTTAACGGGCTTGGTCACCGGTGCGGCATCCTTATCGGCATAGTCATCGGGGTTCACTTTATCATCCGGGGCAGGAGCTGCAGGTGATGGTTTAGGGATGATGACGGCATCACGGCTGGGTGAACGTTCGCCCTTGATCAGGGGTTGTTCTTCCCCAAAGCCTTCTTCATTATTGCCCAGGTTGATTTCGATCAGGTCTTGTATTACAGGAATGGTCGGGGATTCCACTTTCCAGTGGATAAGTATGAACAGCAGGATCAATACACCGCAAATAAAGGCGGTGTAGGCCAGTGCCTTTCGGTTCTTTTCGTTTTCGAATTTATCTGTCAGGTAGTTCATGGGGTCATCGTAAAATTATCTGAATCAAACGGAATAAAAACCATGCCATCCCGGAAATTATGCTGTGTTATGGAACTTTAACAAAGCTTTGCCGCCGTATTTACCCGATCGGTCAGTTTGAATAATTCCTTTCTCCAAAGATCAGGCTCCCGATCCTGACTAAATTACTGCCGTTCTGAATGGCTGTTGTATAGTCTGCACTCATGCCCATGGAAAGCGTTTTGAATGAATCCTTCCAGTAAGGTTTAATGCCGGTGGCATCAAATAATTCTTTCAGGTGTCGGAACTCCCGGTTGATGGTGTCAGTGTCGTCTGTAAAACTGGCCATGCCCATCAGACCTTTGATACTAATGTGGCTAAAGGCAGATGGGTTTTGTTCTATGTTGGCAAGCAGGGAATGCAGTTCACGATCATCCATGCCAAACTTGGTTTCCTCCCCTGCAATATATACCTGCAGCAGGCAGGGGATGACCCGGTTGATTTTTTTTCCCTGCTTATTGATCTCAAGCAAAAGGGCTTCACTGTCTACACCGTGAATCAGGTGAACAAAGGGCGCGATGTATTTGACCTTATTCTTTTGTAAATGGCCAATAAAATGCCAGCGGATATCTTTTGGTAATTCGGCTTCTTTGGCAACGAGTTCCTGCACATAGTTTTCGCCGAAATCCCTTTGTCCCTGTTTATAGGCTTCCAGGATATCTTCTGCAGGTTTTGTTTTGGAAACGGCAACCAGCGTGATGCCCCTGGCGGAAAGTTCGTTTATTATCGGAAGATATGATTCAGTAAGGAACGGCATGCGTTGTAAAAATAATGAAAAAGTCCATGGTAAGAATGACCATGGACTTTGTATCATGTAAAACTATTCTCTTTATTTCAGTATCGTGCGGCTGATCACGATGCGTTGCACTTCGCTCGTGCCTTCATATATCTGTGTGATCTTGGCATCCCGCATCATCCTTTCCACATGGTATTCTTTCACAAAACCGTATCCGCCATGGATCTGTACAGCTTCGGTGGCTGTCCACATAGCGGTTTCACTGCTATACACTTTGGCCATGGAGCTACTGAGCGTATAATCGAGGTGGTTATCTTTTTCCCATGCTGCTTTTAAGCAAAGGAGGCGTGCAGCTTCAATGCGTGTGGCCATATCCGCGAGTTTGAACTGGATGATCTGGTGGTTCATGATCTCAGTACCGAAAGCTTTACGCTCTTTGCTGTAAGCCAGGGCCCTTTCGTAAGCGCCGGAAGCAATACCCAGTGCCTGGGAGGCGATGCCGATACGGCCGCCGGCCAGTGTTTTCATGGCGAATTTAAATCCGAAGCCGTCTTCACCGATTCGGTTCTCCTTCGGCACTTTCACATCGTTGAAAAGTATGGTATGCGTATCTGATCCCCGGATACCCATTTTATTTTCTTTGGCTCCCACCACAACTCCCGGCCAGCTTTTTTCCACGATGAAAGCATTGATTCCCCGGCTGCCTTTTGACGGATCCGTTTGCGCGATGACCAGGTAAACGCTGGCGCTGCTGCCATTGGTGATCCAGTTTTTGGTACCGTTAAGCAGGTAATGATCCCCTTTATCTTCTGCCGTGGTGTGTTGCGACGTAGCATCGCTTCCCGCTTCGGGTTCGCTGAGCAGAAATGCGCCGATATAGAGGTTGCCGTCTTTTTTACCCTGGGCAAGAGGGGTGAGGTATTTCTTTTTTTGTTCTTCGGAGCCATATTCCTGTAAGCCGTAGCAAACGAGGCTGTTATTCACGCTCATGCATACGCTCACGCTGGCATCAACTTTACTGATCTCTTCCATCGCCAATACGTAACTAACGGTATCCATCCCGCTGCCGCCGTATTCGGGTTTAACCATCATGCCCATGAAACCAAGGTCCGCCAGTTTTTCGATCTGTTCTTTGGGGAATTTTTGCTGTTCATCCCTTTCAATAACGCCGGGCAGGCATTCATTGATGGCGAAGTCCTGCGCCGCCTGGCGGATCATGAGGTGCTCTTCTGAAAGTTGAAAATGCATACTGTGAGGTTTTAGGAGGCACAAAAATAAGGGAAGAGGCCAATGTTTGCCTGTAATGTTTTATTTTTTTGCCGGGCAGTAGCAAAATGAACGGTCAGCCGCCCGGATTCAGTATTTTTGGCCCTAACCAAGCATGTGAAAACAGCCCGTCAAAATATCAGGATACAGAAATATGTGGCCATTTTATCCATCAGCCTTTTCATCCTGAAATTGGCCGCCTGGTATTTAACACATTCCGTGGCGATACTGACGGATGCGTTGGAAAGTATTGTCAATGTTGTGGCGGGCCTTTTTGGATTGTATAGCCTGTATCTTTCTGCCAAACCCAAAGATTCCGATCACCCATACGGACATGGTAAGATCGAATTTATTTCTGCCGCCATTGAAGGTACCCTCATTTTTGTGGCCGGCATATTGATTATCGTTGAGGCTGCCGGGAACCTGAAACACCCTCAGGTCATCCATAAACTGGATTTTGGTATAATGCTGGTGGCGGTAACCGCGATGTTGAATTTTATTGCGGGGTCGATCTGTGTCCGCGCGGGCAAAAAGGGTAATTCCCTTGCACTCATCGCCAGTGGTAAACACCTCATGTCCGACACCTACACAACGGCGGGGATCATAGCTGGCCTTATACTCCTGTACTTTACAGGTTGGTCTTGGGTGGATAGCGCTGTAGCCATGTTATTTGCCCTGATCATTATGGTCACCGGTTACAAGATCATCAGAAGCTCGGTGGCCGGTATCATGGATGAAGTGGATGCGCAGCTTATGAACAGGATGGTAGACACGCTGAACAAGAACAGGAATCCAAACTGGATCGATCTGCATAACCTACGGATCATTAAATACGGATCGACACTTCATCTCGATTGCCACCTTACGGTTCCCTGGTATTTCAATGTGCATGAAGCGCATGTTGAAGTTGATGCATTGTCCAACCTGGTCAGGCAACATTACGGGGAATCGGTGGAACTGTTCGTACATTCGGACGGTTGTCTTGATTTTTCCTGTGCGATATGCGATAAAAAGGATTGCCCTGTTCGCAAACATCCTTTTGAAAAAAGGATCAGCTGGACGATGGATAACATTTCCAATAACAATAAACACACAGTCACTAGCTAATGAATTCTTCCAACCTGGATGCCAACTTTTGGGAAAACAGGTACCGCAACCAGGAAACCGGCTGGGATCTTGGAACGGTTTCCCCACCGCTGAAAGATTATATCGATCAGCTTGAAAATAAGGATGCGGCCATATTGATCCCGGGATGCGGGAATGCCTATGAAGCTGAATATCTTTTGAATAAGGGGTTTACCCACGTTACCCTGATCGATATTTCCCCTTCATTGTGCGAGGCAATCAGTTCAAAACTGTCTGCTTTTATCGGCCGTTCATTGACCGTCATATGCGATGACTTTTTTAAACTGAAGGGCCGGTACGACCTGGTGCTTGAGCAGACATTTTTTTGCGCACTGGATCCTTCGCTGCGATCCCGGTATGTAGACAAAATGCATGAGATATTAGAACCCGGGGGGAAGTTGGCAGGGGTATTGTTTAACCGCAGCTTTGAAGGAGGGCCACCATTTGGAGGAGATACGGAAGAGTACAGGAATTTATTCAAAAACCTGTTTAAGATACGGTTGATCGAGCCTTGTTATAATTCCGTACCACCGAGGATGGGAAGCGAGGTGTTTGTGATCCTTGAAAACAAACGATAAAATTGCAGCGGTCACTGATTGACCATCAAGTTATCCTTCAAATAGTTTTGCAACGCCAAAAGCCGCCCCGGCAGCCAAGGCCCCGATCAGGGTTACCCGTATCGCCCCTAACCAAACATTGATACCCGTAATTCGGCTCTTAAACCAGCCAAACACGAATAAGCAGATCAATGTGGCAATGACTGAATAGGGTAAGGCTTCCGTGGAGGAAGCAACGAAAAAATATGGACTCAGGGGGATGATGCCTCCGGCGATATAAGATAACCCGATATTCAATGCGCTTTTGGTGGCCCTTTTGGGATCCGGTTTATCCAGCCCCAGTTCATATTTCATCATAAAATCAACCCAGCGGTCTTTGTCTTTCGCTATCTCTTCCGTCGCTTCCTGTTGCAGTGCCGGACTCAACCCGATATTGGCAAAGAATTCTTTTGTTTCATCTATTTCACGCTGCCGAAGGTTATCCACTTCATAATATTCTCTCTTTAATTCACTGTTGTAATGATCCTGCTCCGTTTTTCCGGCCAGGTAGCCACCTAAACCCATGGCAATGCTGCCTGCGGCGATTTCTGCAATACCGGCGATCACCACAATACTGCTGGCGTCGATGGCTCCGCTTAAACCGGCAGCCAGGGCAAATGGTACGGTGAGCCCATCGCTCATTCCAATGACGATGTCGCGGAGTGTATCCGAACTTTTGAGGTGTGCTTCAACATGTTCGTGGTGTAAATGGGTGTCCATGTGTTTCGGGTTGTTCGTCAAATTACGCATTAATCCAGAATGTGCAGGCTTTTTTCAATGATCCTGGCGCATTCAAGAACCTGATCCCGGTTGATCACGAGGGGAGGCGCAAAGCGGATCTTGTCACCATGCGTTGGCTTTGCCAATAATCCGTTCTTCATCAGTTCCAGGCAAAGCTCCCAGGCCGCTTCGGGATTTTTATGTGTGATGACAATGGCGTTGAGCAATCCTTTTCCCCTGATCGTTCCAATATGAGGCGATTGAATTTTTGCCAGTTCTTCCCTGAACAGTTTTCCCATGGCATCCGCCTGTTGATCCATTTTTTCGTCTATCAGTACCTGTAGGGAGGCCATGGCAACCTTGCATGCCAACGGATTTCCTCCATAGGTGCTGCCGTGTTCCCCCGGTTTTATTGTAAGCATGACAATGTCATCGGCCAGCACAGCGCTGACAGGCAGCATGCCGCCGCTGAGTGCCTTTCCAAGAATGACCATATCGGGTCTTACCGATTCATGGTCGCAGGCCAGCATACGGCCGGTGCGGCATAAACCCGTCTGGATCTCATCCGCTACCATCAATACATTATATTCCGTGCAAAGTGAGCGGATGCCGGAATAATAACCTTCATCGGGTACAACCACACCCGCTTCGCCCTGTATTGGTTCAAACAAAAAGGCTGCAACGTGTGTGTCCTGCATCGCCTTTTCCAGAGCGGCCAGGTCGTTATAGGGGATCACTTCATACCCGGGAACAAAAGGCCCAAAATGCCTGGTGGCGGAAGGATCTGTGCTAAACGAGATCACGCCAACGGTCCGTCCGTGAAAATTGGAAGAACAGACAAGGATCTTCGCCTGGTTTTCGGGAATGCCTTTTACTTCGTATGCCCATTTACGTGATAATTTTATCGCCGTTTCAACAGCTTCCACACCGGTATTCATGGGTAAAACACGGTCATACCCGAACAATTTTGTGATATATGCTTCATATTCGCCCAGCAGGTTGCTGTGAAATGCACGGGAAGTCAGCGTTAGCGTATGCGCCTGCTCAACCATAGCCTGGACGATCGCAGGATGGCAATGCCCCTGGTTAACGGCGGAATATCCACTCAGAAAATCATAATAACGTCGGTCATCCACATCCCAAACAAATGCCCCTGCACCTTTTTGCAGCACAACAGGCAGTGGATGGTAATTATGGGCGCCGAATTTGTCTTCAAGATCTAAGTAATGCTGCGCACGGGCAGTAACTGGTATGGTGGTATGCATAAAATGAGATTTGTAAAAAGTGAAATGAGTAAAACAAGAAGCCCCGGATCGGGGGAAAACAAATTAGCGTCCTCGATGATTAAGCAGGTCGAGGTTCTGGCGAAGGATCGATATGGTTGAACTCAGTTTGATAGAACAAAGATAAGTTCTCAGGTCCACTTTTGAAAGTAACCCGGCGGGATTTTTATATCGGGCTTATGCCCTTTGGGAAAAATGCCAAATACGGTACTGCCGCTGCCACTCATGGAAGCATACAAAGCACCGGCTTCATACAGGGTGGATTTCAGTGCGGCGATTTGAGGATACGCGGCCATGACCGGCACTTCAAAATCATTAGAAATGGATTGACGCCATTCATTCACAGGAAGTTGGATCCATTCATCCAGTTTGATCGTTCTGTTTTCCAGCCTTAGTTGCCCGAAAGCCCAGGCCGTGGAAACATGAATGCCCGGGTTCAGCACCAGGATCTCATAGCCGGATAAATCAAGCTTTATGGGTTCAATGTGTTCTCCCCGGCCCGTTACAAAACTTGGGCGGTTGGATATAAAAAATGGGCAGTCACTGCCAAGCCTTAATGCCAATTCTTTCATCTTGTTTTCGGAGAGCCCCAGTGAGAAGCACGAATTCAATAGTCGTATCGTAAAAGCCCCGTCAGCAGAACCTCCGCCCATTCCGGCTCCCAGTGGAATTTGTTTGTGAAGGTGCATCAGTAAGGGTGGCAATTGCGGATATTCTTCCCTGATCAGGTGTAAGGCTTTGATACAAAGATTCTCGGTCGGGTCAGCTTCCATGACCGCTCCTGTCACTTGAAAACCCGATCCGGCAGGGTGTGGAATGATCTCCAGGGCATCGTGCAGGCGCTCTAATGGATAAAAAACGGATTGCAGTTCATGATAGCCATCTGGGCGCTTCCCCGTTACATAAAGGCCTATATTGATCTTGGCATTTGGAAATACGACCATGGGGCAACGAATGCGGTGAAGAATGTTTATTTGATAACGCTCAGGGGTAGCCGGGTAAACTATGCAGACTATTTGCCCTCGCGGCTTTTGATCTCATCCCTGATGGCAATGGCCTTGATATAATCTTCGTGCTCCAGCACTTCATTCAGCAGGGTGTTAAGTTCTTCCAGCGACATCGATTTCAGGTCGTCCTTGCTTCCCTGTTCGGATGTAACGCTGGCTGAGGCTGATTTTTTGCTGTCATCTTCCATCAATACACCTGCCTGTTCGAGTATCGTATCATACGTATAGATGGGGCAACCAAACCTGACGGCGAGTGCCAGTGCGTCGGATGTCCTGGAATCTATCTCAACGGTATCATTGGCAGAACTGCACACCAGTTTGGAATAAAAAATACCTTCCTGCAGGTCGTTGATAACGATCTCATGAAGGTCAACATTGAAAGCCAGCATGAAGTTCTTCATCAGGTCGTGTGTCAATGGGCGGCTGGGGCTCATCCTTTCCAATGCCACGGCAATGGCCTGGGCTTCAAATCCACCGATCACAATTGGGAGCCGGCGGAGCCCGTTGATCTCACCCAATACAACCGCATAGGAATGCGTCTGGGTGATGCTGTGCGATAATGCGACGATTTCCAGTTCTATCTTTTTCATGCCAGGCGTAGGTATGTGGACGAATTTTTACAAATATAAAAAACAAATGCCTTTCACATTCAATTTGAAAGGCATCATTATTGTTTCTTATATGGTGCAGGGCGACTTACCCGACTTTGATCTTTTTCACCGCTTCAATGATCTTTGGAACCACATCGAAGGCATCACCCACGATTCCGTAATCGGCTGCTTTGAAGAAGGGGGCTTCCGGATCTTTGTTGATCACCACGATGGTTTTGCTGCGGTTGACACCTGCCAGGTGCTGGATGGCCCCGGAGATGCCGATGGCAATATATAAGTTAGGGGCAATGGCCAGGCCCGTTTGTCCAACATGTTCATGATGGGGTCTCCAGTGTATATCAGCAACGGGTCGGCTGCAGGCCGTGGCCGCTCCCAGTAATTGGGCGAGGTCAGTTACCAGTCCCCAGTTTTCAGGTCCTTTTAATCCACGTCCGCCACTCACCACAATATCGGCTTCGCTTAAAGGCACTTCTCCGGTAACCTTGTCTACAGTCAACACTTCAATGGGCGATGCGCTGTAGCTTGCGCTGAAAGGGGCCACTTCAGCTGTTCCCGATACGCTGGCGGTACCAAATGAATTGGGATTGAGCGTGATGATCTTTTTAGCCGTTTTTACGGCAATATTGGCAAAGGCCTTACCGCTGAAAACCGATTTGCGTACCACGAACCCTTGGCTGGTATCGGGTAATGCAACGGCTCCCGAAACGAGACCGGCTTTTAATTTTATGCTGAGGCGGGGTGCGATGGCCTTACCAGAAGTGTTGTTGCTGAAAACGATCACATCTGCCGATGCCGCGGCCTGAGACAGGATATCGGCATAAACCTGTGCGTCCATTTTATTGAGTGCCGCATCAGATACAGTATGCACTTTGCTGATACCATATTGACCTAGGGAGGCGAGGTCGTCTGAAACGGTTCCCAAAACGATCGCTTCCGCCGTTGTGCCCAGTTGTGCGGCCAGTTTGGCTCCGTAGGTGGCGGCTTCGAATGAGGCTTTCTTGATGTGGGAATCAGACTGGTCGATGAATACTAATATGCTCATGAAATGATATGTTGATAAGATGAAATATTGGGTTTGACTCGTTCAGTTAGATGACCTTGGCTTCTTCATGCAGCAGCCTGACCAGTTCTTCCGGTGTTTCAGGAGAAACCAGTTTGACGCCGGCTTTGGCTGGCGGAAGTTCAAAGGAAACCACACTGGTCATAAGGTCGCAAGCCAATGGTTCCAACACTTTGAGGGGTTTTGTACGGGCACCCATGATACCTTTCATATTCGGGATGCGTTGTTCCGCCATGCCTTTCTGGCAACTCACCACCAACGGTAAGGGGGCCCTGTCGGTTTCTTCTCCACCTTCGATCTCACGGGTCACCACCGCCTTTCCATCCTGCAGGTCAAATTTGGTGGCATGAGAGATATAGGGTTGCCCCAGCAATTCAGCGATCATGCCTCCGATCGACGAGCCATTATAATCGATGGTTTCCTTACCAGTGAACACCAGGTCGTATGCTCCCTCGCGGGCAACCTGTGCGATCTGCGACGCAACAAAGAAGCTGTCGGATTCCTCACTGTTTATGCGGATGGCTTCATCACCGCCCAAAGCCAATGCCTTGCGGATAATGGGATCGCTGTCGGCACCACCAACATTTACTAGGTGGAGCGTAATGGAAGGATCGGCTTCTTTCAGTTCGATGGCCCTGACCAATGCATACCATTCGTCGTATGGGTTAATGATCCACTGAACGCCATCGGTGGCAAATTTCGTATTGTTATCGGCGAAGGCTATTTTTGCCGTCGTGTCGGGCGTTTTGCTGATACAAACTAAGATCTTCATTCAGTTCGGCTTTTACTGCTTCCCGTGTTCCGGGCAGGCGGTGATCAAATAAAGGTTGTTTATGCAACCATATGCAAATATAGGCGCTGCAAAGATAGATTTTATCAAATGTTTAAAAAATTAAGTTGATGAGCCGGATAGAGAAATTACTGGAATTCCTGGAAAGCAGCCCCGGTGATAATTTCCTGCAGCACGCCCTGGCCCTGGAATACATCAAGATCGGCCGGGATGGGGATGCCCGTCTTCTATTTGAAGCCATACTCGACAGGGATCCGGCCTATATCGGGTCTTATTATCACCTGGGGAAACTGCTGGAAAGACAGGGGGATACCGGCGTGGCCATCGGGATCTACAAAAAGGGAATGGATAAGGCCAAAGAAGCAGGCGACCGCCACAGCTATAACGAACTACAGGGTGCGCTGGAAGACCTGGAAGATTAAGCCCGTATAACAAACTCATGGATCTGTTACAGTCATTTAAACAGTTTATACATCAGGAAAGCCTGTTCTCGGTCAACGATCGTCTGATCCTTGCCGTTAGTGGCGGGGTGGATTCGGTGGTGCTTTGCGAACTTTGCCGGCTTGCGGGGTTTCCCTTTGTGATAGCGCATGTGAATTTTAAACTCAGGGGAGACGAAAGTGATGCTGACGAGGCCTTCGTTCGAACATTATCTGTTCATTACGGTGTTGATTTTTATACGGTATCGTTTGATACCCGGGCTATGGCCGCCGGGAAAAAACAAGGTATCCAGGAAGCGGCCCGCGAGCTACGATATGCGTGGTTTTCTGAGATCTCCGGCATTTGCGGGCAGAAATACGGGCAACCCGTTTTGTTGCTTACGGCCCATCATGCCAACGACCAGGTTGAAACCCTGCTCATGAATTTCTTTAAGGGTACGGGACTCAACGGGCTTCAGGGCATCGCAGCTAATACAACTTTTGATTATCCCAACGGAAAACTTGAGGTGCGCCGTCCGCTGCTTTTCGCAGCAAAGGATGATATTTTGTCATTTGCTCAGAAAAATGGCCTCACATACCGGGAAGATTCTTCCAACCTGTCGGACGATTATACCCGGAACTTTTTTCGTCATCAACTGATACCTGCCATACGCGGCGTGTTTCCGGAAGTGGAGCAAAACCTGCTGGACAATATAGCCCGCTTCCGGGATTCCTACATTTTGTTCAGGCAGTCGGTGGAAGAACATAAAAAAAAGCTCCTGGAGAAAAGCGGGGAGACCGTGAGGATCGCTGTCAGGAAATTAAGGAAGACGGCAGCTATGAGAACCGTGTTATATGAAATACTGAAGGAGTTCCATTGTACACCCGGCCAGACGGATGAGGTGATCAAACTACTGGATCGTGAGTCGGGCAAATACATATCAACCCGTACGCACCGCATTTTCAGAAACCGGGATTGGCTGTTGATCACATCATTGAAAAGCGACCAGGCCTCAGACATCCTGATCACCAGTGATGCTGATACGATCGTTTTCCCTTCGGGCAGGGTAACCCTGTCAACGGGTAAAGGGGTGCAGCCCGTTGAACCCAACCCATTTGTTGCTGTCCTGGATGCGGATCATATCGAATATCCATTACTGTTACGTAAATGGAAACAGGGCGACTATTTTTATCCCCTTGGCATGCAAAAGAAAAAAAAGCTCAGTCGTTTTTTTATCGACAGGAAATTATCTGTTCCCGAAAAGGAAAATACCTGGGTCATCGAATCTGCCCGAAAGATCATCTGGGTGGTCGGTATGCGCATTGATGACCGTTACAAGGTCACCCCAAAAACCCGGCAAACCGTTAGTCTTGTTTGGGAACCGGCATCGCCCGTTCATTAATCATGCCCGAACAGGCTGGGGTTTTTCAGTTTTTCCATGATCTCATTGAACAAGGCAGGTTGCATCACCGCAACCAGTATCAGGGTAAATGCCAGGCCGAGCAGGGATCCCCAGAGATGAGCATCGTGATTCACATGATCGCCGCCTTTTTTTCCCATATAAACGCAATAGCCAATATAGAGCACGGCAAATACCAGTGCCGATAATTTGATCGCGCCGTAGAGGTACACACTACTCCATGGATTGAAAATGATGGCGGCAAATAATACGGCGGAAACCGCGCCCGATGCACCGAGCGACAGGTATTGAGGATCATCCTGGTGTTTGACGTAACTGGGTATGTCGGATACGATAAGTCCGAGTACATATAATCCCGCATAGGCAACCCTTCCCCCGAGGCCATAGATCGAAAAATAATATTCTATGGCCATGCCAAAGAAATACAGGGTGAACATATTGAAGAACAAGTGCATCCAGTCGGCATGAAGAAACCCCGACGTGATGAACCGGTAATATTCACCCTGGCGTTTAACCAGGTAAGGGTGCATGATCGTTTTGTTCATCCAGGCTTGATTATTAAATCCCACGATGGAGCACAGAACATTCAATGCGATGAGGGTCATGGTTACGGGGAAATCTGTAAAGTTCATGCGTTATCGGTTAATGGTTTTTCAGGCATGGTGGTATTTCTCGTTGCGTAGAATGGTACAGGCACGGTAAACCTGTTCGGCCAGCATCAGCCTGACCAGTTGATGCGGAAATACGAGTTTGGAAAGGCTCCAGGTAAAATGAGCCCTTTTCATCAATTCCTGGCTGACCCCAAAGGCTCCGCCAATCAGGAAGATCAATGTTTTTTCACTCTCATTGGCACGTTGCTGGATAAATCCCGCCAGCTCCTCACTGCTGAATTGTTTGCCTCTTTCATCCAGAAGAACCAGGTAATCATCTTTCCTCAGGAGGTCGATGATCATGTCGCTTTCTTTTTTCCTGATATCTAATTCGCTGAGCATGCCCGTATTCTTCGGAACAGGCAACAGGTGCCACTGAACAGGGTAGTAATGACCGATCCTTTTGGTAAATTGTTCGATCCCTTCTTTTACAAAAGGTTCATGAGATTTTCCGATAGACCAAAACTGTATTTTCATGCCGGTAAGATGAGTGAGGTCAGTCCTGCTTTTTGGGTGGCAGGTCAAATGCCCTGGCCTCGTGGTCGAAATGGCCTTTGTGGGCGCCATCGCAGAATGGTTTGTTTTTCGACAGGCCGCAACGGCACAGGGATATGATTTCCCTGCCTCCCAGGTTGTATACATTACCTTCTATATCGACGATTTCAAAATCGCCTTCTACTTTTACCGATCCGTTACTCTTGATGGTCAGTTTGGTTGAAGCCATGGTGATTGTTTCTGTAATTTTTGTTTTATTGATTTGGTTTATTCATGTACGACCAGGATCGGAACCTTGCTGTGATAAGACATCAGCTTGGTATGACTCCGCCTGAATAAATTCTCCATGAATGAATGGTTCTTCTGAATGGCGATGATCAGATCGATCTGCTTGTCTTCCGCAAACATGTTCAGCGCTTCTTCAAATTCAAATAGCCGCATGAAATAAAATTCAGGATTGTATTCTTTGAACATTTCTTTCAGGTCCTGTTTTTCTCTTTCATAATTTTCCGTAAGGGATATATAGTGGTCTTTATCTACATTGATCACATGGAGTTGTGGCGTAAAGGCTTTCAGCACACTTTTAATTGGCGCCGATGGTGTGGCGTTCCGGGTATTTTTAAAATCGGAGGTGAGCAGTACGTTCTTGATGTCTGATAAAGGCGCGGATTCTGGCACGATCATCACCGGGCAGGCTTTTGTTGCGGCCATTTTTAAGGTATTGCTGCCAAATAACACCTGGGCTATGGCCGATTTGCCCGTGATGCCCATAATGACCAGGTCGGCTTTTCTGTGACGGGCAGCCCGCTCCAGGCCATCGACAAAATCACTCTCATGGTGGTGCAGCGTTTCAATTTTCACGATGAATTCTTCCATCAGTTCTTTCTGCAGGTTTCCCAATCCTTCGCTGGCTTCATCGGCCTCTGATTCCCTGGAGTAGCTGTGATACAAAAGAAGGGTCACCCCATAATGGCCCACGAGCAGATTGGCCGCATATCGGGCGGCATGGAGCGAGGTGCTTGAAAAATCTACGGGAACAATGACTGTTGTCATATACGTAAGGTGGTTAATGGTTTTTCAGCACTGATTTCATTGGAAATCAGGACCGGTTCGTAACGTAAAATAGGGAATTTTACATGAATTGATTTGAAATATGATATTTCATGTTTATTTCAGGTGATCTGTGTCTGGATATTTTTTTTCTGATCTATTGTATCCCAATCCGGTCATTGATTATTTTATCTTTCCTTAAACATTATGCAAAATTAAAAGTCATATCTTTTGTCCCCTGATTTATTAAATAGCTATGTCAGTAAATAACATCACCCGACTTTTTCTGTTTTCCATATTGATCATTACTGTATTGGCTTTTTCCCTTGAGCCGGAGATCCCGCAATCGGGTTTTCGATTTCCTTACCGTGAAGAAGGACTGAGCGACAGGCAGGCTGCAGCGCATCTTCTGAGCCGGTTTACTTTCGGGCCGGCACCGGGTGATGTGGATGCCGTGGTGAATATGGGCCTTGAGAACTGGTTCTCCGCTCAATTGAAAGGAGGTCTTTCAGACGGTGATCTGGAATCCATGCTCTCCGGTTATGGAGCCCTGAAAATGAGTAATGCCGAGATCGTCCGGAACTTTCCCAAACCCATACAGGTATTCAGGATGGCCAAAGCGGAAGGTTTGATCGCCGATGATACCCTGAACTCCCGGGATAAGGTCAAAAGCAAAGAAATGCTTGCCGAATTTTATAAGCGCAAAGGCTTCAGGCAGCAATCGGAATTGTACAGGGAGTTTATCAATGCCAAAATTTACAGGGCAGCCTATTCTAAAAATCAGCTCCATGAAGTGCTTGCCGATTTTTGGTTCAACCATTTTAACGTATCCCTTACCAAACGGTCATGTGCATTATTCATACCCAATTACGAGCGGGATGCCATACGGCCATTTGTAACCGGTCGGTTCGGGGATATGTTATTGGCAACGGCGAAGTCGCCCGCCATGCTGATCTATCTCGACAATTTCAACAGTGCTGCCAATAATGATGAATTCGACGAAAATAAAAGACTGGCCCGTAAACTCAAAGACCTGAATGAACGGGTAGCAGCGGGTGATACGGCCGCTAAACGTGCTTTGAAGATATTGGAACAGCGTCAGTCCAATAAGGGCCTCAACGAGAACTATGCCCGCGAGGTCATGGAATTGCACACGTTGGGCGTTGATGGTGGCTACACCCAGCAGGATGTGACCGAAGCGGCCAGGGTTCTGACGGGATGGACGATCTACCCAATGGAAGACGGACTGGGTAATGCATACCGGAAGATCATTGAAACAATCGGGGAGGAAAACCTTGCAGATCGCGGGTTCGTGCACGACGGCGATTTTTTCTTCGCCATGAACAGGCATGATAATAAGAGTAAAACGGTACTGGGTAAACGCTTTCCGGGAAATGACGGATACCAGGAAGGCGTAACGTTATTATCGATGCTGGCCAGGCATCCCTCCACCGCTGCATTTATTTCCAGGAAACTGGCTGTCAGGTTTGTGTCTGATGACCCGCCGGCGGTCCTGGTTGAGAAAATGGCTAAATCATTCATCGAGCACGACGGCGATATCAGCGAAGTGTTGAAAACGATGGTTTGCTCAAGGGAATTCTGGTCCCGCTCCACACTGCGTTCCAAAACCAAATCGCCCTTTGAACTGGTTATCAGTGCCATCAGGGCATTACAGGCAAAAGTGATTGCCCCTTTCCAGGTGTACAGGGCGGCAGACAGGATGGGCCAGAAATTATACAATTACGCGCCACCGACCGGCTTCCCCGATAAGGCAGCCTACTGGATCAACTCCGGCGCTTTGCTGAACCGAATGAATTTCGGGATGGCATTGGCAGGCCAGCAGGCCAGGGCATCAGTTGCAACCTGCTGGCATTGAACCAAAACCATGAACCGGAAAGTGCCACGGATGCACTATTGACCTATAGCCGCCTGCTTCTCCCCGAACGCGACCTGGGACCGACCATTAAAAGACTGACTCCTTTACTCACTGAACCCGATTATGCAGACAGGTTGAACGCGGAGGCCGGTAAAACCAGGAAAAAGGAAGTGGAATCGGAAGACGATGAACTGGCCATGCTGTTCAGGGGTGAAGAGGAGGATGACAGGAAAAGAACGGGCAGAATGGAAGGGCAGACCCAGCAAATGCTGGCACAGGTTGTGGGGATCATTTTAGGGTCGCCAGAATTTCAGCGACGCTGATCGGAGGTTGAAAAGAATAATTGTTATCGAATCATATTAATGTAACTGACATGACGAGTCGAAGGGGATTTATCAAATCAAGCGGGGCCCTGGCCGTATTCGGTATAGGTCTGGGCGGTTTGCCATCATTCGTGGCAAGGGCTGCCAGTGGATTCAAGTTAGCAGAGCCGTACAAAAAAAATAAAATACTCGTTTGTATTTTTCAACGGGGCGCCATGGATGGGTTAATGGCTGTTTCGCCCTTTACTGATCCATATCTAAAGGCTGCCCGTCCGACGCTTTTTATGTCGGCTGCTCAATCCACCGGTTCGGCATCATTGACAGACCTTGACGGGCGATTTGGTTTACACCCGGGTTTCAAAGCCTTTGAAAAATTATTCCGGGAAAAAAGACTGGCCATCGTTCATGGTATGGGGTCGCCAAATAATTCCCGTTCTCATTTCGATGCGCAGGATTATATGGAATCAGGCACACCATTCGACAAGAACAACAATACCGGTTGGCTGAACCGGGCCTCGGGCCTGCTGGATCATTCGGGAACACCGTTCCGGGCTGTCAGCCTGACCACTTCTTTACCCCGCTCTTTCTATGGCCTTAACCAATCACTGGCCATCAGCAATCTGGATGATTTTGCCATACGAAACAGAAGCAGGGGAGCGGTGCCTGATATCAGCGCCAGGAGTTTTGAAGACCTGTACGACCAGGCAGCCACATCACTTTATAAGAATACCGGTAAAGAAACTTTTGAGGCCATACGGATGCTGGATAAGATCGACACCAAAAAATACACGCCAGATAACGGGGCCGTATACCCGAATTCATCGCTGGGTAATTCCCTCCGGCAACTTGCCCAGCTGATCAAGGCGGATGTGGGTTTGGAAATTGGATTTGCGGAATCCGGCGGATGGGATACCCATTTCAACCAGGGAACCGAACAGGGGCAATTTGCCAGGAACGCGATTGATCTTTCGGGCAGCATCGCGGCATTCTGGACTGATTTGGGAACATCCTGGCAAGATGAGGTAACGGTCATGACCATGACAGAATTCGGACGTACCGTTAAGCAGAATGGCAGCGGTGGAACCGATCATGGCAGAGGGTCATGTAATTTCATCATCGGGCATGATGTGATTGGCGGAAAGGTTCACGGCGATATTAAACCTCTTGCGGTTGAAAACCTGGAAGATGGCCGCGACCTGGCAGTCACCACTGATTTCAGGGCTGTTTTCAGCAGTGTGGCCAATGGGCACCTGAAATTAAAAAATGACGGATCCTTATTCCCCGGATGGAAAGGTGACGGTATCTCTTTAATGAAATAGCGTATCGGTCACCCTTTTTTTACCCTCGTGGGGATCACAAACAGAGGTATCTCGCTGTCTTTGATCAGTTTTTTTGTTACACTGCCCATCATCAATTCTTCCAGCGCCCCGCGGCCATGTGTTCCCACGACAATAATATCCGCGTGTTCATGCCTGGCGGCCTGTAAGATCGACGGGGCCAGTTCACCCTCAAGTACCAGGGTTTGTATGTCTGCTGCACGCAAATATTCCTTGATATGTTGCAGGTACTCCCTGGCCGACTCCCTCAATTTATCCAGTCCCTCTGCATCTAGCGGATCCACAGGTGGAATACCGGAGAAGCCCATGACGGGAGAAAGATCCAGCGGCAAATAATAGGAGCCGTCTGCCATTACATGCACCAGGATCACCTGGGCATTCATCGAATCAGCGAGCGCATAGCCTTCTCTGGCAACCCGCTCTGCACTGGGGTCGTAATCCAGGGCAATCAGAATTTTTTTCATTCCAGGAAGCAATTTTTGTTTGCCTGATGAAAGTTACATGAAATCTTCCATGTTTGACACTTCCTGATATGTTGTCTTTATCGCCTGTAGTTGATCTGTTATCGGAATAGTATTTTTTGTGAACTACTCAGCCCGGTTGCAGGATCCGTGATTTGTAAGATATATAATCCGCCCTGCAGCGCAACCGGCCGGGCAATTTCTATGATACCGTTCCTTACCTGTTCATATTGTACGCGGTACATATTCTGTTGCGACAAGCTCCAGATGCTGACAATGATCTGCCTGCTCTTATTGTCGGGTAGCCTGACGGTAAAACGATCGCTTACAGGGTTAGGATATATTTCCACAGTCTGCGTCTTTGTTTGGTCATTTAATGAAACCCAGTTACTGTACGATAAGGCAGAACCTGCCTCCACTATTTTTAAACGGTACATATTGATCCCGGGTTTCGGGGCGTGATCCGTGAAATTATACTGGCCTGCAACGGGCATTAATTTATCGCCGATATCGGTCTGGATACCATCTTCTGTTTTTCTTTCAATAACGGCATTTGCGGTCACCGGGCTCTCCCAATACAGGATGTTGCGGTTCGCTTCACTGCGCCCTTTCAGGGTGATATTGTTTTCGGGAAGGACCTGGTAACACAAGCCATTCAGGTTAAACCGGTATGTCCTTTTAATGCAACCGTTGTTAACGACGAGGTGACAGATATAGATGCCCGTATCCGCGGCCGATAATATGGGGATGAATGTTGTGGACGTAGAACTGACGAGTGTGCTGTCCGTTGCATTCAGGCTGTCTTTTTTATACCAGGTATACGTGGCTCCAAAGATCGAGTCTACAGACAGCGTCGTGGGGTTTTGGAAGCAATTGTTACTGACCATAATGCCGTTGTTGGCAAGAGGCAGTATGCTGGCGTCGCCCAAAGTGGCATTTCCGCAGGCATCGATTGCCCTGAGCCTGATCAGCGAATAGGTGTTACCGTTATTGATGTTGAATATCGGGCTCGATTGTGTTCCTGTAACGATAGAAGGGATGGAAGGCGTGCTTCCGATGATCTCGTACTGGAAGGGCGCCACGCCATTTGACGCAACGGCACTTACGCTGAATCCGTTCAGGTCGCACTGATAAGCCGTGGATCTGTCAAGGTTCGGGAACTGGTACGTTTTGATGACAACAGTATCATACAGGTATTTATTGCAGTCGTTTTCCGTATAGCGGATAATATAGGTGCCCGGTCCGAGGTCGTTGAACGTATGATCGTTACCTGAAACTACATTGGGTGATAAGACCGGCGAATAGCTTGTTCCGTTCTTTTTGATGATCCTGACACTGATCCTTCCTTTATTGGTCGTAGCCGTAGCTTTGATATTTCCCGAACCGGCGGACCATGTGCCGCTTGGGCATTTGGCCGTGACAGTTGCTGCGTGTGTAAAATAACTGCTGCTGGCGCCCGACATGGCCGAATCCCTGTTGCCGCATTGGTCTGTTACAACAATTTTATACCGTTGACCTGAAACCGTGCCCGGCAGGCTGTCGATGGTCAAACTGCTCCTTGTTGAAGATCTGCGCGTGAAGAGGCTTCCATCCGGGTTGAATATGCTGATGATAGCAGGTAAAACAGCACCGGTCAGGCTAATATTGAAGCTGGCAAAACCATAGGAACAGGATTTATTTGATTGTATGTTGATATCCACCGGTACGGGCCATTTACTGAAACAGCGGGTGATGGTGGTGTCATAGCAATCGGTTGTAATACGTATGCAGTAAGACCCGAACGCGAGGTCGCTGAAATTGCCTGTACTGTTGCAACTGATGAGTGAATCACGGTTGTCATATAAGCAAAACCGCGGTTCATCAGGTTATCCTGTCTGGTCACACTGGCCGAAAAACTATTGCAGGTGACGTTACTGTATGAAAGGGATGAGCCAACGGACGGTATCGGGCCTGCCAGCCTGAAACAACTTGTCAATGTAGTGTCCGGACAACTGCTGTGTGCACGCACGCAGTATGTGCCACTGGGTAAATTATTGAAAACGCCGTTACTGTCGCAGGCTACTTCGTTACCGGCGACATCATAGAGACAATAGTTGTTGATGTTATACTGACTGTTCACCGTTACATTGAAAGACTGGCACCTGATGTAATCTATATGTACCGCGAGGTCATTGGTTATCGTTGGGCCAGAAAGACTGATACATTGCGTCATGGTTATATTGTAACAACTATCGTACACCTGTACGCAATAATTGCCATAGGGGATACCGTCGAATACGCCGGTATTATTGCAGGATATGGTATTGCCGGAACTGTCGATCAGGCAATAGTATGGGTTAGACAGGCTGTCCCTGCACCACCACGCCAAAATTGGCGCATTGCACGTAAGCAGGTGCCAGCGGATGAATGGATGGAGGGTGGCGCTGAAAAAACAGCGGAGAATGCTGGTGTCTCTGCAACCATCTTTAGTTCTGATGCAATAGTTTCCATATGCCAGGTTAGTAAAAACGCCTGTAGCATTGCAACTGATTTCATTACCGGCCGTGTCGAGCAGGCAAAATTGCGGATTGGTCAAACCTGTGGCCTGGGAGATGGAAGCGGTGAAGCTCGTGCAGGTTTTTTGCGAGATCACTACCTGGTTACCTACGCTGATACGCGGTGGTGTGGCGGTGAAACAACGGGTAATGGTTGTATCGGTGCAGGCGTCGCGCAATTGTATGCAATAACTACCATAGGGAAGGGAACTGAAACTGCCTGTGCTGTTACAGCTGATCTGGTTGCCAAGGTTGTCGAACAGGCAATATGTTGGATTGAACAGGTTATTGGATCCTGTAACCGATGCATTGAAACTATTACATTGATAACCGTAAAGTGTAACAGTTGAATTGATTGAAGGGTTGAATGATACCGAGGTGCTGCCAGTTTTGATGATACCGCAGGCATCTTTGGCAATGACCTGGAAACTGCTGTTACCATTCAGGGAAAAACTGAAATTAGGAGAGGCGGACCATATCGTATCTCCCGGAGCCCTCACAATTCCATACATAAAACCGGGGATGCCTCCTGATGTACTGATGTTCCCCCTGCTGTCGATCACACGGATAAATCCTCGGGCATTATTGCAACTTGTTTGCGTGAAGGGATAAGCGTCTATCCTCCACGTATAGTTATTCAGGGTTATCCGCCTGGTTTGAATGCCGCCACAGGAATCGATCATTTGTATGCTGTACTCGCCGGCGATCAATTGGGTAAAAACGCCAGTCGGGTTTGTAGTGCCAACGCCCATCGGCGATGGTGCGATGATCCGGAAAGAGTAGGGGCCACGGCCAAACTGAATACTGTCGGCCCAGATCCGTCCATTATTCCCGTTATCACAACTGACATCCGTTTTTCGGAGGCTGAACCTGGGATCCTGGTAGGTTCCCGGGATCACCACATTGGAAACGGAAATGCTGCAACTGGTATTGATGTCTGTAACAACCACCGTGTACACACCGGCGGACAACCCGGTTATCGAATCGATAGAGGTGAAATTGGTATTGACGGGGCCGATCGTTTTGTATTTGTAATTTCCCGATCCTCCCGTGGCCAATACTTTGATAGATCCGGTGGATGCACAACGGGATTCGTAAGCCCGGCATCTGGCTTGCAGTAAACTGCAGTTCTGCGCACTGCTTTGAAACGGAAGAATAAAATGGGTGCAAAGAAGCAGGCACCCCGCGGTGTAGAGTTTTTTCATAGGATAGGGGTTACTTCAACTCATCCCTGATATAAGGCATGGCCTTTTCATGAGAGGAGCTGAATGGTTAGCTTGGATGAATTAAACAGATAACACTGCAAATTCAATGTGCAAGTTTGTCAATCTTTATTAAAAATGCAATAGTATCGCCGCTGTTTTTTTACGGTAACATGTATCAATAAATTATTACGGGTGGCGTATAATTACATGCTATTAATTAATACCTGGGTTCTATTTCTACTGCGCCATTCAGGCTATTTCCATCTTCAGAAACAGACAGGTAATATCACGTAATTCATGCCTGGATGTTACACTGATTTTTGTATCCATATGTAATGATCGTGTAAACAGTCCTTTAACAGCATTTTAGCAACCAGCGTTTAAATTTTCTTTTTCTCAACGGGTCTTATATGCAATTATTGATAACCCAAAAATGATACGTTATGAAAAAGTTCATCCTCTCCCTGCAATCATTTTTTAGCCTTTAAAAAACGGATTTGCCGTTTTACCCGGCAATATCTGATCCATCCCAATTAACAATCACTACATCAAAAACTCCACGCGAAAAAACATATACTCTTCGTTAAGTCATTTTTCAGTCTCGAAAATGGATATGCCGTATTGCCAGGCAATATATAATCAACAACTATTTCATCCGGTCATATAAAATGTAGTCATATGAAAAAATATATACGCTCCTTTCAATCATTTTTCGCCTTGATAACGGATATGCCATCCTCGCTGGAAATATCTGACCATTGTATTCTCATTAAACGAGCCTGCACCTTGCAGGCTTTTTTTGTGCCGGTCATTGGTCCTTAGTTTCCGGTTGCATATGTGGATTCACAATTTTTGGGATTCAGCAACAGTCATTTACATTTGCGTCATTAAAAAATACCTCATATGAAAAAACTTTGTGCAATGGCTCTCATTGCGATCGCATGTACCCAGACTGTTTTAGCCCAGGGCGGAGGCACATCCTCAGTATTTAGCCCGTGGAATTGATGACTATTAACAGGAAAGTCCGGTGATACCTGGGATTGGGTATTGGCGGAAGTGCCCAGGCTGAACATTTTTTCAAGGAAAACATCAGCGGTTTAGGCTATTTTGGTTTCAATATTTTTAACGGAAAATCCATTGCCGGGTTGAACAATGTGAAATACAAGTCAATGAATATCATTCCAATCCGGATTGGCGCCCGTTATTATATCACCGAAGGGTTTCATACCGGCGCACAATTGGGTGTCGGTTTTCTGAGCAGTGGCGGCGTGAGCAACACCGGCCTGGCTTACAGCTTACAGGTGGGTTATAACTTTAATACTAAAAAGGGAAGGTCAGTTGACGCCGCACTCAAATATGATGGGTACTCCAAAAGTGGAGGTGCATTTTCTTCCCTGGGCCTGAGATTGGCGTATAATCTCTTTTCTATCAAGTAAAGCGATCCTAATACATATCTGGTCAAATAGATATACATAATAATTATCTTGCAGATGGTCCTAAAAAGGGCCATCTGTTTTTTTTAAGGGGCATGGATTCGCCCATTCATAGCCTGTATGCCTGAAATTGACGGCGCCGGGTTATGATTTGTTATTTATTATTAATAAATTCGTCGCCTGTTTCCGCCTTGCCAAACTGACTGTTAAAACCTCGTCAAAAAAGATCTCAAGCTGTTGCATTCAAAAGAAGCAATGCCAGGTGTAGGATATTTTTAAGGAATGTGCCAGATCTAGAATATGAATTAGTCCTCACTATCCTTTCAAAACAAACTAATTTATTTTATACACTACAATGAAACAATGTCTCTGCTTGTTCTCGCCGTTTTTGATTCTTCAATTCCTGTGTCGAAAAAGATGATGAACGTAAGATCGCAATGGGTCTGATTCTAAATCCCATGCCAAACAACGTCATTGGGTTTAACGGATAATGATATCCTGGAAACGGTGATCTCTTCCACTATCTGCGCCCGGCCGATGGTATCCGGATGGTATATTGCCGGAAAATCTTACCTGGGTATTCCCTGTATTCAATAAGATGCGTACCGCCTGAAATAATCAACTGTTTCCGTTTCAGGCGGCAGGGTGGCGCATCTGAACAGATCATTGATCCTCTTTGACAAGGCCATTGATCAATCCTTCAGATGTCAGAACAGCCACATATGAGCAAAGTTGCCGTGATGAATATTCCCTTCACCACTTCAGCGCGCCGATGGCAACCTCGATTTTGGTAAAATGGGCGTTGCTTTATACGATGGTGGCCGAGCAGGTTTGGTTGCCACTGGACACGATAAAGCGGCAGGCGTATTGACATGGCAGGTGGAAATTGCACCAGCTTTATCCACGCGATCACTGGCTGATCAGGGTGGATGCTGCAACGAATCGTGTGTTAGATAAAAATAAATTATACGGTATTTTTTGAAAATTTTGACCAACTGGCCCGTTCGGCTGAAACGGCCCTGGCGGAATCCGGGAATCAACAGGCACTGCAAGGTCATTCATCCGCAGGCAATGGTGCCGATCACATTTGAAAGTCCGTTGGTGGTGAATAATGCATCTTATAAGGTCATTCCTTTCCCGGCAGAAAGCCCCATTCATACAGGAGGAACACAAACACTGTCAATAATCCCCGATGCTGACGGGGGAACGCCACTTCCTTTAGGCTGGCATTTTGATGGCACCATATACCACGACAGTACTGCGGCAATAATGTATGGGCACAGGAAGACCGCGACAACAACAACAATACAACAACGGTAAGCGTTCTCTCAACAACGGTCGCTAGCCAAACGTGTCCCCTGGACTATACATGTATGACTTTGCCCAGGTGCGCCAACAGTTACCGCCAAATCAGCAAAATGGCCATCACCAATCTTTTTTACTGGAATAACCTGGTCCATGACATTACCTATTTATATGGGTTTGATGAACTATCGGGAAATTTCCAGAACAGTAACCAGGGCCGCGCGGTGCCGGAAATGATTGGCGTAAAAGCGGATGTACAGGATGCCGGCGGTACCAATAACGCCAATTTCTCCACGCCAAACGATGGAAGCCAGCCGCGCATGTTTCCGTAGATGTACTCTGACGACTGTTACGCCCAACAGAGATGGCGACCTGGATAAAAGGATCATCGTTCATGAATATACTCACGGTATCAGTAACCGCTTAACAGGTGGCTCCTCAAATTCATCCTGCTCGGTAATGCCGAACAGGGCGGGGGGGAAGGATGGAGCGATTATTTCGCATTGATGTATACAACCGACTGGACGACTGCCCGTAACAGATTTACTCAACAAGCCTGCGGGCATTGAACCTATGTTCTGAACTATAGCACCAGCGGCCCGTGGAGTACGTAATTACAAATATCAATGTACGAATATGAGCGAACTCATGGACGGCGCGCGATGGCCACCAATACCGGTGGCGCTGGTTCATACCATTGGCGAAATTTGGTACTGCCTGGGAAATGACCTGGTATCATTGCACAAGCCAAGACGGGATCAACCAATATTTTCAATCCTTCGGGAACCAAAAAAAAATGCGTCATGCTGAAACTGGTTGTGGAAGGCATTGCCTTCAGCCCCGGTGCAGCCCGGGATTCATCGATGCCCGGAATGCCATCCTGAAAGCGGATACCATTTTTTGAAAACATGCGTCATCTGCGCCATATGGAATGCATTTGCCAAAAGGGGTATGGGTGTTTTTGCATCACAGGGATCTTCCACCAGCTATACAGCACTGCACAATTTTGTAAGCACTGGAACTGCTCACAGCTTCATTTAACTCCAAAGCGTTAGGGCTCTGCAGAGGAAGGATTGCAAGTCACTTATACCACCGGGTAACAGCGGGAACCTGCGGTGGCATCAACAATTACCTGCTTACTGATACATTGCCCGCCAGTGTGACTTATGTTTCAGGCGGCACCTATAATTCTGCAAACAGGGTGGTAAGCTTCCCGGTCACCTTGGGTGCCGGCCAGTCTCAGGATTATTCTTTCACAGTTCAGGTCAATAACGGAACATATTTCCCTGCTGAAGGTGTGGATACCCTGTTGAATGAAAAACTCACCGGAACGGCGGGAACTATTGGCTATTTCCGCCGGTTGGGCGGCAACTTCTACCACTACCAGCGTCTGGACGATACACAATACCAGGAGTTTCAGTGCGCCAAATTCATTCTTTACCCCTAACCGCACAACGGCTTCCGATCAGATACTGTCAACTACAGGTTCATACAGCTTGGGAGCCATACCACCGGAACTTAGTTTCTGGCATTGGATTGACTTCGAAGGCAGCTGGATGGTGGGTGGTTGAGATCAGTACGAATGGGGGAACCACCTGGACAGACCTGGGATCTTCGATTACCTGCGGTAACGGTTATACCGAACGTTGGGCTCAGGCAGTGCGCTGGCCGGGAAGATCAGCGCGTTACCGGTAACAGTGGTTCGTTTATCAATACAAAAGTCAACCTGACAACTTTGCCAATCAAAACGCGGCCAATCAGGGTTCCGTTTTGCATCAGATGGTTCTGCTGCTGCAACGGGATGGAAATGACGATGATATTCTTCTGTCGAGAGACGGCGAAGCATAACAGGACGTAAGTCCATCTTTTCAACGTTGCAGGTAGCACTGTGGTCAATTCGGTGGATACTTTCACCCTGATCCTGCTGGGCAACCCATGTGAGCAGGTTCTACTGTTTTCTTCAGCAACTAACCTGTTCCAGCCGCTGTTTGCGAGGGCACTACAGCTATTCACTTTCCGTTACTGCAAGCGGACCTGATCCTGTATACCAGTCGGCAGGTGAGCACTGATGGCGGCAATTCGTACAACAATATCAACGGAGAAACCAATGCCACTTTATTTGCCGATCAATACGCCGGTATCTATGTCGAATAACCGTTACCGTTGTCAAATAAGCAACGATGGGCTAAAAATGGGATACCGGCCATAACTCGACGCAGTCAATACCGGATGGTATATGCGCTGCCTTCTGCCCTATCAGGCACCGGCTCAGCCATTTGCGGATCGGGCGCAAGCAGACGAGGTAACCGCTGGCCTGGTGAAACGATCGACTGGTATGCGTACTTTCAGCATCCGGCGGTAACGCTCACAAAGCGGATCAGGTACGTTCAATATTCCACAACTGTACGCCACCACCATATATTATGCGGTGCTGGGACATGACAACGTGGTTGCGGTCATACCCGGACGGGCTGTAACGGCTACTGTTCATGATGCGCCCTCACCTCCGACACCTTCCGGTGGTATTGCCGTTTGCGGTTCGGGATCAGTGACACTTCCACGGCCATACCCGGACAGGGGCAGCAATCGTCGACTGGTATAGTTCCGCTCGGAGGAAATGCCCGTATCAGGTTCTCCTCTTTACCACACCGGTCATTTTCAATCCACTACATATTATGCGGAAGCCAGGACCTGGTTACCTTCCTTGTGTTTCATCCGTAAAGCAGACTTCAGCATGCGGTATAAAGTTCTGCTGCAGCGCCTTCCGTTATTGGCGCCAGCCGTTGTGGAACCGGTTCAGTGATACTAACGCATCAGCATTCGCTGGTGAAACGATCGATTGGTATGTAGTTCCTTCAGGTGGTCTTGCAGTGTCAATGTAAATGCCGTTCATACAATACTGGCACTTTCTCTGCACCACGTATTATGTGCAAAACAAGGAATATTACGCGTTCTGCTGCACATCTGCAACGAGGACGCCGGTAACAGCAACCATATTGTCTTTATCCTTCAGTACCACTTGCAACCATTTGCGCAGAGGCAAACACATACAACTGGAACGGCCAAAACTATTCCAGGCATGAAGGAACATATAATGTTACACTGACCAATTCAGGCTGATGCGATCTCCACGCTACGTTGAATCTTTCAGGTCATTCAAAATCCGCAGGCATTCACTGTAACGGAGGCGGTTCTTATACCAATGGAGGACAGGGTGTTCCTGTAGGATTGAGTTCATCGCAACCGGCGTCAGTTACCAATTATTCCTCAATGGAAGTAATCCCGTAGGAAACCCGGTACCTGGTTCGGGCAATCCATTGATTTTGGTAATCAAACGGCAGAAGCGCTCCACATACCGTTTCTGCAAGTTTCGGTAATTGCCAGTCGTCCATGAGTAATAGTGCCATGCTACCATTGTTCAGTCCACCACCCTAACAGCTTTCACCGTTACCGGCGGAGTGCGACTATTGCCGTGAACCAGCGGCATTGAGATCGGTTTGTCGGGATCGGAAACAGGCGTAAGACATCAGTTGAAACGAAATGGCGGAACCATCAATGTCGCCTGGTTGCAGGAACAGGCGGATCGATCAGCTTTGGTATCCAGGCCCTGGCCGCTGATTATACCGCATCAGCAACCAATCTTGTTTCCCCTTTGATCACCGTGCCGATGCTGAATACCGTGTGTAGTACGTATTGCTCACAAATTCTGGCGCACCCGGATCGCCAGCGCTATAACCGGACCAGCCGATGTGTGCGGATTGACCAACGGCTCAATTGTACGCTATTATATTAACCAGGAGTGGGAATGCCACATCATACATATGGACGGCCCTGCCGGTGCAACGATCATCGGATCCACAGATACGGCGGTAGATATTCAATATCCGTCAACATTTGTATCAGGCGTATTATCTGTTAAATCTGTCAATGTGACGTCAATAATTCCGTCAGTACAGCAAGGAACTGGCGATCATTAAAAATGTGGCAGCCAGCTATCAGAACCATCACCGCCTCATCGTCAATTTATGCACCGGGGTTGGTACACAGAATACAGTAACTATACGATCAGAAAGGTTAACTATGTTCTCCGGTTACAACCTCTCCGGATATTATCGCCTCGGAATCAATTTAGTGTCCAGCTATGGCGACACTTCCCTGGAGTGGGTGGTTCGTTTTGATCAGAGCTTGTTTTGGAACCATTGTACAGGCCTATAATGTTTGTTCGGTGAGTGCCACACGCTCACTGAGTGTGGTAGCCGTCAAACCCGCTGTTCCGGGAGTAATCTCGGGGCTTACCAATGTATGTTCATTGGTAGGGCAAAATACAACAACCACGTGCTGCATCGCACCCGTTGCCGATGCCGTTTCTTATAACTGGATCGTACCGGCCAACATCACGATCGTATCCGGACAGGGTACAACATCGTTGGAAGTCTCATATCCAACAGGGTTTACTTCCGGAACTATCAGCGTACAATCGGGGTATGCTGGCGTGAACAGTGCGTCCAGGTCATTATCCGTTTCTATCAGTGCCGATCAAGCCAGGCCTGATCTCCGGAGTAACACAGGTTTGCGCATACGTAGGGCAGCAGGTCACGGTAACCTACACCATTGATCCTATTGCGGGAGCACAATCCTATACATGGGTAACACCGGCCAATACCAGTATCGTATCCGGACAGGGTACCACCAGTATTGAATTATTGTATTCACAGGCTTTTGTTTCAGGCAATATTGGTGTGAGGTCCAATGCAAGTTGCGGTAGCAGTTCATACCGCACATTGTCGGTTACAAAACAGGTTACAAGGCCGGGGCCAATTACCGCGTCCTCTTCTCCTTGCCCGAATAGCACCGTTACTTACAGCATTGATAGCCCCCGGTTCCCAACGCCACTACATGCTCCCTGGACATTGCCGATGAATGCCGTATATGTATCCGGACAAGGCTCAACCAGTTATACAGTAACATTTAAACCTGAATTTACAACCGGAACGGTTGGCGTTAAATCTCTGAATAACTGTTCGTCCAGCCTGTCAACAACATTGGCACTGGATGCGGCAAGCTGTGCGCCTGCCCAAATTCAGCGGTACCGATCAGATCTCAGCACAATGCTGAAGCCTGGGCTGTACTCAATGTATTCTGCATCCAAGCAGAGGCTAATTTATCGCAACCATACGTTCGGATTATTGTTGCCAGCGAAGATCCAGTTATTGATACATGGAAGGGTTGTATTTGAGCAAACAGGAGCCAATCGGCAAACGGGTACATTCCAGTCGGTTATCTGTGCCGAGAAATTATTCGCCGGTATCTATGAATTGAAAAGCATCCGGTGGCAGGGTTTGCAAAGTGCCAGTCATTATTTCAAAATAAATTATAACATAATGAATGAAACCGTCAGCGCAAGCTGACGGTTTTTTTGCGTTAAGTCAGGCGAATCCTGTAGATTCAATGAAAATTTACTTATGCGCTGGTTGAAAAGAATTGTCATAGTCCTGGTCATGTTATTGATCATATATTTATTGGGACCGAAGCCAACCCCACCCGTATATAACAAAGATCTTCCCAACGTAAGTACTTTGGATTCCCTCGAAGCGTATGTTGCCAAAGAAGAATCATTGCACCGTATTAAACCTGGAAATGCAGCAACAATTGTGTGGGCCGGCGATTCAGGCAGGCATCAAACGGAGTACGCCATAGTATATCTCCATGGATTCTCCGCCTCACAGGCTGAAGGGGATCCGGTTCACAGGAATATTGCACGCCGGTTCGGGTGTAACCTGTATTTGTCAAGGCTGCGAAAGCATGGCATTGATACCACAGAACAGTTGGTAAACCCGATTTCTGCAGACAAATACTGGGAATCGGCCAAGCGGGCATTGGCTGGAGCCGCCTGGGTAAAGCGTCATCCTGATGGGTACCAGCACGGAGGGTACGCAAGCCCTCCAATTGGCAGCCAATTATCCATCATTGGTATCCGGCATCATCCTGTACTCTCCCAATATCGCGCAGGATCAATGACCCCAATGCCTGGTTACTTAATAATCCCTGGGATTAGCAGATCGCCGAAGGTAAAAGGAGGAAATATCATGATCCTGCAGATGAAAGACCGGAATACAGGCGTTATTGGAATAAGCCTTACAGGCCCGAAGCCATCGTGGCTTTGGAGGAAATGCTTTTTTTTTTTTTGCTGGAAACGACGATGAACCCGGCCTTTGTTTAAAAAGATCAGCCAGCCGGTATTAATGCTTTATTATTACCAGAATGAGGCACATCAGATCAAGTGGTCAAAGTAGGAGCAATGAAAGATAATGCTGGCTTCATTAGCAACCAGGTGCAAAGTTCAAAAGGGAAAGGCCATGCCCATGGCGGGCGATCATGTACTGGCGGCCTGATTAAATCTCGCGACATACAGGGTGTAGAAAAGGAAACCGCTTCATTCCTGCAGGAGGTCATCGGGTTACGGCCGGTAGGATAGCTCTTTAATGAGAAGCCATCCGTTAGTGGCGGATGGCTCGCATTGTATCATTCAGAGGATAGAGTCTTTATTGCGGAATTCCCCCCCCTGGATTAGCCGAACAGGCCGCCTTTTTTCAGTTGACGGTACCTTGTCCGATCAGGAACCCATTTTGATAGATTCGGATCTTGTATTCACCTTTCTGGGAATTTAGAAGGTTCGGAAAGAGAAGGCAACGTTCTTGGTTTTGGATGTCTCCATTTCAACAGGAACTTTGGCCGTATAAGGTTTTGCTCTTCCTCGCGGGTATTGTGCGCCTGCTTCACCTGGGCGGTTACGGGCCGACCATCGGGCCGATGACCAATACAGAGGTCTGTAGAGCCATTTTGGATGATTCGGTTATCTACGTCAAAGCTGACGAGCATTTTATCGACCCTTTTAGCCACACTGATTCTTTTTGCCGTTCCTGCGAACATTCAGCGGGGTAATATTGATATTGAAGCGTGCAGAGTGGAGGCTACATCCACTTTTTTCTCCAGTTGTTGTTTGATCTCCCAGGAGGTCAGTTCCTGGTTGATCTTACCGTTTTCTGCGATGAGCGCCTGTTTTTCTTCACCCAGCATCTGGTTGTCCCGTCAGCCTGGCGCAACTTCTCTTCCATTCCGCTGATCTTGCTGTTCAGTGAAGCGATCAGGTTCTGTCTTTTTCAGCTCAGGTGTCGTTGCTTCTTTCTTATTCAATATCTGGCGGGATCTCCTTTTAGCATTGGCGATCTCGGTGTTCTTATCATTCAATTCACTTTCAGTCCAGAGCCGTTTTATTGAATCGAGGCGTGCCAGGGAAGCGTCAAAGCTTTTTTTTTTTTTTTTTGATTGAAGTTCACTTTTTCAGTGGACAGTAGCCAGTTCTGTTTTTTGCTGGTTGATGGTATCGGTTGACTGGTTTTTCTGGCAGGGTTATATACCCGCCTGCGGATACGAGGGCCACTGATAAAGCAGCGATGATGGCAATCTTTATAATTTTTCTTTACCGGCGTTGTTTCCGGAGTGGCTACTGGCATATTTGTGTTACTCATTGTTGTCCGTTTTTTAGGTTAAAAAATAGCTGCTCGTTTTTGTTTTTTTCTGACAGTACGCAGATTTCCAAAACCGTGCCATAAATAAAAATGTGCCACCGGGCCATGAAGAAAATATTTTAAACCGGAAAGCCTTTTCTGGCAAGGATTTTCAGCGGTCTTGTTAAAAATCATCCGTTTTATTAACATATCTGAATAAGCCCAATATATCGCTGGGGATAACAGTTTCCACATGTGTTACGCATGATAAAAAAATAAAGGCTTTGATATACGCTGTGGCGCGTATTTTTTCAGGCTCTCAGGCAGGGTTTTTACCTTGTATTTACAGAATAAATGCCGTACATTAGATATCAGAAGTTTTGCGGTACATCCGTGAAGCGATCGCTTACCTTCCTTATATCCTCTGGAAATGGGTATGCTACCCGGGCCACAGGAAAATCTGCCCAGCATACTTCATCCATTCCTACTTCAATCTATTCTCGCGTTAAGCCGGTTCATGTTCCTTGGATATTCAAGGCATATGGATGATTCATTCACCTGCAAAAAGTGGGTTATGCATTACATCTACGAAGCTTACACGAAAGAGGTTAATGGGGTTGTACATTATTTTGTCAAACGCTATTTGCGTATTCCGGAACTCAAACAGGTGCCGGATCTGATGGAAGGCTTTGGTACGATCAGATTTTTACAAGGCCTGCCATATAGCGGGTGTGGCGGATCAGCAACAGATCAACCAGTTATTCGGGCAGGTTAACCAGCCAGCCGAAGCAGCAAAAGTGATCGACATCATGACCTTGAATGCCCAGTTCGATATACGTTCCAATGCCATATAAAAGTATTCAGATAACCGGTTTAATTTTGCTTCATGCTAACAGAGATCATCCAATTGTATAAAAGGGATCTGGACAGGTTATTGGTTGAGTGCGATCAATATACCGATCATCAAAAGCTTTGGGTACGTTCGGGAAGCATATCCAATCCCGCCGGGAACCTGATCCTTCATCTGCGGGAACCTCAATCATTTTATAGGAAAAATACTGGGAGGAACAGGATATGAGCGCGACAGGGAAGCTGAATTTGCCCAGCAAAACCTCCCACATCAGCTACTCAGGCAAATCATCCTCGACACGCATACCACCGTAACAGCAGCAGCAGTACTATCTTCTTTGAAGGAAGAGGATTTGGTACAGCCATACCCGCTGAGATTGCAGGCCTCAGGATGTCGGTTTCATCAATACTGATCCACCTGCTTGGCCATCTCACTTATCACCTGGGGCAGATCAATTACCACAGGAGGCTCCAGTCCTGAATCCTTATTGCAGCACCTGTTTCATAAGGGAGCCAGTCTCGCCGATCTTCATTTGGCGTATTCTTTACCTGAGGGGTGGAGGCTATCCTGGGCCAGTAAGGTTTTATCGATGGCTGCTTCCCTGGTGGAGGGGGTGATATCTGTATAACTGATATTATTATCCAGCGTGACCGACCTGTTGATGCTATTGAACCAGTCTATTTGTCGCCTGATCGCAGCGGTATCCAGTCCACGGGCGAAGGGAGTGACACTATAATCGGGGATAGATAATACAAAGACCCGTCGGCGGTCATTTCCTGCCAGTGCTATCGAAGTATTCAATAACCGGGTGAACCTTTCCCGGTAACCCGTTGTGTCGCGGGTTTGGTACTGGTCGTTGACGCCTATCAGTAAGGTAACGATGCTGTAAGGCGCCAGGGATTGGGGTTGCTCTATGTTGATGGCGTTTTCCAGCGCCAGTGTCGTCCATCCAGTACTGGCAATATATTTCAACTGACTGATGTTTATGCCTGAATCGCGAAGGATGGCTACGGTTTGGGCAGGAAAGCGATCGGATTCCGGTACCGATTGCCCGATCGTATAAGAATCGCCCAATGCAATGAATCGCTTATTTTCCGGGTTATTGCCCGTTTGTTGTGGAATGCTGTCATTACCGGAAGGGGGAACGCTGAAATCGCGCCGGCAGTTAGACATTAATCCGGCCATAAGCAGCAAAGCCGACAAAAAGGAAAGTTTTGGTAGATTTCTCATATCCCCTGACTAACAAATGGGTGCTGATTTAGTTCATGTTTTATCGCAAGGCGAACAGGAATAATTATCAAAACAATTTCATACCTTAAGACAGTCGAATCTGGCGGGAGAGACCGGATATTTATTACCACAACATTTCAATTAAGCGGTTATGTCAGATATGCCTGCAGCCAAAGTGCATGAATTGTTCCAGGCCTTACAAAAAAAGTTTTCCCAGTATTACAAGGATATTTTTTTCAATGATCTGGCCGATAAAACGGTTGTGATCGTACCCAGCCTCACGTTGGATCAGCAGATGCTGCAATCCATCACCGGGCACATACATTATGAAGAACGGATGCTGTGCATGCTTATGCTATTGAGGATGCCCCGTACAAAGGTCATATATGTGAGCAGTGTACCAATTGATTCAGGTGTGATCGATTATTACCTGCACCTGTTGCCGGGAATTACCGGTTATCATGCCAGGCAAAGACTTCATTTATTTAGTTGCTATGATGGTTCTGCCCATGCATTGACCAATAAGATCCTTTGCCGTCCGAGGCTGATCAGGAGGATCAAAGAACAAATCGGTGATGCCAACCTGGCTCATATGGTATGTTTTAATGTAACGGAGGCCGAGGAAGAATTATCAGCCTTTTTGGACATCCCGATTTATGGTTGTGATTCATCATTGCTTCCGTTGGGGACCAAATCGGGTTGCCGGACCATGTTTAAAAAACTGGGTATACCGATGCCCGAAGGTTATGAGAATATCCATACTGTTGAAGGCCTGGTGCAGGCACTCGCCGATCTGAAGAAGCAAAAGCCCTTATTAAGAAAAGCGGTCATCAAAATGAATGATGGTTTTTCCGGCGATGGCAATGCCGTTTTTTCGTACCTGGATATCGGTTATGAGGATGCGGATATCGTTTCAAAGATCAGTGAGTCGCTTCCGCGCACTTTAAAGATCGTAGCGGCCGGTATGACGTATGACACGTTTATCCGGAAGTTTACTTTCATGGGAGGTATCGTGGAAGAATTTATTGACGGAGAATGGAAAGTTTCTCCTTCTGTTCAATGCCGGATCAATCCCCTGGGAATTTCGGATGTCATCTCAACACACGACCAGGTCATGGGCGGTGAAAGCGGCCAGGTATTTCTCGGCGCCACATTTCCTGCCAGCGGCGAATACAGCCGGGATATAGCAGCGCTGGGTTTGCGCATCTGCCGGGAGCTACAGGAACAAGGTGTGCTGGGGCGATTCAGTATTGATTTTTTATCGGTCAGGGAAGCTGGGGGTTGGGTCCATTATGCCATTGAAATAAACCTTAGAAAAGGCGGGACCACCCACCCATACCTCATGCTGCAATTTCTAACGGATGGGGAGTACGATATGAACAAGGGTTTGTACATGATGCCCAACGGGCAAACCAGGTGTTATTTTGCTTCGGATAACGTGGTAAGTGATAAGTATAAGGGATTGACGCCTCACGACCTCATCGATATTGCCATGTGCAACCGGCTTATGTATGATGGGGCCAAACAATCGGGCGTGATGTTTCACATGATCGGAGCATTATCTCAATATGGAAAATTGGGCGTCGTTTGTATCGGTCATTCGCCCGAAGAAGCCAAGGGTTTTTTCGATAAAACCATCGCCGTACTCGATAAATCATGCATGGGGAACTGCTGAGCCGGGCAGTTTTGACAGAATCTGCGGAATCAACCTTATCCCACCAATTTCCTGGCTTCCTGTACCTGCTTATCGCTGCCCATCATTATCAGCGAATCACCGGTAGCCACACTGGTATCTGCGGCCGGGTTGAGGGTATAATCTCCATTGGTTTTTTTGATGGCCAGGATAGTGCATCCAGACTTCCGCCATATATCCACTGAACCTAAATTGATCTCTTTTTCGGCACAGATCTCCACCACTTTAAATTCACTGTTGTTACGGGTAGACAACAAAGACAAAACCTCCACTACGTCGGGGATCATCACCAGAGATGCCATGTGCGCCCCGCCTATCTTATCGGGCATGATCACATTACTGGCACCGGCGATCTTCAGTTTATTGACCGAACTGTCGTTTGATGCGCGGCTGATGATCTTGATACCCGGGTTGAGTTGTTTGGCCGTTAGCACCACAAAAAGATTATCTGTATCCAGCGGAAGCGTGCTCACGATGGCCCGGGCATGTTTAATGCCGGCGTCGATCAAAGTTTCATCCTGGGTGGCATCGCTGTTCATGAAATACTTTAAGCCCTGTTGCCCGGCGGTTTTAGACTCGTCTTTTTCCAGTAAAACGAATGGGATGCTGTTGTCGTTTAATATCTGTGACACCTGTTTTCCATTTCTGCCAAAGCCGCATATGATCACATGATTCCTGAGTTGACTGATCCGGTTTTCCATTTTTAAAAGTTTGTAAGATTTGATGTAACGCCCGTCTGCCAGGTACTGTGTAAACAACGCAACCACGTAGGTGAATACGCACAGGTTCAGCATGACCAGGAAAATGGTGAATATCCTTCCTTCGTCAGATAGTGGCCTTACTTCACCATATCCCACAGTGCTGACGGTAATGGCCGTGATATAAACGGATTCGAGAAATGTGTAGTTTTCGATGAGTGAATATCCGACAACGCCAACGAGCATAATGCTCATGAAAAGCCCGATGGGGAAAACGAGTTTTGATAAAAGTTCTTTGCCGGCTTTGCTGGTTAGCCGGGCCCTGATATAACGAATGGTTGCTTGAATGGACATGTAAGGCCGTTGGCGGATGAGAGATGGGTGTTGTTACTCCAGGCTGGTGGCATTAAATGTGTCTCCCTGGCTGATGTCGCCGGTAAGGAAGCCTTTCCGGAACCAGAACATGCGCTGAGCGGATGTTCCGTGGGTAAATGATTCCGGGACGGCATAACCCTGGGATTCCTTTTGCAATCTGTCATCGCCGATGGCATTGGCGGCTGTAAGGGCTTCGTCTATATCATCGGCTTCAATGATACTCTTGCCTTCCGCTGTTTTGATCTGTTGTGCGTGATGGGCCCATACGCCGGCATAGAAGTCGGCCTGGAGTTCCAGCCTGACCGAATATTGGTTATATTCTTCTTCGCTTAACCTTGAACGTAAGCGTTGCATTTTTTCCGAAGTGCCCATCAGGTTTTGAATATGGTGGCCCACCTCATGTGCTACAACATAAGCCATGGCAAAGTCGCCCGGTGCCCGGAACCGGTCCTGCAGTTCCTGGTAAAATGACAGGTCTATATACAGTTTATTATCTGCCGGGCAGTAAAATGGTCCTGTGGAGGAACTGGCGTTCCCGCATCCTGATTGTACCATATTTCTGAATAGAACAAGTACAGGCGCCTGGTATTGTTGACCTTGCCTTGAGAAGATCTTGTTCCATACGTCTTCCGTATCGGCCAGTACAACTTTTACAAAGGAAGCCCTTTCATTGTCTGCAGCTTCCTCTTCCGGGTTCAGGGCCTGTCCAGGGCTGGTTTGTTCCTGCATGTTGGAGGGGATTTGCAGGTTACTGGCATCGCCCCCGTTTAATACGAGGTAAAGCACAGTTACGATTACCCCAAGAATGCCGCCGCCGGCAGCCATCTTGCCACCGCCGCTTAATCCCCGCCTGTCTTCCACATTATCGCTTTCTCTTCTGCCTTGCCAACGCATATGTAAATGGTTTAATTTCTAATTGAGTTAAAAATACAGAAAATCCGGATGTCCTGTGCGAGCATGCCTGCATTTGAATATAGCCTGTTTACTGATACATTATTACCTGATCAATACCACATTTCCTTTCAGGATCTTTAATTCACCCTTCCTGTCTATGCCCCTGATATGCCATACGTAGTTATCTATGGGCTGAGGTATTCCTTTGTAGGTACCGTCCCATCCTTTATTTAGGTCGTGGCTTTCATATACCAATTCTCCAAACCGGTTAAAGATCATGAAATACTCCAGTTTTTGAATGCCAACATAGGTTGGCCGGAAAATATCATTCAGGCCATCACCATTAGGTGTAAACGCAGTCGGCACGTAGAATGTCGGTCCTCTTAACACCCTTAATGTGACAGTGTCCGTATCACTGCAGCCCAATTCATTTTTTACAGTAAGAACAAATGTGGTTGTTTCCGTTAATGTGGCAAGTGGATTTGGAATGCTCTGATTATTCAACAGCGGCCTTCCCGGGTTCCAAAGATATTCGGAGCCTCCGCTACCCTGAAGCTGATAAGGATAATTGTATTCCGCATCTGCATCCGGGCCTGCGTTTGCAATAACAGGCGGAAGCATGATCAGGTTAACGATCGCTGTATCGGAACAACCGGCAGTATTACTGCCAATCAGGTAGTACAATCCTTCCTGGTTAACGGAGCTTGGGTCATTTACCGGGACCAGGTTATGCAGCCAGGTATTGTTGCTCAGGGTAGATGTGTTGTAAAGATTGGTCAGGTCTGCCGTTCCACCATAGCATATTCGTACAATCTTATCAGCTCCCAGGGCTGGCTTCGGTTGTACCACCACGGTTACAGGTACCCTCGGACTTGGACATCCATTGTTTGTCTGGCCAACATAATACGTTGTGGTTCCCGTTGTTGATGTGGAAGGAGTTGGGGCTGTTGTGCTGCCATTTCCGCCTGTTAAGCTGGTATACCAGTAAATGGTATTGGTTCCCGAAGCCGTCAGAGGTGCAGCCGGTTGGTATTGACAATAGTTTACCGGCGAGGTAACGGTTGGCGCGCCTGGAGTCTGGTTCACCGTGAGGTTCAGGGTGGCCAGAGAATCGCATCCGGCGCTGTTGGTCAGTGTTACCGTATAACTGCCACTGCTGTTGTATGATTGACCATTCCAGTTCACCGGTAGTTGTGAAGAACAAACCGTCAGAGCAGTTGTACTGATACTGGTATTGTTGACCGTTAAATGCAGTGTTGCCACGGAGTCGCATCCAGCCTGACTGGTCAATGTTACGCTATAGGTGCCTGTGCTGTTATACGATTGTCCGTTCCATATATATGGAAGCTGGTTGTTACAGGTGGAAACAGTGCTGCTGCTGTTAACAACCGGGTTTACGGTCAATTGCAACCTGGCGATCGAATCGCATCCGTTAGAGCCCGTGAGGGTAACACTATACGTGCCAGAGTTGTTATATGAATTACTGTTCCAGATATATGGAAGTTGATTCGTACAGACTGAAGCGGTTGTCAACGATGTGCGTACAGTTAGAACAGTCAGGGTTAACCGCGGTATTGAATCGCAACCATTCGATCCTGTTAATGTCACTGTATAATTTCCTCCTGCATTGTATGATTGACTATTCCAGATATAGGGCAGTTGGTTTGAGCAAACGGAGACGTTAGTTTGGCTGCCCGTTGTAGGCAATACAACCAAGATCAGCGTAGCCACAGAATCACATCCGTTACTTCCCGTCAATGTAATGGAATATGAACCGGAACTGTTGTATGTCTGGCTGTTCCAAACGTATGGTAAAGCAGTTGAGCAAATATTGACGGATGTTGTACTGGATGACTCAGGTAAAATAGTCAGGACCAATGTTGCAATTGAATCGCATCCGTTACTGTTGCTCAATGTTACACTGTAAGAGCCATTGGTATCATAAACCTGGCCATTCCAATGATATGGTAACTGACTTGGGCAAACAGAAACATTTGTTGTGCTTGTTAATACAGTATTAATAACCAGTACTAAAGTAGCCACAGAGTCACATCCATTACTTCCAGTTAATGTAACCGAATAAGTGCCTGCTCCATTATAGGTTTGTCCGTTCCATGTGTAAGGCAGTTGTGCCGGACAAACGCTTTGATTTGTTGTACTGGAGCTAGTTGGTAACACAGACAGGTTGAGTGTACAACGGAGTCGCAACCGGTAGAGCCAGTGAGCGTGACGGAGTAAGTGCCGGCGCTGTTGTAAGTCTGGCTGTTCCAGGTGTATGGTAACTGTGAAGGACAGATGCTTTGGTTGACCGTACTTGTCGATACGGCACTAATTGTTAACACGAGTGTGGCCACAGAGTCGCATCCATTAGATCCTGTCAGCGTAGCGGTATACGTACCTGCGGCGTTGATAGTCTGACTGTTCCAACTATAGGGCAGCTGCGAAGGACAGAGTCCGATATTAGTGGTACTGGTCGTTGTTGGTAATACCAGAGAGATTGAGTGTAACAACAGAGTCGCAACCGGTAGAGCCCGTGAGCGTGACGGAGTAAGTGCCGGCGCTGTTATCGCAGAATACTGGCTGTTCCAGGTGTATGGTAACTGTGAAGGACAGATGCTTTGGTTGACCGTACTTGTTGATACGGCACTAATCGTTAACACGAGTGTGGCCACAGAATCATAACCATTGGAACCTGTCAGCGTAGCGGTATAAGTTCCTGCAGCGTTGATGGTCTGACTGTTCCAGCTATAGGGCAGTTGTGAAGGACAGAGTCCGATGTTTTATTCAGTAACTGGTCGTTGTTGGTAATACAGACAAGTTGAGTGTAACGACGGAGTCGCAACCGGTAGAACCTGTGAGCGTGACGGAGTAAGTGCCGGCACTGTTGTGGGTCTGGCTGTTCCAGGTATGGTAACTGCGAAGGACAAATGCTTTGGTTGACGGTACTTGTTGATACGGCACTAATCGTTAGCACGAGTGTGGCCGGGAATCGCAACCATTGGAACCTGTCATCGTAGCGGTATACGTACCTGCGGCGTTGATGGTCTGGCTGTTCAACTATAGGGCAGCTGGGAAGGACAGAGGCCAAGGTTGGTGGTACTGGTCGTTGTTGGCAACACAGTCAGGTTGCGGTGTAACGACGGAGTCGCAACCGGTAGAGCCAGTGAGCGTGACGGAGTAAGTGCCGGCGCTGTTGTAGGTCTGGCTGTTCAGCTATAGGGCAGTTGTGAAGGACAGATGCTTTGGTTGACGGTACTTGTTGATACGGCACTAATCATTAGCAACACGAGTGGCCACAGAGTCGCATCCATTAGATCCTGTCAGCGTAGCGGTATACGTACCTGCGGCGTTGATAGTCTGACTGTTCCAACTATAGGGCAGCTGCGAAGGACAGAGTCCGATATTAGTGGTACTGGTCGTTGTTGGTAATACAGAGAGATTGAGTGTAACAACAGAGTCGCAACCGGTAGAGCCCGTGAGCGTGACGGAGTAAGTGCCGGCGCTGTTGTAAGTCTGGCTGTTCCAGGTGTATGGTAACTGTGAAGGACAGATGCTTTGGTTGACCGTACTTGTTGATACGGCACTAATCGTTAACACGAGTGTGGCCACAGAATCGCAACCATTGGAACCTGTCAGCGTAGCGGTATAAGTTCCTGCAGCGTTGATGGTCTGACTGTTCCAGCTATAGGGCAGTTGTGAAGGACAGAGTCCGATGTTTGTTGTGCTGGTCGTTGTTGGTAATACAGACAAGTTGAGTGTAACAACGGAGTCGCAACCGGTAGAGCCAGTGAGCGTGACGGAGTAAGTGCCGGCGCTGTTGTAGAGTCTGGCTGTTCCAGGTATATGAAGCACTGTGAAGGACAGATGCTTTGGTTGACGGTACTTGTAGATACGGCACTAATCGTTAACACGAGAGTGTGGCCACAGAGTCGCAACCATTGGAACCTGTCAGCGTAGCGGTATACGTACCTGCGGCGTTGATGGTCTGGCTGTTCAGCTATGGGGCAGCTGCGAAGGACAGAGTCCGATATTGGTGGTACTGGTTGTTGTTGGCAACACAGAGAGGTTGAGTGTAACAACGGAGTCGCAACCGGTAGAACCCGTGAGTGTGACGGAGTAAGATCCGGCGCTGTTGTAGGTCTGGCTGTTCCAGGTATATGGTAACTGTGAAGGACAAATGCTTTGGTTGACGGTACTTGTTGATACGGCACTAATCGTTAGCACGAGTGTGGCCACAGAATCGCATCCATTGGAACCTGTCATCGTAGCGGTATACGTACCTGCGGCGTTGATGGTCTGACTGTTCCAGCTATAGGGCAGCTGGGAAGGACAGAGGCCAAGGTTGGTGGTACTGGTCGTTGTTGGCAACACAGTCAGGTTGAGTGTAACGACGGAGTCGCAACCGGTAGAGCCAGTGAGCGTGACGGAGTAAGTGCCGGCGCTGTTGTAGGTCTGGCTGTTCCAGCTATAGGGCAGTTGTGAAGGACAGATGCTTTGGTTGACGGTACTTGTTGATACGGCACTAATCGTTAGCACGAGTGTGGCCACAGAATCGCATCCATTGGAACCTGTCATCGTAGCGGTATACGTACCTGCGGCGTTGATGGTCTGACTGTTCCAGCTATAGGGCAGCTGGGAAGGACAGAGGCCAAGGTTGGTGGTACTGGTCGTTGTTGGTAACACAGACAGGTTGAGCGTAACGACGGAGTCGCAACCGGTAGAGCCCGTGAGCGTGACGGAGTAAGTGCCGGCGCTGTTGTAGGTCTGGCTATTCCAGGTATATGGTAACTGCGAAGGACAGATGCTTTGGTTGACGGTACTTGTTGATACGGCACTAATCGTTAACACGAGTGTGGCCACAGAATCGCAACCATTAGATCCTGTCAGTGTAGCGGTATAAGTACCTGCGGCGTTGATGGTCTGACTGTTCCAGCTATAGGGTAGTTGCGAAGGACAGAGTCCGAGGTTCGTTGTGCTGGTCGATGTTGGCAACACAGACAGGTTGAGCGTAACGACGGAGTCGCAACCGGTAGAACCCGTGAGCGTGACGGAGTAAGTGCCGGCATATTGTAAGTCTGGCTGTTCCAGGTATATGGTAATTGTGAAGGATGACAAATGCTTTGGTTGACGGTACTTGTAGATACGGCACTAATCGTTAACACGAGTGTGGCCACAGAATCGCAACGCTGGAACCTGTCAGTGTAGCGGTACAAGTACCTGCGGTATTGATGTTCTGACTGTTCCAGCTATAAGGCAGCTGCGAGGACGGAGGCCAGTTCGTTGTGTGGTTGATGTTGGTAACACAGACAGGTTGAGCGTAACAACGGAGTCGCAGCCGGTAGAACCAGTGAGCGTGACGATAAGTACCGGCGCTGTTGTAAGTCTGGCTGTTCCAGGTATATGGTAATTGTGAAGGACAGATGCTTTGGTTGACGGTACTTGTTGATACGGCACTAATCGTTAACACGAGTGTGGCCACAGAATCGCAACCATTAGAGCCTGTCAGCGTAGCTGTATAAGTTCCTGCAGCGTTGATGGTCTGACTGTTCCAGCTATAGGGCAGCTGGGAAGGACAGAGGCCAAGGTTCGTTGTGCTGGTTGTGGTTGGCAACACAGACGGGTTGAGTGTAACGACGGAGTCGCAACCGGTAGAGCCAGTGAGTGTGACGGAGTAAGTTCCGGCGCTGTTGTAAGTCTGGCTGTTCCAGGTGTATGGTAACTGTGAAGGACAGATGCTTTGGTTGACCGTACTTGTTGATACGGCACTAATCGTTAACACGAGTGTAGCCACAGAATCGCAACCATTGGAACCTGTCAGCGTAGCGGTATACGTACCTGCGGCGTTGATGGCCTGGCTGTTCAGCTATAGGGCAGCTGCGAAGGACAGAGGCCGAGGTTTGTTGTGCTGGTCGATGTTGGTAACACAGACAGGTTGAGCGTAACAACGGAGTCGCAGCCGGTAGAACCAGTGAGCGTGACGGAGTAAGTACCGGCGCTGTTGTAAGTCTGGCTGTTCCAGGTATATGGTAACTGTGAAGGACAAATGCTTTGGTTGACGGTACTTGTTGATACGGCACTGATCGTTAACACGAGTGTCGCCACAGAGTCACAACCATTGGAACCTGTCAGCGTAGCGGTATACGTACCTGCAGCGTTGATGGTCTGACTGTTCCAGCTATAGGGCAGCTGGGAAGGACAGAGGCCGAAGTTTGTTGTGCTGGTCGATGTTGGTAATACAGACAGGTTGAGCGTAACGACGGAATCGCAACTATTGCTTCCTGTTAGAGTAACCGAATAAGTACCTGCTCCATTATAAGTTTGTCCGTTCCAGGTGTAAGGCAGTTGAGTCGGGCAAACGCTTTGGTTTGTTGTGCTGGTGGTTGTTGGTAACACAGACAAGTTGAGCGTTACGACGGAGTCGCAGCCGGTAGAGCCCGTGAGCGTGACGGAGTAAGTGCCGGCGCTGTTGTAGGTCTGGCTGTTCCAGGTATATGGTAACTGTGAAGGACAAATGCTTTGGTTGACGGTACTTGTTGATACGGCACTAATCGTTAACACGAGTGTGGCCACAGAATCGCAACCATTAGATCCTGTCAGCGTAGCGGTATAAGTTCCTGCGGCGTTGATGGTCTGACTGTTCCAGCTATGGGGCAGCTGGGAAGGACAGAGGCCGATGTTCGTTGTGCTGGTCGATGTGTGGTAACACAGAAAGGTTGAGTGTAACAACAGAGTCGCAGCCGGTAGAGCCTGTGAGCGTGACGGGTAAGTGCCGGCACTGTTGTATGTCTGGCTGTTCCAGGTATATGGTAATTGTGAAGGACAGATGCTTTGGTTGACGGTTGAACTTGATGCCGGGTTAATGCTCAAATTAAAAGTAGCTATAGAATCACAACCATTGGAACCTGTCAGCGTAGCTGTATACGTACCTGCGGCGTTGATGGTCTGACTGTTCCAGCTATAGGGCAGCTGGGAAGGACAGAGGCCAAGGTTCGTTGTGCTGGTTGTGGTTGGCAACACAGACAGGTTGAGTACTGACGGAGTCACGCAACCGGTAGAGCCAGTGAGTGTGACGGAGTAAGTTCCGGCGCTGTTGTAAGTCTGGCTGTTCCAGGTGTATGGTAACTGTGAAGGACAGATGCTTTGGTTGACTGTACTTGTTGATACGGCACTAATCGTTAGCACGAGTGTGGCCACAGAATCGCAACCATTGGAACCTGTCAGCGTAGCGGTATACGTACCTGCGGCGTTGATGGTCTGGCTGTTCCAGCTATAGGGCAGTTGAGTCGGGCAAACGCTTTGGTTTGTTGTACTGGTGGTTGTTGGTAACACAGACAGGTTGAGCGTAACAACGGAGTCGCAACCGGTAGAACCCGTGAGTGTGACGGAGTAAGATCCGGCGCTGTTGTAGGTCTGGCTGTTCCAGCTATAGGGCAGTTGTGAAGGACAGATGCTTTGGTTGACCGTACTTGTGGATACAGCATTTATCGTTAACACGAGTGTGGCCACAGAGTCGCAACCGTTGGAACCTGTCAGCGTAGCGGTATACGTACCTGCGGCGTTGATGGTCTGACTGTTCCAGCTATAGGGCAGCTGGGAAGGACAGAGGCCGATGTTGGTTGTACTGGTGGTTGTTGGCAACACAGTCAGGTTGAGTGTAACAACGGAGTCGCAACCGGTAGAGCCAGTGAGTGTGACGGAGTAAGATCCGGCGCTGTTGTAGGTCTGGCTGTTCAGCTATGGGAGCAGCTGGGAAGGACAGAGGCCGATATTGGTTGTACTGGTGGTTGTTGGCAACACAGTCAGGTTGAGTGTAACAACGGAGTCGCAACCGGTAGAGCCGAAGTGAGTGTGACGGAGTAAGATCCGGCGCTGTTGTGGGTCTGGCTGTTCCGGGGTATATGGCAACTGTGAAGGACAAATGCTTTGGTTGACCGTTGAGCTTGATGCCGGGCTAATGCTCAGAATTAAAGTGGCCACAGAATCGCAACCATTGGAACCTGTCAGCGTAGCGGTATAAGTTCCTGCAGCGTTGATGGTCTGACTGTTCCAGCTATAGGGCAGCTGCGAAGGACAGAGGCCGAGGTTTGTTGTGCTGGTGGATGTTGGCAACGCACAGACAGGTTAGGCGTGGCGCGACGGAGTCGCAGCCGGTAGAACCGAAGTGGCGGGCGTGACGGAGTAAGTACCGGCGCTGTTGTAAGTCTGGCTGTTCCAGGTATATGGTAACTGTGAAGGGGACAAATGCTTTGGTTGACGGTTGAACTTGATGCCGGGTTAATGCTCAGAATTAAAGTAGCTATAGAATCACAACCAATGCGGAACCTGTCAGCGTAGCTGTAGCGTACCTGCGGCGTTGATGGTCTGACTGTTCCAGCTATAGGGCAGCTGCTGGGAAGGACAGAGGCCGAGGTTCGTTGTGCTGGTCGTTGTTGGTAACACAGACAGGTTGAGTGTAACAACAGTCGCAACCAGTGGGAACCCTGTTAGCGTGACGGAGTAAGTGCCGGCGCTGTTGTATGTCTGGCTGTTTAGGTATATGGTAACTGTGAAGGACAGATGCTTTGGTTGACCCGTACTTGTTGATACGGCATTTATCGTTAACACGAGTGTACAGAGTCGCAACCGTTGGAACCTGTCAGCGTAGCGGTATAAGTTCCTGCGGCGTTGATGGTCTGACTGTTCCAGCTATAGGGCAGCTGCGAAGGACAGAGGCCAAGGTTGGTGGTACTGGTCGTTGTTGGCAACGCAGACAGGTTGAGCGTAACGACGGAGTCGCAGCCGGTAGAGCCAGTATCGTGACGGAGTAAAGTGCCGGCGCTGTTGTAGGTCTGGCTGTTCCAGGTATATGGTAACTGTGAAGGACAGATGCTTTGGTTGACTGTACTTGTTGATACGGCATTTATCGTTAACACGAGTGTGGCCGAGTCGCAACCGTTGGAACCTGTCAGCGTAGCGGTATAAGTACCTGCGGCGTTGATGGTCTGACTGTTCCAGCTATAGGGCAGCTGCGAAGGACAGAAGGCCAAGGTTGGTGGTACTGGTCGTTGTTGGTAATACAGACAGGTTGAGTGTAACAATGGAGTCGCAACCGGTAAGAGCCCGTGAGTGTGACGGAGTAAGTGCCGGCGCTGTTGTAGGTCTGGCTGTTCCAGGTATATGGTAACTGTGAAGGACAGATACTTTGGTTGACCGTTGAGCTTGATGCTGGGCTAATGCTCAGAATTAAAGTAGCTACAGAATCACAGCCGTTTGAGCCGGTCAGTGTAGCGGTATACGTACCTGCGGCGTTGATGGTCTGACTGTTCCAGTTATAGGGCAGTTGCGAAGGACAGAGTCCGAGGTTAGTTGTACTGGTAGTGATTGGTAAAATTGCGAGGTTCAGCGTTGCCACAGAATCGCATCCGTTACTTCCAGTTAAAGTCACCGAATAAGTACCTGCGCCATTATAAGTTTGTCCGTTCCATGTGTAAGGCAGTTGAGTCGGACAAACACTTTGGTTCGTTGTGCTGGTGGTGAGCGGTAAAGTCAGGTTCAGCGTAGCGACAGAATCGCAACCATTGCTTCCTGTTAGAGTTACCGAATAAGTTCCTGCTCCATTATAAGTTTGTCCATTCCAGGTGTAAGGCAGTTGAGCCGGACAAACGCTTTGGTTCGTTGTGCTGGTGGTGGTTGGCAATAGAGCCAGGTTAAGTGTTGCTGGGAGTACATCCATTACTACCCGTTAATGTCACTGAATAAGTACCTGCTCCATTATAGTTTGTCCGTTCCATGTGTAAGGCAGTTGAGCCGGACAAATGCTTTGGTTCGTTGTACTGGTGGTGGTTGGTAAAATCGTCAGGTTCAATGTGGCGACAGAATCGCAACCATTGCTACCTGTTAGAGTCACCGAATAGGTTCCTGCGCTTACATTATAGTTGCATCAGTTCCAGGTATAAGGCAGTTGAGTCGGACAAACGTTTTGGTTCGTCGTGCTGGTGGTGGTAGGCAGTAGAGTCAGGTTCAGCGTTGCCACAGAATCGCATCCGTTACTTCCAGTTAAAGTCACCGAATAAGTACCTGCGCCATTATAAGTTTGTCCGTTCCATGTGTAAGGCAGTTGAGCCGGACAAACACTTTGGTTCGTTGTACTTGTTGTGGTAGGCAGTAAAGTCAGGTTCAGCGTAGCGACAGAATCATAACCATTGCTTCCTGTTAAGGTAACCGAATAAGTACCTGCTCCGTTATAAGTTTGTCCGTTCCAGGTGTAAGGCAGTTGAGCCGGACAAACGCTTTGGTTCGTTGTACTGGTGGTGGTTGGTAAAATCGTCAGGTTCAATGTAGCGACAGAATCGCAACCATTGCTACCTGTTAGAGTCACCGAATAGGTTCCTGCGCCATTATAGTTTTGTCCGTTCCAGGTATAAGGCAGTTGAGTCGGACAAACACTTTGGTTCGTTGTACTTGTTGTGGTAGGCAGTAAAGTCAGGTTCAGCGTAGCGACAGAATCGCAACCATTGCTTCCTGTTAGAGTTACCGAATAAGTTCCTGCTCCATTATAAGTTTGTCCGTTCCATGTGTAAGGTAATTGAGCCGGACAAACGCTTTGGTTTGTTGTGCTGGTGGTGGTTGGCAGTAGAGCCAGGTTCAGCGTTGCCACAGAGTCGCATCCATTAGAACCTGTGAGTGTCACTGAATAAGTACCTGCTCCATTATAGGTTTGTCCGTTCCATGTGTAAGGCAGTTGAGTGGGGCAAACGCTTTGGTTCGTCGTACTGGTTGTGTTTGGTAAAAGCGCGAGGTTCAATGTAGCGACAGAATCACATCCGTTACTTCCAGTTAACGTCACCGAATAAGTACCGGCACCATTATAAGTTTGTCCGTTCCGTAGCGTAAGGTAATTGAGCCGGACAAACGCTTTGGTTTGTTGTGCTGGTGGTGGTTGGCAGTAGAGCCAGGTTCAGCGTTGCCACAGAGTCGCATCCATTAGAACCTGTGAGTGTCACTGAATAAGTTCCTGCTCCATTATAGGTTTGACCGTTCCAGGTATAAGGCAGTTGAGTGGGGCAAACGCTTTGGTTCGTCGTACTGGTGGTGGTTGGTAAAATCGTCAGGTTCAATGTAGCGACAGAATCGCAACCATTGCTACCTGTTAGAGTCACCGAATAAGTTCCTGCTCCATTATAAGTTTGTCCGTTCCATGTGTAAGGCAGTTGAGTCGGACAAACACTCTGGTTCGTTGTACTGGTGGTGGTTGGTAAAATCGCGAGGTTCAATGTAGCGACAGAATCGCAACCATTAGAACCTGTGAGTGTCACAGAATAAGTACCTGCTCCATTATAAGTTTGTCCGTTCCATGTGTAAGGTAATTGAGCCGGACAAACGTTTTGGTTCGTTGTACTTGTTGTGGTGGGCAGTAAAGTCAGGTTCAGCGTAGCTACAGAATCGCAACCATTGCTTCCCGTGAGTGTCACCGAATAAGTTCCTGCTCCATTATATGTTTGTCCGTTCCATGTGTAAGGCAGTTGAGTGGGGCAAACGCTTTGGTTCGTCGTACTGGTTGTGGTTGGTAAAAGCGTCAGGTTCAATGTGGCCACAGAATCACCCAGCCATTAGAACCTGTGAGTGTCTGGAGCCAGTACCTGCTCCATTATAGGTTTGTCCGTTCCAGGTGTAAGGCAGTTGAGCCGGACAAACGTTTTGGTTCGTTGTACTGGTGGTGGTTGTGGTAGAGTCAGGTTCAATGTGGCCACAGAATCGCAACCATTAGAACCTGTGAGTGTCACTGAATAAGTTCCTGCTCCATTATAGGTTTGACCGTTCCAGGTATAAGGCAGTTGAGTGGGGCAAACGCTTTGGTTCGTCGTACTGGTGGTGGTTGGTAAAATCGTCAGGTTCAATGTAGCGACAGAATCGCAACCATTGCTACCTGTTAGAGTCACCGAATAAGTTCCTGCTCCATTATAAGTTTGTCCGTTCCATGTGTAAGGCAGTTGAGTCGGACAAACACTCTGGTTCGTTGTACTGGTGGTGGTTGGTAAAATCGCGAGGGTTCAATGCTTGGCGACAGAATCGCAACCATTAGAACCTGTGAGTGTCACAGAATAAGTACCTGCTCCATTATAAGTTTGTCCGTTCCATGTGTAAGGTAATTGAGCCGGACAAACACTTTGGTTCGTCGTGCTGGTGGTGGTAGACGGTAGAGTCAGGTTCAGCGTTGCCACAGAATCGCAACCATTGCTACCTGTTTAAGAGTCACCGAATAAGTTCCTGCTCCATTATAAGTTTGTCCGTTCCAGGTATAAGGCAGTTGAGCCGGACAAACGCTTTGGTTTGTTGTACTGGTGGTGGTTGGTAAAATCGCGAGGTTCAATGTAGCGACAGAATCGCAACCATTAGAACCTGTGAGTGTCACAGAATAAGTACCTGCTCCATTATAAGTTTGTCCGTTCCATGTAAGGTAATTGAGCCGGACAAACACTTTGGTTCGTCGTGCTGGTGGTGGTAGGCAGTAGAGTCAGGGTTCAGCGTTGCCACCAGAATCGCAACCATTGCTACCTGTTAGAGTCACCGAATGGGTTCCTGCGCCATTATAGAGTTTGTCCGTTCCAGGTGTAAGGCAGTTGAGTCGGACAAACGCTCTGGTTCGTTGTACTTGTTGTGGTGGGCGGTAAAGTCAGGTTCAGCGTAGCTACAGAATTAAACCATTGCTTCCCGTGAGTGTCACGAATAAGTTCCTGCTCCATTATATGTTTGTCCGTTCCAGGTGTGAGCAGTTGAGTGGGGCAAACGCTTTGGTTCGTCGTACTGGTTGTGGTTGGTAAAAGCGTCAGGTTCAATGTGGCCACAGAATCGCAACCATTAGAACCTGTGAGTGTCACTGAATAAGTTCCTGCTCCATTATAGGTTTGTCCGTTCCAGGTGTAAGGCAGTTGAAGGGTGGGACAAACGCTCTGGTTCGTTGTACTTGTTGTGGTGGGCAGTAAAGTCAGGTTCAGCGTAGCAACAGAGTCGCATCCATTGCTTCCGTGAGTGTCACAGAATAAGTTCCTGCTCCATTATAAGTTTGTCCGTTCCATGTGTAAGGCAGTTGAGCCGGACAAACGTTTTGGTTCGTTGTACTGTTTGTGGTTGGTAAAAGCGTCAGGTTCAGCGTTGCAGCAAGAGTCACATCCATTGCTTCCCGTGAGTGTCACCGAATAGGTTCCTGCTCCATTATAGGTTTGACCGTTCCAGTTGTAAGGCAGTTGAGTGGGACAAACGTTTTGGTTTGTTGTGCTGGTTGTGGTTGGCAGGAGAGCCAGAATTAATGTAGCGACAGAATCACATCCATTACTACCGTTAATGTCACTGAATAGGTTCCTGCGCCATTATAAGTTTGTCCGTTCCAGGTGTAAGGCAGTTGAGCCGGACAAACGCTCTGGTTCGTTGTACTTGTTGTGGTGGACAGTAAAGTCAGGTTCAGCGTAGCCACAGAGTCGCATCCATTAGAACCTGTGAGTGTCACAGAATAAGTACCTGCTCCATTATAGGTTTGTCCGTTCCAGGTGTAAGGCAGTTGAGAGGGACAAACACTTTGGTTCGTTGTACTGGTGGTGGTTGGTAAAATCGTCAGGTTCAATGTAGCGACAGAATCGCAACCATTGCTACCTGTTAGAGTCACCGAATAGGTTCCTGCGCCATTATAGGTTTGTCCGTTCCAGGTATAAGGCAGTTGAGCCGGACAAACGTTTTGGTTTGTTGTGCTTGTTGTTGTTGGTAGTAGCGCAAGGTTTAGTGTTGCCACAGAGTCGCATCCGTTACTTCCCGTTAATGTCACCGAATAAGTACCGGCACCATTATATGTTTGTCCGTTCCAGAGTGTAAGGCAGTTGAGCCGGACAAACGTTTTGGCTTGTTGTGCTGGTTGTGGTTGGCAGGAGCGCCAGAATTAATGTAGCTACAGAGTCGCAACCATTGCTTCCCGTGAGTGTCACCGAATAAGTTCCGGCACCATTATATGTTTGTCCGTTCCAGGTGTAAGGCAGTTGAGCCGGACAAACGCTTTGGTTCGTTGTACTGGTGGTGGTTGGTAAAATCGTCAGGTTCAATGTAGCGACAGAATCACATCCATTACTACCGCTAATGTCACTGAATAGGTTCCTGCGCCATTATAAGTTTGTCCGTTCCAGGTGTAAGGCAGTTGAGTGGGGCAAACGCTCTGGTTCGTTGTACTTGTTGTGGTTGGCAGTAAAGTCAGGTTCAATGTAGCTACAGAATCGCAACCTGTGCTACCGGTTAAAGTTACAGAATAAGTGCCTGCACTATTATAGGTTTGACTATTCCAGGGATAAGGCAGTTGATTGGGGCAAATATTTTGATTGGTGATACTGGTGGCAATAGCAGAAACGGACAGGTTGATAGAAGCAATAGAGTCACAACCATTACTTCCTGTAAGTGTTACTGAATATGTTCCAGCGGCATTATAAGTTTGTCCATTCCATGTATATGGGATTGAGGATATTGGCGATTAAAGTTGAACTAGTAGTAACTGGTTTAATGGTCAGTATCAATGTAGCCACAGAGTCACATCCATTAGCACCTGTGAGTGTGACCGAGAAAGTTCCCGCAGCATTGTAAGTTTGGCTGTTCCAGGAATAAGGTAATTGATTAGGGCAAATGGCAATGTTCGTAGTACTGGTAGTAATTGGTTTGATTGTCAGGTTGAGAGTTGCAACGGAATCATCCATTAGCGCCTGTGAGTGTTACGAAAGTGCCCGCAGCATTGTAAGTCTGGCTGTTCCAGGAATAAGGTAATTGGTTGACATATCGCAATGTTGGTAGTACTGGTACTGGTTGGTTTAATCGTCAGGTTGAGAGTTGCAACGGAATCGCAGCCATTAGTGCCTGTGAGTGTGACCGAGAAAGTGCCTGCAGCATTATAAGTTTGGCTGTTCCAAGAATAAGGTAATTGGTTAGGACAAATAGCAATGTTCGTAGTACTGGTAGTTATTGGTTTGATCGTCAGGTTGAGAGTTGCAACGGAATCGCATCCATTAGCGCCTGTGAGTGTGACCGAGAAAGTTCCCGCAGCATTATAAGTTTGGCTGTTCCAGGAATAAGGTAATTGGTTAGGACAAATAGCAATGTTAGTAGTACTGATTGGTTTGATCGTCAGGTTGAGAGTTGCAACGGAATCGCATCCATTAGCGCCTATGAGTGTGACAGAGAAAGTGCCTGCAGCATTGTAAGTCTGGCTGTTCCATGAATAAGGTAATTGGTTAGGACAAATGGCAATATTCGTAGTACTGGTACTGGTTGGTTTGATGGTCAGGTTGAGAGTTGCTACGGAGTCGCATCCATTAGCGCCTGTGAGTGTGACTGAGAAAGTGCCTGCAGAATTGTAAGTCTGGCTGTTCCAGAAATAAGGTAATTGGTTAGGACAAATGGCAATGTTCGTAGTACTGGTACTGGTTGGTTTGATGGTCAGGTTGAGTGTGGCTACAGAATCGCATCCATTGCTTCCCGTGAGTGTCACAGAATAAGTACCGGCTCCATTATAAGTTTGTCCGTTCCAGTTATAAGGCAGTTGACTAGGACAGATTGCAATATTGGTTGTACTAGAGGTTGGCTGGTTAACCGTTACAGTTAGGGTAGTGGTATTGGCGCAAGAACCTGCAGCGGGTGTGAATGTATATGTTCCGCTTGCCGTATTGCTGACCGTGGATGGATTCCAGGTGCCAGTTATGCCGTTGGTAGAAGTAAGTGGTAATACAGGACTTGTTGCTCCGTTACAAATGGGTGCTACAGGATTAAATGTAGGCGTAACCGGTGCCGGTGCCGTTAAAATGACCTGGTTAGATTGAATGGTATTCGGAATCACACAACCTGAGTTCAGGTAAGTACCAGTGCCACTCGTTGAATAGTTTACAAAGGCGCCATTATTGACCGCCGCTGATCCGCCGGTGCCGCCACTTTGATTAACCAGCAAACCATTGTCATACTTTACCGAATCCACGCATCCTGCTCCAAAATTCAGTGTAAGGGTTTTGATCCCAGCAGCAGCAGTATTATTTCCAAAGTGACCCTGTGTATTGCCGGGGCATTGGAATAATACATAAAGGGGACCGGAAAGATTGGCAAAGCTCATGTTACTGCTCGCAGGCGTACCCGTTATGATCACTACGTTGGCATTCGCCGGTAATATGCCGCTGGGGGGCAAAGGTAAAAGGGTGCCGCCTCCGGTTATCGTTGGGTTGACATTCGTGAAAAATGCAGGATTTGCACAAAGACCTCTCCAGGGATCTGCTGCCGTAGGCCAGGTTGCGGTCATGCTTGCGGTATTAAGCGGATTTGCACCAACCTGGAAGAATGCCATTTCCTCATCGTATTCACTGGGGGAGCACGCATCGACCAATATGCTCTGGATTTGAAAACAATTATTGGTAAAAGGGACAGATGAACTGGATGTGCAACCGTTGAAATCCGTGACGGTTACAGAATACGTACCCACGCATAACCCTGTTATTGTTTGGGTATTTCCGGAATTACTCCAGCTATAAGTATAGGGAGCGGTTCCACCAGTAACGGTTACTGTGGCTGATCCATTGCAAATATTATCGCAGGTTGGATTCGTTCCACTGGCATAGATGACTATCGGGTCATATACAGTTACAGTTAAAGTTGTAGGAACGGCACATTGTCCTGCTGTTGGCGTAAATGTGTATGTTGCTGTATTTGTATTACTGACCGTCGCTGGTGCCCAGGTTCCTGTAATCCCATTTGTAGATGTTGTTGGAAGAACAGGTGCCGTGGCTCCGTAACAAATGGGCGCAACCGGGTTGAAGGTTGGCGTAATGGAACTGGTTACGGTAATGGTTGTTTGTGCAGAATCTACACAACCACAGGAATTGGTGGCCTTTAATGTATAGGTTGTTGTTGACGTTGGGCAGGCTACGGGATTCAGGATATTGGTTGCAGACAAACCGGTTGCTGGAGTCCAGGAATATGTATAGGTATTCTGATTCGTGAATGTGATCGACCAGTTATTGATATTTCCAATGTCGCCCGATACATCGTCTCCAACCCATAATGTCCATGTTCCATTAATGGAAGTGCCGTTGAAAGCGTTAAATGTACCTTCAGGGGTGTAAGTGCCTCCAAATGGAGCGGTGCCGGCAGTAATGGAGGTGCCTGCCGTCATGCTGAAACAGGTTCCGGAATAGTTTGCATTACCTCCGCCATTGTCGTCACTAAGTGTAACAATGACGCCATTGGGCGCCTGGAGGAATATGTTTAGGTCAGCATCCCAGGTATGAGAAATATTGAGACAAACATTGAGTGTTTGTCCGGAGGCCCAGTTGGTGCCGCAAAAACCACTGATCGTGATCGGGGAGGAAGCCCATGTTCCCGTATTCACTTGTCCGGTATTGCCGCCTGCTATTCCTCCATCGGGGATGGCAACACAGGTGTTATTCGAGAAGGTGGAATTACCGGGGTTGACATTGGGATTGATGGTGGCTGACAGATTAACGCACTGGCCGGCACAAATTGTAGCGCTGGCAGGATTAATGGTCACAGTTGGTTTGCCATTGTACACCCCGCTGAATGTTTTCGTGCATCCGGTACCGTCATTAACTGTAAACGAGTATGTCTGTCCATTATTCAAACCAGAAATCGTTACAGACCCGCCGGAGGTGACGGATGTGGAACTCAGGGTTCCCGCACCGGTATTGGTCAGGGTATACAGCCCCGGGAAAATTTGCGGCGAACCTCCCGTGATGTCAACGTTTACAGTTCCGTTACAACTTACTGTCGGTTGAAAAGTGATCGGGTTAAGGTATGTGATGGAAATAGGGTTTCCAATATCGAAGCAGCCATCGCCATTGGTATCATGGCTAAGGCTTAAACTGAGGTCATCGTCACCATCATCTGCCGTGATGGGTACAAATACGAGTGTATTCAACGGATCATTGATCGGCGCATAACCGGCAACGTCTGGTAAGTTCAAAATGGGCGAACAACTTCCGCTCGTATTTGTATTGTAACCGGCAGTACTGTTTCCCGGGAAATCATCTCCCGTCCAGTAGTAGCCCGTCCAGTTCGGATCTGTTTCCGGATCTGGTCCGGTTGGCCCGCCATTAGAGTAGATGGCATAGATCAGTTCAGACAAGCAACTGGCACATCCATTGGGAGGCAGGTTGTAATTATTATTGCTGGTAAGTGAAACGGTGCCGTTCTGGCAAAGTAACACCTGTGTGGTTCCATTCGCCAGTGTGGTTTGAGTGCCATTCGTTACTGCAACCGTGGTGGTACCGGCATTGGCTCCGCAACAAGTTGGTTCATTGAAAGTAACAGGTGCAATGACCGGTGCGCCGGCCGCTGAATACACGGCTGTCACCGTACAGCTTCCGCCATTTCCGCTCGAAGCGGGTAATGTCCAGTTTAGGGGACTGGTGAAAGGTGCATTGAAAGTTACGGAACCGCCGCAGGAGTTTGTGATGGTCAGTGTTCCGCTGGCTGGCAAACAACCCGTCGTCAATGTACCCGATAGTACATAGGTATTCGCTGTACAAGGCCCGGGGGTTACAGTTAATGTATTACAGCTGGGCTGCGTATAAGTGGTCGGCAAAATGGTTGGTGCACCACTGGCTGAAAATACTGCCGATACGGTGCAGTTCAGACCATTACCGCATAGATTCGGGATCGAGTAGGGTATCTGGCTGTTGAATGGGGCATTGATCACCTGGCTGCCGCCACATGAGTTAGTAATAGTTAGGGTGCCGGAAGCGGGAGGTGATGGAATAGTTACCGTTCCCGTCAATGTGAATAATCCTCCGGTACAGGCGCCGGGTATGGCTGTCAGGATATTACAGTTTGTACTGCCCGCACCGGGGCTGTTTGCATTGGTTTGCGAAAAGTTGATTACCCCGCCCAGGTCGGCATAATTCGTGATCAGTATCATATACCATTGACCCGCTGTTGCGGTGGGTATCGAAGCCGTTTCAACTGCCGCGGTTGAATAACTACAGGCTACAATATTGGCAGCTGATATGCCGCCGCACATGGCAGCCTGGTTGGCAAATGGCCCCCACAATACAAAGTCCACATCGATAGGAACACCCCCGTAAGTTTGCTGTGATATTTGAAAGTTTACAGGTCCGGTTGTGGCAATGTTCATGAAATAAAAAGCGGGATTTGGTGCGGAGCCCAGGCACCCGTATATGCCACCACTTCCCAAAGAGGGAACGCCGGTTGTATTACAATAGTCGTAAGATACGCCTGTGCAAAAAGGATCAGCAGTAGCGCAGGTGCTGTTGGTGTTACTCGTATTACAGGTGGGGCCTGCCTTTACACAAATGGAAAAGGTGCCGTTATTGTTGTTTCCATACTCCCAGAACCTGATATATACGGTGCTGCCAGGTGTCAGTCCGGTTTGGGTGATGGAAGGCATCAGGCCATTGGCACTCCCGTCGTCGTCACAAGTCAATAAAGACAGTGTCGAACAATTGGGGCCGGTATATAATGCCATACCTCCATCGGTCAGTACGCCATCGTCCGTATCGATCAATATACTTCCGCTCGCAGGAACGACCACACTGAACCAGACGTCTCCCCCCGAATAACTGGCACAACCCGGTGCAGGCACACCTGCTGTTGCCGTGGCTTGGTCATTGGTATACTGCACGTAATTGCAGGTAGCCCCAACAGTTAGTGGGGTGGCATTACATGGATCGTCATTGGAAGGCGGTGGTGCCGCCAGGGCATCAAAAGCCAGGGAACTGAAAAGGAGTGAAAATAAAAATTGTAAAAATGGCTTCATGGTTATTGGATAAGTTGGAATTGCTCTTGCAGGAAATCGAATGATACATTTTTTGAAGAAAGGATGGCTTTTAGTTCCTCGGATGCCATTTCAGGTTTAGCCAGCACGTATATTTTTCCGGAAGAGATGAATGTGGTTTTGAGCACGGAACCATTCCTGCTCAGATCCGTTAATGACGATCGGAGATCTTCCGCCGTTTGTATGGAAGGGATACTGATATCGTATCGTTTGCAAATGCCCGTCATGATTGGCCTGCCGGCTGCTTTATTCGCATCCAGTTTCTGTTTTACTGAAACAGGTAGTTTGTCGTAATTGTATAAAACGGGCTTTTCTGTATGCTGTACTTTGGCCGAACTGCCTGCATATGCATTAAGTGTGTAATTGGCAGATTGCGTTGATTTTAAGTCTGACGCGGGCACGGCAATGACCTTCTTTCTGGGAGGCCCCTGGATAAACCGGCCTCCGGTGGATTTGTTCATCCCCGGATTTTCAGGCGAATTTTTAGCAGGTCTCTTTTCTTTTTCTGTTGAAGCAGACTGTGAAATCTGTGCGGATGTTTTCAACACAAGAAAAAATGACAATACCAATACAAACAGATTCCTGTTCATGGTCATAAGGTTGAATGAATGTTTGTTTCCAGGAGGTCTTAGGATACTGACTGCAAATTGTTTTTCAGTTCAGCAAAGTAGCTTTAATCGGACGGAGTCTTTTCGAAGGGTTAGCGGAAACGTCAGAACGTTATCCCATCAAGTTACTTATTTTGTGAAAAGTATTCAAGAGATAATTAACATTTTTTTATACATTATTAAATATGTTAATTTAATTGCTACCCAATACTTTACCGAAATCGAAGCAAAAAATGGCAAGGAACGGGTATTGGGGGAATGGAGCGTGCAGGGGAATTCATCGGTACTAACCTGACTATCAACGCCTCATCAGTAATATCACCTGGATGCAACCCGGCAAATCGGAGCAATTGAACTAACGGTCAGATATGAAAAAAGCGAAGACTATGCTTCGCTTTGGTGACCTCGTCAGGATTCAAATGCAGGCGCTTCGGCCTGCACCCCGACATCTTGCTGGTTGCAAGATCGTCGGCGGCCTGAAACCCATAAAATGAAAAAAGCGAAGACTATGCTTCGCTTTGGTGACCTCGTCAGGATTCAAACCTGAAACCTTCTGATCCGTAGTCAGATGCTCTATTCAGTTGAGCTACGAGGCCAGTACCCCTTTTGGGGTTGCAAAAATAGGTATATTTCTTATTTGGACAAAACTAAAGTCCCCATAAAAAGCTGTTATGAATGAAATCCACGACTTTTTCCTGGCTTTTAGTTTCTTCAAAAACCTTTAACTGCCTGTCGGCGCCCGTACCATGATCAAGGATCTTATGGATATGTCCGATGGCATGCCGGCTTCCCAGGTGTGGTACCACATCGTCTACAAAATCAAGCAGCTCGTAGATCAATACACGGGTATTCACCTCCGTTTCTTTTCCGAAATCGATCATGCTGCCTTCAATGCCATACCGGCTCGCCCGCCATTTATTTTCATTCAGCAGGGCCCGGCTGTACATCATGAAATTGAGGTTCTGGCTGCGAAGCTTGTATAGTTTGGCGCAGATGGCCTGGAAAAGGGCTGCAATGGCAATGGTTTCCTGCACGGTCATTGGAATATCGCAAATCCGGAATTCCACCGTATTGAAAAAGGGATGAACGCGAAGGTCCCACCAGATTTTCTTGGCATTATCGATGCAATTGGTTTTGATGAGCAGCTTGACATAATTGTCGTATGCTTCGATGCTTTCAAAAAAATCGGGTATGCCTGTACGTGGGAATTTGTCAAACACTTTGGTACGGAAGGATTTGTATCCTGTCATCCTGCCTTCCCAAAATGGGGAGTTGGTACTCAGCGCATATATGTGCGGCAAAAAATAACGGGCGCTGTTGGCAATATGGATCGCCATTTCACGGGTTTCCATACCTACGTGCACATGCAGGCCGAAGATCAGGTTACTTCTCGCGGCTTCCTGTAATTCATTGACGATCTCACTATACCTCACATGATCGGTGATGAGCTGGCTCTCCCAATGGCTGAACGGATGCGTTCCCGAAGCACCCACCCAGAGGCCCAGTTCATCGGCAATGCCGCTGATGGTCCTGCGCAATGTGCCAACGTCCATAAATGCTTCGTCAACATCATTGCAAATATCGGTGCCAACCTCCACCACCGCCTGGTGCATTTCGGCCTTGACTTTGTCTTTGATCACCTTTTGTCCTTCATGGACAATTTTCTGCTCATGGCTTTTCAATTCCCGCGTTTGGGGATCTATGACCATGTATTCTTCTTCCACTCCAATGGTGAAATGCTTGTAGGATAGTGCCATGTATTCTTGCGCTTGTTTATTGTTTTGAATGCCGGCAATCAGTGTCGCCCGGTTCCCCGATTAATACAGTTTTTGTTTGGCCGATGAACGTTTGATATACTCGCCCCAGGTGAGGTTATCTGCTCCGTCGATATGCGACATCGCCTTTTCTATGGCAAAGTTTGCAGCTGTTTCCACGACCCAGTCGAAGTTCTCCTGTCCGACACTGTTCACATCTGCATCAGGTGCCGGGTTGCAGAAATCAATCGCATAGGGGACACCGTTACGTACCGCAAGTTCTACGGTGTTAAAATCATAACCCAGGTAACGGCAGATCCTTAAAACGATATTTTCCATGAGTTCATACCTTTCTGGGCTTGGTTTAAAATCGGCCACGTACCTCAGGTGATGAGGGTTCCTTGGTTCATAGGGCATGATACGCACATACTTGCCGCCGATGCAGTAACAACGGTAATATTCCTCGAATTTGATCTCTTCCTGCAGCATCATCACGAGTTGTTCCGTTTCCGCATGTTTCTCAAAGAATTCTTCCATACTGTTCAGCTGGTAAACACTTTTCCATCCGCCTCCGGCAAATGGTTTCATATAGGCCGGGAAACCGATATATTTGAAAATACCGTCCCAGTCGAGCGGGTAAGCCAGGTTGCTGAAAGATTCCGCACTGGTATCGGGTGGCAGATCACGTGAAGGAAGGATGACCGTTTTGGGCACAGGAACATCGATCTTTGTGGCCAGGCAGTTATTAAAGAATTTCTCATCGGCACTCCACCAAAACGGGTTGTTGATAACGGCGGTTCCGCACAACGCTGCGTTTTTAAGATAAGCCCTGTAAAAGGGCACATCCTGGGATATCCGGTCAAAGATCACGGCATACTCTGTCGCTTCTCCCTGCATCACCTTGTCGATCCTGACGGGCTCAGCAATGATACCGTTGACCCGCTTACTGTTCACCCTTTCTACAAAGGCCTCGGGAAAACTTCTTTCCTTTCCATGTAATACGCCAATCTTTTTCATGATATATAGTTTAAATAATAGATAAATAACCGGAATTTAAGAACAGGCCAAGGGGTTCGGAGTGATCCGGCCAGGCCGGACGGGGAATGGTTTCAAATGGATAGAGTTGGACCTGGAGGTATGCAACTGTGGTCAAATATATTTTCAACGACCCAATAAAACAAATTATGTTTTATTGAACGGCTAACAGTGTCTTTTTGTACTTTTGAAAGCTTATGTCGGTGAAGAATACCTCTCGTGTAATAACTAATTCGCATACCCTCAGATCCCGCCACCTGAATCGCGAGGTGATCATCGATTGCTATATCCCCGCAGATAAAGCCACCGACCCATCAGGACTTCATTTGCTGCTGGTGAACGACGGGCAGGACCTCCGCACCATGTCCTTCGAAAAAATCCTTGATGAAATGTATGCCGATGAGTTGATCGAGCCCCTTTTTTGTGTAGGCATTCATTGTTCAACCGACCGGAAGAACGAATACGGTACCGCCCTTTACCTCGATTATAAAGGGAGGGGCGCCAAGGCCGCGCTCTATACCCGATTTATCCTGGAGGAACTGCTCCCTTATATCCGGAAAGAATACAGCATCCGCTCTTTTCTGCAAAAATCATTTGCGGGATTTTCCCTGGGAGGATTGAGCGCACTCGATATTGTCTGGAATAACCCGACCGAATTTTACCGGGCAGCTGTTTTCAGCGGCTCCCTGTGGTGGCGCGATAAAGACCAGGATGACGAGGATTTTGATGAAGAACAGAACCGGATCATGCATCGGCAGGTAAGGGAAGGAAGCTATTACCCATGGCTTAAATTCTTTTTCCAGGTAGGTACACTGGATGAAACAAATGACCGGAACAACAACGGTATCATTGATGCCATTGACGATACCCTGGCGCTGATCAGGGAACTCAGTTCAAAAGGGTATGACCCTGAACAGGATATCGAATACCTGGAATTGGCCGACGGCAGGCATGATGTACCCACCTGGGGCAGGGCATTTCCCGCTTTCCTGGAATGGGGATGGGGAAGGAGCGGAATATGACTGGCGCGCCAGGAGCGCTGAATAGCACATCCCGGGTAATGAACAGTTCCTGTTTGTTGAATGGAGTTGAGGGATGTATGGTATGTTATTGTCGGACAGGGTGGATTGATTTTCCTTCACGATGTTCTCTGTTTGTTGATTTTGTTTTTACCTGGTACATAAAAAAATCCTCTGCATGGCAGAGGATTTTTTATTAAACAGTTTTGCGCTTTTTAGAAAGCATAACGGATGGTCATCTGACCGTTCCAGCGGCTGGCCGGGTCACTGATCTGTCCGACTTTTCCATTGGCAGGCTGGTTGAATTTATACCTCGGTGTGGTACCGGTGAATCCTTCGAAACTCAGCACCTGGGCCTGGTCGAAACTGAAGAAGTACTGGCGGCCCGCATTTTTGTCGATGAAGTTGGTGAAATTGAACATATCGAAGCGAACGGACAGCGTGTGCCTTGTTTTTCCGGTTTTAATGGAGAACTCCTGGGTAACGTTCAAGTCTACCACATGCGTGAACGGAGCACGGGCGCCGTTACGTTCTGCAAATTGACCGCGGTGTTTGCGCATGTATTTGTCTGCATTGATGAATGTTTCAAACTGGTCTTTTTGCAGGGCAATGTCGGCGGCATTAGCGGCAGGGCTGGCGCTCGACGGGAGACGGCTTACAAAGGTCATTTGGTCCATTTCAGCACGACTGGCCGGGATGTACATCAGGTCGTTGTTGGTTACACCGTCTCCAATGAAGGACAGGTTGCTCATGGTATAACTGTAACGGCTACCTGATTGTCCGGTATAGGTGAAGGCGATTGTGGTTGCAGCATGGTCTTTAGCATAACTGAACCTTTTGGAGATCAGGCCAAAGATCCTGTGCCCCAGGTCGAAGTCGGAATTGCTGAGCGGGATGTAATTCCGGCTGCTGACTGTTTCCATGTTGCTCCAGTTGGATGTGTTGATCGAGCTGGTTCCCTCATTGCGAACCTGAGATCCGCCAAAGCTATAGGCTGCACTGAAATTGAAACCTTTTTTGGCCTGTTTATCCACGGTAAAAGTGAAATTATATGCGAATCCTTTCTGGCCGGTGGTATTCCTGACCAGGATAATATTCGTGTATGGGTTACGGATAGAACCAATCGTTGACCAATTGCGGTAAACCAGCCTGGTGGGGTTTCCGGTGGTCGAATAGATCAGTCGCTTATCGGGTCCGGTGGTGGTAATGGCCGCCGGTGCAAAATTGACGTTCACCCAATCCACTTCATAAATATTCTTGGTGTACATCATATCCAATCCCAGCGTCCAGCCTCCGTTCAGTTTTTTATCTGCACCGAGCGAAGCTTTAATGACGGCGGGCAGGTGGAAGTCCGGCGTGAAGATATTCAGGTCGCCCTGTGGTTTGACCAGGGAAGGAGATAATCCGAAATCGGTTTGAGTAAACTGGTTGTCAACATCCGGACGGAACTGTACGGCATTGCCACCAAGGAGCAGTCCGAATTCGCGGCCTGCTGCCGTGCGTTGGCCGGTTGTGAGTGCGGTATCCAGGGCCCCGATGGCGCCACCGGTATTCTGATACATGCCACCAGGCCATACAAAGGGCGTGCGACCGCCAAAAACACCGATACCGCCACGGATGATCACCCCTTCGTCATCCAGGTTATACCTGAATCCGAGGCGTGGAGAGATCTGCCATTTGGAAACAAATGGAGTGCCGGAACGGGCGCCTTCCAGGTTGTAATAATTGGAAATGATCGAACGGGCGGAATCGTTAAAGAACTTGTCTTCCGGTACGGCCGTATTGAATTTGGTACGATCGGCCCTCACACCGAGTGTCAATGTGAGCTGGTCGGTCAGTTTGATGTCATCATTCAGGAAGAAGCCAAGTCGGTATGATTTGAAATCAGCGGCAGATTTGGTGTTGGCATCGCCGCTTTTATTTCCGTCATCCACCAGTGAGTAACCCCGGCGGTAACGAACGGGGCCGCGGTCTTCCATAAATGCCTGGAGTGGGTTAATGGCTGTTGCCCCGGTACCGAGGGTGTTATAAATATACAGCCCGAAGTTGCGGTTCATGAAGAGATTGTACGACTTATTGATGTCGATATCCGCACCAACGGTGAAGGCATGTTTGCCCCAATAGTATTTAAAGGCGTCGTAGAAATTGATGATCCTTTGTTTCAGCAGGTTGGCTCCTGAACTGATCTCAGAACCCAGGTTGATGTTGGGGCCATTGTCCCAACCCAGGATCTGGATGGCTGGGAACGGTGTGCCCACAACGGCACGGTCATCCACTACATCGGTAAAGGATACCCGAAACTTATTGTTCATCTTGTTGCTGTACTTACTGTTCAGTTCCAGGTTGCCCGAATGGGTTGTGGAAGGGAAGAATTCTGCACCGCTCAGGAAGTTGATATTGCTCGATGCGGAAGCAGACGTGCCGTTATAAGTACTGCGGCTGGGGTTTGTGCGTTCTGCTTTATTATAGCGGTAACTGAGTGTCAGTTTATGACGGCTGTTGATGGTGAAATCGAAGCGCGTGTTGATATTGGTACGTTTGACTTCATCCGGGTTGGTCTTCCAGTCTCCGGGATCATATCCGTATTTGCTCTTCAGGTGACCGACCAGTTTGGCAATGGTGTCTTCCACATTGAAGGTAGAATTACCGGTAGGGGTGTAAGGTTGCGGCCTGCTGTCGTCCTGCCTTTCCACATTCAGGAAGAAGAAGGCTTTGTTTTTGATGATCGGGCCCCCAATGGTGAAACCGTAAGTCTTGTTGTCAAAGTTGCTCAGTTTCTTACGTAAGCTGTCAACCACGCCCGGCGTTTTTCCGGCAAAATTCTGGTTGCGGAAAACATAGTATGCAGAGCCATGAAATTCATTCGTACCCGATTTGGTAATGGCATTGATGGCACCACCGGTGAAATTGCCCAGTGCCGCATCGTAGGGAGATAGTTGAACGGTGATCTGGTCGATGGCATCGATACTGATCGGAGGTGTACCGGCACGTCCGCCATTCGTACCCTGTTCGCTCAGGCCAAACACGTCGTTATTGATGGCCCCGTCGATCAGGAAGCCATTGAACCGGTTATTTTGACCGCCAAGAGAGATGCCCCCAGTTGCGGTCAGTTTGGCTTGCGGAGTAAAGCGGAAGAAATCGTTCAGGTTTCGTCCGACAGTGGGTAATAAGGCCAGTTTATCCCGACTGATACTTGTTTCCAGGCCTGTCTTGGCAGAACTGGTGCGGCGCCCTGTCAGCACCACCGTGGATAATTGACCGTTCTTATCGTTCAGTATAAAATTGAAAGTCTGGGTTTCACCCAAAGTCAGGAACAGGTTCGTTTTACTATCTGTTTCAAAACCCACAAAGCTGGCTTCAATGCTGTAAGGTCCGCCGGCATTCATATTATTGATGTCAAAACGACCGCCTGTGCGGGCTGTGGTCGAATAAACAGTGCCTGTCGGAATGTGGGTGGCCGTAATGGTGGCACCGGCCAGGCTGTTCCCGGAATTGTTCTTGACCAAACCTGAAATACTACTGGTGGTTACCTGCCCATTCATCAGAAAAGGCCATGCTAAAACAGCAACGATCAACGGTAGGATTTTTTTCAATTGCATATGTGTGGTTTTACGGAACAAAGAAAAATAAATATCGATGAATAAGTGTTAACACTTATTAACAATTTGGCCGCCCTGGTGGAAATGTGCGCATGCCCCGGCTGTTTTATTTAAAATCCTGGTATCAATGGAATTAGGGCATGGTTTCGAGATGCGAAAAGAAGCTCCCGGGATACCCGATAGGTACCCAAAGCTTGTTAACTTTGCGCTATAATATAAAAATATGTTGGATAGCATTGAGTCGGCCCTGGAGGATATCAGAAACGGAAAGCTGGTGATCGTGGTGGATGATGAAGACCGCGAAAATGAAGGTGATTTTATCACTGCGGCCCGTAACGTGACCCCCGAAGTGGTCAATTTCATGAGTACGCATGGACGCGGGTTGATCTGCGCCGCCCTCCCTGAAGATCGTTGTGACGAACTGGATCTGCAGCCCATGGTGGCCGATAACACTTCCCTGCATGAAACTGCTTTTACGGTCAGTATCGACCTGCTGGGGCATGGGTGTACCACGGGAATATCCGCACACGACCGGTCAATGACGATCCAGGCCCTGATCGATCCCGCCACCAGGCCGGAAGACCTGGGCAGACCGGGACATATCTTTCCGCTTCGTGCCAAACGGGGAGGTGTTTTACGGCGCGCCGGGCATACGGAAGCCACGGTCGACCTGGCCAGGCTGGCAGGATTTGAACCAGCCGGCGCCCTCGTGGAGATCATGAATGAGGATGGCAGCATGGCCCGGTTGCCCGAACTGATGAAGATCGCTGAAAGGTTTGGCTTGAAGATCATTTCCATCAAAGACCTCATTGCATACCGTTTACAAACGGAATCGCTGATCCGGGAAGAAGTCCGGGTGCAAATGCCCACACGATACGGCCATTTTGAACTGATCGCATTCACACAACTTAATACCGGGGATACCCACCTCGCCCTTAAAAAAGGAACATGGGAAAAAGATGAACCCGTATTGGTAAGGGTACACAGCAGTTGCGTGACAGGCGATATCCTGGGTTCCCTGCGTTGTGATTGTGGCGAACAACTGCATCATTCCCTCAGGATGATCGACCGCCATGGCAAGGGTTTATTGCTGTACATGAACCAGGAAGGAAGAGGTATCGGGTTACTGAATAAATTGAAAGCCTATCAACTGCAGGAGCAGGGGATGGATACGGTGGAAGCCAACCTCAAACTGGGTTTTGGCATGGATGAAAGAGATTATGGCGTTGGCGCGCAGATATTAAGGCACCTGGGTATCACCAATATGCGGTTGATGACCAATAACCCGAGAAAACGGGCCGGCATCCTTGGCTACGGACTCCAGGTAACGGAAACAGTGCCCATCGAGATGAAACCCAACGAGCACAACGAAAAATATTTATTTACCAAAAGGGATAAACTGGGGCATGAGATATTAAATGGCCTCTGACAGTCAATCGTAACCGCCTCAGGGCTTACGGTAAAGGATCTTTGTTCACCATTTGCATACTATTTCTGTGCCTCCATCATCCTGATGACCGCTTTCCGGATATCCCACCTGGGATCCTGCTTGTCTTCCGGAAGATCATAGACCCGTAGCACCTCAGGACTGCCATTCTTCAGGAATCCAAGGTTCGATTCTCCGCCGGTGAGCAGGAATTCGGGTAAGGCTACCCGGTAGTCTTTGTTCAGGTCGACAGCATTGCCATGGATCTTCCAGCTTTGTGTGGCATCGTCAAAAACAATGTAATCGTTGCTGTGAAGGAAGCCGCCTGTGCCTATATTGGTTTTTCCTGCAAATAATATCTTGATCAGGGTTGTGCCGTTTACCATGCATTCGCGGATACTGCCGCCGAAAGGAGTGTGCGTATGATATCGTATTGGGTAACGGGAACGGATAGTTGGTCATCCACCCGTATGGAGCCTCCGTTTAGGATCACCAGGTCGGCCAGGGGTGCGGCCTGTTTCATGGCCTGTACGATCAGCCGGCACAGGTTGGTGGTGCGGCTCCTGACCTCGGTTTCCCTGCCGTCCAGCGGCTCTCCCGCACTCAGTACGGTTTTGCCTGCATCAAAGCCCAGGCTGGAAAAACTCTGTTCGGCAACAGAAGTCCAATGATCCACCACCCGGCTGGTAGCTTCGTCTAAGGCTATCTGTGAGTCTAACTTTTCCAGTTGGGTGGATACCCTGCACGTCTTTTTTTGGGTGTTGAGCGAAAGCCGGATGATATAGCCTGATTTTGCATTGGCCATGGCTTTGGTTATGATCACCCCGCCCACCTGGGCATAGCGTTGGTCGTGTTCATGTCCGCCCAGGATCGCCGCCAGCCCGGGAAGGTCTTTGGCAAGCTGGATATCATCTTCCATCGACTGGTGTGTGATGGCCACGATGGCATCGGCGGAATCTTTTAAACGGTCATACCATAGGCTGGCCGTCTGGCGTACATCGGTGTAACTCACATAAGCCGCTTTATTGAAGGGCAGGGTCAGGCCGATAAATGCGATCCTGGCCTTTGTGCCATCTGCGTCGTTACATGATTGGATGATGTAGGGAGGAAAACTGTATTGACCGAATTGATTGTTCCGCCGGAAGGGTTGGGCCTCCCCATTCACCTGGTGAAATGTATTGGTTGAGATCCACCGGAAGGCAGATTCATTGATTCGGTCCTGCAACTCATTTTCACGGATATCAAATTCATGATTGCCAAAAATGGCCAGGTCGAATCCGGCAGCATTCATGGCATCCACCATTTGCCTGCCACGGATGGATTTTCCTTCGTATTTCAGGCTATTGTATACAGACGGACTGAGAAAATCACCAGCCATCAGCAGCAGTGTATTCGGGTTCGTTCGCAGGTATTTCTTTTTGATAGTTGCCACACGGGCTATGCCACCTTCCTTGCCACTATTCAACGGAGCGATCTCGTAGACATCGTTTACCTGTACAAGGTTGATGTCTATCAGATGGTCATCGGCCTGCCCTCCGGGCTTTGTACTGGAACAGGAACTTACCAGGCCTGTAACAAGGCAGGCCAATAGGATGCGAGAAAGTTTGTAGGAAGGCATAAGCAAAGGTATAAAACCACCTGATTCAATCCATGTTCACCCTTGTTATGATTTTGGCGTATTGCGAAGACTGTCGGGTGCCTCCATTAAAATGAGTTCGGACTTGCGGGCGTTTTTTTGCTTTTTACGCTGGCTGCGGAAAAGGTCTGATAATTTATTGACGTCTTTCCTGTAGGATAATTGCAAACCCGACCGGTTCAACTGGTTGAGGGTGTAGTCGATGCTGGTTCTGTTGAAACCAACGACACGGAATGCCCCGTCCTTCGTCAGCAGATATTCCAGCGAAATATCCGGTGTGATCAGTCCTCTGCGGGTCAGTTGCTGGCTGTAATTGGGGTTGTTGTAATCGAGGTTGCCGCCCAGTATGAGCTGCAGTCTTTTGTTCAGGGACAGTTTTAAGCCCGCCCGGATATTGGCCTGTATCTGCGCCGCATTTTTTTGGAGGTCGAGTGTTGGGTCGATGTCCAGATAGGTTGATAAAAGCCCCTTGGTGGCTTTTTCGAGTTCTTTATTGAAAATATTCGTGAGCCATGAACTCAGTATACCGCCAATGGTATTCGTGGCAAATGAGATGGGGTTGCTGCTGCCGATCACATTTTGATCGCCCAGGAGGAAGGAGTTGAAAAGCAGGAGACTGGCCACCTGTTTGTTAAGCTCTGTTTTATCATTGTGAAATTCCGCCAATCGTTTTACGATGATGTCATTCCTGCTTGCTTCACTGTTTTCAGGAAGTTTGAATTCAAAATCAATCATCGGTTTTTTCAGGCTGCCGGTCAAATGTGAAACGATATATACGTCTTCTTTCTGCCTGAATCCCCCGGACGGTGTGAGGCTGCTGATATCCACCCTTTCCGCTTTGTAGTCGGCATAAAGGTCGAGCAGGGCATCGTAAGGATCTCCATTGAAAGATATGGTGCCCCGGTTCAGCGCGAATTGTTTTTTCAGGAAAGTCTGGAAATTAAATGTGTACTGTCCGCGTGTCAGTTCGTATACGCCGCGGATATTGACCGGCTCGCGCGTTCCAACCCGGATATTGATCTGTCCGTTGCCCTGTCCTTTGATGATATCGCCGGTTTCTTCATCAAGGATCACGTCAACCTTACAGGCGGGGTTGGCTGTTAATGAAAGGTTCACCAGTATGTTCGTACTTTCTTTGGTGGTTTTACTATCGCCCATCAGGGTGCCGAATTGCACGAATTCAATATAATCAACGGCATTGCTTTCCCGGTCCGACCCGGTAGGCAGGTATATATGGCTGCTGTCTACATAACTGGGTTTGCCCGTGATATTCATCACCATATTGGTAAGCGGTCCGTTGATCGACATGTTGGCGCTTCCGATGACCGTACCATAAAATTGCTTGTTGTCTTTTTTCGCGGTATTCAGCACCAGCAGTTTTCCTGTTTCCAATTTGATGTTGTCGAATGACATCTCATCAAAGAAGTGGTGACCGATCCGCCCGGTGACAGTGGCGGTATTGTTCAACGTGTCTTTCAGCCTGAGTTTTCCCAGGTCAATGATGTTCTTTTCAAATTTGACCACTTCGTTTTCAAGGGTATAACGGCATTGAGTATACGCAACTAAAAGCGAGGCCTTCCTGATCTTGACCAGTCCGGTCAGTTCGGTTTCGCTGCCTGTGCCCTTGATCTCAAGGTCGGCTTCCGCATCTCCTTCCATGTTGCCGAATATGCTGTTCAGGTATGGTTTGAGGATGGCCAGGTCGATTTTTTTGCCAGACATTTTGATGCCCAGTCTATCACCCGTTGAATCCAGGTAGTTATAGTGTCCGTTGATCCTGAAATCAAAAGCGCTGTCATGGCTTTCTGCATTAAACCGGATCATGCCCGTTGTCGAATTGGCAGAGCCGTTGAGGTCCACTTTACCGATATATTGTTCATCCATCGACAGGCTGTCGGCATCGCCTGTGAATTCAAGGAACATTTTGCCAAATGGTTCGCGAACCCTGGCCGTACCGCTTAAGATGCCTTTCAAAGAAGGTTTTTGCAGGAAAAACGGGGTGAAATCTTCTATATTAACCTTGTCCAGTTTGGCCACGATATGCGTATGGTCGGTCAGTTCGTCCAGTTCCGTTGATAATTTTATCTGCTGGTTCCTGTGCCGGAATATGATCTCACTGGCATCTAAGAAATTCTTTCTGAGGGTCAGTTCGCCATCTTTTTCCAGCGTCCACTTTTTGTCGTTGATGGTGAAATAGGAGGGTGAAAAATGGACCTTTATGCCATCCTGCATTGTTTCGATACTGGCGTTCAGTTCGGCGTCGTTTAGCGTTTTTCCTGCCCGTGTCACCAGTTTGATATCGGAAACGTCATTATTTGCTTTCAGGCTGAGGCGTGTTTCGGGAAAATGAAGGCTGTCCGAAAGTGATATGTCCGACAGGGATATATCGGCATATAATGTATCGCGGTTGCCCCTTCCCGTGAGCCTGATGTCGCTGAATTTCTTTTCATCGTAACTGAATGAGGGCATACTGGCATTCACGTTCAGTTCATAGTTGTTCAGGTTCAGGTTCCCGCTGATGTCGGAGTAATCGAATCCTTTCAACTTCGGGTCAAGCAGCCTGACGTATTCATCCACTTCCTTGGTTTTGATATAGAAGGTAAAATCCTGGCTGCCAACCCATGCAGTGGGCTTGTTGATATAGGAAGGATAATATTTGCTCAGGAAAACTTTAAAGGCGTTGGGCAGGTCGAGTATGCTGACATGCCCGTTGATCTCTGCCTCAAACTGGTTGGAAATGATCGATAATTTTTTGCGGCCGTCCTGCAGTTCAGACAAGACCCTCAGCGAATCAAAGGTCAGTTGTTTGCCTTCATGTGTCAGGGTGGCATCGTAGATCCTCGCGGCCCCCAGGAACTGGTCGATGTCATTGCCTTTGAAATCCAGGCTCAGCAATCCTTTCAGGGTAAATTCCTCGTTGGTCAGGCCGATGTTTTTGAGGTTTACATAATCCAGGTCGCTGTTCAGGTTAAAGGCCAGGTCTTCCCCTGAAAAATTAATGGAACCGTCGAGTGAACGGATCTTGAGGTTCGGGTCATCCGTCTGCAGTTTACCGGAAAAGAGGCTGTTCCTGAAATCGCCATTCACCGTGATATTCGCATAACGGTAACCATTAAATGATAATTGTCCGATGAACCCATTGAATGTGGCATCAAGGTCTTTCATCGTTAATCCGCGCCCGTTGACCTTGCCATTGAGCGATATGTCGCCAAGTACCGGACTGTTGATGAATGTGCCCAATTGAAAATTGTTCGTCAGCAGTTTGCCGGAGTAGCGGGCCGGTCCGTTTTCGGGCAGTTTCATGTTCAGGTCGGCTGTCAGTGTGCCCAGGTTGGTCTTGATGGTGCCGAAGGCCACAAAATCGTTCAGGAACCCGGTAAAATTTCCTTTGTAATAGATATTGCCAAGCTTATGCAGTGAAGGCTGTTTGATATTCCGCAGCGAAGGGATCAGTATCGCCAGGTCGGCATATTGGGTTTTTAAGCCGTCCGATCTCAGGTCGATGAAAGTGCTGTTGATATCGGGCAGGCCGCGCATGCCAATTTCGCCGCTGAAAAAGGTATTGCCACTGCTCACCTGGAATTTGTCGGTGGAGAAATTATCTACGGTTCCCTTTGCTCTTCCGGTAAAATGAAATTTCTTTTTCCAGGATGACAGGCTGGGGGCAAAATACGCGAGATCATCGCTGCTGAGGTCTGATTCCGAAAAATGGGCTTCCAGGTTCACATTATGCAGGAACCTGTTCATGTCGTGATTGAACGATTCAAATCGCATGGCAAAATAATCCCTTAACCTGCTTCTGTTGGTTTCCAGGTCAAGGTTCCTGAATTCCATGATACCCGGTGCAAAGAGGAAATCGGCTGAGAGATTTTTCAACTCTAGTCCGCTCCTTTCGAGTGCGGATAGACGAAGTGTTGCCTGCAGGCTGTCATGGGCAAAGCGGAGTTCGTTCACCTGGCCGTTAATGCGGCTGAAAAAGAGGTGCTGTCCTTCAAAATGACCATTGGCCGGATCCCGGTCAATTTGCTTTTTGATCCAAACAGAGCCGTTCGACATGGTCAGTTTTTTCAGGTCGATCAACCAGCCTTCCGGTTGTTTTTTTTGTGCAACCGGGGCGTTCTCTTCTGCGGGTGCAACTGCAACATCGGTTACGGGTTCACTGCCGGTGTAATCGTACTGCATGAACATGGGGTTCTCCAGGTTCACCGATTCAATGCTGGCCTTCATGGCATTCATGTCCACCGACTTGATGAATACATCCAGTGCGGAAAAGGAGGCCTTTAAGTCTCTGCCCGTCCATTGATCGATCTGGTTGAACCGTACGTTCGATGTATGCACTTCACGAAAGTCGAATTCAATGCCTTTGGATTTCTTTCCGCCGCCCGAAGGAGAACTGAAATAATCCACCAGGAACTGGTAATTCCAGGTGGAATCCTTTCTTTTCATGTTCACCAGCGCGTCGTCGAGGCTGATGTATGTAAAAGTGGCTTTGTCTTTCAGGAAAAACCAATCGGTTATTTTCACACGTGCCTGTCCGGCATAGAGCAGGGTATCCCGATTCCTGTCTTCAACCTGCAACCCTTCCAGGGAAACTTTATTGAAAAAGCGGATATTGACTTTCTTGATACTGACCTTTGTTTTGAGTTCCCTGGAAAAATAATCGGAGGCCTTATGGGCCAACCAGGTCTGGACAGGAGACAGGTGCGGGAATAAATAAGGCAGGAGTATTAAACAGGTCAGCCCGGGGAAGATCCTTAATAATATTTTGACCGCTTTTCTCAGATGACCGAATTATCCGTAAAAATAGCCATTCGGCAGCTAGGAGACAATCACGGAACTGATTTTATCATATTTTTTTACGGGAGAAGTGGCGGATAACTGTCAGCTTTTCCTGGCATGCCTGAAATAATACCCGACATGTAACCCGATCGAGCGGTTTTGGATAACGCGTTTATCCTGGCGGCGTACCTCATTATTAATATTACCAAGGCCGAACAGGTAATTGGCTTCCACATACCAGCGGTTCATGCAGGCCCGCCCCGCCGAGCATGGACAGGTCGAAGTACCCACATAGTCTCGGTCAGGCTGAACGTCATATTGCCTGTCTGTGTCAAGCCCCGAATGGTCGCGCACTTCACTCAATGGCAAATCCCATCACCGGCCCGCCGGTCAGGTAGAAGCTTCTGCCGTCATGGTTGTTGGAAAAATGATAACTGACAAGTGGCGCCAGGTCGATATACCGGATGTTGTTCTTATCTCGCTGATGCTGTCATTGACCTGTCGGATGACATAACCACGCTGGTTAAATGCTATGAAGGGGGAGAAGTGGAGGCCTTCAAATTCTGCGTATCCAGTTGCAGCCCGAGATGCGGACCGGCAGTAAAGGCATGGTCTTGGTAACCCCGGCGTATTTGATCCTGGCCGGTGGTCATATTCACACCGGCCCTGAATGCAAAACGGGTTTGAGCGATCGAACCAAAAGCGCCAAGGCAGCAGGTTAGCAGAAATATGGTCTGTTTTCTTGTCATGGTATTAAGCAACTAAACGTCTAAAATAAGGTATTGTTGCGCCACTTAGTATCCGGAAGCGCAGTCATCGCCCCTTTTATCAGCCACGGCATGGATGCGTCTCCCTTTTGGATAATCCAGGAATATGAGTTCGACCCTTCCGATGCCCGGTAATTGTCGGAACCTGTAGCCCATATCTGCCATTTTTCGAAGGGGCGTGTCAGGAAAATTCTTTTCGACATCAACCTGGTCGGGCGTCCACTGGTGATGAAATTTGGGCATGTTGACGGCATCTTCCGGGCTCAGCGAGAAATCGATCAGGTTTACGATGGTTTGGAATACGCTGGTAGGAATGGTTGACCCGGCGATCCGGTGATGATTACCGGCTTGTTGTTTTTCAACACAATGGTTGGCGTCATACTGCTGAGCATTCTTTTTCCGGGTACAATGGCATTGGCTGCCTGTCCTGTTACGCCAAACAGGTTGGGTACCCCCGGTTTGATGCTGAAATCGTCCATTTCATTGTTGAGCAGGAAACCGGCACCTGTCACAACGGTTTTGCTGCCATAATATCCATTCAGAATTGGTTGTTACGGATACGGCATTATTATAGGCATCCACAACACTGATATGAGTGGTTTCCATACTTTCACCCACTTGTCCTTCTTTGACCATGCTGCTGTTACCGGCCTGGCCAGTGTAAAATCACTCATCCGTTTCCGTAAGTATGCGGGCGACAGTAGTTCCTTTACAGGAACCTTCACAAAATCAGGGTCGCCATAGTAAAGAGCGCGGTCGGCATAAGCCCGTCTTTCGGCTTCAATCATCAGTTGCAGGCTTTCGGGAGTGTGGAAACCCATGCCGGCCAGGATTTGTATTGTTCCATGATACCGAGTAACTGGGCAAGAATCAAACCGCCGCTGCTGGGCAATGGCATGGAAATGACGCGATACCCACGGTAAGGGAAATTCATGGCCTGCCCGACCGCCCGGTAGTTTTTTAGATCAGTATGACTGATCAGTCCGCCGCACCGGCTGCATGTCAGCAACGATGGAGTCGGCTGTTCTTCCTTCATAAAAGCCAGCTGCGCCCCGGTCTGCAGTCCTTTTGAGTGTAGCGGCCAGTTCGGGTTGAATGAGGGTGTCGCCCTCGGCGGGGAGTGTTTCCGGGTGAAAGCGGTGGGATTTTTATTTTGAGACAGGGAAGTTATTTCGATGACGGTTCAGGCTGTCTGCCTGTGCGCTGGTCGGTCGCAAATCCTTTTTCTGCCAGCTTAATGGCAGGATCGATCAGTCGCCTGAATGGGAGTTTGGCATACGGCATTGTGGCAAATAAGCCGGCAACGGTTCCCGGCACGCCGCTGGCGATATGACCGTTTAGTGATTTGCCCGGAATGGGATTGCCGGAGCTGTCGAGGTACATGTCTCTTGTTGCCAATGCTGGCGCTTTTTCCCTGTAATCGATACAGATGTTTTGTCCGCGGGAGGTATGTGCGATCAGCATGCCCCCGCCCCCGCTATTACCGGCATTGGGGAACACAACGGCCAGTGCCCGGTGTGTGGCGATCACTGCGTCAAACGCATTGCCGCCCTGCCTGAGTATCGAAGCGCCGACCTGGCTGGCGGCAGGGTGTGCACAGACCACGGCCCCCCGCTGAGGCTTCAAAGATTTGGTGATCGCGTAAGGGGGCAGTTTCGTTTGTGCGAAACTGGTAGTCAGTATGCTGAGCGCAAATAAAACACTGGTTATGAAATGCTGCACGGGCTGGGTTTTTAACAAATTTAAATTTCCTTTTGAAACTGGATAGTTTAGTAATTTCAACCTTCAATTAAAAACAGGGCTGTCTCCAGGTTGTCTGCAGGCTCAACCCCTCATTATTTTCTACTTCTATGCGTACAATATCGATTTTTTGTGCCTTTTTTATGATGTCTGTAACGGCAGGAGCGCAGGCACTTAAGAGCCCACGCGAATTCCTTGGTTATGAACCGGGGGAACGGTTTACACCCCATGAGCGGATCCTGGGATATTTCAGGGATTGTGCTCAAGCGGCTCCCGGGCAGGTTAGGCTGGAAAAATACGGACAAACGAACGAGGGGAGAGACTTGCTGGTGGCCATGGTATCCTCACCTGAAAACATGCAGCAGCTTGAATCCATCCGGAAAAACAGCCTGCGCCTGGCAGGATTGCAAACCGATCGGGCAGGCGATGTCAATATGCCGGCCATCGTCTGGCTCAGTTATAATGTACATGGCAATGAGGCAAGTTCATCGGAAGTATCCATGGTGCTGTTGTATGAGCTCCTGTCTTTAAAAAATGCGTCCATGGCTGGATGGCTCAGAAATACGGTTGTGATCATTGATCCGTGCCTGAACCCGGATGGCCGCGAGAGATATATTCAATGGTACAACCAGGTTACGGGAAGGAACAGCAATGCCGACCCATTTTCAAGGGAGCATGAAGAACCCTGGCCTGGCGGACGCATCAATCATTATTATTTCGACCTAAACCGTGACTGGGCCTGGCAGACACAAGTTGAATCCAGGCAAAGGGTCAGGCTATACCAGCAATGGATGCCTGCGATCCATGGAGATTATCATGAGCAATATCCGGAGAACCCGTATTATTTTGCACCCGCAGCCGAGCCATTTCATGATGCCATCACCCCCTGGCAAAGGAGTTTCCAGCATACAATAGGTAGGAACCATGCAAAATATTTCGATGCAAAAGGCTGGCTGTACTTCACAAGGGAATATTTCGATTTGTTTTACCCTTCTTACGGTGATACTTACCCGATCTTCAACGGATCTGTTGGCATGACCTTTGAGCAGGCGGGCCACGGCGTTGCGGGAAGGGCCATCGCGGTCAGCGGAGGCGACACCCTGAAACTGTCTGACCGTATTGAACACCATTTGACCACCAGCCTCAGCACCATCGAAGTGGCTTCCCTTAATGCCGTCAGGATCAACCAGGAATTCAGGAAATATTTCGAGGACAGCCGCTCACAGGGTAGCGGAGCTTATAAAACCTACCTGGTATGCGGACAAAATGCCAGGCAATTGGCAGATTTACAGGAATTACTTGACCGGAACCAGATTTCCTGGAAACACGCAAAGGCCGGCGTGGCCACAAAGGGGTATGATTATTTTACAGGCAAAGAGGAAGTGTATACCACACAAGCTGCAGACATACTCGTTTCAACGCTTCAGCCACAGGCCAACCTGGCCAGGGTGCTGTTCGAGCCATTTTCCCGGTTAACCGATTCCGTTACCTATGACATTACAGCCTGGGCGCTTCCTTACGTTTATGGAATACGCACATACGCCATAAAGGATAAACTGCCTGAAGCGCCGGCTACAATAGCTGAAGCACGCAGGCCTGTTGAAAAAAGCGCATACGGCTACCTGGTAGAGTACAGTGCATTCTCAGACGGCAGGTTACTTGCGGGGCTGTTGAAACAGGGTATAAGATTACGGTTCACTGAAAAGGACATCATATACCAGGGCAAGACATATCAAAGAGGCACCCTGATCATGCTGAACCGGGATAATCAATCGAAAATGGATGCCTGGTTCAACCTGGTGCAAAACAGCCAGGCCAGTATCGTTCCATTGTCGACAGGGTTCATGGACGCCGGTTTTGATATCGGCTCCGATAAGATCCACCAGTTGAAAGCCCCCGTTGTGGCCGTATTGTCAGGAGAAGAATCGATACCTGAAAGCCTGGGTGAGGTCTGGCAACTGTTCGATCAACAGCTGGATTACCCCGTAAGCCTGATAAACAGCCAGTCGCTTGCTTCGGTCAATCTCTCGAAGTATGACGTACTGATCGTTCCCGAAGGAAATTATAAATTCCTTTCGGATAAAGACCTCTCAGCTACCGTAAAGAACTGGGTCAGGCAGGGAGGAAAGATCATTGCCATCGGGCAGGCGGTAACTGCCATGGCTTCCAACGATTGGGGCGTCAAGATCAAAAAACAGGATCAGGAAAAAGCGGACGAAAAGGCGCCGGATTATAAAGACGTAAAAAAATATGGGAACAGGGAAAGGGATATGGTGACTGATTTTATTCCCGGGGCCATTTATCGCGTAGCGTTGGACAATACTCATCCGCTGTGCTTTGGCTATCCCGAATATTATTTCCTGCTCAAACAAAATGGTCAATTGCTGGAATTCATGAAAGACGGGTGGAATGCCGGCGTGATTAAAAAAGATAACCAGGTAGCAGGTTTTGTGGGCAGCAGTGTGAAAAGCAGGCTGATCGACGGTACCGTTTTTGGTGTATTGCCCATGGGCCGCGGATCGATCGTTCTCTTTACCGATAATCCCTTATTCCGCAGTTTTTGGCAAAACGGGAAACTGCTTTTCCTCAATGCCGTTTATTTAGCAGGTCAATAAATATTCACTTATGATACGTACAATTTTGGTTGGTGTTTTTTTGATTGCATGTGCAATAAAGGTTTCTGCGCAGGATTATGTGAAGCTTGATAAGAGCGACCTGGAAACACTCCGCAACAGAATGACTGGTGAATTCAGCAGCGAGCAACAGGCTAAGGATGATTCTTCCTACTTCCACATCATCCTCAAAATGACGCCGATCTGGCCGAACAGGAAAGACGGTTATTGGCTCTATGTCGAACAGGCGATGGCCAGCGCACAGGGCAAACCTTACCGTCAACGCATTTATCATCTTTTTCAGCAAGATGATCTGACGCTGGTCAGTAAGGTTTATGAAATGCCCTCTCCATTACAATATGCCGGCGCCGCCGATGATCCGGTAAAACTGTCGGGATTGACGGTGGATTCCCTGATCGACCGGAAGGGATGTGCGATATTCCTGCATAAAGACAGGAACGGTTATTTTTCAGGATCGACCCCTGGCAAGGAATGCCTGAGCAGCCTGCGCGGAGCGGCTTATGCCACGAGTGAAGTTGTCATACAGCCGGAACAAATGATCAGTTGGGACAGGGGCTGGAACGCTTCCGGCAAACAGGTATGGGGCGCTGTAAAAGGTGGGTATGCATTTGTCAGGATTCATAAAGACTGACCTTTTTATTCATATTAATGCAGTCATTTCATAGATGACCGGCTTCAATGTTTTTCATGTTCAAATATACCGGATGAAAAAATTTCACATGATCGCATGGCTCTGTATCCTGGGGATAAGGTCCATCGCACAGGCACCAGCATCCTTTTCTTCAGCGGATATCCTTCAGGGCCTGAACAGGCTTAACGTATTGGGCTCGGTGCTGTATATCGCCGCTCATCCTGATGATGAGAACACCCGGTTGCTTGCTTATCTAGCCAATGAAAAAAAATACCGGACAGGGTACCTGAGCCTGACCCGTGGAGACGGTGGCCAAAACTTGATCGGCAATGAGCAGGGGATCGATCTGGGACTGATAAGGACGCAGGAATTACTGGCGGCCCGCAGGGTAGATGGTGCGGAACAGTTTTTTACATCAGCATACGACTTTGGATACAGTAAAAGTCCGGAAGAAGCACTGAAGATTTGGAACCATGATAAAATACTCGGTGAAGTGGTATGGGTCATTCGCCGGTTCAGGCCCGATATCATGATCGCCCGTTTCCCCACTACTGGCGAAGGCGGTCATGGACACCATACGGCATCGGCCATTCTTGCCGGCGAAGCTTTTGAAGCCGCCGCCGATCCTGCCAGGTATCCCGAACAACTCACCCAGGGAGTGACCGTATGGCAGGCCAAAAGATTATTATGGAATACGTTCAATTTCGGCGGCAATAATACGCAGCGGGAAGATCAGTTCAAAGTAAACGTCGGGCAATACAATGCATTGCTCGGTAAAAGTTATGGAGAGGTGGCTGCAATAAGCCGAAGCCAGCATAAAAGCCAGGGTTTTGGAGTGCCTTCACAACGGGGAAGTGTAACCGAATATTTTAAAACCATCAAGGGAGAACCTCCCGTCAATGACCTGATGGATGGTATCGAAACAGGTTGGAACCGTATCCAGGCAAAAGGTATCAGGGATTCGGTAGATCAGTTGATCGCCCGCTTTGATATGATGCATCCCGAAAGATCAATGACCGCATTATTGAACCTCCAAAAAGCTCTCTTTTCATTATCACCCGGCTATTGGACGAAATTGAAAGGAGAAGAAACCGCGCAACTCATTCTGGCCTGTAGCGGTTTTTATATAGAAGCAGTTACCGACCGGCAATTAATATCTGTGGGCGACAGTATGATGATAACGGTAACGGTGAATAACAGGCTGGGCGGCGATTTCCGGTCATTACGGGCAACAGTGATGGGCCATGAATGGAAAACAGACAGCCTGGCGGTCAACCAGAATGTTACCGGAGTAATGAAGTTCCTGATTCCCGGGGAAACGCCTCCTTCGCAGCCCTACTGGCTCGAAAGGGGGATGCACGACGGGAGCTTTGTGGTCGACCAGCCGAATCTGAAAGGGCTCGCGCAAACGGAAACCCTGGAAGCGTTTTTTACCTTAACGGCGGCAGACAGGGTGTGGACATTCAGCAGGCCGGTCAGGTTTAAGTATACCGACCCTGTGAAAGGCGAACGATTTGAACCGGTACAGATCATACAGCCTGTACTGATCAATGCATCCCCGTCGTTGGTCATTTTCCGCAATGCGGATAAGAACCAGGTTAAGCCGATCAGGTTTTCCATACAGGCCAAAATACCGGTTAAGGGAAAGATCGAATTGGAGGCATATAATAATGAACGCGACTTTGCCATGCCGTCTATCGATTCAGGGATGTCGCGCATGGAAACCAGGGCAGTTTCGTTTAGCCTGAACAGTGATATGCTCAAAAACAACAGCCGGCAACTGTTTGGGGCAAGGCTAAGCTCGCGTGATCTGCCTGCTAAACAATATCATGCTCTTCGGAAAATCGCCTATGACCATATACCGGATATCTATTATCATTTTGCCGACCAGGTCACCGTGTTGAAATTTGATCTTGCAACCAGGGGGAAACGTATCGGTTATATTCCAGGTGCCGGAGACCGGGTGCAGGAAGCGCTCGAACAAATGGGGTATGAAGTGGTTACTTTAAAGGAGCAGGATATCGATATGCCCGGCCTGAAACAGTTTGACGCCATCGTAACCGGTGTGCGGGCATACAATATACATGAATGGCTCAGTAGCCGGTATGATGCTTTGATGGAATACGTTAACCAGGGCGGTGTGTTGCTTGTTCAATACAATACGAACAATTCCATTGGCCCGGTGAAGGCCAGGATATCCCCATATCCATTTACCATCAGCCGGTCGAGGGTCACCGATGAAAATGCAGAGGTCAGCTTCCTGCAGCCAGATCATCCCGTATTCCGGGAGCCCAACCAGATCACCAGGGATGATTTCAAAGGATGGATTCAGGAACGCAGTATTTACCATGCTGAAAATATCGACGGTCATTATCAGAAGTTACTTTCCATGCATGACCCCGGAGAGAAAGACCATGACGGCAGTTTGTTAGTGGCTGATTATGGCAAGGGACGGTTCATTTATACCGGGCTTGTTTTTTTTCGTCAATTGCCTGCCGGGGTACCCGGGGCATACAGGATCATTGCCAACTTACTGGCACCCCCGGTTCATCATTAAAAATGATCATTGTGAATCAGCCAAAAGAACATTGGAATCGCTGGTACCTGGCCGTAGGGTTCTTCCTTATTCTGCAGGTCATCCTCTACTATTGGATTACCGTGTATTTTAAAGCTTAACTGACATGCTTTGTTGTTTTGATATCATGAATAGATGAGCCTGGCCGACTGGATCATATTGTTTCTAACGCTTACCGGCATCATTGTCTATGGTGTATATAAAGGGCGTTCCCGGAAAAGCCTGGAAGGTTATTTTCTGAGCGACCGTGATATGCCTGCCTACCTGGTGCTTTTCAGTATCATGGGCACGCAGGCCAGCGCCATCACCTACCTCACAGGCCCCGGTCAGTCTTACAGCGATGGGATGCGCTTTGTTCAATATTATTTCGGCCTGCCACTGGCGATGATCGTGATCTGCATCTTCTTTGTTCCTGTGTTCAGCAGGCTGAAGGTATTGACCGCATATGAGTTCCTGGAACAACGTTTCGACGGGAGGACGCGTTCACTAACTTCATTCCTGTTCCTGTTGTCGCGCGGGTTGAGTACGGGTATCAGCATTTACGCCCCATCGTTAGTTTTGAGTTCTTTGATGGGATGGAACATTTATCTGACGAACCTCGTAACAGGAGGTCTTCTTATTATTTATACCATGAGCGGAGGGGCCAGGGCCGTTGCGCATACGCAGAAATTGCAGATGCTTATCGTATTCGTCACGCTTATACTGGTCGGTTACCTGTCAGTCAGGTTGTTGCCCGGGGAAAAGGGTTTCCTCCATGCGCTACGGGAAGCGGGCAGGGAAGGGAAGATGAACATCATTACCAGCGGAGAGACGGCAAATGGTTTTGACTGGAAGGACAAATACAATATTTGGAGCGGCCTGATTGGCGGGTTTTTCCTGGCGCTTAGTTATTTTGGTACTGATCACAGCCAGGTGGGCCGTTATCTCACGGCAAAGAGTATACGGGAAAGCAGGTTGGGTTTGCTGTTGAACGGACTGGTAAAAGTGCCCATGCAGTTTTTTATATTGTTGCTGGGGATTTTGATTTTTTCATTTTACCAAAATCAGCGCGCGCCTGTGTATTTTGATGATACCAGGGTGAATATGGGCCTGCAAACGGCATCGCGCGACTCTTTGATGGCAACGGAAGCCAGTTATCATGCGGCGCAGGAAGCAGGCGATCACCAGGGTGCGGCGGGTTACAGGAAGCAATACAGGGCCATATTATCCAGGGCTTTGCCCGATGAAGATGTTAATGACACCAATTATATATTCCTCCGCTTTGTTCGGGAAAACCTGCCGGCAGGTTTGATCGGGATCATCTTCGCGATCATCTTTCTATCGGCTTGGGGAAGTATCGCGGCGGCGCTTAATTCCCTGGCGGCCTGTACGATGGTTGATTTTCATAAACGGTATTTTGAGCCTAAAGACAAACCCATGCATGAATACAGGGTTTCGCAATGGTACACCCTGGGCTGGGGTGTTTTCTGCATCGTGATTTCCATGTTTGCGCATAATATCGGGAACAGTCTGATCGAGGCCGTCAATATCCTGGGTTCATTATTTTACGGCGTCATCCTGGGTATTTTCCTTGTGGCTTTCTGGATCGACAAGATCAGGGCGCGGGCAGTATTCATCGCAGCCTTGCTTTCTGAAGCCATTGTCATTGCCATATATAAGGCCGATGTCATTTCATTTTTATGGTTGAATGCGATAGGTGCGATCTCGGTTATCGTGCTTGGTACAATGATTCAACTGGCCTTGCGCGTACTGCCTGTTAAAACAACAAGCGGTTGAATTGCATAAAAAAACCGCTTCCGGATAGAAAGCGGTTCAAAAATGTCCGACACTTATTACTGTAATTTTTTCTGCAGATCAAGATTCATTTTGATGTAGTCGTCGTTCTTTTCTTCTGTAGCCAGTTCCAATGAACGTTTGGAGCTTTCCATGGCGCCTGCCTTATCGCCCATTTCTTTCTGTATACGTGCTTTGTAAAGCCACATCCAGAATGCCTTGGGATTGCTTTCCGTTGCTTTTGTTACATTTTCCAGCGCTTTGGGAAGGTTCTTGTCGTATTCGTTATAGAATTGTGCCGCTTGCCAGTAAGGTTTCTTATCGCCTTTCAGTGCTTCTTCGATCTGTGCCCTGATTTTGTCCCTGATTTTTACCTGGATGGGAATTGCGACAGCCGTTTTTTCCCACATGATGTGCAGTTCGCAGCTCTCGGGCTGTATGTTGGCGAATTGCATGGTGAATGTTTCCAATTTGGTTTTCATCTTCATGGGTGTTACGGTAAAACGCGCCACATCTTCAGATTCTTTGTATCCGTCTACGCCCCAGTTGCTGGTTCCTTTATTGATAATGATCTCCCAGCTGTCTACATCGGGTATGGTATACAATGCATAGCTGCCTGTATCGATTTGTTTTCCTTTGATTTCAACCGGTTCATTAAATCGGATCATGGTTGCAGCATTGGCTCCGGTCCTCCATAATTTTTTATAAGGTACCAGGTCGCCGAATATTTTTCTTTCTTTTATTCCGGGCCTGGAATACTTCAACTCAATCCCGGCCGTACCGAAATCCTGCTTGATTGTCTGTGTGGGTGAGGGGGCGGGCATTTTTACCTGGGCCCCTGCCGTGAGCATGATGCCGGCTGTGAACAAAACCGAAAAAAGTTTTTTCATGTGAAGCGTTTTAATGTTAATGATGGTTATTCAAAATAAATTTTGACTGTTTGGTAGAGCAGCAGGTTATTGACGAAAGGCTGCTGTGCATGTTGCTGTTGCAGTTCTGAGTATCCCTGTAATCCAAAGAGCCCTGCCGCATTGCCCTGGTTAATGGCGATCTCCAGGTAACCAGCCGAGTTAAAGAGTGCCAGCTTTTCTCCTTCGGGTACATCGGCATAGGATTCTGATATACGGTCGATGATCTCATCTCGTTTGAAAACGATTGTAAAGCTCCTGCCATTACGCTGGTTTTCAAAATCTTCCCGCCTGATATTGACCACAACATTTTCAAAATGATCGATGAAGATGATCTGACCTTCGATCCAGTTACTTCCAACAGTAGGTTTCAGGGGATATTTTACAACGATCGGAATATCTTTTTCCCCGATCTCTTCTAACAATTTACCCTGGCTGATCTCTTCGATGGCCTTCGACATTACTTCTGTGCAATAAAGGATGTTTTTCTGGGTGGTTTTATTCAACGGTATCGCCACAACCTTTTCCGGCTCGCATTCCAGGATCATGGTCAGCAGCCCGTTATCAGCGCACAAATAATACTGGCCCGCATGTTCTGCCAACAGGATATGGGAAGGTTTATTGTCGAAGAAATTGACCAGTATGATGTGAAAACTCCCATTGCTGAACTGGCTGCAGGCATTCCGGCAGAGATATGCGGCCTGTGGAAAATTGAAAGGGGAGAGCGTGTGGTTCAGGTCAATGACATGGCTTTTGGGGTTCAGGCGCATCAACTGCCCTTTTATGGCGCCAATCAGGTAATCTTGCGTACCTATATCGCTTGTCAGGGTTATTAATGGCATGGGAACTTTTGGCGGTGCAATTTTTTAGGGTTCTTATTTGATCAGTTTCCCATCCTTGAAAAAGTATCGTTGGGTGAGTTTATCGGCCCAGGATGGCAGAAATTTGCTGATGAACACGGTCCTTTTATCCCGGAATGTGAATACGGCCGTTCTTTTTCTTTTCGGCACTGCGGGTGATAATACGCCTGGCGCATTCTTCCGCACTCATCAGGGAACTTTCCTGCAAAGGACTTTCGCCCTGCATTTGCCCTTTTCCGGTTAATGCCGCATGGCGGATATTGCTGCGGGTGAACCCCGGGCAGACCCACATCACATTGACACCATCATCCATCAATTCGGTCCGGATAGCTTCCAGCCAGCCATTGACGGCGAATTTGCTGGCCGAATATCCGCTCCGGCCCGGCAGGCCCCGGTAACCGGCGATCGATGAAACGCCTACTATGGTGCCTTTTCGGGCAATGATCGATTCCAGGGCCAGTTTGGTGCAGTATACCGTGCCGAAATAGTTGATGTCCATCACCTTCTTAAATATATCCAGTTCCGCATCTTTCAACATCGACCGCATGGAAATACCTGCATTATTGATCAGGATATCGATGCCGCCAAACTGTTTCAGGGTAGACTCGATGAATAATTTGCAATCATTATAATTGCTGACATCCGCAACGATACAGTGCAGGGGCTGATTTGAGTGCCTGAGCTGCAGATCGTATAGTTTGTCCTGGTTTCTTGCGCAGGTGGCAATTTTTGCCCCCATGGGTAACAGATGTTCGATCAGCGCACGTCCGATCCCATCACTGCCCCCGGTAATGGCCACCACCTTATTTTGAAAAAATGAACTCATAATCGTATAGGTAAACAAAAATAAGCCAGAACACCCGCTGTATGAAAAGAAATGTGGAAAGCTGGATGCAGGATGTTTAAAAACTTTTTTAAAATAATTTGATGAAAATGGTTTTTACCTTATTTTTGCACTCCTTTTCAGGGATTATGTTTCATGTCGCTGATTATCAGCACCTGGAACCCACGGAAAGGAAAGACTTTGGAGAACTGGTAGCTCAGTTGGTAGAGCAATACACTTTTAATGTATGGGCCCTGGGTTCGAGTCCCAGCCAGTTCACAGAAATCAAATGCCGCCTCGTTGAGGTGGCATTTCTCATTTATATGGCATACGTGTATGTACTTTATTCAGTTAAACTTGATAAATATTATGTGGGTGCATGTGAAGATATTGTACAGAGGATGATTCGTCATAATTCCGGGGAGTCGGTATTTACCAGCCGTGGTATTCCATGGGAGTTGAAGTATCATGAAATATACCCGGATATATTCAGCGCCCGGAGAAGGGAGATGGCGATCAAGCGAAAAAAGTCCAGGCGATATATTGAGTGGTTGATATCAATATCTCCAGAGGGTGGAAAGCCCGGATGAGATGGGCCCTGGGTTCTCCCGATATTCATCGGGACAGCCAGTTCACAGAAATCAAATGCCGCCTCGTTGAGGTGGCATTTCTCATTTATATGGTATTTTGTTGAATGAACTTTTTTAAAGTAAGGTGATTCAGGTTAGATCAATAACCGGTGCGTCAGGGCTCAGGCATCATAACTCCATATTCAAAATTCATTAGATCATTGATCGTTGAATAAATGTTTGTATGAATATTCAACCCAACATCAGTGAACAGCCCCGAATATCACTGTTGTCCAGACGTCCAAGTACTTCGAAACGGCCATCGCTGTGTAAGCGCCCCAGGTCATCGGTTGCAATGAAACTGCAACTGTACAGGTTAGCAAGGTCAATGATATTGATGACGCCGGTAATGGAAGTATTGCCCCCGGGTGGGTATGGCATGATTTCAAAAGGATCGTCATCGGCCCTGATAAGAACCTTCATCCACGGGGGCGAGGTGAACCGGCCCTGTCCGCCTGAATAAGCCTGGGAAAGTAATTCGGTCATGCCATATTCGGAATGAACTGCGTCTATCCCTAATCGTTCGCACAATAAGCCATGCACTTCTTCCCGGGTGAGTTCTCTCTTACGGCCTTTCATGCCACCTGTCTCCATCACTATCGTATGCTGCAACTGCATACGGTGAGATTCGGAAAAGTCAAGCAGGGCATATGTTACACCGATCAATATGCTGGTGACGCCGTTTGATTCATTGGCTGCAATGGTTTGATGAAGTTTTTCATGATCATACAGGTAGAAGCCGCTCGATGGATGGCCGCTGTCGCGGATAAGCCGGTCAACCATATGTACCAGTGAGGAATGTCTTCTTTCCAGGTAAGAGGGCAGGAGGCCGATAATACAATATTCAGACGGGTTGCCATATTGCAACCGAAATGCTTTGGAGAAACTCTGTTCATATAAGGTCAGATCTTTAACGGCATGTATGCTATTCACCGATCCGGTTGTGCCGCTGCTCTCAAAAATGATCTCTGGAACAAAATCTCCGGTTTGTATGCGCTGCTGTTTAAACTGGCCAATAGGAAGAAATGGGATTTCCCCGATCGTGTGAACATTCGTTGGGTTCTTGCCTAATATGTCGCAATAAGACCGGTACACCCGGTTGTATTGATATTGAAAAGAAAATACATCCAGGGCCAAAGGCATAGCTGCCGGTTGGGCATCAGAAAAAATCCTTTCCCTTAGAACCTCCGATACGCTTTCAAAGCTCAATTGACCTGGTTTTGATGCAAAAATGCTGCAATATTTTAAGATTGTTATATGAAAACCAATCTTTACATTTGATCAACAAAAAATTGACATGAACAGGATCGTTTTTATTGCTTCCATCCTCCTTTTTGCTGCATCCTGCAAGAAAGATAAATATACTTCCGAACCCCAGATCAGTTTTAAATCTTATTCATTTAATGTGGCATATGTCATAGCCGGACAACAAAGCCCGGAAATGAAACTCGGTCTCACGGATGCGGAAGGCGATCTGGGTTACAGCGACAAACCCACTTATGTGTATGTAAAGAACATCACAACAGCGCCTTTTAAACAAGACTCATTCCTTTTACCCGATTTATCTTCCCTGACCCGCAAGAACCTGAATGTGGATGTGGATGTGAAAATCAATAGCGTATTGACCAATTCAGGGCAAACGATAAGGCCATATACCGATACACTCTTTTTTGAGGTATTTGTAAAAGACCTGGCCGGAAATAAGAGCAACGTAATTACAACCACAGAACCCCTTTACCTGATCACACCCTGATGCAAAGGCTACAGGTACTTTTTACCCACGCCATCTTCATATCATGCTGCGCCGTCGCGCTTGCCATAGAAACAAGCCGGGTTTTACACATACAAACAGGGTTTGAAGTGTACCTGCTTATTTTCCTGAGCACCTGCTGCAGTTATAACCTCTACCGGCTCATTAGCTTATTCCCTTTTCAGCAGTTATCCGGTGGATTGCGGTTTCTCAGGCAACAGGTTACATCCGTTATCCTATTCCTGTTTTGCGCCGGTGGCATGATCGGTTGTATGCTGCAAGAGCCTGCTTTATGGGTTTATGTGATCCTGGCCACTGTATTGACCATTGGGTATTGCCTCCCATTGCTTCCACTTTCTTTTTCTGCTGTATTTCAACGTGCAGGATATTTGAAAACCATCTTGCTGGCGGGCACCTGGGCTTTTGTGACCGTTTTCTGGCCGGTGGCATCAGACGGTTCTCATGACGGGAAGATCGTTTGGATACTGTTCCTTCAGAGGTTTTCATTTATGTTTATTCTCTGTATCATCTTTGATGCCCGCGACCTCAAAACAGATTTATTAAGGTCTTTGGGCAGCCTGGTGACCAGCGTTTCGCGTACCTCGTTACAGGTCATAACAATTCTGTCGTTTGTATGTTATATGAGTTTGAGCATCCTGCTGAGCCTTCACCTGCGGCATCCTTCATTGGCAGTGGCATGGGGCTTCACAGGATTGGCCACCTGGTTTTTGTACAGGTTTTCTCACAGGCAGCAGGGTTACTGGTTCTATTATTTTGGTGTCGATGGCCTGATGTTGTTATCTGCCCTCGCCACTTTTCTCGCAACTAATTGATTAATTTGCCGCAAATTTTTACTGTTATGGCTAAAGCAACCGCAAAAAAGAGTACATCAAACAAGGCCCCAAGGTCTAAAAGCATCATCCCCGACAGTTCATATACCTTTCTCCGGGATTATATCAACAATGCTTCCCCAACGGGTTTCGAGAGCAGCGGGCAACAAATGTGGATGGATTATATGAAGCCATTTGCTGATGAATTTATTACAGATCCATATGGTACCGCAGTGGGTGTAATTAACCCGGGAGCGCCTTTCAAAGTGGTCATAGAAGCGCATGCCGATGAAATAAGCTGGTTCGTCAATTATATTTCTTCCGATGGGTTGATCTACCTGAAAAGGAATGGCGGTGTCGATCACCAGATAGCCCCTTCCATGCGCGTCTGGATCCATGGTAAGAAAGGACTTGTGAAAGCTGTTTTCGGCTGGCCGGCCATTCATACAAGGTTGGGCAGTGCAGATAAAGAAACACAGCCTAAAGTGGATAACCTTTTTCTGGATTGCGGCGCAAGGAATAAAAAAGAAGTGGAAGCGCTCGGTATACATGTCGGCGCAGTAGTAACGTATGTCGACGGATATGATGAACTGGCACATGATTACCTCATCGGGCGTGCATTTGACAACCGTATCGGAGGATTTATGATCGCTGAAGTGGCCCGCTTGCTGAAAGCCAATAACAAGAAAGCCGCTATACAGCCTTTATAGGTCAATGCGGTCCAGGAAGAAATTGCCGAGGCGCGAAATGACCAGCAGGCGCATCAAACCCGATGTGGCCATCATCACCGATGACGACGACAGCACCACACCCATGATCAGTAAGAATATTGAAGGGGATTGCTCTGGCAAGGTCCTTCTCTTTGCTGGATGGACCGGCGGTTCACAATAAATTACTCGACCTGGTGCAGGATGTGGCATCCAGGAAAAAGATACCGGTTCAGTTGCGCGCTGTCAGCCGCAGTACGGGAACCGATACCGATTCATTTGCCTATGCCAACGATGGATGCCCTTCCGTGCTGATATCTATTCCGCTTCGTTATATGCATACTACGGTGGAGATGCTGCACAAAAAGGATATTGAGCATACCATACAACTGATGTATGAAACGCTGCTGACTTTAACCCCCAAAACAAACCTGAGTTATTTCAGGAAATAACTCAGCCAGGGGGGATGCCGATTTTGATATTGGCTGTAAAGCCTATTTAAACCATATGCCAAACCAGGATAATAAATATATAGATCTCGCGGGCAGGATTTTCCTCACGATGATCGGCTTTTTTGTTTCTCTGGCCCTGCTGTTGCTGCTGTTGCGTTTTTTGTTGGGCTTGCTGACCTATATACCCTGGATCACATATGCTTATATGCTGGGCATTCTGATACTGCCGGCGTCTTTATTTATCAGTGTATTCCTGGTATTTGCCCGTCGAACCAAAAGGCACCCTTCAAAACCTGTCAGGGTATTTTCCTGGATATTATTTTTCCTGGGTATGATTGCCTGGGCTTGCTGCCTGTTCTCCGACCTTTATCTGTTCTTTACAAAAGGGCATACTGAAATCGCTTATTATGATTCTTTCAATTTGTTGTTTCTGTCATCCACTATAGGAATGATATTCCTGGTCGGTATCATACAGGCGCTGACCACGGAAAAGGAAAAGGATTGGATGGAAAGGCCTCACTAGATTTTCTTCTGTTTAAAGATATCTTTACTACAACTAAAAAGAGAGCCCATCAGGCTCTCTTTTTAATGATATGATCGTGATATGATTACTGCTTGATGAATTTTTCGCGGAACAGGGAATTGCCCTGTTCATCCGCAACCTGGATGATGTATAAACCCTGGCTAAGTCCGTCGGGCAGCAGGATGGCGATTCGGTTGCTGCCGGGCTGGAGCTTCACCGTCTGGCTGGAAATCAGTTTGCCGGAGATATCGTTGATGAGTACACGCACTTGCTGGGCCCTGTCGCTGAGAAAATCAAGCGTGGCCTGGCTGCCAACAGGATTGCTCAGCAGGCTTATGGCCGTTGAGCCCGCTTTAACATTGGCGCTGACGGTAACTGAATATTTGGCCGTTCCATCCACATCTACCTGGCGGATGCGGTACAGGTTCCTGCCAATGACCGGCCTGGCATCAAAAGACTGATAGTTGACCAGTGTATTACTGTTGCCCCGACCTTTGACCGTGGCGATCTTAAGCCATGACCTGCCGCCATCGGTACTTCTTTCCACCTCATAATGATCGTTGTTGATTTCCGTACTGGTAGACCAGGAAACAAGTACGCCACTTCCTTTTGCTGCGGCTGAAACGGTCTCGAAAATGACCGGCACCTGTCCGCCCGAAGGGCAGGATGCCAATTTGATATCATCAATGGCATAATCATTTCCGCAGCCACCGCCCTGTGTGCTGGCAAGGGTAACGCGCATGTTGGTAACAATAAACGCACCGGTTGGGGGAAGTGTAAATACATTGCCGATTTTAACCCAGGCAGGATCCGCTGATTGAGGTACCGTACCCGAAGTCCAGGGAGAACCTTGCACCGGGATCCAGTTATTGTTCTGGTCGAGATATTCCACACTGAATACAACATTTGGTAAAAGCGGGTTCGGCGCGCAGGTGCCGGGTGTATTGACATTCATGACATACACACTGGCGGAATAAATCCCTGGGAGGAAACCCGTGCCAAGATTGGTTACATGACGGAAAAACGTTTGGGCGTCACCGTTGATGACCATCATCTTGCCATCCGTATCGCCGGTGGTATGGTCTTCTGAATTATGCCACTCCGGCCTTTGTTGTGCGTTGTTGACAACACGGTACTCACCTTCATTGGTCATGAGTCCGCTTCCATTGAATGTAAAAGTGCCGGGTATGATATCAGGATGGCTGGTGGCTGTGGTGCCGGTACCAAAATTCTCTAACCAGTATACCACTTCATCCGGACAAAAATTTTGCGCATCCGCCCTTTGAAATAAGGCGCTTCCTGATAAACAAAAAACAACCGCAATCAATAATTGCCTGTTCAGAAAACCCGTTTTGTAGAGTTTTTTTTGCATATGAGTAGATTAATAGTGAACAAACTGTTCGGTCTTCAAATCCGGGACGGACGGGGGATAGACTTTAGAAGGATTTTCGAGGAAAGTGGATCAGAGGGCTTGACATTCAACCTTGATCACCATAGGGTGATACTGACAGAGCGGTAAAGTTAATACGTTTTTCTTATAATTCATAGCCCTGGCCCCTAACAAAAACCCTCCTGAAGAGTCAGGAGGATTTGTACTTTAATCCTTAAAACAACCAACATGAAGTCAATGTATCATAACACCGACTGCCGGTATTTGTTCAGCGGGACATAACTTATTTTGACAGTGCAAGTTCAAGCACCTGCTGCATGTTTTTGACGTAGTGAAACCGGATGCCTTTGATGAAGGCAGGGTTGATCTCCGCCACATCTTTTTCATTTTGCCAGCACATGATGATCTCTTTGATGCCGGATCGTTTTGCTGCCAGCACCTTTTCTTTGATGCCGCCGACTGGTAAAACCTGCCCGCGCAAGGTGATCTCACCGGTCATTGCCAGGAATGATTTTACCTTGCGCCCGGTAAACGCACTGGCCAGGGCTGTCATCATAGTGATGCCGGCACTGGGGCCATCTTTGGGAACAGCCCCTTCCGGTACATGGATATGCACATTTTTTTTATGGAAGTTTTCCGGATCGATCCCCGCTTTTTTGGCATTGGCCTGCAGCCAGGTGAATGCGGTCGTTGCACTTTCTTTCATGACATTGCCGAGGTTACCCGTTAATTTGAGTTCTCCTTTTCCATCACTCAGTTGCGCCTCGATGAAAAGGATATCCCCGCCAACATAGGTCCAGGCCAGGCCAACAGCCACGCCGGGCATATTGGCGGTTTTATAAATTTCATTGTTGTATTTGGGTTTGCCCAGAATATTCTCCACATCTGTTGCGGTGATCGTGGCCTTGAGTTTTCCCTTCATCACCATTTCCTTAGCCTGGAAGCGCATGATACTGGCCAGCTGCCTGTCCAGTTCCCGTACGCCGCTTTCCCTTGTATAATCGGTGATGATCTTTTCAATGACGTTGTCTGCCATTTTGAAACTGTCTTTGGCCAAACCATGCATTTCCTTTTGTTTAGGCAAAAGGTGCCTTTTGGCGATCTCGATCTTTTCTTCAATGGCATACCCGTTCAGGTCAATGATCTCCAGCCTGTCGCGCAGGGCCGGCTGAATATTGGCCAGGTCGTTTGCCGTGGCAATGAAGAGTACTTTACTCAGGTCGTATTCCAGTTCCAGGTAGTTATCGTAGAAAGTATTGTTCTGTTCCGGGTCAAGCACTTCCAGCAGGGCAGAGGAAGGGTCTGTCTGGTGATGGCTTCCAATTTTGTCGATCTCATCCAGGATCATCACCGGGTTGCTCGATTTCACTTTGCGTATCGATTGAATGATGCGGCCGGGCATGGCGCCGATATAGGTTTTTCGGTGCCCCCTGATCTCACTCTCATCATGCAGTCCGCCCAGGCTTACGCGCACATATTTTCTTTTGATGGCCGATGCGATGCTTTTTCCCAGGCTGGTCTTTCCGATACCGGGCGGGCCGATAAAACAGAGGATCGGGCTCTTCATATCGCCCTTCAGTTTCAATACGGCCAGGTATTCGAGGATGCGTTCTTTGATCTTATCCATCCCGTAGTGGTCATGGTCCAGGATCTTTCTAGCCTTGTTCAGGTCGTATGAATCTTCTGTGTATTCATTCCAGGGAAGATCAAGCATCAGGTCAAGGTGATTATACACCACCGAATAATCCGGCGTGGATGGATGCATCCTTTCCAGTTTCTCTATTCCTTTATGAAACATCTCCTGTGCGGCGGCCGGCCATTTTTTTGTTTCGGCTTTTTTGAGCATTTCCTTCACTTCCGCCATATTTTCTCCGCCCAGTTCATCTTTGATGGCCTTGAGTTGTTGTTGGAGAAAATAATCACGCTGCTGTTTGTCGAGTTCCGCCCTCGTCTTGTTGGTGAGTTTGGTCTTAAGTTCGGCATACTGAAGTTCCGTTTGCATGAGGTTCATCAGTAACTCAGCCCTTGCTTTCAGGTTCTGTGTGTTAAGCAGTTGTTGTTTCTGCTTGATATCGCTGCTCAGGTTACTGCTCACAAAATGGATCAGGAACGATGGGTTTTCGATATTTTTCAGGATGATCGCCGCTTCGCTGGGAAGGTTGGGTGAGAGGCTGATGATCTGTGAGGCCAGGTCTTTGATACTGCCGACCATGGCATCAAAATCGTCATCACCGCTGATCTTTTCTTCTTCCAGCACCTTGATGGCCGCTTTAAAATAAGGGTCATCGGAAGTGATCCTGGCAATTTTGAATCTTTTTCGCCCCTGGATAATGATGGTGGTGCCGCCGTCGGGCATTTTGATCAGCTTGACAATTTTGGCAACGGTGCCAATATTTTCGAGGTCGGTGGCAGACGGTTCTTCGATATTGCTGTCTTTTTGCGCTACCACGCCTATCAATTTGTCAGCCTTGTAAGCGTCCGTTACCGCCTTGATGCTCTTATCCCGTCCAACGGTAATGGGTATAACTACGCCGGGAAACAGTACCGTATTCCTTAACGGCAAAAGAGGTAATTCTTCCGGGATCTGCTGTGCTTCTGCATTTGGGTCTTCTTCCTCGTTGAGCGGAATGATCGGCATAAATTCCATTTCCTCTTCTCCGCCCTGTAAATAAAACGGTTTGTCCATACACTTGCTTTATAAAGTCATTTTGTCAAAATCTCTTCCCCGGTTCAAATTTCCACAGGGAAGTTTACATAGTCAAGTTTAATGCCAGAGATTTATGTTATGTGGATAATATCTCATATCTATCTCTGTGGCTTTTCTTGTCTCATAGTCGGGTGTAACAGGTCAAAGGGCTATTTTTGCAGCCATGGATATCCCCGTTAATGAGAAGGAATGGTTGATCATCAGGCAGGTAGCCGCTGCGGCCGCCGCTTTGGGGCTTGATGCCTACGTGATCGGGGGATTTGTACGTGATAAACTGATCGGCAGGCCAACCAAGGACCTCGATATTGTGTGTGTGGGGGATGGTATTGCGCTGGCGCATGAAACGGCCCGTCTGCTGGATCCCGGCATCACCGTCAATTTCTTCAAGAATTTCGGAACCGCCCAAATCGTGTTCGATGATATGGAGATCGAGTTCGTGGGTGCCCGTAAAGAAAGTTACCGCCAGAGCAGCCGTAAGCCGGATGTGGAAGCCGGCACCCTGCGTGACGACCAGTTGCGCCGTGATTTCACCATCAATGCACTCGCCATCAGTCTGCGTCAGGAAGATATGGGAACTTTGTTGGACCCATTTAACGGCAGACAGGATATGCGTGACGGCATCATCCGTACGCCGCTTGCGCCGGATCAGACTTTCAGCGACGACCCCCTTCGCATGTTGCGTGCGGTAAGGTTTGCCGCTCAGCTGGGCTATCAAATCGAAGAGAAAACCTATGACGCGATCGGCCGAAACGCGCACAGGATCAAGATCGTTAGTGCGGAACGCATTTCCGATGAAATGAACAAGATGCTGATGTGCGCCAAGCCGTCCATCGGGTTCGACCTGATGTACCGCTCAGGCCTGTTGCAGATCATTTTCCCTCAAATGGTGGCATTGGCAGGCGCCGAATATATCGATGGGAAAGGGCACAAGGATAATTTCTACCATACGCTGCAGGTAATGGATAATATCGCCCCGCAAACAGACGACCTGTGGCTCCGCTGGGCGGCCGTGCTGCATGATATCGCCAAACCCGCGACCAAAAAATTTGAGGAAGGCCATGGGTGGACTTTCCATGGTCACGAAGTGGTGGGAGGGCGGATGGTACCCAAGATCTTTGCGCAGCTGAAACTTCCTCAGAACGAAAAAATGAAATTCGTCCGTAAGATGGTCGAACTTCACCTCCGGCCTATCAGCCTGACAAAAGAAAATATAACGGATTCGGCTATCCGCA